>NZ_CP111108.1:614628-1229256 GCF_026314295.1 Caproicibacterium sp. BJN0003
ATCCCTATCTGACTTTATCAAGAACTCTCCGGCGCTTTTGGGAGCGGCGGATTTAGAAGCGGCAGTGCATGACGCTGCATTTTCTGGCACAGACATCATTGAGGGAAAAGGTTCCACCGAATTTGGAATCGGTGCAGTTTTGGCCGATACTGCAAAAGCAGTGCTTTTTGATGAACATCGTATGCTTCCTGTTTCAGTGCTCCTAAGAGGACAGTATGGGCAATCTGATGTTTATGCGGGCGTTCCTGCAATGGTTGGAGCAAATGGAATTGAATATATTCCGGATCTTCCTCTTTTACCGGAGGAAGAAAAAGCGTTTGGAAAATCCTGCGACGCAATTCGTCGGGCGATAGGGACGCTTTCCTGATCTTTTATTTCTAGTTTAGGTAAAATGAAAAAGCTGCCATGACTTCAAAAAATCATGGCAGCTTTTTATATTTATGATTTATGCGCTGATTGCGTAAATGGTGATAACCTGAGGAAGCAATCGGTCAAATGACCAGGTGGTTTGGCTCCTTATTTTGCTGTTCGGGTCATTTACAATAAATTTTCCATTCTCATAGCCACGGATTACAATATAATGTCCGCGCTTTGTAAAATCGCCAGGTCCCAGATTGCAGACTAAAAGAGCGCCGCTTTGCAGTGCATCGGTGAGTTCTTTTTCAGAACTCATGGAAAGTGATTTCGAAGAGAGCCCCAAAAGTTGCGCTCCGCTTGTAAAAAGGCTGCTGTCGGTTCCATCGTCTTTCGATTTAAAGCCATTTTCGCTGCTGAATTGCGCCATTTTATCCGGTGTGTTGGAATCGTCTTTTGTCAAAGCGGTTACGACCATGGAAAAGCAAGTGGGTCCACAGCCGGAAAGGCCGATGATGCTGTTTCCATATGGCAGATAGCCCCATCTGGGGTCCCATTGAAGGTAAAGCGGTACTCCATTTTCTATTACATCAGAAGCGTCGCTGCCAGAAACAGAAGTCCCTTTGCACTCCGGATATCCCAATGTAAAGTTTAAAAGTTCATCATTTTGTGATAGAGAAGTCAGCAGCTCGTCCGGATATTGATTTGCATTCTCTAAAATTGTCAAGTAGCGGGGATTTGTCTGTGCAGTAAGCGCAATTTTAGAAAGCGCACTACCCTCTGGATAAGAGGAAAGAGAGAGAGAAGAATCTTCTTCCGCTTTTGAAGAATTGGTATTTGCAAAAGTCTCTTTTGTAGGAGCAGAATTCAAATCTTGATTCAAAAAAAGCAATAGACAAAGGATAACTGCTGTCATCATTAAGGTTGCCGGGATAATTTTTCGGCTCTTTTTTCGCTTTTTTAACATTCCTATTGATTTATTTTTGGGTGTCATTTAACTGATCCTTTTCATGATTTTTTATTTTTTAATTAGGATTCCATTATAAAAAAAAGGAAGGGAAAAACATAGCTCTTTTTGGCGATTTTAAAGAAAAGCTTTTAGAAAATAATGGAAGAAGATGCGAAACCCTATTTTCCGTGGTATAATAAAAAATATTTTTGAAATATTGGGAGGATTACCATGGGATATAAAGAAGAGTTTATTGAAATTTATCAACGGGAGATCAAACGTCAGGGCAGCGAGCCGCTTCTTAGCTGGCTGCAGCAGACAGACTTTTTTACAGCACCTGCTAGTACCCGTTATCATTGTGCCTGTCTCGGAGGATTGGTGCAGCACAGCGTCAGCGTCTATCAAACTATGCAGAAATATTATGAGGAAGGAATCGACAGCCGCGAAAGCTTTGCAATCTGCGGACTGCTTCACGATATCTGTAAGGCTCAGTTCTATAAAGTCAGCTCAAGAAATGTTAAGAATGAACAAACAGGACAGTGGGAAAAGAAACCCTATTATTCGATCGAGGATCAATTTCCATATGGTCACGGCGAAAAGTCGGTTTTCCTGATTGAACGTTTTCTGCGGCTGAAGACTAGCGAAGCAATGGCGATTCGGTGGCATATGGGTGGGTTTGATGATGCGGTGAAAGGAGGCTGCAACGCGATTTCTCAAGCATATGAACGGTATCCTCTGGCAGTAAAGTTACATCTTTCTGATCTTGAAAGTACCTATCTTCACGAAAACGGTACCTCTGCGGTACCAAATGGACATATTAAATGACCCATTAAAGAGGAATTAATATGAAAAAAGAATTTGGCGAAATTTTTCGGAGAAATGAAAAATTACGGGTGTTGGCTTCGATAATCGGAGCTGCGATTTATGCGCTTGGGCTAAATTGGTTTATTGTTCCGCTGAATCTTTACAGCGGTGGCATGATGGGAATTGCACAGCTGATTCGTACCTTTTTGTCCAACAGCTTTGGAATTCAGTCCGGACAGCTGGATTTAGCCGGTATCTTTTATTATATTCTCAATATCCCGATGGTGATTATGGCAGTTAAGAAAATGGATAAGCTTTTCGTTAAAAAACTGCTGATTACCTTAACTGCCTGCACGATTTTTCTTTCGGTGATTCCAATTCCAGAAAAGCCGATTTTGGGGGAAGAACTCACCAACTGCCTGATTGGCGGGATTATCTGCGGGTTTGGGATCGGAATGTATCTGCGGGCAGGCTGCTCCGGGGGAGGTTTTGAAGTTTTAGGAATCTATCTGGCAAGAACAAAACCGAATTTCAGCGTGGGCAAAATGAATATGATCGTCAATGGAGTAATCTATGCGGTTTGCCTCATCTTATTTGATCCTTCTGTTGCGGTCTATTCTGTGATTTATTCTGTGTTCATGTCAATTACGATGGATAAATTTCATGCACAGAATATTCGGGTGGAAGCAATTATTCTTTCGAAAACGAATAATGACCAGATAGAGGCACAGATTTTAAAACGTATGGGCAGGGGAATCACCTGCTGGAAGGCAAAAGGCGGTTTTACTGGAGAAAATATCGATGTGCTCTATACGGTGCTTTCCAAATATGAAATTGGGATACTGAAAGATATTGTCTATACTGCAAATCCACAGGCTTTTATGGTCGTAAAAGAAGGTCTTTCGGTGGATGGGAATTTTATTAAGCGGCTTTCATAACAAAAAGAGCCGAATAGTGCTTTTTAAGGCACTGTTCGGCTCTTTTTCATTTTTGAGATGTTTTTATCAGATGGAACTGTTCCAGAGATTTTCCGGATAAAGTCCTGATTGGGTCATTTGAGCAATCGCATTTACGACGGTTGGTTTATCCGCCTTGTAGGTGACGCCATACCATTTGTCCGGGCTGTGCAAAACTTTCACAACTGCTTTCTTTTCTTCGATCAGCTGACTGACGACGCTCGGCAGAAAATATTCGCATTTAAGCGGATCGAGGAGAAGATTGTTTTTTAAGAAAGTCGGAAAACGATTTTCTGCTTCTTCTAAGAAATGCCCGGAAAAGCCCCATAAATTCATAGAGACTGTTGTGTTTCCCGGGAAAGTTCCCCAGTTTTGTCCATTATCATCTGTATAGCGTATTTGATTGCCTTGCTTTTCAATATGAGTATGTTCGGTAACGCTTTTTAAGTTTCCCTGTGAATCAGAGACACAGACGCCCCTTGCTACATGACCGTTTTCGGTAACGGTGTTCTGCAGGTCATATCCGACCATACAATAGGAATCCACATTGTCTTTAGCAGAATGAGTATTAAGATAGTTATAAATGACGCTGAATGCGTGAGCGCCATAATAATCGTCGGAATTGATCACAGCAAACGGGCCGTTAAGAAACGGCTTGGCACTTAAAATTGCATGGCAGGTTCCCCATGGCTTTTCGCGGCCTTGAGGAACGGAAAAACCTTGAGGCAAATTAGAAAGTTCCTGATAAGCGTATTTTACGTTCATCACTTTTTCCAGGCGATTTCCGATTGCTTCTTTAAACGTTTTTTCAATCGCTCTTTTGATGACGAAAACAACGGTTTCAAATCCGGCACGCCGTGCATCATAAAGAGAATAGTCGATAATTAGTTGACCGTGTTTTCCAACAGGGTCTACTTGTTTTAAACCACCGTAGCGGCTCCCCATCCCGGCAGCCATCACGACAAGCACAGGTTTTTGATTCATATCAAATCCTCCCCAAATTCTATCAAATCTTTTCTATTATATTGCAAAGAAAGCTCGTCTGCAACTGCAAATTCACTCAATGCTTGACAATGGGACGTATGTTGCGCTATTGTTTCCTTGAAAATATATAAACGGAGATCGATCTTTTATGCAGACAATCGATGAAGCTTTGCAAAAATTACAGCGTTCTAAATTTCGCTCGCGTTTTCATTTAAAAGAAAAAGAGAAGCTTTATGTCAAACAAAAAGGAATAGAAACAATCAGGTGCCATGCGCAGGATTTTGTACGGGAACGGCTTGCTCCTGCACAAATTCCAAATGATGGTAAGCAGACTCCTATGCGGGGACATCCTGTTTTTATTGCACAGCATGCCTGTGCCTGCTGCTGCCGCGGGTGTCTTCATAAATGGTACCGAGTGCCGGAGCACACAGAACTTTCTTCCCGCCAACAAGAGCGGATCGTAAATCTTTTGATGGAGTGGATCAAAAGAGAGATGCTTTTTCCATAAAATATGGTTTTTACAGCCAATTTTGATAAAAAATGAGGACTATTTTGGGAATAGCGGCAAAAATCGGGGCTTTTTACTTGAATATAACGGGAAAATCCGTATAATACAAGAAGTGGCCGTAAAAAGGCCCTTTAATAGAAATCCTTTTAAAAGGAGGATAAAGATGAAAAAAGTAATCTGTATATTGGTGACGGCGGCACTTTGTTTTTCGATGTTTTTGAGCGGCTGCGGACAAGCTTCTCCATTTTCTGCAGAAAGTATGCAGGCTTCTTCGGAGAATAAATTAGAGGGAGAACTTAAAATTAATGTGGCCCAAGGAAGCTATGCCAAAAACATGTGGCAACAACTTGCTAACGCTTTTGTGAAAGAAAATCCCGGCGTAAAAGTCACGGTTACAGTAGATCCCGAAATCGAAACGCTTACGGATCAAATGAAACAGGCAGGAGATTGCCCGGATCTGATGTTTGTTCCACTTGGGCGCACGCAGGGGATGACGGAAACCGAACTAGAAAACAATGGAATGCTTGATCTTTCCGATGTTTTAGGAGAAGTAATCCCGGGCGAAGAGAAAACGGTGAAAGATAAAATGTTGCCGGGTGTTAATAATGGGGCATTTTCTAAAAATGGAAAGCAGCTATTACTGCCTGAGTTTTTTAGTCCTGCCGGCCTTGTTTATGATCAGCATCTGTTTCAAGAAAATGGGTGGCAGGTTCCGAAAACATGGGACGAGATGTGGACTCTTGCCGATCAAGCAAAAGCAAAGGGGATTTCACTTTTTGCTTATTCAAAACCGGAAGATCTGGAAACTTTCTTTTACGGAATGCTGGAAAATACCGATCCGACACTGCTGTCTAATGTGTGCAGCTATCAAGAGGGCGTCTGGAGTTCGGATCAAGGGAAAAAAGTGCTCGATACTTTTGCAAAATTAGCATCTTATACCGATGGGACTGTTCCTGCCAATGCAAATGATGAAAATTATCTTAAAAATGAACAGCTTTTGTTGGAAGATAAGGTCCTCTTTATGCCCGGTGAGAACGGAATCCTCGACCAGACTGCACAAGAGACAAAGGCGGAAGGTTTTGAATGGGGATTTGCTCCAGTGCCATCTTTTGAATCCGGGAAAAATCAGACTCTTTATACGATAACCAGTGAATGCTGGATTCCAACAGCTGCAGAGAATCAGGAGTTGGGGAAAAAGTTTTTGGTTTGGTCTTATAGCGATGAAGCAGCTGCGATTTGTGCCCAATTTGGAGAGACAACCGTCGTGCCGAAATCCGAAACGCAGCTTGATCAGGCACATCAAGCGTTTTATTCTCAGTATGGGGATCAGCTTACAAATAGGCTGATTACGGACGAATTTCTTCCAGTGGGTGCTTCTGATATGAAAGATTTTCGCAGCAGCCTTTTCGGCACTTTTGGAGCTCTTGTCAGCGGTGAGGTTACCCCGGAAAGTTGGAGCCAGGGGGTCATTACGGCAACGGATACCTTGCGGGCAAAACGAAACGCATCCACTTAAATAAACGGAAAAGGAAAGCCATAAGCTTTTCTTTTCCGTTTTCTTTTTTAAGATAATACTTGACATTATAAAAGCTTATGATATACTACGATTAGATGACCGTCTAATAGATGACCGTCTAAATAAAGAAAAATCCGGAGGGAAAATTATGCTGAAAATTTCTGAATTTTCAAAAACGTATGCAGGCGGCAAAAGAGCGGTGGATCACCTGAATTTGGAGGTTCATTCCGGCGAAATCCTTGGCTTTATCGGACATAATGGAGCGGGAAAGACGACGACGCTGCGCGCTGTTGCGGGAATTCTCGATTTTACCGAAGGAGAAATCACCATTGATGGGCATTCGATTCAAAAGGAGCCGGTAGAGGCCAAAAAAGTGATGGCTTTTTTGCCGGATAACCCTGATATTTATGAATTCCTTACCGGAATCAAATATCTAAATTTTCTTGGAGATCTGTATGAGATTCCTGCGAAAGTGCGGGAAGAGCGGATTAAAACTTATGCAGATGCGTTTGAAATTACAGGGGTTCTGGGCAGTGCGATTGGCGGATACAGTCATGGGATGAAACAGAAACTGTCTCTGGTTTCTGCCTTTATGCGCAAACCAAAGCTGCTGATTTTAGACGAACCTTTTGTGGGGCTTGACCCACAGGCTTCCTTTTTACTCAAAGGTTTTCTGCATGAATTATGCAAAACGGGAGGAGCGGTTTTCTTTTCCACGCACGTTTTGGAAGTAGCAGAAAAACTTTGTGACCGGATTGCGATTATTAAACAGGGAAAATTGATTAAGGTGGATACAACAGCTTCCATTGTTGGTGATGAGAGCTTGGAGCAGGTGTTTCTGGAACTTGAAAAGGAGGATGTGCCGCATGCGTAAGCTTGGGATTCTTTTAAAGATTAATTTTCAGGCGATGCTGCGCTCATTTTCTGTCGGAAAAAAGCGTTCGGCAGGCTGGATTGGTGCGCTTGCTTTGATGGTGTTTTTAGCGCTGTATCTTTCTGGAGTTTATAGCTTTATGCTGGCAGCTGCTTTATCATCAATAGGAAATTTGCAGCTTTTAATTCCGATGATGACAATTCTGGCAACCATTGTTTCTGTGATATTTACGATCTTTGCGGCTAGTGGTCTTGTCTTTGGCAGTAAAGACAGCAATTTATTGCTGCCTTTGCCGGTTTCGGCATTTACGGTGATGCTTAGTAAAGTGCTTGCACTTTATCTTGAAAATTTAGTGTTCTGCGGGCTCTGGATGATCCCTGCAACTGTTGCGTATCTTTTTTATGGCGGCGGCAGTGCTTTTTTGATTTTTCCGATTATTATCAGCATTATTTTTCTACCATTTTTGTCGTCTCTGCTTGCCCTTTTAGGTGGCTGGCTGATTGCATTTCTCTCTGCACACAGCCGTCATCGTGCTTTGATGGGAAATTTAATCAGCGGCATTTTGCTGGCAGTCGTTTTGATTGGTTCTATGCAGGTCAATCGTATTCTTCAAACGCTGCTTCTCAATGCAAATCAAGTTGAAAAGACATTGCATACCGGACTTTTCCTATTTGGATGGCTTATGGATGGTTTACAGGGAAATTTTCTTTCCCTCTTATGGCTGGTTTTATTCTGTTTCTTACCATTTTTGCTGATTTCGTGGGCACTCAGTTCACATTATCAGAAACTGCTTTCTAAAATGCAGAGTCACGTACTCCGCAATGATTATCATTTGCAAAAATTGGAAAGCAACAGTCAATTTGCTGCACTCTTTAAAAAAGAATGCGGCCGCTATTTTGGAACGACGATTTACTTGTTT
Source organism: Caproicibacterium sp. BJN0003 (assembly GCF_026314295.1). Classification (NCBI taxonomy): domain Bacteria; kingdom Bacillati; phylum Bacillota; class Clostridia; order Eubacteriales; family Oscillospiraceae; genus Caproicibacterium; species Caproicibacterium sp. BJN0003. Next base: position 622,493 of record NZ_CP111108.1, read on the forward strand.
AATACCGGAATCGGCGTATTAATGATGCTTGGATTTTCTGTTTATGCGCTTATTGCCAGGCAGAGTCTCCTTAATTTTGTCCAACAGTTCGGAGAAGAGATTCTTGTGCCGATCTTGGCGCTTGGAATTTGTATGATTCTTTCGATGACAAATACAACATGTGTATCAATTAGCCTGGAAGGCAATACTTTTTGGGTTTTAAAGGGATCCCCTGTACCAACAAGAGTGATTTTTCGCGCGAAGGCAGCGCTTAATTTGATCATTTGTTGGGTTAGCACAATTATCAGTGTTCCTCTTTTGGGCATTGCATTTTCTTTGCCGGTATTGAGCACAATCAGCCTTTTGCTGGTCGGCCTTGCAATGGGAGTATTTGTAGCACAGTTTGGATTGATGGTCAATCTTAAATTTCCGAAGATGAACGGGGAAAACGATACCATTATCGTAAAGCAATCTGCGGCGGCATTTTGTGGTATTTTTGGAGGAATGCTGCTGACGGCACTATTGGCAGGCGCATTTTATTTGCTTTCTTCTCATCTTGGAATTCAACAGTTTTTATTCCTTGCAAGTGCATTTTTACTTTTACTGGCGCTGATAATTCATCGATGGCTTTTAACGCGCGGAACCGAAATTTTTAAGACTTTATAAAAACAATCGGGGTGGAAAAATTTTCTGCCCCGATTGTTTTTTTGATTAATTTCGACTAAGATTGAACTGGAAGGATTTTCATAAAAGTAAATTAGCACTTAATTAAATAGAGTGCTAAAAATTAATTATTTGTTCACAATATATTCATGAATCCCAATTATACTAAATTCAGAACGATTGGGAAAGACTTAAAAGATGGTTTTTTAGACGTTCAGTTGAATTATGAGGAGTGAGATGCTATGAATGCACAGAATTTTACACAGAAATCCATTGACGCGGTTCAAGGCGCACAGAGCTTGGCAACAGCCAACGAAAATATGCAGATTGAACAGGTACATTTGCTGGCGGCATTGCTTCAGCAGGAAAATGGTCTGATTCCGCAGCTGATGAAAAAGATGAATGTGGATCCACAGGCATTTTTAAATGCGGTCAATCTAGAAATTAAAAAACTGCCGGGCGTTTCCGGACCAGGTAGAGAGGCGGGGAAAATTTATGTTTCTCAGGCAGTGGATTCTGCTCTGAATGAGGCAGAAAATGCTGCTTCTCACATGAAAGATGAATATGTCAGTGTTGAGCATTTACTTTTAGGATTGCTGCGCAAAGCAGACAAAACGTTAAAGGATCTGTTTCGTACCTTTGGAGTTACCGAAAGCGGATTTCTTGCGGCACTTTCCAGTGTGCGCGGAAATACAAGAGTGACCAGTGATAATCCGGAAGGAACCTATGATTCTCTTTCTAAATATGCGCAGGATTTGGTAGAGCTTGCGCGAAACCATAAATTGGATCCTGTGATTGGCCGTGATACAGAGATTCGGGACGTGGTTCGAATCCTTTCGCGTAAAACGAAAAACAATCCGGTTCTGATTGGTGAACCGGGTGTCGGCAAAACTGCGATTGCTGAGGGACTTGCCCTGCGAATTGTTCGTGGAGATGTTCCTGACAACCTAAAGGACCGCAAGCTTTATTCTCTGGATATGGGATCGCTCATTGCGGGGGCCAAATACCGCGGTGAATTTGAGGAACGTCTCAAGGCGGTTCTCAATGAAGTTAAAAAATCCGAAGGAAAAATCATTCTGTTTATCGATGAGCTGCATACCATTGTAGGCGCCGGAAAAACAGAAGGCAGTATGGATGCCGGAAACCTTTTAAAGCCGATGTTGGCCCGCGGCGAATTGCATTGTATTGGTGCAACGACCTTAAATGAATACCATAAATATATTGAAAAAGACGCTGCGCTGGAGCGTCGGTTCCAACCGGTCATGGTGGAAGAGCCAACCGTTGAGGATACGATTTCGATTCTGCGTGGATTAAAGGAACGCTATGAGGTGTTCCATGGCGTTAAAATTCAGGATCAGGCACTGATTGCAGCAGCAACCCTTTCTGACCGATATATTTCGGATCGTTTTCTGCCGGATAAGGCAATCGACCTTGTTGATGAAGCATGTGCAATGGTTCGCACCGAGATGGACTCTATGCCGACCGAGCTGGACGATGTTTCGCGTAAAATTATGCAGTTGGAGATTGAAGAAGCAGCGCTCAAAAAAGAGGATGACCGTTTGAGTCAGGCTCATCTTATCGATATTCAGAAAGAACTTGCGGAGCGTCGTGAGAAATTTAAAGAAATGAAGGCAAAATGGGATAACGAAAAGCAGTCTATTGAGAAGGTCCAAAAACTGCGCAGTGATCTGGAAGACTGCCATGCACAGATTGAGAAGGCAGAGCGGGAATATGATCTAAATAAAGCCGCCGAACTCAAATATGGCCGTTTGCCGCAGCTGCAAAAAGAGCTGGAAAAGCAGGAAGCAATCGCTGAAAAATCGCAGGAAGCCCAGCTTTTGCATGACCGCGTGACTGATGAGGAGATTGCAGAGATTGTGGGGCGTTGGACCGGAATCCCCGTAGCAAAATTGATGGAAGGCGAAAGAGAAAAGCTTTTACGTCTTGATGAACAGCTTCATCAGCGGGTGATTGGCCAGGACGAAGCAGTCCAAAAGGTGGCAGATGCAATTCTGCGTTCCCGTGCAGGCATTCAGGATCCAAATCGTCCGATCGGCTCATTCCTATTCCTTGGACCTACCGGTGTCGGCAAAACAGAGCTTGCAAAAGCATTGGCCGAGACGCTGTTCGATGATGAAAAAAATCTGATTCGGATTGATATGACGGAATATATGGAGAAATTTAGCGTATCCCGTTTAATCGGAGCGCCTCCGGGGTATGTTGGTTATGAAGAGGGCGGTCAGCTGACCGAAGCCGTTCGTCGTCATCCTTACAGTGTTGTACTGTTTGATGAGGTGGAGAAAGCCCATCCGGATGTTTTTAATGTGCTGCTCCAGGTTCTTGATGATGGAAGAATTACAGATAGTCAGGGCCGTACTGTTGATTTTAAGAATACCATCATTATTCTGACCTCTAATCTGGGTTCTCAGTATATTCTGGAAGGAATCGGAGCGGATGGTTCTATCAGCGAAGAAGCGAGAAATCAAGTTCATGCACTGCTCAGAAAGCAGTTCCGTCCAGAATTTTTAAACCGCTTGGACGAGATCGTCTTTTATAAACCTCTGCAGCGTTCTGAAATTGATCAGATTGTCAATCTGCAGATGGAAGATCTTCGTCGCCGTCTGGCAGATAAAGAACTGGATGTCACCCTTACTGACCGTGCCCGCGATTATGTGGTAGATCAGGCGTTTGATCCCGCTTATGGTGCGCGTCCACTTAAGAGATTTCTGCAGAGCAGGGTGGAGACGTTGATCGCGAGAAAGATGATTGCCGGCGAAATTGCACCGCGCAGCACGATTGTGGTGGATTATGACGGCAAGGAACTGACCGCTTCTTCTCAAAAATAAGGGAAACAAAAATCTAAAAAGTTCTTTAAAAAGCATAGAATTTTTTCATGAAATGTGATATAGTAAAAATCGGCTTTAGACGACAAAATAGTTCGTTTAGAGTCGATTTGTACTCAAAGGAGGTTCCCCACCCATGGTGAAACATCTTGTTCTTTGGAAGCTCAAAGATTCAGAACGAAAAAATGCAGTAGCAGATGCGGCACTGTTGCGCAGCCGCTTCAATTCACTGATTGGAATTGTTGATGGATTAAAATCCATACAAGTTGGGGCCAATTATAAACCCGGAAATTATGATTTATGTTTAGAGTGTGTATTTGATTCGAAAGAAGACGAAGAGCAGTATCAAGTTCACCCGGAACATTTAAAAATTAAGGCATTGGTTGCAAAGATGATTTGTGGGCGCACCGCGTTTGATTATGAAATCTAAATGACGAAAATAAAATAGGAAAGGGATGCTGAATGAATTCAGCATCCCTTTTTTTGAGCAAAATTATAAAAAAACGGAGTTGATTTTCCGCCGCAGCAAAAAATTCGGTAAGAGGAGTTCCACTTGATAGGATAAAGAGCAGTTCCGTTTATTGCAGGCAGAAATCCGTTTTGATTAACCGTAGAAAAGCGGCAAAAATTTTCGTCGATACCGCTGCCTAAATATTTAACATAACTTTCCTTTGCGGTCCATATGGAAAAGAAATCAGAAAACTGTGTTCGGCATAGATGAGAGTATTCTGCGGGATGAAAAAACCGCTTAGCGATGGAATTCATTTCACGATTTTGTTCAATAATTTGAATATCAAAGCCGATTTTATCACAGTCGCAGAGCGCACAACCCCAAAAAGTACCGCTGTGTGAGATGGAGATCGTGTAAGGAACTCCTTTTAGATAGGGTTGACCACTTTTCTGATGTTCTAATTTTACGGTATAAAAATTGAAATCCGGATTAAAAAGGTGCAGAGATTTTTGCAGTGCGTATTCGAGCGAAAAATCCGGATCTTTTTGAAAGAGAAAAATTTTTGTCATTGTACGCCCTTATCCTGTAGATAAGAAATGACATCTTTAATGCGGTGCAGCTTCCAAATTTCCCGTGTCTCAATTGTAATGTGAAACTTTTTTTCACAGGCACAGACAATGTTAATCAGGTCAAAAGAATTTAACTGTAAATCCTTTACGAGGTCGGTTTCATAGGTGATTCCCTGTTTCCCAGTGATTTCATAAATGATCGCTTGTAATGTATTTAATAAATTTTCCAAAATCCGATTTTCCCTCCTAACTTCCAATTTCTAAATTTGCCGTTTGATTTTTTGCGCGGAGGTTTTTTCAAAAGGTGTTTCGCGCAGGTTGACAAGCTGAATTTGTTTGTAAGATGGATATTCAACATTCAGCTCATCAATTTGTTTTTGCAAAAGGTTCAAGACCTCATAAGAATTCATTCCCTGTGTTTTGTCAGGGTCCGGATAGATCATAACGGCAAGTCTGGCATTGTCCTTTACTTCTCCGATGCTTGCTCCATATGCAATGACCTCTTTTACAAGTGGTAATTGAGATACACGGGTTTCTATTTCTTCCGGAGAGACCTTTTTTCCGTTTTTCAGAACGATCAAATTCTTTTTTCTGCCGGTAATATGTAGAAAACCGTTTTTATCCAGAACTCCAAGATCGCCGGTATGGAACCAGCCGTCAATTAAAACGGAATCCGTCAATTCCTTATCTTTGTAATATCCAATCATCACACTGTCTCCACGCACAAGGATTTCATCCTCTTGCAGCTTGAGTTGGAAGCAGGGAAGAACTTTTCCTACACTGCCAAAGCAATAATCCTTATTGCGGTTTACGCTGATCAGCGGGGAACATTCTGTAATTCCATATCCTTCTAGGCAAACAATGCCGAATTTATGCATCCTCTCAACTACATCCGGAGCAAGACAAGCGCCTCCACAGATCAAAAGAGAAAGATCTCCCAAACATTTCTGCTTAATTGCTTTCCATTCAGGTGGGACGGATTCTTCTTTTCGGTGGAACCAAAGAAGCTGTTTTTCGGGCGGATTTTCAGGCAAACCAGCTTCTGATAAAGCTTGTGACAGGTTTTTGTTTATAATCTCCATAACAAGGGGAACCGCCAGTAAGGTTCCAGGATCAAAAAGGGCAAGATCACGCTGGAACGTTTTGAGGTTTCCGTTAATACAGAGATGGCAGCCGGCAATCAGTGCATTCAAAACGCAGCAGGTGATTCCATAGGTATGGAAAAACGGAAGGAAGGTAAATACTTTTTCTGTGAATTTTACCATCGCCATAGATTGACCGGCATTAATTAAGATCCCTTTTTGAGAGAGCATAACTGCCTTGGAAGCATTGGTTGTTCCGGAGGTGAAGGCAATTACCGCCAGATCATTGCCATTTGTGTTAAGATTTAAAAATGCGTTTCCCTGCTGTGCAATTAATTGGGCACCCTGTGCACAAACACTCTGAAAACTGTTCGGTGCTTTTTTGTCGTCCGAACATATGCTGACGTTTGCCATTTGTGAAATAGGGCCATCTTTTGAGAAAAGCTTTTTTACAGAATCAGACATAATCAAAAAATCGCAGTCCGCAGAAGAAATCATTTTGCGAATCGTATCCGTATCTTGGTCAATGTCAATTAAAACCGCGACAGAACCGATAGCAGTTACTGTAAAAAAGGAAATCAACCATTCCAGACTGTTTTCTCCAGCGATAGCAATGTGTTTTCCCTGTAATCCTTTTTGAAGAAGCGCTTCTCCGAATTCATGAGCAGTTTGATAAATTTGCTGGTAAGTAACCGTATGAGGAACCCCGTCCTGATCATATTCCGTAATGGCCGGCTGATTTTTATACCGTGCCTGAATGCCAGAAAGGAATGATGAAAAAGTATCATAACAAGTGGTGGGGTAATATGGATAAGAATGCATGATTTTTGTCTCCTTTTCTTTAAAAGTTAGTGGGGTTGCTTGCGGAGTTGGAATCAGAAAGAATATTTGGATTTCGCTCCAGAATGGACAGAAATACATCGACAGGTTCCGGGGCAAATTGCGTTCCACGACCTTCAATTAATTGTTGCTTTGCTTGTTCCAGGGTCAAATTATTGCGGTAGCGGCGGTGAGAGGTCATCGCATCAAACGCATCTGCAACACTGATAATTCTCGATTCTTCGGGAATTTCGTAACCGGATATTCCATTTGGATATCCGGTTCCATCCCAATGTTCATGGTGACTTAAAACGATAGGTGCAATTGTTTGATAGGAACGAATGGAAGAAAGTAAGACGGCACCATCTTTTGAATGCCTTTTGATTACTTTAAATTCTTCATCAGTCAGAGGACCATTTTTTAATAAGATTTGGTCAGGGACTTTGATTTTCCCAATATCATGGAAAAGACCGGCGATACGAATTCTTTTGACAAATTCCTTACTTTTGCCCATCGATTTTGCAATTAATTCGGAATAATAAGAGACTCGATCAGAGTGGTTGGAGGTATAAATATCTTTTGCATCTACCATGGAGCGTACTGCATTTGTCATTTCTGCAAATTGCTGCTCCAATTGAGTGTAAGCTTTTTGCAAATGCGCATTTGTCAGATCAACCGTATTTTGAAGCATACGATTTTCCAGAGCGGCGGTTGCCTGACGGACATAAAGCTGTAAAAGCTGATGGTCTGGAAAATGGTGGGTGGAACTTGAAATTCCGATGATCCCGATTTGCTGATGATATTCATCAACTAATGGGATGATTAGAAGCGGATTTTCGGAATCAATTTGGTAATTGTCCTGTTTGTTGTGGGATTGTTCCCAAATTTTATCTGCTGATTTTTTCCCCTCTTTCAGATTCCCGATTCCGGAAAAAAGTGTTCCTATACTTTTTTCCGGAATATAAACAAATCCATCTTCGATCGAAAATAAACGTTTGAGTTGTTCCAAAATCAAATCCATTTGCTGCTGTAATGGTTGTCTTTGAAATAATTCGAGGCTTTTTTCTAAAATGTCTTGTAAACCATTTTGATAATGGCGGATCGTGCGCATTTGCCGGATCGATTTTACGCAGGATTCTACCAAAAGGCCAAGCTGATCAAAGCGGTCACTTTTTTCATAGTATCCCTGAATATCCAGTTCCCGAATTGTTTTGACCGGGGGAACTAGGTCCTTATGGCCTGTTAAAAGAATAATATAAAGATCCTGGTTAAAAGCGCGAATTTTCGTAACGACCTCGTCTCCACAAATTGGAGACATCAGATAATCCAGAAGCAAAATATCATAATTTCCAGTACGAATGCGTTCGATCGCACGTTCCGGATTGTTTTCGGTGTCTACATGATATCCGAATTCCTGCAGATAAGATTGTACTGTCAGTGTCATGATTTCATCATCGTCAAGTGTAAGAATTGAAATATCAGTTTGTTGTGCGGAGATGCGGTGTTTTCTCATTGTAAAGTACCCTCCTCGGAAAAAGTAACTGTTTCGGCAGGAATAGAGATACCGAAAACAGCACCTCCTTCAGGATGATTATCTGCCCACATAATTCCATTGAATTTTGCTTTTATAATGGAGTTTGAAATGTAAAGCCCCAGTCCGGTGCCTAAACTTCCTTTGCTGGTATACATTTGTTTAAACAGCTTTGTCATGATTTCCGGCGGAATACCTGTGCCATGATCACGGATAGAAAGAATTAAGGCATGGTTGTCTTTTTTAAGAGACAGTTCGATCAGTCCTCCGTCTGGCTTTTGGGCATCAATCGCATTGGAAATTAAGTTATTAAGGACTTGAACAAGACCGTTAATATCTCCTTGCAGTAAAGCTTCTCCGGAAAAATCCTGCTGAATTTTTAAAGTGCATTTTTTACTCTTTAATTCATGACGCATTAGAATTTCTACGCGCTTAATTGCGTCATTTAAAGCAAATGTTTGGTTTGGTATTTCCTGGCTCATGCTGATGGCTTGTCCTTTGACTGCCGAAATAATATCAGACATATAAGAACAGGATTCCCGAATTCTGTTCAACCATTCGGCCATCTCCTGATAGATTTGGCGGTAGTCTTCTTCGTTTACTTCTGGGTCGCCTAAACTTTTGCAGCATTCATCAACCAGATTGTTAATGGCAAGCGTTCCTCCCGAAATTGCCATAATTGGGGTCTTTAGATTATGTGCAATCCCGCCGATCATTTGTCCAAGGGAAGCCAGCCGTTCTTGCTCCACCATACGTTTTTGGCTTTCCTGTAAACGCTGAATGCTTTTTTTCATCATGGAGACGTCTTTAAAGCAGGCCAAAAATCCGCCTATTTTATCTTGAAGAATGAGGGGAGTGATTTCTACCATGTAGTATTTTTGATGGTAACCTTCTCCTTCGTTGGGGAGTGTAATGGGTTGTTCATAGGAGATATTGGAACCGGTTTGACGGCAAGTGCCCAAAGAGGTTAGTAAATTGACAAGACAGGAGCGGTCCAAAGAGTTTCCTTGAATACTGGGAAGATACTGATTTTCCTGAATCCCATTTGCTTTTCCGAAAACTTTTTCAAATGGTTTATTATAGTCCAACACCAGGTAATGATCACTTAAAACAAGATAACCGTCGGTAAAAGAATCCAGGATTTGCTGCGTTGCCAATGGCTTGATGTCAAGAATATGAAAATAAAAAATGGCGAATCCGTCGAGAAGAATCGTTACATTAAAGGCCAGCGGCGTTGCATAAATCTGAAAATCTACAATTCTGAAAGTTGCAAGGAAACTGACAATTAAAGGAACGGCGGCACCGACGGAAAAGCAGATAGTTTGTTTTATATATAAGCGGTTATGATTGTGAATTGCAAAGTTTGTCATAAGGGCAATCGAAGAGATCATGCAGATATAACAGTAAATTCCATTTACCATCATAAACGGGCCGAAAACAATTTGATCGGGGATTACGGAGAAATGTTCATACATCAAATGATGCAGTGGATTTGTCCATGCAAGAATTACGGTACAGACAGGAATGACCAAAAACCAATAATAGCGTTTTGGAAACTTTTCCAATCCTTTGATAAAGGTCAAAGCGATGAGCAGGCAATCAGTGGAGGCTAGTGGTCCTCCCAAATAAGTAGTAGAGTCGCAAAGCCAAAGTCCAAAAGTATCGTCGGGGTTCGTAAGGCGCATGACCAAAAGGGCGCCCATAAAGACGGCCATTGCAAGAGCCAGCGTAAAAAACAGCCGATGGATCAGACGAAGATTTCCTTTTTTGATACTATATGTTACGAAAAATAAAATTGCAAGAATTGAAAAGGAAAAGATGGTACAAACAACGTCTGGTATCAAAATTTTTGCCTCCTTTAAGAGTCAAATTGAAGAAATTGCTTTAATAAAATGGTCGGTTTCGGATTTTTCCATTCGAATCCTAGCTGTTGTAAACGCGTAACCGTTTGTTCGCAGGAGGGAATGATATGTACCGGTTTGCTGCAGGAACGGTTCCAGATTTCCATGAGAGGAGCCATTAAAAGATCAGGAAGCTGCTCCATTTTTTGCAGCATTCGTTTTTCAAATATGGAATCTTCCACGATTTGAGCGGATGGAGAAAGTGTATGGACTAGTTCCCATAACGGCCAAGTATGCGGATTCAGTAAATGATAGACCGCAGGAGATTTTGTGCTGGGATGAAGAGAGAGCAGTACAATTGCTTTTGCACATTCATCGACAGGGCAAAGCTCGATGGGAGTATTTTTAAGAGAATCCGGAACGCAGTTTAAAAGCAGCAGACCACGCAAAAACCCATAAAAAGCATTGCTCTTTGGATTGCGCTGGAATTTTCCGTCTTGGCTGCGTCCGACGAGCCTTCCAATCCGAAAAATCTGTGCATGAAGCCCATGAGAAGCGGCAAAGAATATTTTTTGTTCTGCTAGGAACTTTCCTTTTATATAGAGGTTTTCTTCCCAGTTTTGTCCAATGTCCAAATCGTTTTCTGTAAACCGAACTTCCTTTGAGGGATGATCCAGAAGATAATCACCGCAGACACTGGCAGTGGAAATATGAAGCAGTTTTGCACCGGTCCTTTGGGCGAGGCGGATTGCCTGTACCGTACCATCTACATTCGTGCGGAGAGAATGGTTCTCTTCTGCATAATGACGGACATCGGCCGCTGCGTGAAGAATGGTTCCGACAGAGTGGGTCAGTTCATTTAATGTGTTTTCCGAAAGCCCCATCAGTGGACGGCAAAGATTTCCGTCCAGAATGGTTAGTTTTTGTTTGTTTTTGGAGACCCATTGTTCTCCAAAATAATCGGAGAGAATTTGAAACAGACGCTCCGGTTCTCCGCCGCGCACAAGGCAATATAAATTTTGACACCCATTTTCTAGAAGCTCTTTTAGTAAATGAGAGCCTAAAAATCCGGTGCTGCCTGTTAAGAATACGGCACTTTTTTTGGTTGGAGAAGCTGAAAATTCTGAGTCGATTTGAGAAATTGTCGAAGAGGAGACTTTTAATCCTGTCGGCTTTTTGTGAATTTCTGTTTCTGAAGAATTGTCGGATTTTCTCGATAACAGCTTTAGCTGACCATTGAGAGTGGGCACCTCGTAAAATTGTGCCAGAGTCATCGTCCAACCTTTTCGAAAATAACGGCTGAGAATTGTTAGTGCGGTTAAAGAGGTTCCCCCCTGATCGAAGAAGGACTCATTCGGGTCCAACTTTTCACGGTTGAGAACAGAAGTCCAAATTTCCAAGAGAAATTCTTCTGTAGGAGAATCGTGCGATCCATCGGAAGAAGGCCTAATCTCCTTTTGAGGCAAAGCAGGAGGACAACTGTCCTTTTGAGGAGAAAGGGAGGCTGCAGAATCCACCCGGTAAGCTTTTAAAGCTTGTCGGTCTGTTTTTCCGCTTGCCGTTCTCGGCAGGGACTCCAAAACAATAAAAGTAGAGGGAATCATATATTTTGGAAGCTTTTCAGAAAGAAATGATTTTAGTGCGGAAAGATCGGGAGAAGACTGTCTTCCTTTTGGCACGACAAAAGCGCGAAGTTCCATAGCAATTTTACTGCGAACTGCGATAACAGCTGCCTCTGCGACCAATTTTGAAGCGAGAATTTGTCCTGCAATTTCGTCCAGTTCCACACGCTGACCATTTAATTTTACCTGTAAATCGCGGCGTTCTACAAAGTCAAAGGAGCGGTCGGGCAGCATCCGAATAATATCTCCGGATTTATACATTCGACTTCCTGGACAGAACGGGTCTGGAAGATAAGAGTTCTTTGTCAAATCCGGTCGGTTTACATAACCAATAGAAAGACAGTCTCCGCCGATATAAAGTTCACCGCGCGCAGTTGGCATAACTGGGCGCAAATTTTCGTCCAAAACATAGGTATGGCAATTTGGAATTGCTTTTCCGACGGAAATCTTTTTGCGGTGTGTCATGTCAATACAGGTCATATAAACGGTTACTTCTGTTGGCCCATAGAGATTATAAATTTGTTCGACACCGGTTTTTCGCAGGGACTCCAAAAGCTGAGGAGTCAGCAGCTCTCCGCAGGAAAATAATAGCTTGATTTGAGGCAGAACACTGAGAAATTCCTCATTATTTAAACACATCTGAAGTCTTGTAGGGGTAAACTGTAAAAATTCGACATGCTCTTCACGAACAAGACGGGCAATTTCCCAAGGCAAAAGCATTTCGTTTTCGTCTGCCATGACGCAGCATCTTCCCATTGCAAAGGTCAGAAGTGTTTCTGTAATAAACGTATCAAAAATCACACCGGCAATACAGAGACTTGCTCCACGAACGTTTTTAAAAACCTGCCGCATGGTGCCCAAAAGATTTGCTAGAGCGCGGTGGGGAAGAACCGCTCCCTTTGGTTTTCCGGTAGAACCTGATGTAAAGAGAATATGAATAGCATCTTCCGGGGAACGTCCCGAGATGGGCAGACGGGGGACAACCTCATCTGTCATCGTTAAAATTTCACAGGGAAGATCGTTTGGCAGTTCTTTTTGTGTATTCGGATCGCAAAAAAGCAGCTTTGCACCCGAAATATCCAGCATATAGCAGATGCGTTCTTTCGGGAAATTGGAAAGAATCGGCATATAGGCAGCGCCTGCTTTTAAAATGCCCAACATCCCTGCAACAAGGTCGGAGTCTCTGCGAGCTGCCAATGCGACATAATCGCCGTGCTTTACGCCTGCTTGCTGTAGCTGTCCGGCGAGAGAATCAGAGCGGGCTTTTAATTGCGCAAAGGTAGTGGTATGCCCATGACAGCGGATTGCAGGGGAATTTGGAATGATCGCCGCTGTTTCATCAAAGATCTGATCCATACATTCGTTTAGATAGGGCATACTCATACGGTTTGGGAGAACGAGAAGCTCCAAACGGTCTCTCTCTGAGGTTGGGTTCAAATCATAAAGCTCCTGTTGATCATCTTGCAGAATACGTTCTACCAGTGTGCAGTAGCTTCTGGAAAGAAGCTGAATTGTTTCCGGGAGGAATAAAGTTTTTGCATATTCCAAGTAAAAAATAAATTGGCCATTTTCATCGCGTGCTTCCATATTGAGATCAAGCTTTGCGGTTTTGGTAGGAATAGGCAGATACTTTAATGGCTTTCCGTGAAACTGAAATGCCTTTTCAGAAATTGGCCGATAAGAGAAGAGAATATTAAAAAGAGCGTTGCGGCTTAGATCACGCTGTGCGCCTGTAATGGAAATCAGTTCTTCCATGGAAATGTCGGGATGATCCAGAAGTCCAATTACGGATTCTTTTAAATCAGAAAAATATTGAGAACAGGTCTTTTTGCGCTGGGGGATGATCCTTAATGGCAGGGAATGAATAAAAACACCCAGAACATTTTGAAGTGCGGGATCAGGCCGGTTCGAGACCGGAGTACCAATTAGAAAATCTTCTGTTCCACTCCATTTTGAGAGCAAAATCCCATAAACTCCAATGAAAAAGGTGAAGAAAGAAAGATCGTTTTTCTGACAATATTTTTGACACTTTTCGCTGAGATCATGACTGAGCGAAAATTCAATGGAATCTCCACAGTAGTCAAACTGTTTTGGACGTGCAAAATCTAAAGGAATATCCAGAAAATCCGGCACGCCAGAGAGTGCCTTTTCCCAGTAGGAAAAGTGTGCGGAGCTGGATGATTTCCGATTTTCCAGGAGATAGGCATAGTCTTTATAGAAGATTTTTTGTTGCTCTTTTGGGCTTCCACAGTAGCGGGCGTTGAGACGCTGCAAAAGAAGCGGCGTGCTGAGGCCGTCCCCGATAATGTGATGCGAATCGACAAAGAGAATCCATTCGTCTTTTGGAGAATGCCAAAGTGCAGCGCGGAGAAGCGGCGGTTTATCAAGCTCGAACGGATGGACAAAATGGTCGGCTGCCTTTTGGAAGGTTTCGTCCTCTAAGTGTTGCAGATGGAAAGAAACATTTTCCAGAATTTTTTGACGTGGTTCTGACTCATTCATATAAAAAGCAGTCCGAAAGATCTCTTCATCGGAAATTAGCTCGCAAAAAGCGTTTTCGAGCAAGGATTCGTCCGGCTTTTCGGAAAAAAGAAAAGCGCCCGGCATATTGTAAGAAATCTTTTGGGGATCAAGCTGAGACTGAAAATAGAGACTTTTCTGTGCCGGAGAAAGCGGATAGCTCTCATAAAGCGGCGCGGGCTGAATCTTTTGAGAGACCGAAATCCCATATTGAGAGCGCTCTTCCTGTACTTTCTTTTCCAGACGGCGTACTGTGCGAAAAGCGTAAAGATCTGAAATTTTTAGAGAGACGCCCAACTGATCGTAAATTTGGCAAAGCGTTCCCATTGCGTTGAGAGAATCTCCACCTGAAAGAAAATAGTCGCTGTCAATGTTTAAAGATTCCTGCTTTAGCACATGGCAAAAAATTTGCAGCAGCGTTTTTTGCACGGTGGTTTCTGCCAAAGCATCTCCTACTTGTTCCTGCGGCTTTGGCAATTGCTTCTCGTCCACTTTTCCGTTTGCAGTGAGCGGGAGGACGGACATTTTTATAAATACTGCTGGAATCATTGGAGCGGGCAGATAGGAAGCCATATGGGTGATCAGCTGTGTTTCAGATAGATCGGAGTCCGAGGTGTAATAAGCTGCAAGATAAGAAGATTCTCCCTGATGGAAAAGGCGCAGGGCGGCCTCTTTTATTTTTGGGTGAGAAGTTAAGCAGGAAATAATTTCCTGTGGTTCCATCCGATAGCCGCGAAGTTTGATTTGCTGATCCTTCCGGCCGTCTAAGATGATTTTTCCGTCGGCAGTAAAGTGGGCAAGATCGCCGGTTTTATAAAGACGTTCTCCCGGCACGAATGGGTTTTTGCAGAAGGAGGACTCGGTCAGATCTTTTCTGCCGCGATAGCCCCTACTTAGGCATACTCCTCCAATAAAAAGTTCTCCGGAAATGCCGATCGGTAAAGGCTGCAGATGAGAATTCAGAATATAAAGCGAACAGTTCTGCATGGGGGTTCCCGCAGTGAGAATACTTTCTGAATTTAAGAGTTGCAGACTGACTCCGATAGTGGCTTCAGAGGGACCATATTGATTGTAAATTTTAGCATGGGTTTTAGACTTTAGTGTTTCGATCAGTTCCCATGGAATTGATTCTCCTCCGCAGAGAATTCCTTCCAATCCCGAAATAGAATCTGCAAATGTCTGATTTTGCAGATAGGCTGCTAGGCGGGATGGGGTCGTTGAAAGGAACGATACGTTTTGTGAGAGAATCAGCCGAGCAAGTTCATCCGGATTTTCCTGCTCTTTTTGTGTTGCCAGAACGACAGTACACCCATTTAAAAGGGCACAGATACTTTCCAGCAAAAAAGCGTCAAAACCGATATTGCAGATGGATAAAACGGTTTTGCCCTCATAAATAGCTGCCATTCCAGATGCAAAATTAAGGAGGCTCTTCTGCTCAATTTCTACTCCTTTAGGGGTACCGGTGCTGCCGGAGGTATAAACTACATAGGCAAGCGAATCCTGAGAAACCGGTAACGCTTTTGAGGAAGCTTTTTTGAAGAAACTGCTTCTGCGGACAGAAAAGGGATTTTTGTCAGCATAGGAGCTTTTTCCAGATTCGTTTCGTCGCAGATCCAAAGAGCAGCTCCGCTTTCCTTTAAAAGAACTTTCAGACGTTCCGATGGAAATTCCTGAGGGAGCAGGACCCATGCGTTTCCGGATTGAGCAATTCCAATCATGGCGGCAATTAAAAGAAATCCTTTTGGCAGGGTGACAGCGATCAGCTCATGACCGTTTGGACAAAGTGAATGAATTGCAGATGCAAAATTTTCCGCAATGGAAAATAGTTGATGAAAAGAAAGCTCAGTATCTTTACAGATCAGAGCAGCCTTTTGTGGAGCTTCTTTGGCTGCTTTCAAGAGATTTTCATAGAGACTGCCCGGCTTTATCGGTGCCTGATTTTTGTTAAATTGAAAAAGAATTTTTTCCTGCTCTGCTTTTGGAAGAATCGGAAGCTGAGAAAGCACTTCTTGCGGTGAGTCGATTGCTGCTTTTAAAATTTCTATTAAAGATTCATGAAGATTCGTGATTTCTTTTTGGGAAAAAAGCTGTACTCTGTAATCGTAGTCGATAGAGAGGGGGCTCCCTACCTCTAAATTGCCTAAATGAATGACCAGAGCTTCTGCCTGACAGCCGCTGTAAAACCAGTGCCCGGAAAAGTTTAGAGAAGAGGATTTAGAAGGAATAAGATGGGTATCCTGATAGGAGAGTGCCACCTGAAAAATTCGATCGGTTCCAGGAATCGATTTTCTGAATAGTTCTGTGATTTTTCCAAAAGGATACTGTTGGTGACGCAGTAAATCATACCAGGCTACGGCAAGACTTTGAATCAACTTTTCGAATGTTTGGGATTCATCTATTTCGAAAACAAATGGAAGGGTGCTGACAAACATACCGGTCATTTGTTTTTCTAGAAAAGTTGGGCGATTTAAAATCGGAACACCAATGCAGATATCTGGAGAGTTGGAAATCTTTTGCTGATAAATTGCAAGTGCCGCGTAAAAAAGCAGAAATGGGGCAATATGATTTTGCTGACAAAATACTTTTAATGTTTTGTCTAGCTTATCAGTAAGGACAAAAGATTTTCGATTACCCACAGTGCTGGCTGCAGAAAGAGTTTGTTTTTTTAGAAAGTTGTTTTCCTTAAAAAGAGAAGCTTGTTTTTTCCAAAAAATTTCATCAGATTTTTGTATTTCGGAATCCAAATACATTTGTTCCCGCTTTAAATGTTCCGAATAATCTGGAAAAGAGATTTTGGGAAGGACTTCTCCATTTAAAAGTGCTTGATAAATGGAAGCGATACGGTTAGCAATCAGCATTTGAGACCAACCGTCCGAAATCAGATGATGAATTTTAAAAAGTACGCCGCCGCTTGTTTCTCCGGCTTTAAAGACAGAAAAATAAAAAAGCGGGTGGTCATTGATTGGAAATGCTTCATGAGCCACTGCTTTTTCCCAGGATAAAAGTCCTTCTTTTCCAGTTTGAGAAAAATCGAATACTGGGATCGAAACTTTTTTGTACGGAGAAATCCATTGAACAGGAACCCCGCTTTTTTGCTGGATTTGAATGCGTAGAGCGGAATCGCTTTTTAAAACAAGTTGGATTGCTTCTATCAAAAAAGGAATTTTAAAAGTTCCATTGATTGAGAGAGAGGTCGTGATAATGTTCATTGGAGAGCCAGAATAGAGTTGCTCTAAGTTCCAGATGTTTTTCTGACTCGAGGAGAGAGCAGAGATAGGGTGTGATTGCCAAGTGGAAAATTCATTTTCGGGGGAATCCATTTAATTTCCGCCTTCCTTAAAAAAGAATTTTACAGAAAAAAGAAAAGGCATTTTTCTAGAGCAATTGAACAATTTAAAATGCAACTTTTCCTTTTATATATATATGTACTCATTATAAAAGTCATTTTTACAAAATTCAATGAAAAGATACATTTTTTTACACTTTAATTAGAAGCTTTTTACACATAAAAAGCACAATATTAAAATATGAAAATATAAAGTTAAGCATTTGTTCTCGACGAAATTAATAGAAAAAATGGAACATTTTGACGTTACAAAACGTTCATTTTATAAGTCTTGCAATTGAAATTCATTTTGTATATACTTAATAAGACTGTAAATATTGGTTGAACTATGTGAATTACGCATTTTAAGATAAAATTTTTACACGAAATTCAAAACCTGTTTTCGATAAGGAATCAGGGAAGGGGAGGTTTCATGTACCGATATTCCGTTGGAATTGTCACTTATAATAGTAAAAAGGAAATTGGACAACTGCTTTCTCAATTAACTTCTTTTTTTTCACCAGAAGAATGCCAAGTGATCATTTTAGACAACTGTTCTACAGATGGTACGGCAGAATGGGTTGAGCAGCATTATCCCACTGTAACGGTTTTGCGTTCCAAAGAAAATAAAGGCTTCGGCCACGGACATAATCAGATTATCAAAAAAATTGATTCTCAGTATCATGCAATTGTCAATCCCGATATCAACATTCAGGAAGATTCGATTCCAAAGCTTTGTGAATATCTGGATAACCATCCGGAGGCAGTTATGGTAACGCCGCGGATTTTAAATGAGGATGGGTCGGAGCAGTTTCTGCCCAAACGTCGCCCGAAAATTCGCTATTTACTGGGTGGCAGATTGGAAAAATTCGGTGCACCGTTTTCCAAATGGCGCGCAGAATACACCATGAAAAATGAAAAACTGACAAAGCCGACCCCCATTGATTTTTGTACAGGATGTTTTTCTGTTATCCGTACAGATATTCTAAAAAAACTGGGTGGATTTGACGACGATTTCTTTATGTATTTTGAAGATGCTGATCTTACTAGAAGAGCCCAAAAGTACGGAGAAGTTTTGTTTTGTCCGGTTACCAGTGTAACACATCTTTGGGAGCGTGCCAGTTCTAAAAGCGCTCATTTTTTGAAGATTCAGATTTCTTCGATGTTCTTGTACTTTAAAAAATGGAGAAATGATTCGCAAAGGGCATCGCTTCCATCAAATAAGGATTCATAAAATAAGCACTTTAAGCACTTTTATAAAATTCAAAGCTCAGAGAAAAAAATAAGAAAGGGGCTTTTTTCTGATGAAAGGAATTATTCTTGCAGGGGGGTCCGGTACGCGGCTTTATCCGCTTACCATGGTGACTTCCAAACAGCTTCTTCCAATCTATGATAAACCAATGATTTACTATCCGCTTTCCACCTTAATGTTAGCGGGAATTCGTGATATTCTCATTATTTCTACACCGCATGATCTGCCGAATTTTGAACGGCTTTTAGGGGACGGCTCAAAATATGGGGTGCATCTTTCTTATAAAGAACAGCCCTCTCCCGATGGACTTGCTCAGGCGTTCCTTTTGGGAGAAGAATTTATTAATGGGGATTCTTGTGCAATGGTGCTGGGAGATAATATCTTTTATGGAAGTGGACTGGGAAACCATCTGCGCAAAGCAGCTGCTCAGGAATCCGGCGCGACGGTTTTTGGTTATTATGTAGAGGATCCGGAGCGGTTTGGAATCGTTGAATTTGATAAAGAAGGACGGGCTGTCTCTTTGGAAGAAAAGCCCAGTCATCCAAAGTCAAATTATGCGGTAACAGGGCTCTATTTTTATGACAGCCATGTTTGTGAATACGCGCACCGCGTAAAGCCTTCCGCAAGGGGAGAACTGGAAATTACTGATTTAAATAAAATATATCTGGAAGAGGGAACTCTGAATGTGGTAACACTGGGGCGCGGTTATGCATGGCTTGATACCGGCACAATGGACGCACTCAATGAAGCTTCTGAGTTTGTCAAGGTAATTGAGACTCGTCAGGGCATTCAAATTTCCGCTCCGGAAGAAATTGCTTTCCGTAACGGCTGGATCAGTCCGAAAGAACTTTTGGACTCTGCCAATCTTTACGGAAAGTCTACATATGGGGTGCATTTAAAAAAAGTTCTAGAAGGAAAAATTCGGTATTGATTTTGTTGGAAAGGAACCGATTATGAAAGTATTGGTAACAGGCGTAAAAGGCCAACTTGGCTATGATGTGATGAAAGTGCTCAAGAGCAGGAAGATTGACTGCATCGGGGCTGATCTGGAGCAGTTTGATATTACAGACTTAGAGGCAACAGAAAAGTTTATCAAGGAATATCATCCGGATACAGTGATTCATTGTTCTGCGTTTACAGCGGTGGATCGTGCGGAAGAACAGCTTGATCTTTGTCGCAAAGTCAATGCAGAAGGACCTCGAAATATTGCAAAAGTCTGTAAAGAACTCAATGCAAAGATGATTTATATCAGCACGGATTATGTATTTCCGGGCGTGGGGGACCATGCCTATGAGCCCGACGATCCCACCGGCCCCCTGAGTGTTTACGGCCAAACAAAACTGGAAGGTGAAAAGGCGGTACAAGCGCTGCTTAACCGCTATTTTATTGTCCGGATCTCATGGGTGTTCGGCAAGAATGGGAACAACTTTATCAAGACGATGCTGCGCTTGTCCGAAACGCATGATGAAGTTTCGGTCGTTTGCGATCAGATCGGTTCTCCTACTTATACAGCGGACTTGGCACCGCTTCTTTGCGATATGGCCGAAACGGAAAAGTATGGCGTTTACCATGCAACCAATGAAGGCTATTGCAGCTGGGCTGATTTTGCTAAAGAGATTTTTCGTCAGTCAGGGCGTTCTACAAAGGTGAACGCAATTCCAAGCGATCAGTATCCCGCAAAAGCACATCGCCCGGAAAATTCCAGAATGTCCAAGGATAAACTGGTGGAAAATGGGTTTCATAGGCTGCCGACTTGGCAGGATGCTTTGAGCCGCTATTTGACTGAAATCAACGAAAAAGCTTAAAAGAAACGAGAGGGATACGAATGAAAAAAACCTATTTGGTAACCGGTGGTGCCGGATTTATCGGTTCAAACTTTATTCATTATATGCTGAAAAAATATGACGACATTTCGATCGTTAATCTGGATAAATTAACTTATGCAGGAAATCTGGAAAATCTCAAAGAGGTTGAAGATGATCCAAGATATTCTTTTGTACAAGCCGATATTCGTGATAAAGAGGCAGTGACAAAAGTTTTTAAAGAGAATCAGATCGATTATGTTGTCAACTTTGCAGCAGAAAGCCATGTGGACCGCAGCATTTCCAATCCGGAAATTTTTGTGGAGACCAATGTACTCGGTACGGTCAACCTTTTGAACTGCGCAAAAAATGCATGGCTGATCGGAGACGATCAATACCGCGAAGGGGTTAAATATCTGCAGGTTTCAACAGATGAGGTATATGGAGCTCTGGGCAAAGAAGGATTCTTTATGGAGACGACGCCGCTTTGCCCGCATAGCCCGTATTCTTCGAGCAAAGCTTCGGCAGACCTTTTTGTGAAGGCTTATTTTGATACTTACCATTTTCCGATGAATATTACCCGCTGTTCCAATAACTACGGGCCTTACCAGTTTCCGGAAAAATTGATTCCGTTAATTATGAATAATACCATGGGCCATAAAGAACTTCCGGTTTACGGAGATGGCATGCAGGTTCGCGACTGGCTTTATGTAGAAGATCACTGCAAGGCGATTGATATGGTCATTCGCGGCGGCGTTTTGGGTGAGGTTTATAATATTGGCGGTCATAATGAGCGGCCGAATATTTTTATTGTTAAGACAATTATTGGATATATTAAAGAGCATGTCGACGATACAGTAAGCGAAGATCTGATTCGCCATGTGACGGATCGTAAAGGACACGACCGCCGCTACGGAATTGATCCGACTAAGATTAAAAATGCGCTTGGCTGGTATCCAGAGACGACGTTTGAAGTCGGAATTAAAAAGACGCTTCAGTGGTATCTTGACCACGAAGACTGGATGAAGAATGTGACTTCCGGTGACTATCAGAATTATTATAAAAGGATGTACGCAAATCGATGAATTCCAAAATTGCTGCGGGAATCGTTCTCTATAATCCGGAACTTCCCCGTTTGGAACAGAATCTGAAGCATATTTCTCCACAGGTGGATCATTTATATCTTGCGGATAACGGTTCTGAAAATTTATCTGCGGTACAAAGCTTTTTATCTTCTTTTAAAAAAGTCTCGCTGATTCCATTGGGAGAAAATAAAGGGATCGCTGCAGCACTCAATGCTTGTATGGAGATGGCCGAAAAAGATGGTTTTGAGTGGGTCATAACTTTGGATCAGGATTCTGTCTGTGAGGAAAATCTGGTTAGTGCTTATCTTTCGCAGATCGAGCAGAAAAATGTCGGAATTTTTACGCCGGTGATTCTCTATGAAAAAAAAGGAGAATCCCTTTCTTTACCTGAATTTAAAGAACCTTTTACGGAAGTAGAACGCTGTATTACTTCTGCCGGGATGACTTCAGTAAAAGCATGGAAAGAAATCGGCGGATTTGATGAGCGGCTTTTTATCGATTATGTGGATTATGATTTTTGTATCCGCCTGAAAAAGCGCGGCTATCGGATTTTGCGTGTCAATTCTGTTTGCCTTCATCAACAGCTCGGTAGGGCGGATGAAGTCGATTTTTTAGAGAATCTTGGAAAGCTTCTGCGTATCAAAAGATTGCAGAAGAAAATTTATGTTTATAATCATTCTCCGATGCGAACCTATTACTATGCAAGAAATTCCGCTTATTATATTCGGAAGTATGCAGAGGATCTTTCCGATCTTTCGCAGGAAAAGCATGAGGTAAAGCATTGGCTGATGATGAAAGTCTTGTTTGAAAAGCAGAAATGCGCAAAGATTTGCGCGATTGTGCGCGGACGGCGGGACAGTAAAAAGCTTTAATTTTTGGAGGCAGAGTCAAAATGGGAAAATTTCGTTTTACAGAGACTGACATTTCAGGTGTTTATATCATTGAGCCAACTGTTTTTGGCGATTCACGCGGCTATTTTATGGAGACCTATGAATATGAAGAGTTTAAAGCGGCAGGTCTTGGTATGACTTTTGTGCAGGACAATCAGTCCAAATCCACCAAGGGAGTTTTACGCGGACTTCATTTTCAAAAGAATCATCCGCAGGGAAAGCTGGTCCGGGTCGTTTCCGGAGAAGTTTTTGACGTAGCGGTCGATCTTCGTGCAGGCAGTGCTACTTATGGAAAGTGGACCGGTGTGATCCTGTCGGCTGAAAATAAGCGTCAGTTTTATATTCCGCGTGGCTTTGCTCATGGATTTTTGGTGCTCTCTGATGAAGCGGAATTCACCTATAAATGTGATGAATATTATCACCCTGAAGATGAAGGCGGCCTTAAATGGGATGATCCAACAGTTGGAGTAAAATGGCCGATCTCTAAAGATATGAAGCTTCTTTTGAGCGATAAAGATCAAAAGCATCCTGATTTTAAACATTTAGGAGTTCAATTTCATGTCTGAAAAACGTTCCGGCATTAAGGCCGTGATGCACAATCTGATTTATGCGTTTGCGGTTCAAGGAATTTCTCTTTTGCTGAGCATGATGATGTCTCTGGTCGTTCCAAAGATTCTCGGGGAAGAACAGTTTAGCTATTGGCAGCTCTTTCTGTTTTATGTTTCCTATGTGGGGTTCTTTTCGTTCGGTTTTATCGATGGCATCTATCTGCGTTATGGCGGAAAACGCTATGAAGATCTAGATGATTCTTTGCTTTGCACAGAATTTTGGATTTCAGCAGCATTTCAGATCATTTTGACGATTTTTGGTGTTATCTATACGATGACGCAGGTTCCTGATCCGAATCGTCAGTTTGTCCTTTATATTACGTTTGCCTATATGGTGGTCGGCAATGTAGGCGGAATGCTTTGCTATGTCTTTCAGGCAACGAATCGGGTGAATGTTTATTCTACTTCCGTCCTGATCGATAAGATGTCCTTTATTGTTGCAGTCTTAGTGCTGCTCTTTTATAAAGAACGCAGCTTTGTTCCTTTTATTTTGCTGTATTTGACCGGTAAGACGATCAGTTTTATTTATACCGTGATCAAGGGCAGAGATATGGTTTTCCATAAAGGGGTTCCGATTGCTCTGGCAATGCCGGAAGTGAAGATCAATGTATTTACCGGCATTACGCTCATGCTTTCCAATATTGCAAGCATGCTGATTCTAGGCAGTGGGCGCTTTGTTGTTGATAATCTCTGGGGGATTAATGCCTTCGGAAAATTTTCTTTTTCAGTTTCTTTGGCAAACTTCTTTCTGCTCTTCATTTCACAGGCCAGTATGGTGCTGTTTCCGGTTTTGCGGCAGGCAAATGACAAGAATTTAAAAAAGTTTTATTCGTTGGTTCGGGACCTTCTGGATCTGGTTTTGCCGGGAGCATTCCTGTTCTACATTCCAGTGAAAGTGATTTTGAGCAGATGGCTACCGCAGTATACGGAGAGTCTTACCTATTTGGTTCTGCTTTTGCCGTTGTGTACTTTTGACAGCAAGATGAATCTGCTCTGTACCACTTATATGAAAGTGCTTCGCCTGGAGCGGACCCTTTTGTGGATCAATGGAATCAGCTTTGGGGTCAGCATTGGATTGAGTTTGTTGGGAGGATATGTTTTCCACAATATTTACATGATTATTGTATTTATGGTGGTTTCAGTGGCTTTTCGTGAGATCCTTTCCGAATGGGTTCTGTCCCGTTTCTTGGAGTTGCCGTTTTTGCGCAGTGTTCTCACCGAAAGTATTCTTTCGGTGGGATTTGTCTGTTTTACATGGCTTTTACCTTCGGCGGTTGGATTTGTTTGTTATGTAGCGCTTTATGGCGGCTATCTGCTTATCTTCCGTAAAAGTATCCGTTCTGTCCTGCATGAGAGCCGACGGGTATTTCGTGGCAAATAAATTTTAGGGGGATTTTATGGCTCAGGTAGATGTGGTCGTACCGGTTTATAATGTAGAAAAGTTTTTGCCGGCCTGTGTGGATTCTATTTTGCAGCAGACATTTTCTGATTTTTCTTTGTTGCTGGTAGATGATGGTTCCACCGACAAAAGCGGGAGTTTGTGCGACCAATATGCAAAAAAAGATTCTCGCATTTCGGTGATTCATAAAGAAAACAGAGGCCTTTCTCATACAAGAAATGTTGGGATCGATCATGCAGATGCGCAATATCTTTTGTTTGTGGATTCTGATGATTTTCTGGAGCCGGATACGCTGGAACAGACTGTTTCGGCAGCACAGGAAAGCGGAGCGGATCTAATTCTTTTTGGATATTATGTAGATGTGGTGAAGGATGGAAAACTGGAAGACCGTACCTGTAATCTTCCGGAAAAAGCGTTTTTGTCGGATCCGGTTGGGATTGCGGAGCGAATGGTTTCTCTCAAGCGGAATTTTTTGTTCGATCCAGCGTGGAATAAATTATATCGGACAGAGATTCTAAAAAACAGCCAAGTTAGAATGCCTGAGGGCGAAATATTTGAGGATACAGCGTTTAATCTGTCGTTGCTTCCTTTTTTGTCGTCAGTTGACTTTTTAAATAAATGCTTTTATCATTATATGCAGCGTGACGCAAAGCGAATTACGAATTCTTACCATCCGGAAAAACCGGTATTTCTGAAAAAAAGGCATTTAAGCCTGATAAAGTATCTGGAAAGATTCCCGCAGATTGGAAAAGAAACGATTGCAACGGCGAATTTCATTTACATTAAATATGTCTTTTCGGGATGGATCGATCTGTTTTTGCCGGAATGCCACCTGACAGCCGAAAAGCGGCTGCAGCTGATTCGAAAAGATTTGGAAGAACCGGTCTTTCAAAAAGCTTTGGCAGATGCAGGCGGTACTTCTAAGATGGAGAACTTAGTATTAAAGATTGCAAAATCCAAAAATCCGAAAAGAATTGCGTTGTTTGCAAAATTTTTGTATCGGATGAAATATCAAAATAAGAAATTATTTTTCTTTTTAAAGCGGAAAAATATGGAAGAATAAGAGGGGAATCTTTTTGACAGAAAAAACCGACCATTTACAGCACATATGGAATATCAGCCGAGCAGTTACAAATTTTATGCTGGTATTTTTTGTTATTTATTATGTTCTGCAGTGTACAGCAATCAGCTTTCGTTTGTCTAACCTGTTTATTATTGCGGCGTTTTTTGTAGTGCTGTGTATTCATATTTTTATTACATTGAAATATAAAAACATTCAATTTTCTTTGAGAAATCGTCATGATCCTAAAAGTCTGGGACATTATATCGGAAAATTGGACCTCGTTTTATTCGTTTTTTTGTTGATTAACAGTATTTGGCTGCTGATTATTCCTAAAATGAATGGAGGTTCTATTTCTCAGGCGGTTTCAGAAGCGGGGATGCTTTTAGTATTTGTTTTGTATTTTCCACTGGCAGTTTTGATTCGTATCAAAGAGATTCAATTTGAAACGATTTTAAAAATCTTTTTTCGAACCATTGTCGTTTTGGCTGTGATCCATATTGGCCTTTGGATTTATGAAACCGGCCATAAAAATGGTGTGCAGGGAATTCTGAATTACATAGGAGTTCATTTTGGCAAGATTTTTCGGACGGCGGATTTGATTTCCGGATGGGGAATCGTGCGGATTGTATTTTCCAATTCTTTGCTTTTAGGAATTGGACTTTTGCTGCTTTTCCTTAAAGCAGGCAGCTTTAAGCCTTTAGATTACGTTCTTGGAGCAGTTTTGACCTTTGGCGTTATTTGTCCGGGTCTTCGTTCCCTTTGGGGAGGAACTGCTGCAGGATTCGGGGTTATGGCAATCTATTTTGTTTTTGCTGTTTATAAAGGCCGCAAGAAAGTTTGGAGACAAATGCTCGCATTTGTTGTGGTAGTGGCGGCTACGGTTTTGCTGCTCAACGGTACCCTTTTTCATGGAACAATTTTAAATCGTCTCATGAATACGTTTAACGGAAATGCAGTGACTTCTTCGGACCTTTCTGCGTCGCCGAAGAGTGCTTTCGATGAAGATATTGATACGATCGGAACAGCAGTTTCCAACACCTATAAGAAGGAAGAATCTCAAAAACTGATTCATGCTTGGCTGCAAAAGCCGGTTTTAGGCAGCGGTTATGGCGGAAGCATTGAAGGATATCCGGGAAAATCTGCTCCTTATGCTTACGAGATGACCTCTCTTTCTCTGCTCTTTAAGATGGGAGTCGTAGGATTTGCCGCATGGGTGCTTTTAGTAGTCAGCATGATGATTCATGCAATTCGAAATTGGAAAAAGAAGCCGTGGAGACTGGCGGTTTGGTTCGCAACTTTTACATGCTTTTTCCTTACTATTCAGACCAATCCATTGCTCTTTACGGCGAATGCCCTGAGCTTTATTATGTATCTTGCTTTGGCAACGGTTGGCGCCGAGCAACCTGAACAAGAAAGGCTGGAAAGATCAAAATGATTTCTGTTGCGATGGCGACTTATTGCGGAGAGAAATATATCCTACAGCAGCTGAATTCTATTTTGCATCAGACGCGTCCTGTTGATGAAGTAGTCATCAGCGATGATGCTTCGAAAGATCAAACTGCACAAATCGTCGCGCGCTTTATTAAAGAAAATCATCTGGAAGAAACTTGGCATCTGATTGTGAATGAGCACAATCTAGGGTTTAACGGGAACTTTTTTTCTGCATTGGATCATACGCACGGAGAGATCGTGTTTCTAAGTGATCAAGATGACGTATGGCTTTCGAACAAAGTGAAAGTCATGACAGAATATATGGAGCTTCATCCGGAGTGTATGGCACTTTCTTCTGCATATACGCTGATTGACGGTAACGGAGATCCGTTTTCCGAAGAAAATAAAGTTTTAAATGCGATTACAGATCAGGGAGGCAACCTAGAGCCGGTTTCAGTTGACAGCCAGATTGTTTGCTCTCGTATTCGAGGCTGCGCGATGTGTTTGCGGCGTCCGGTGATCCAGAAAGCAGATCGTGAGCATTTAAGTCCCATTTTAGGACATGACTGGGCACTTAATATGATGGCTGCCCTTTTGGGAAAAAATCAAATCTTACATCAGCCACTTTTTCAGTATCGCTTTCACGGAGATAACAATTCTCTTTCTGCAGTTTCCCGTAAGACCCTAATTGATGATACGGAAAAAAGAAAAGCTGCTCTCCAAAAATCGATCGAAGCGCATGAATGGATTTTAAAAACAAAAGACCAATATCCGTGCCTTACCGACGGGGATGCTGAAGAAATTCAAAAGGCAGTTGTATTCGAAAAAAAGAGGTTGATTTTTCTTTCAAAAAAACATTTTTCTTCCTGGCTTTCTTTGATAGGAAGCTTAAAAGAATATGAGCGATATTACCATACCACAAAGGGAGCATGGAAAGTGTATTTTGGAGATCTATGCTATGCTTATCAAATTAATTTTAAGATTCGTTAAGGAGGCATTCTCCCTTGAAGCACAAACAATTTGGAATGATGTTGGTAACGGCGTTATTAGGCGTTGGGACTGCTTTGATTCCGGTATATGCTGCGGAACAGACCTCGTCATCTGAAAATGCACTTTCTTCTTTTTCACAGGAACAAGTAGAATCCCAATCTGTTTCGGAGAGTAATAGTCAAGTATCCTCAACACCTTCGACGTCATCGAAATCAGCAATAACATCTGATACCAGCGCTTCTGTTTCCTCGGCTTCTTCGAGCGTAAGTGGGAATCCATCTTCAGATGTAGAAGGGACTCCCTCATCAAAAGAATCGTTGCAGACAGTGACTCCGCCAGTTTCTGATGGCTGGAAAACAGAAAGTGGAGCTGTCTATTATTACAAGAATGGACAGAAGCAAAAAGGTTGGCTGCAGCTGGACGGAAAGAAGTATTACCTGGATGCCCAGACAGGAGTCAGAAAGACAAAAGAACTATTTCAGACAGAAAAAGGCTTCAGCTATGCGCAGGCAGATGGAACGATTCTGAGCGGCGGCAAGCAAAAGGGGGACGATGGGAATCTCTATTTAGTAAGCAGCGATGGGATTTTACGAGATCCTGGTTTGCTTGTAACTCCAGACTATGACGGTTACTGGGCACCTTACTATATCGACCCTAACACCCATGCAGTCAAGACCGGACTTTTCAGTGTGAATGGGACTTATTATTATGGTCGGGAAGACAAAGGGTATCTTGTCTGCGGAAAATACAAGGCACCGGACGGAAATACTTACTTAGCAAATAGTGATGGCACTTTGCGGAAATCCGGTTTGCTGATAACTCCGGACTATGATGGTTATTGGGCACCTTACTATATCGATCCTAACACCCATGCAATCAAAACCGGGCTTTTCAACATAAACGGGACTTATTATTACGGTCGGGAAGATAAAGGATATCTTGTCTGCGGAAAATACAAAGCTCCGGACGGAAATACCTACTTAGCCAACAGTAACGGTACTTTGCGAAATTCCGGTTTGCTTGTAACTCCGGACTATGACGGTTACTGGGCACCGTATTATATCGACCCTGCGACCCATGCAATTAAAACAGGGCTTTTCAACATAAACGGGACTTATT
Organism: Caproicibacterium sp. BJN0003; assembly: GCF_026314295.1. Lineage (NCBI taxonomy): Bacteria > Bacillati > Bacillota > Clostridia > Eubacteriales > Oscillospiraceae > Caproicibacterium > Caproicibacterium sp. BJN0003. The sequence continues at coordinate 651,377 of NZ_CP111108.1, forward strand.
ATTACGGTCGGGAAGATAAAGGATATCTTGCCTGCGGAAAATACAAGGCACCGGACGGAAAGACTTACTTAGCAAATAGTGACGGTACTTTGCGGAATTCTGGTTTGCTGATAACTCCGGACTATGATGGCTACTGGGCACCGTATTATATTGATCCTGCGACTCATGCAGTTAAAACAGGGCTTTTCAGCGTGAACGGGACTTATTATTACGGTCGGGAAGATAAAGGATATCTTGCCTGCGGAAAATATAAGGCACCAGACGGAAAGACTTACTTAGCAAACAGCAACGGTACTTTGCGGAATTCTGGTTTGGTTGTAACAAATCAGTATGACGGCTATTGGGCACCGTATTATATTGACCCTGAAACTCATGCAGTTAAAACTGGGCTTTTCAGTGTGAATGGGACTTATTATTATGGCCGGGAAGATAAAGGATATTTTGTCTGCGGAAAATACAAAGCACCGGACGGAAAGACCTACTTAGCAAATAGTGACGGCACTTTGCGGAATTCTGGTTTGGTTGTAACAAATCAGTATGATGGCTACTGGGCACCGTATTATATTGATCCTGAAACCCATGCAGTTAAGACAGGCCTTTTCAACATAAACGGGACTTATTATTACGGTCGGGAAGATAAAGGATATTTTGTCTGCGGAAAGTATAAAGCTCCGGATGGACATTTTTATCTTGCGAATAGTGACGGGAAACTGCTGACTCAAACTGGATGGCTTGAGACGAGTCAGTATGATGGGGTTACAGAACGCTATTATCTGGAAAATCCAACCGGAAATTATTCGACTGTTAAAACGGGAAAATTCAGTGTGGATGGCCATGATTATTACGGTCGGGAAGATAATGGATCTCTTGTGATTGGCCTCTATTATGCTCCGGATGGAACCTGTTATTACGGAGACCATAATGGAATTTTGGGAACAGTTCCCGATACAGCACAGATTAATGTTCCGTATTTTAGCCAAGAGGGAGACTTCCCAACTGGATGTGAATTAGTGAGCGCATATATGGTGCTGCAATATTATGGAGTTCCTATTTCTGAGGACGAATGGGTTTCTCGTATCCCATGTACGGATTTGAGTTCTATTGATTCGTGGCCTGAACTTGCTGGCCCTAGTCCAGATGAATGTTTTGTTGGAAATCCATATCTTTTAGATGGATTTGGGTGCTTTCCACCTGTCATTGTAGATGCAATGAATCAGGTTTTACCGGAAGGGCATAGAGCAATGGTCACAACTGGAACTCCTTTGCAGGAGTTGGCAGAATCGTATGTATCGGTTGGAAAACCCGTCCTTGTTTGGGCAACAATTAATATGATTCCTAGTTATCCTTCCCTGACATGGATGATTACAGATCCCGGAATTCAATCTGTAGATTATTATGATTATTGGGATTCTGTTACCGGCGAAACCTTTACATGGCCTGCTAATGAGCATTGTTTGGTTTTAGTCGGGTATGACTCAGACTATTATTATTTCAATGATCCCTATGATGGGAATGGAGTAAAAGCTTATGACCGTGCCCTTGTGGAAAGCCGTTTTCTGGGTCTTGGGTGTCGAAGCGCAGTCGTTTTATAAAAAATTTTAGAAAGGGGATCAATCACTTTGGTCGTACATAAAAGAAAACTTAGCTTTTTAGGAACAATTTTGTTTGGACTTGCTTTGTGTACATTCCCTGTTAATGCACAAGAAGTTAGTAGTTCGGAACAACCTTTTGAAAATCCAGTGTCAAGTGTCCAGTCGGCCTCTGTTCCTTCTGTATCTTCTGCATCAAGTGCAGTAGAAAGTTCAACGTCAAGCTTATCTTCATCTTCTGAGAGCACTAGTGAACAAAATACGGTTTCCTCGGCTCCTTCGAGCGTAAGTGGGAGTCCATCTTCAGATGTAGGAGGGACTCCCTCATCAAAAGAATCGTTGCAGACAGTGACTCCGCCAGTTTCTGATGGCTGGAAAACAGAAAGTGGAGCTGTCTATTATTACAAGAATGGACAGAAGCAAAAAGGTTGGCTGCAGCTGGACGGAAAGAAGTATTACCTGGATGCCCAGACAGGAGTCAGAAAGACAAAAGAACTGTTTCAGACAGAAAAAGGCTTCAGCTATGCGCAGGCAGATGGAACGATTCTGAGCGGCGGCAAGCAAAAGGGGGACGATGGGAATCTCTATTTAGTAAGCAGCGACGGAATTTTACGAGATCCTGGTTTGCTTGTAACCCCAGACTATGACGGTTACTGGGCACCTTACTATATCGACCCTAACACCCATGCAGTCAAGACCGGACTTTTCAACATAAATGGAACTTATTATTATGGTCGGGAAGATAAAGGGTATCTTGTCTGCGGAAAATACAAGGCACCGGACGGAAATACTTACTTAGCAAATAGTGACGGCACTTTGCGGAAATCCGGTTTGCTGATAACTCCGGACTATGATGGTTATTGGGCACCTTACTATATCGATCCTAACACCCATGCAATTAAAACCGGGCTTTTCAACATAAACGGGACTTATTATTATGGTCGGGAAGATAAAGGCTATCTTGTCTGCGGAAAATATAAGGCACCGGACGGAAATACCTACTTAGCCAACAGTAACGGTACTTTGCGAAATTCCGGTTTGCTTGTAACTCCAGACTATGATGGTTATTGGGCACCTTACTATATCGACCCTAACACCCATGCAATCAAAACAGGGCTTTTCAGCGTGAACGGGACTTATTATTACGGTCGGGAAGATAAAGGATATCTCGTTTGCGGAAAATACAAGGCACCGGACGGAAGTACCTACTTAGCCAACAGTAACGGTACTTTGCGAAATTCCGGTTTGCTTGTAACTCCAGACTATGACGGCTATTGGGCACCGTATTATATTGATGCGCAGACTCATGCAGTTAAAACCGGGCTTTTCAACATAAACGGGACTTATTATTATGGTCGGGAAGATAAAGGATATTTTGTCTGCGGAAAATATAAGGCTCCGGATGGAAAGACCTACTTAGCAAATAGTGACGGCACTTTGCGAAAATCCGGTTTGTTGATAACTCCGGACTATGACGGCTATTGGGCACCGTATTATATTGACCCTGAAACTCATGCAGTTAAAACTGGGCTTTTCAGTGTGAATGGGACTTATTATTATGGCCGGGAAGATAAAGGATATTTTGTCTGCGGAAAATACAAAGCACCGGACGGAAAGACTTATTTAGCAAATAGTGATGGTACTTTACGGAATTCTGGTTTGGTTGTAACAAATCAGTATGACGGCTATTGGGCACCGTATTATATTGATGCGCAAACCCATGCAGTCAAGATTGGGCTTTTCAACATAAACGGGACTTATTATTATGGCCGAGAAGATAAAGGCTACCTTGTCTGCGGAAAATATAAAGCACCAAACGGAAAAACCTACTTAGCAAATAGTGACGGCACGTTGAAAGTTTCTGGATGGGTTTCTACGTCTGACTATGATGGTAGTTTGCAGATATACTATATTGATGCAGATACTCATGCAGTTAAGATCGGACTTTTTATGGTTGATGAGAAAAACTACTATGGCCGAGAGGACTATGGCTATATTGTTCGAGGTACCTATACCAATCCGAACGGAGATGTTTATACTTCTAGCGATGATGGCGTTTTGAATGATAAAATGCTTGGAGTGGATGTTTCTAAATATCAAGGGGTTATCGATTGGAATAAGGTCAAAAATACTGGAATTTCCTTTGCAATTATACAAGCAGGTTATGGGGATAGCTCTACCCAAATTGATCCATATTTTATTAAAAATATCGAAGGGGCTCTTGCGGCGGGCATTAAGGTTGGTTCCTATTGGTTTAGTTATGCCACGAGTGTTGAGGATGCCAAACTGGAAGCTTCTGTTTTTGCAAACGCATTGACTCCTTATAAAGATCGTTTGACTTTCCCTGTATTTTACGATTTTGAATATGCTTCTTACAACTATTATCAAAAAATCAACAAAGTTGAACCGACCAAAGAAAATATTACCGATATGGCGGTTGCATTTATTGAAGCAATGAAATCCGCGGGATATATTGCTGGAAATTATACGAACTTGGATTATTATCGAAATTATTTTGATTATTCCAAATTGGAGCAGTATCCGATGTGGTATGCGCAATATGAAGTTGCTTCTCCAGATGTAAAGACTTCTCTTTGGCAGTACAGTTCTAAGGGAACAATAGACGGAATTAACGGAGATGCAGATTTGGATCGGTATAATATAGCCGGGCTTCCTGAATCGCCGAAGACAGGAATTTGTACGGCAACCGAGGGATCTGTAAATGTCAGACAGACGGCTCCGAATGGAGATCCAATTAGCCAAATTTCCCCTAATGAAGAGGTCGTTGTTTTGGATCAACAACTTGTAAATGGAGTTGTTTGGTATCAGATTCGGAAAACAGATGGAACAGTTGGCTGGGTCTGTGGAGAATACCTAAAGGTTCAATAAAATTCATAATGAAATAAAAAAGATTGCAAGCCTAGAATAGTAGGTTTGCAATCTTTTTTTATGTTGTCTAAAAATAAAAACGAAAGCATATAGATTTAATTGGATACATATACAAATTTTAGAAATTTTAATAAAATAATTTTGTAAATTTTTAAAATTTATGCTAAAATATTTATATTATAAAAAGAAGTAGGGAAAAGTGATGAAAGCATTTAAAAAAATGCTGTGCATAGTCAGCATAGCTACCTTTACCGCTGCGGCGGTGCTTCCTTTCGCTTATGCGCAGGAAGCAGAAAGCCCAAAAGTAGAAACTACAGTTGTACAATCTGTATCTTCTGCATCAAGTGCAGTAGAAAGTTCAACGTCAAGCTTATCTTCATCTTCTGAGAGCACAAGTGAACAAAATACGGTTTCCTCGGCTTCTTCGAGCGTAAGTGGGAATCCATCTTCAGATGTAGGAGGGACTCCCTCATCAAAAGAATCGTTGCAGACAGTGACTCCGCCAGTTTCTGATGGCTGGAAAACAGAAAGTGGAGCTGTCTATTATTACAAGAATGGACAGAAGCAAAAAGGTTGGCTACAGCTGGACGGAAAGAAGTATTATCTGGATTCCCAGACAGGAGTCAGAAAGACAAAAGAACTGTTTCAGACAGAAAAAGGCTTTAGCTATGCGCAGGCAGATGGAACGATTCTGAGCGGCGGCAAGCAAAAGGGGGACGATGGGAATCTCTATTTAGTAAGCAGCGATGGGATTTTACGAGATCCTGGTTTGCTTGTAACCCCAGACTATGACGGTTACTGGGCACCTTACTATATTGACCCTAACACCCATGCAGTCAAGACCGGACTTTTCAGTGTGAATGGGACTTATTATTACGGTCGAGAAGATAAAGGGTATCTTGTCTGCGGGAAATACAAGGCACCGGACGGAAATACTTACTTAGCAAATAGTGACGGCACTTTGCGGAAATCCGGTTTGCTGATAACTCCGGACTATGATGGTTATTGGGCACCTTACTATATCGATCCTAACACCCATGCAATCAAAACAGGGCTTTTCAACATAAACGGGACTTATTATTACGGTCGGGAAGATAAAGGATATCTTGCCTGCGGAAAATACAAAGCACCGGACGGAAAGACTTACTTAGCAAACAGCAATGGTACTTTAAGAAATCCTGGTTTGTTAATAACTCCGGACTATGACGGCTACTGGGCACCTTACTATATCGACCCTAACACCCATGCAATCAAAACAGGGCTTTTCAGCGTGAACGGGACTTATTATTACGGTCGGGAAGATAAAGGATATCTCGTTTGCGGAAAATACAAGGCACCGGACGGAAATACTTACTTAGCCAACAGCAACGGCACTTTGCGAAAATCCGGTTTGCTTGTAACTCCGGACTATGATGGTTACTGGGCACCTTACTATATCGACCCTAACACCCATGCAATTAAAACAGGGCTTTTCAGCGTGAACGGGACTTATTATTACGGTCGGGAAGATAAAGGATATCTCGTTTGCGGAAAATACAAAGCACCGGACGGAAAGACTTATTTAGCAAATAGTGATGGTACTTTACGGAATTCTGGTTTGCTGATAACTCCGGACTATGATGGCTATTGGGCACCGTATTATATTGATGCGCAAACCCATGCAGTCAAGATTGGGCTTTTCAACATAAACGGGACTTATTATTACGGTCGGGAAGATAAAGGATATCTTGCCTGCGGAAAATATAAGGCACCGGACGGAAAGACCTACTTAGCAAATAGTGACGGCACTTTGCGAAAATCCGGTTTGCTTGTAACTCCGGACTATGACGGCTATTGGGCACCGTATTATATTGATACGCAGACTCATGCAGTCAAGACTGGGCTTTTCAGCGTGAATGGGACTTATTATTACGGTCGGGAAGATAAAGGATATTTTGTCTGCGGAAAGTATAAAGCTCCGGATGGACATTTTTATCTTGCGAATAGTGACGGGAAACTGCTGACTCAAACTGGATGGCTTGAGACGAGTCAGTATGATGGGGTTACAGAACGCTATTATCTGGAAAATCCAACCGGAAATTATTCGACTGTTAAAACGGGGTTCTTTGATTTAAACGGATATTCCTATTATGGAATTCCGGATGAAGGCCATGTTTTAAGAGGAAAAAAGGTAATTAGCGGACAGATGTTTCTTGCAGATCAAGAAGGCCATTTGCAAGAGACGACCGGTTGGTTTATCACATCGGAATATGATAACGGAACTTTGCAACGCTATTATTTAAATGATTCTGCAGTCTCAGGACATCCTGGTGCCATAATTGGTGCGTTTACTGCAGATGGAAAAAAGTATTACGGCCGAGAAGATACAGGATATGAAGTACGCGGAACTTATCGCGCTCCCAACGGTACCATTTATTATGCGGATAATGATGGCGTTTTGATGGATGTACCGCCTGAAATTGCAGAGATGGAAGCGCGTGCACAAGGGTATAGCAGTGATACCAATTATTTAATCCTTGTCAATACGAGTGTGCATAAAGTTTCCGTGTTTTATGGATGGTCCGGAAACTGGAACCGCCTTTATACATGGGATTGCGCAAATGGAGCGCCGGGAACCCCTACAATTACTGGAGAATTTTCTACATCGTCTAAGGGATATTATTTTGATTCCGGTTCTGCAAGATGCTTTTACTATACACAGTTTTATGAAGACTTTCTGTTTCATTCCACTTTGTATTATCAGTATCCAACGCCTGATTACCCGATGGATGATCGGGTTGGAATGGCACTTTCACATGGATGTGTCCGTTTAAAATTGGAAAATGCAAAATGGATTTATGATAATATTCCATATGGAACTAAGGTCGTTTCTTATTGAAATATTGGTTTATATTGGCTTTTGTCGTCAGAAATTTAATTTCTGACGACAATTTTATCTTAAAAAGGATCTTGCAAAAATACGCGCGAATCAGTATGATATTTAGGTATGATAAAAGAAAGAGGAAGCCGTCATGGAAAAAGCGAAAAGTATTAAAGAAATTGCCAAATTGGCCGGCGTTTCTACGGCAACCGTTTCGCGTGTGATCAATCAGAATGGTCGCTTTTCAAGGGAAACGGAAGAACGTGTGCGCCGTGTGATCCGAGAAAACGATTATATCCCGAATATGAGTGCGAAGGGATTGCGAACCAGCCGTACCCGCGTAGTAGGAATCATTGTACCGGATATTACGAACCCGCATTTTGCAAATTTAGTCCTTCATTTGGAGATGGATTTATTTCGAAGAGGATATTCCTGCCTGATTTGCAATACAAATGAATCCGAAGAGCTGGAAAGTAAACACATCCAGTCTTTAACAGCACAGAATGTCAGCGGAATTGTGTTGATTTCCGGAATGAGAAATTATGAGGAACTTGGAGATTTGCCGGTTGTCTATGTGGATCGCCCTTCCAATAGTCAGGACAAAGAAGAAGTGATGATTGAATCTGATAATGAAGAGGGTGGATATCTCGCAACAAGAGAACTGATTCAATCCGGATGCCGCCATATTTTGATTTTAAAGAGTTTGGGAAACGATTCTAATCAGTTTGCCCGATATTGCGGATTTCGGCGTGCATTGGACGAATTCAAGATTAAAGAAGAGCGCTCTTTATGTATTAATCTGAAAGCTGTTTCGATGGAAGAAGCCAGAGAGTCCATTTTATTTATGTTGGATCGAGAAGCGAAATTTGATGGCATTATGTCAACTACAGATACGTTGGCCGCCGGTGCTGTGATTGCTTTGCGTGAGCGTGGATTAGAAGTTCCAAAAGATATTTTAGTGACCGGATTTGATGACTGTCAAATAGCGGCAGCATGTGGGCCGGGGATTACCAGTGTGCATCAGGATATTGACCAGATGTCTCGGATGGCTGCAAAGCTCCTTTTTGAAATGATGCATGATGGAAAGCAAATTCACAATCATTATCGTCTTCCTGTGAGTTTAACGGTGCGAAATTCGACTTGTCGTTCAAAGTGATTCCTTAATTAAATAAACAAACAAAATTCCCTGATTTTTTCCAAAATCAGGGAATTTTGTTCACTTTGTAGCTTGATTGTGATTGTTTTATCTTTCACAATGAGCAACTTGCACAAATTGCGCAAACGATTACTCAACATTCATCCGAAAAAAAATTCATGTATTGACTTATATTTGGCACAATAGTATATTGTAAATGAAAGTGGGAAATCGATTACATTTTATGATTTCCCGAAAATATCCGAGTTTGTATCGGAACAAAATTTAGGAGGAAGTTTAGTATGAAAAAAATGAAAGCTTTTATTGCAGCAGTTATGGCTGCCGCAATGAGCCTGAGCATGGCAGCCTGCGGGTCGTCCAGCTCATCATCCACAGCATCTACAGCAGCATCCGGTTCTGCTGCCAGCACTGCAGCAGCTTCAGGAGAAGCTCAGTATGCAGTTGTTCTGAAGGTTCTGTCCAGTCAGTTCTGGCAGAGCATGCGCGATGGAATTCAGGCAGAAGCTGATAAGCTCGGCGTCAAAGTTGACATTTATGCCGCAAATACAGAGGATGACGTTGAAGGTCAGGTTTCTTTACTTGAAAATGCAATTTCCAAGGGAACTTACAAAGCAATCGGCGTTGCTCCAATTTCCGATGTAAACCTGAACAATGCAATTGCAGATGCAACTTCCAAGGGAATCAAAATCGTTGATATTGATGAAAAAATCAACATGGATGCACTTTCTAAGTTGGGCGGTGCTTGCTATGCTTATGTTGCAACTGATAATAAAGCAGTTGGCAAGATGGGCGCAGAGAACTTGATTAAGCAAATCGGCGGTTCCGGCGAAGTTGCTATCGTTGAAGGCAAAGCCGGTGCTGTTTCCGGTGAAAATCGCCGCGACGGTGCAAAAGCTGCTTTTGAAGCAGCCGGCTTGAAAATTGTAGAGAGCCAGCCTGCTGATTGGGATCGTACCAAGGCATATGATGTTGCAACCAACTATATCACGGCTCATCCGGATCTGAAAGCAATTTATTGCTGCAATGATACGATGGCAATGGGCGTTCAGGAAGCTGTTGAGGCTTCCGGAAAAGACATCAAGGTTTGCGGAACCGATGGCAATGACGATGCAATTCAGTCTGTAGCTGATGGTAAACTCGCAGCTACAGTTGCACAGGATCCTGCTTCCGTTGGCGCAAAAGGACTTGATTTGTTGACTGAGGCTGTTCAGAAAGATGTAAAGCCTGAGGTCGGTGCAGACGTTCCGGTTTACAGCATTAATGCAATTCTGATTACCAAAGATAATGCTTCTCAATATATCAAAAAGTAAGATGATTTTTTAAGAAGTATTGCGAACGGCGCCTCTGCAAGAAATTGCAGCAGGCGCTGTGAGCGGTAGGCACTGCAGAAAATTTGAAGTGCCTACCTTGCTGACAGCGTCTGGCCGAACCGAATCTTTAGAATATCTTTAGAATCGGATTTTACTTTGAAAGGAGAGAATACGTTTGGAACCAATTGTTCAAATGAAGAATATTACCAAGCGTTTTCCAGGGGTTGTAGCACTTAACAAGATTAATTTTGATGTGTGCCCCGGTGAGGTGCATGTTTTACTTGGAGAAAATGGTGCAGGAAAATCGACTTTGATGAAGGTGCTTAGTGGCGCTTATAAGCCAGATGAAGGAAGCATTGTACTTAACGGAAAAGAGTATGACAGGTTGACTCCGCATTTGTCATCTGAAGGCGGAATTAGCATTATTTATCAGGAACTTAGTGTCGTTAACTGGCTTGATATTCGTGAAAATCTTTTTATGGGGCGGCTGCCTATGAAAAAGGTAGGCCCTGTCTCTGTTGTTGATTATGCAACAATGAATGCTAAAACAAAAGAGTTGCTCAAGAAAGTGAATCTTTCCCATTGTACACCGACCACCAATGTAGGGGATTTAAGCATCAGTGAAAAGCAGATGGTCGAAATTGCAAAGTCAATTGCGTTCAATGCAAAAGTGATCGTGATGGATGAACCGACCTCTTCTCTTACAGAAGACGAAGTGCAAAAGCTTTTTACGATTATTCGTCAGCTCAAGGCAGAGGGACGCGGGGTCGTTTTTATTTCCCATAAGCTCTCCGAAATTTCAGAAATTGGGGACCGAATCACCATCTTAAAAGATGGTGGATATGTAGGAACTTATAATGTTTCTGATCTGACAACCGATGATATGATCCGAAAGATGGTTGGCCGTGAGATTAAAGGAACCTACCAGCATTTGCCGGAAGAGCATTATCAGTTCGGTGATGTAATGTTTTCCTGCAAAAATCTTACCCGTAAAGATCATTTAGTCGAGAATATTTCTTTTGATCTTAGAAAAGGGGAAATTTTAGGTTTTTCGGGATTGGTCGGAGCAGGCCGCAGCGAGACAATGTGTGCGGTTTATGGAGCTGCACCAAAAATTTCCGGCGATATTTTTTTGAATGGTAAAAAGTTAAAAATTAGAAATCCTTATGACGCTTTGCGCAATGGAATCGGGATGGTAACAGAAAACCGGCGTGAAACCGGATTTTTCCAAAATTTCAGCAATCAGCGAAATATTGCGATTGCGAGGCAGCTAAAAGAATCTAAATTAGATGGATTAATCGGCCTTACCAATGAAGTAGAAGAAAGGAAAATGGCGGACGAAGAGCATGAATCCATTCAAATTAAGTGGACTTCGCGCGAGCAGCTGACATCACAGCTTTCAGGCGGAAATCAGCAAAAAGTGATTCTGGGCAAATGGATGGCTGCTAATGTAAAGGTTTTGATTTTTGATGAGCCGACAAAAGGAATTGATGTCGGAACCAAGAGTGAGATTTATAAATTAATGCGCAGACTCGCAGATAACGGGATCGGTGTAATCGTTGTTTCCAGTGAAATGCCGGAGCTGTTGGGACTGTGTGACCGGATCATCATTATGGCGAACGGTCGGATCACAGGCAGTTATGATATTGCAGAAGCGACGGAAGAAAAGCTGGCAAAGGCAGCCACCAGCGAGACGGCATAATAACGGGAGGAAAGTAAGTTGAAAACGAAGACGATTGAGAAAAAGAAATTCACTTTCAGCGATTACTGGGATCGCTACAGTACGATTACGATTCTTGCAATCATGATCGTTGTATTTGGAATACTGCGGCCTACCAGTTTTTTGACGACAGGAAATCTGGTTAAGATTATGGAGCAAAGTTCCATTACGATTCTTCTGGGGCTTGGAGAATTTTTTGCTATTTTGCTTGGCGGAATTGATTTGAGTGTCAGTTCGATTATGGCGCTTTCTGGTGCAGTGACCGCAAAACTGATGATTAATGCGGGATTTGATCCGTGGTTGGCCATTCTGGTCGGCGTTGTTTTCTTTGGCCTGTTTGTTGGATTGGTCAACGGCGTTTTGGTGACGGCAACGGGCCTTCCGCCTTTCATCATCACTTTGGGCACACAGGCAATCCTTCGCAGCCTTGTTTATATCGTTACAGATGCGCGTGCGGTATCCGGTTTACCAGCCTCATTCTCTACCAGTATCGGCGGAAAACTTTTCGGCGTAGTTCCAGTTCCGATCATTGTAGCACTGGTTGCAGCAGCTGTTTTAACTTTCTTTACAGTAAAATGTCAGTCCGGCCGTAACCTCTATGCACTAGGTGGAAATACACAGTCCGCATGGTATGCCGGCATTACAGTTAAAAAGCATACGATTATTGCTTTTGCGATTTCCGGACTTTGTGCAGCTTTAGCTGGAATGGTCAACATTGCAAGACTGGCAGCAGCAGAGCCGAACGCAGGTACTGGTTACGAAACGTATGCAATCGAAGCTGTCATCATCGGCGGTGCTTCTTTCTTCGGTGGAATCGGCAAAATCCCGAAGGTGATTATTGGTGGTTTAATTATCGGTGTTATCAATAACGGCCTCAACATGGTGGGCGTTTCCAGCTATTATCAGCAATTGGCGATGGGCTGCCTGCTGATCATTGCCGTAACGTTGGATCGTTTCTTCGGAGCAAGCCGCAAGAGCTGATTTTTAAGAATAAGTAAAAAACTCTGGAGGAAAAGAAAAAATGAGACCTAAATTTTCAGTTAGCTTAATGTGTATGGATTTTCTGGATATAAAAAACCAGATCAAAATTTTGGATTCCAATATGGATGGATATCATATCGATATTATGGATGGTCATTATTGTAAAAACATTACCCTGAGTCCGGACTTTATGCGTGCGTGTTCCCGCGTCGCGAAAAAGCCAATGGATGTGCATTTGATGACAACAAATCCTAATGATTGGATCGATGCCTGCGCAGAGGCTGGAGCCGCAATGATTAGTCCGCATGCAGAAACAATGAATACGGATTGCTTTCGGACCCTCAACCATATCGCACAGGTTGGCTGTAAGTTAGGTGTAACGCTGAATCCGGCAACTCCGCTCTCTTATTGCAAACACTATCTCAATCGCATTGATGTTCTGACTTTGATGACGGTAGATGTTGGATTTGCAGGTCAGCCGTTTATTGAGGAAATGCTTGATAAGATCAAAGAAGCAAAAGAGCTGCGTGAGAAAAACGGGTGGCACTATCAGATTATGATTGATGGTTCCTGCAACCAAAAGACTTTTGGACGCTTATATGAAGCGGGAGCAGATGTTTTTGTGCTTGGTTCTTCCGGACTTTTTAGCTTGGATTCCGATCTGGAGACAGCCTGTCAGAAAACGAAAGACAATTTCCAAAAGGAAACTGGAGTAAAATGCCTATGAACGGGGGAGGTACCATGGCAATTACAGAGCAGCTTGTGCTCGGAATTGATATCGGCGGTACCAATATGCGATTTGGTCTGGTGAATGATGCGTTGGAATTAACCGCTTTTGAGCGACTGAGTACAAGAGAAATATTTGGGGCCGAGTGTGACCCTGCTCAAAGATTGGCGGATTGTATCAAAACCTATTGTGATCGCCATATGGAAGGGAAAATGCCGAAAGCAGTTTCGATCGGTTTTCCTTCTACTATTAATAGAGAAAGAACCGTCGTTGTGCAAACCCCCAATATCAGCTGTATTTCAGATAATTTGGCAATTGTAGATGTACTGGAAAAGACTTTAAAGATACCGGCCTTTATCAATCGCGATGTCAATGACCTCTTGCTTTTTGATCTGGAAGATTTAGGGGTCGCTGATCAAGACTGTGTGGCTGGAATTTATTTCGGCACCGGAATTGGAAATTCAGTGATGGTGGATGGAAAAATCCTGTTGGGGCATAATGGAGTTGCCTCGGAGCTGGGACATTTGCCCGTCTATGGAAACCATCGGATTTGCATGTGCGGAAATGAAAGCTGTTTAGAGACGCTTGTTTCAGGAATTGCTCTTGAACGGATTCAGAGACAAGAGTTTCCGGATACACCAATTCAGGAATTGTTCGCAACGAAAATGGATACTTCTATTATGAGAGAGTTTTTAACAGGAATGGCTCAGACGGTAGCAGCAGAAGCAAATCTGTTTGATCCGGACTGCCTGATTATTGGCGGTGGGCTTTTGCAGATGAGAGGTTTTCCACGGGAACTCTTTGAAAAAGAAGTGCATCGTTTTGCTAGAAAACCTTATCCGGAAAAGACTTTGGATATTCGTTATTCGAGGCCAAATCAGGAAAATGGGGTAGTAGGTGCCGCTATTTATGCACAAAAGCGCATGCAGGATTTGAATTATTTATAAGTTGTAAAATGAAAGCTGTCGTTTTAGAAATTTAGTTGTAATCGGAGGCAATTATGAAATTAGCAATTGGAAATGATCATGTTGCAGTTGAGATGAAAAATCAAATAAAAGCTTATCTGGAAGAGAAGGGGATTGAAGTGATCGATGTTGGCACAAACAGCACCGAGCGCTTTAATTATCCGATCAGCGGATATAAAGTAGCGAAGCTGGTGGCATCTGGAAAGGTAGACGGCGGCGTACTGATATGTGGAACCGGAATTGGAATTTCTCTGGCAGCAAACAAAGTAAAAGGCATTCGTGCATGTGCTTGCAGTGAGCCTTATTCCGCAAAGCTTTCCAAGCAGCATAATAATTCCAATATTATTGCATTTGGAGCACGTGTTATTGGAATCGAAACAGCCAAAATGATTGTTGATGAATGGCTTGGAGCAAAGTATGAGGGTGGCCGCCACCAGGTACGAATTGATATGATTTCTGAAATCGAAAATACCGGCCATTTGAAAGCGGCCGATGAAGATTAATGGTTTAATTTTGCTTTTGTCTGATATTGGAAGCAGTTATCATAGGGAGCGTCATTGATTGGCAGAAAGAAAATAATTTGCAGCTTTTGTTGGGAAACTGTAAAGAGAATCTGTTTTCTTAATTGGTGCCTTTGCGATGATGAAAGATGCAAAAGACTAATCTCATTTTGGGGGATTAGTCTTTTGCGTTTTTTAGAAGAATATGGTATACTTTCCACACGCAGCTTTCGTAGAGGCTTTATAGGCTGAATCTGCAAATAGGAGGATTTCATATGATTAAAAATATGATTTTTGATATGGGAAATGTACTGTTGGACTATAATCCTCAGAACTATGTAAAAGCATTTTTGCACAGTGAAGAAGATCAGGACATGGTGTTGACGGCTCTATTTGGCGGGCAGGAATGGCTTGATCTGGATCATGGCCTTATCACAGAGCGGGAAGCTTTAAAAAAAATGCTTCAAAAGCTGCCTAAGAGTCTTCATCAGGAGGCCAGTGCACTTTTTTATGGGTGGCAGAATTATACACGCCCGATTGAGAGCGTTAATTTACTTGCGATCAAGCTTCATAGGGCAGGCTATCATCTCTATCTGCTTAGCAATACGGGAGTGCGGCTTCATGTTTATGCGCTTCGCCTTCCAGCGTTACAGTATTTTGATGGAGTGGTTATGTCTGCAGATGTTCAGCAGGTAAAGCCTGAACCGCAGATTTATCAGATCCTTTTTGATCGTTATCATCTGGATCCTAAAGAATGTTTTTTTATTGATGATTGTGAGCAAAACCTAAAAACCGGGGAACAATTTGGAATGCATGGCTATTTGTTTGACGGAGATGAGAAAAAATTAGAGTCCGCCTTGCGTAAGGAAAAAGTCAACTGGTAAAAAAAGCAGCCTGAAATCTTGCGAAAAGATTTCAGGCTGCTTTTTTATTTTAGACAGTGATAGAAAAAAGTCCGTGTCGGTTGCAGAAAGCATAGAAAGTTCCATGCCCACGGATTTTAAAGCGTGCTTCTGCATTTTGCTCTGGATAGAGTTTGATCATTTGAAGTTGCCCGGCGGAAAGATAAGCAAAAAAAGAAAGATAATGCTCCTTTTCCATGGGATGATGGCATGAGACTAAATATTCGTCCTCTATTCGTTCTGCTTTCAATGGATGCTCCGAATCAATTGCTTCGGCTTCTAAAGGAGGAAGCGCAATTCCACAGCAATGAAAAGAACCGTTTCCAACTGCATAAATAATATTTCCGCAGACCGGACAAACATAAAAGTTTCCCTTCCTTAAATTTGCAGAACGGTTTTCATTGGAAAATAATTGTCCTGATAAAAGCTCTCCAATCGAGACGCCAAGTGTTTCTGCCAGCGGTTTTATTAGTGTAATATCCGGGAGCCCTTTTTGTGTTTCCCATTTTGAGATTGTTTTATCGCTGACTGCTAAAAGTTCTGCCAACTGTTTCTGTGTTAATTTTTTCTTTTCACGTAATGCCTTGATGGTAGAACCCGTTACATATTGATCCAAATAAATCCCTCCCATATCTTTTCTGCTTTCAGCATAACGCAGATTAAAGTTTCATACAACCTACGTTTCGCAGAGTCCTTATAAAAGCATGGCTTTAAGGAAAATAAAAATATTTTTAAAATATTGAAAAAAAGTCTTTACATTTTCAAAACGAAGTAGTATTATAAAAACAAGAAAAGTAATCATTATTAAATTTGTTTTGCAGCCCTTGCCCTTTACAAATGCCAAAAGATTTAGTAAAGTAAATTAAGAACAAATATTATAAATTATTGGGGACATGGACTATGGAAAGAAAACAGAATTACAGCCGAAAACGAGAAGCGATTCTTACCGCTTTGCAGAAGACGAAAATCCATCCCACAGCGGAATGGGTTTATCAGGAACTGAAAAATGAATATCCTGATCTAAGTTTAGGAACCGTCTACCGCAATCTTCGCCTTTTTAAAGAAGAGGGCGTTATCGCTAGTGTAGGCGTCGTAGATGGGCAGGAACGTTATGACGGAGATATTACACCGCACTCTCATTTTGTATGCACAAATTGCGGAAAAGTAATCGATGTTAATGACGAATTTGTCGATCCGGAAGCAGATACAATGGTTGCACGAAAATGTAAAGTAAAAGTGTTAAGCCATTCTGTTTGTTTTAATGGAATTTGCATGGAATGCCTGGAGGCTTTGAAAAAAGCTGAAACAGGTTCCAAATAAATTATTTGCCATCAATTTTTTTCAAGGAGGAAGTAAAAATGAAAAAATGGGTTTGTTCTGTATGTGGTTATGTATATGAAGGCGAAGTTCCGCCGCTGTTCTGCCCCCAGTGTAAAGCACCTCGGGAGAAATTTGTAGAGCAGGTTGAAGAGAAGAGCCAGGGCTTTGCATGTGAGCATGAAATTGGCGTTGCACAGGGCTGCGACCCTGAAGTTTATCAGGGTCTTCAAGCAAACTTTAACGGAGAATGCAGCGAAGTTGGTATGTATCTTGCCATGAGCCGTCAGGCAGAGCGCGAAGGGTATCCCGAAATTGCAGAAGCTTTTAAGCGCTATGCGTTTGAAGAGGCTGAGCATGCTTCGAAGTTTGCAGAGCTTCTGGGCGAAGTCCTTACAAAGAGCACCAAGAAGAATCTTGAGATGCGTGTAGAGGCTGAAGCTGGTGCATGTAAGGGCAAGCTGGATCTTGCAACGAAAGCAAAAGCACTTAACTACGATGCTATTCATGATACTGTGCATGAAATGGCGAAAGATGAGGCACGGCATGGATGCGGATTCCAGGGCCTTTTAAAGCGTTATTTCTAATTGGTATAAAGAAGAAATGGAGACGACCATTTTTCCCTTTCCATTTATGTGAATTTCATTTCCATCATTACCGATGTCCTACTTTTTAGCAAGTGAAAAATTTGTATAGTTGTTGTGTAAATAAAAAAGAGGTGCAGCCGTTATGGCTGTGCCTTTTTTGTTTAATTGTTTTTAATGTACCACAAAAAGCCTGATTATAATTGCAAAAAATTGTTTTGTCCGGATTTGGTTCCTCAATTCTTCCAAAATTCTCTTAATTTATTTTGTATGATTGACTTTATAAAACAGCAAAAATACAACTTTCCCTTTTACGACACTTTGACGATTTTGGGTAGCTTCGTTTGGGCGTTTCGTATTGATTTATAAGAATCAAAGTGTTATACTCAACAACATAGAAAATCAGTATGATGAACAGTTAGAAATGTTCAAGTACAAGAAGTTTGAGGAGGCTTTTATTTATGGATAGCATTACACATGCAATGCAGCGAAAAGCGTTTGAAGTGGCAATCGATGCTGCAATCAAATATACCAATCATGATCGCTCCAAAGCTTTGCTGCAGCTGGTCGACTTGACGGAGAAAATACTTGGTGATGTGTGGAAACCAGAAGCTTACGCTCAACTGCGCAATATTTTTAGTAATCCAGACAGTAAATGGATGAAATTTGCGAATAACCTTTTGGATAATACAGACCCGAAACTGCTTAAAATGGCTATGCTCAATCTGGGCTATGAAGCAGGTTTTCGTGGATTCCATATTGCAGAAGAGAACTCTAAAAAATATGGCTGCGCAATCCCGTGGATTATCCTTTTTGATCCAACCAGTGCCTGCAACCTGCATTGCACCGGTTGTTGGGCTGCCGAATATGATCGTCAGCTGAACCTTTCCTTTGAAGATATGGACAGCATTGTCACACAGGCCAAAGAGCTTGGAATTCATGCATTCCTTTTGACCGGCGGCGAGCCGCTCGTCCGCAAAAAGGATGTCATTCGTCTGTGCGAAAAGCACAATGATTGCGCTTTCCATGCTTTTACAAATGGTACTTTGATCGATGACGATTTCTGCAAGGAAATGCTTCGCGTTGGTAACTTTGTTCCTTCTGTCAGCTTGGAAGGCTTTGAAGAAGAAAATGATGCAAGACGCGGCAAGGGCGACTTCCAGAAGGTCATGCATGCACTTGATCTGATGAAGAAATATAAGCTTTTGTATGGCACTTCTATCTGCTACACCAGTCAGAACTACAAGACGGTAACTTCTGATGAATTCTTGGATATGATTATTGCAAAAGGCGTTACTTATACCTGGTACTTC
The DNA here is from genome assembly GCF_026314295.1 of Caproicibacterium sp. BJN0003. NCBI lineage: Bacteria > Bacillati > Bacillota > Clostridia > Eubacteriales > Oscillospiraceae > Caproicibacterium > Caproicibacterium sp. BJN0003. The sequence continues at coordinate 670,190 of NZ_CP111108.1, forward strand.
CATTACATGCCTGTTGGGAATGACGCTTCCACCGATCTGCTTCTGTCGCCGGAACAGCGGGAATATATGTATCACCGTGTGCGTGAGATTCGTGACTATGAAGGCGGAAAACCGATTTTCGCAATCGATTTCCAGAACGACGGCGAATTTGTCAATGGCTGTGTAGCTGGAGGAAAAGAGTATTGTCATATCAACCCGAACGGTGATGTGGAGCCTTGTGTCTTTATTCATTATTCCAGCGCAAATATCCATGACAAATCTTTGATCGAATGCCTACAGCAGCCGCTCTTTAAAGCTTATCAGGCAGCACAGCCGTTTAATGATAATATGCTGCGCCCTTGCCCGATGCTTGAAAATCCGGAAACACTCCAGCGCTTGGTAACGGCAACGGGTGCAAAATCTACTGATATGGAATCTCCGGAAAGCTGCCAGCATCTTTGTGGAAAATGTGTTCATTATGCTGAAGAATGGGAGCCTACTGCTGAGAAGCTTTGGCTCAAGGGACATCCGACAGGACAAAAAGATTCTCGTGTGGACGAACTAAATAAATAACTTTTTCTGATTATAAACATAAAATCCGGAATGCTATCACATTTTATGATAGCATTCCGGATTTTTCTATTTTTAAAAAGAATTTCAAAATGGAGACGCTGTTAACCTGCAAAAGTTCTTTTATAACAACGTAAAATGGTTTTTTTGAAAAGAAATTACGTTATCTTTCCTTAATTTAGACAATTCTGCAGACATTGCACTTCTTTCGACGGAAAGATAATCTGCAAGTTCCTGGCGGTTAAAAGGAATGTTAAAATGATTGCTTTTTGCCTTATTTGCTTCAGCGGAGAGATAAGCCAAAAGTTTTTCACGAGTGGTACGTTTTGATATAAATTCAATTTTCTGCGTAAGCGCGATGTTTTTTATAGAAACAATACGCAGCATATTCTGAATCAATTTGCTGTGAAAAGTACAAGCTTTCGCACATGGAGTCGCTAGCTTGCAGTAGTCGATCAATAGAAGTTCACTTTCAGTTGTCGTAATTACACTGACCGGCAGCGTTTTTACATTTGCGCAGGCAAAGGATTCTCCAAACAAATTTCCTGCGCCGATTTGTGAAAGAATACTTCTATTCCCGTAATAGTCGTCCTGAACGATTTGAATTTGGCCCGCTAAAACAATGCCAAACCGATCTGCACTTTGACCGCTAAAAAATACAGTTTCACCTTTTTTAAAATCAATTTTTTTCATACCTAAGCAGGACAAAAGTGATAACAAATCCGATTCTTCTATGTCTTTAAATAGTTCAGATGTTTTTAGTATCTCTAAATAATTTTTCATAAAGCCCTCTTATGTTGGAATTCCAACAGATTTATTAGATTGATTATAGTAAACTAAACTCGAAAAATCAAGATAATGGGAGTGAAAATAATGATTAGAAAAATAATTAGAATTGATGAAGAAAAATGTAATGGTTGCGGACTATGCGCAAAAGCTTGCCATGAAGGTGCAATTGGAATGATAAACGGCAAAGCAAAACTTCTGAGGGAGGATTATTGTGATGGCCTGGGAGATTGCTTGCCGGCATGCCCTGCGGGAGCAATCAGCTTTGAGGAACGCGAAGCGAAGAAGTATGATGAGATTTCTGCTGGAAAAAGTAAGTTGGAAAAACAAAAAGAGATACTAGCTTGCGGGTGCCCTGGGACACAATCCAAAGCAATTTGCCACGAAGCTGAGGGAAAGTTTGTTCCTTTGAATAGGAATGAAAATAAAAGTCAGCTTTCTCAGTGGCCTGTTCAGATCAAGCTTGCACCAGTAAATGCACCGTATTTTAATGATGCAAACCTACTGATTGCTGCCGATTGTACCGCTTATGCTTATGGGGATTTTCATAACCGGTTTATCAAAAATAAAATTACTTTAATAGGCTGCCCAAAATTGGATGAAGGGGATTACAGCGAGAAACTGACAGCAATTATTAAAAATAATCAAATTAAAAGTGTTACAGTTGTCAGAATGGAGGTCCCTTGCTGTGGTGGAATTGAAAATGCAGTAAAAAGAGCACTCCAAAACAGCGGAAAATTCATTCCATGGCAGATTGTTACGATTTCGACCGAAGGTAAAATTATGGATTAAGAGTTAAAATGCAGTCTTATATTTTGCTTTAATTTTTTAGGCAATATAAATTTTGGTTGTAATTATAAAAATATTTGTTACAATAATGGTGAAATCTGGAATAGTGTGCAAAATTTATTTCGATAAGGGCAAAAATCTTTGCTTAAATAAGCAGATATATGAATTGTAAAGTAGAGATCCGGGAATTACTAGACTGTTGGAAGTAAATGGACTTTTGAAAACTCTATATCTGGATATTCACAGCAGCGGATAAGTTATGTTGCAATCAATAAAATGAGCAAACATTTTATTTGAAATTATAAAGTTAAGGAGGAATTTACGTGAGTACAGCTGCACAACGGCAATTATTGGTCGAAAAGTTTCTAACTGTTATTCCCCGGCAAGTGTGCATATTGTCGAAAGACTTGTGGAGAATTTTAAAGTCGGCCCCAAAAGCAGTGAAGATTTTTGGATCAATATGGGCGAAAAATATATTCTCATCCGGGACTTTTGCCGTACGCAGTGAAAGAAGTGAATATCTTGGTGTGTTCGAAGTGACTCAGAATATCAGACATATTTAGGAGATCAAAGAAGAAAAGCGTCTGGTTTCAGAGTGACCGAAGAATTAAAAAAGGTGGTTCAGAGGATGGAAACACATTATTTAAAAAATATTGAATTTGAGAATGTACTGGAGTTGCCCTCGCTGGTGGAATACCAGCAGGGACAAGTTGTGAGCCGAACTTTTGTACAAAACAAAGTTGTGAGTATTACCCTGTTCGCATTTGATGAAGGGGAAGAAATAAGTTCCCATTCTTCAGACGGAGACGCAATGTTGATGATCCTTGAAGGTGCCGCACGTATTACAATTGGGAATCAGGAGTTTTCACTTAACAAAGGAAAGACGATTGTGATGCCCGCGGGAATCCCTCATGCTGTGGCGGCGGATGGAAAGTTCAAGATGCTGCTAACAGTTGTATTTCCTCAGCCGTAAACATTTTTATGTTGATTATATTATGCTCGGAAAGGAGGGGAATTTTATGAAAGCAAAACTGGACAGAAGTGGCTGTATTTCCTGTGGACTCTGCGCAGAAACATGTCCTGAAGTTTTTCGCATTGCCAATGATGGAGTAGCTGAAGTTTATCAGGAAGATGTCCCAGCAGGGATAGAAGACAAAGCAGTTGAAGCACAGGAAGGATGCCCTGTTTCGGTCATTACGGTCGAATAATCATTTTTCACTGAATAAAAAAGCAAGTGGTGGCCTCTAAAAAGAGAGTCATCGCTTGCTTTTTTAAGTTTCACTGTTCCTTAGGTAGATAACATTTTTTAATCGAACGCTTTTGTTGAAAAAGATAGACTGCCAGCTGTTTTTACAAAAAGTTTTAGTAACGGCTAGAGACCTATTTTCGATCATACTCCCTTAGCAGGGGAAACAAAAATCCAGGTACAAAGCCATTTGCTGCAATAATAGTGGGAATAGGGTGGGAATAGAATAAATTAAATCTGGTTTGCAGCTTCTATTTTGGACTGTAAAGATAGGCGATTATAGTTATCAATCGCTGTTTTATATTGTGCGTGACCGCCCATAGCAGCGATCAGTGCAGGGTGTACTTTGTGTTCTGCAAGCAGGGTAAAGTAGGTGTGCCTGCATGTTTGAGGCGGTAATTTGCGAATTTCGAGCCGGGAGATGGTGTCCCAATATTCAGAATAGAATGTGTCAAGATTTTTTTCAATGAGTCTTTCTTTTCCCATAAGGTAAAATTTTTGTACGATAGGAAATATAAAATCATTGATTGGAATTTCTCTGTCACGGCCGGCGGAAGTTTTCTCGCCGCCTACCATATAGCGTTTGTCTAAATAGACATGATCCTTTTTAATTCCAAATAGTTCGCCGACTCGCATTCCGGTATAGATCATAATTAAGATGTATCCGGAGAAGTCATGGGCAACGGCTTTTCCCTCCGGGCATTGACCATTATAATCGTCCCAGAATTTTGCAATATCCTTTTCGGAGAATGTTTGACGCTTTGCAGTAGGAGCGTCGGGCAATTCAATGTACTCGGATTTATTAGAAGATTCAATTTCGGATTTTATGGCAATCTCATACAGATGGGAAAATAAGACTTTGATATCTCGTGCCGGATAATAGGATTGAGTGGTAGCATCGATGATGTCCTGCATCGACTTTACAGTGAGATCCGATATCTTTGTGAGCTGCATTTGCTCGATCTTATTCCATGCAAATTTCATCTTGTCTTTTTGCGATTGGCTGAGCTTATCATATTTTTTAGTAGCTTGATATTCCTTGTACAGATCAAAGAGGGTCATCGATTTTTTATGATCGGTGGTATGCTTTAATTTTTGGATGGCGAGTATCGCATCTTTTTTCTTTTTGCAGGTAATGGTTTTCCTTTGCTTTTTCGAAATTCCATTTTCTTTGTAATAACCGATTACGACTTCCGCTTTATAGTTCCCATTAGGAAGCTTATAAACAGTTCCGGTGCCGTTTCCTCGTTTCTTTACATTGTGCTCAATATTTAGAATTGGTCGGTTGTAAAATGAAGTTGGACACTTGAACAGAAAAATCCACAGTGATTTTCCTACATGGTAGAATGGAGTTATCACACACTCAAACTGCCAGAGGAGGACAATCACTATGGACTGCCCAGATTATATCACAGTGGAGCCAGAACGCAAGCCGGGACAGCATTTACAGCGAGAAGATAGAGGCGCAATTGAGCGGCTGCGCCGCCTTGGCTACTCAAATCGTGCAATCGCCAGAGAGCTTAACTGCTCACCAAGCACTGTAGGAAACGAGCTGCGTCGGGGCACACCGCCCCGCAAGAGCAACAAAGGCCGAGTGCCGGGCTATTCCGCAAAGCGAGGACAGGCGGTGTACAGGTCAAACAGGAGCCGGTGCCATAAGCCCCATAAGGTGGATAGCTGCACTGCTTTCATCGACTGGGTCGTGCAGCGGGTCAGAGAGCATCGCTGGTCTTTGGATGCCTGCGTGGGTTATGCAAGGCTTCACATGTTATTCAAGGAAAATGAGATGATGAGCACTAAGACTCTCTACAACGAACTGTGGGCTGGAGGCTTGTCATTATCTCTGTTTGAGGTGCCGGATGCCCTGAAACGCCGTAACACCAGAGGAAAGAGCCGAATCAACAAGCGTCCCAAGGGTCGTAGTATTGAGGAACGTCCCGATGAGGTCACTGCCCGTACTGTGCCGGGTCACTGGGAAGCCGATACTGTCGTTGGCCTACGAAACGGCAAAGAAGCGGTTGTATTTACTCTCGTTGAAAGAGTGACTGACAACTACATTGCCATGCAGATTGCCGGAAAGACCAGCGAGGATGTACAAGCCGCTATGCAGGCGCTTCACGCCGAGTTTGGCGACCATTTCAGCAGTGTTTTCAAAACCATCACTGCCGATAACGGCTCAGAGTTTGAGAACTTCGCTCAGACTGAACAGTGGGGCACAATGGTTTACTTTACACATCCGTATTCGTCATGGGAGCGCCCTGTAAACGAGCGCCACAATGGCCTGCTGCGGGACTTCATTCCCAAGGGAACCTCCATTGAAAAGTTCTCCCCGGCGCAGGTCCTGACCTTTGCTGACGAGCTAAATGGGCGCCCACGCAGGCGGCTTGGATACCAGACACCGGAGGAGCTTTTTGATGCTTTCTTGGACGGCGTCTACGCTGCATGAACCCTCGCTACCATTCTACCGGGGGTGTCCAACTTGCACTTGCAATTTACGAATATTTAGAATTCGTTTTTTACCGCAAAAAGGGCAAAAGGTCCAGTCGTCGGATAGAATTTGATTGCAGTTGCTACAGCGCATAGTATCACCTTATGAAATAAAGATTGTTAATTAATAACAAGATATAATTTTGTTTAGTATAAACTCTTTTTAAAAAAATGAAAAGATGTGTTTGTAAAACCGCAGAAATCGGGACTTAATTATGTTTAAAATAAGTTATTTTTCTAAAAATGAACAGTCACGTTGCGAATTACAGAATATATGGTATAATTAAAGTACATTTAATCGAGATATAAATAATAATGGCAATGAAGCCATCCGCCGCAGAAATTTTTGTTTTTGCGGCGGATGGCTTTTTTTATTTTAAATATTGGAGGATTTTGGATGAATGGTATCAATTCGGGTGACATCGCGTGGATGCTGACTTCTTCAGCGTTGGTTTTAATTATGACCCCAGGGCTTGCTTTCTTTTACGGCGGCATGGTAAAAAAGAAAAACACCGTCAATACGATGATGTCTTCCGTATTTGTAATGGGACTGGCATCCCTTTTGTGGGTTCTGATCGGTTTTTCATTGGCTTTCAGCGGCGGAAAAGATGGTTTGATTGGAAACCTCAATTGGTTTTGCCTGAATCACACAGAAGAAACGGCGGATTCCGCTTATCCGCCAACCATATTATGCTTCGCAATTTTTCAAATGATGTTCGCCATCATTACACCAGCTCTAGTTACCGGTGCTATCGTGGAGCGGATGCGTTTTTCAGCGCTTTTTATCTTTATCGCTGTGTGGTCGATTATTGTATATTATCCGATGGCTCACATGGTGTGGGGAGGCGGTTTGCTTCAGCAGCTTGGGGCGATCGATTTTGCAGGCGGCGATGTTGTACATATCAGTTCCGGTGTCAGTGCGCTTGTGGCAGCTCTCGTCATTGGGAAAAGGAAAAGTTACGGGAAAGGTTCTTGTCAGCCGCATAATGTTCCCTTTGTGCTTCTTGGTGCGTCGCTGCTGTGGTTCGGTTGGTTCGGGTTTAACGCGGGCAGCGCGGGCGCGGCAAATGCGCTTGCAATTCACGCTTTCATGACTACAAATACGGCGGCCGCTGCGGCCATGCTTTCCTGGATGCTAATTGAAAAGATTCGGAGCGGAAAACCGACGCTCGTCGGTGCCAGCACGGGGCTTGTTCTCGGGCTTGTGTCCATCACGCCCGGTGCGGGATATGTTCCGATCTGGTCATCTATTATAATTGGTGCGCTGGTAAGTCCCATCTGCTATTTCTTCATCACGGTCGTGAAACCCAAATTTGGGTATGATGATTCACTAGATGCATTTGGCTGCCATGGGATAGGCGGAATCTGGGGAGGCATTGCCACCGGCATTTTTGCAACCAGGGGAGTCACTGATCTCGTCGGTAATTATGATGGCCTTATCTATGGACAATGGCAGCTGTTTGTTCGTCAGCTGATTGCAGTCGGAGTCACCGTTGCCGTCGCTGTCGTTGGAACTTTGATTGCATTGGGAGTAGCCAAACTCTGTGTACGGAATCTTCGAGTTTCCGACGAGGATGAAGCTATTGGTCTGGATATGTCGGAGCACGGGGAATCTGCTTATTCGTTACTCGATGACAAGGACTAAACTTTGTTTTTAGAGCTCATGTTTGATGGAATGATTGCAGTTACTACAACATAAAATGCCACCTTGCTCGGCTAAATTAAGAGTCGGGTAAGGTGGCATTATTTATATCTTAATCATTAAGATGCTGAATTATGTAACCTGCTTCTGCCTGGGTAAATTTTCTTCGATCAATTTTTATTATTCAAGCTTTCTAAAAGTTCCATTTCTTTTTGCTGATTTTTAAAATGTAGAAACCTTAGATATTGTGATCAGGTATTGGAAAGCAAAAAGCTGTGAGTACCAAAATGGTACTTGCGGTTCTATGCTCTCCATTAGTGGGGTAACTCTTTCGATTTGCTAATTAGGAAATCATCCATCACCCCTTTTGTCGTTATTTTTGCTTTTCGAGCTTAATCGTTGTAGTCGTTCCCATTGCGGAGGCTTCATAGCTTAACACGCCATTTTGGTATGTTATGGTTTTAGTATCATCACCCGACGCGAGTATGGCGCTTTTAGTTTTGCTATGGTCATTCTTTGAATCCCATTTATATGGTTCGTCAGCAACAGTCGGAGCAACAAAAGTTCCAGCCCAATAAAGTGATTTTGTGTCGCCGTTATCACTTACCCAATAAATTTCAATCGTATCGCCACTAATTGTCGCAGCTTGGTAGGAGCTATCCGATTTACTGTTTGTTTGTTTCCAATTGCCCGTCAGGTCAGGTGCTTGGATTTTTTTGCTTTCGACTGAGCTTACTTGTGTACTGTCGGTGTTATGTGAGTTTGTAGACGTGGAGCCACACCCAGGAAGCACAGTGATGAGCAGAGCCGCGCAAAGGGTAATGATTGCAAGTTTTTTCATTTTTGTTACACTCCTAAATAGTATTTTTGAGTTTAGCGTCTTTTTCTATACGCTTCATAATATGACATGTAATTTTCGCGAGGGCTTTTACTATGTTGTTCAATGATATAAATTTTTCAGAAACTATTTTTATGGGGATACCTTAGCTGCAGTGCTTGCAGTTTTTGAAGAATCGGACGAACTTCCACACCCGGAGCATATACATACATCCATTGTTGCGGCCATCAATATGGCCAAAATCTTTTTCATAAAATTTCCTCCTAAACTAATATAAAAGTACATGCCAAAAACTAATATATACCAATATATTCCAAAGTTCAATATATTAATCCTAATTATTATATTGCTATGCTAGTCATGTCCCATTTTTGGGACATGAGATTTAAAAAAGCATATTTATTATATTTTTATAGTTGATTTGCGCGAATGTATGTTCTATAATAAAAAAGCTACCGAAACAAATGTGCGGACTCTTGGAGATGGAAATACATGGAAGATCAAATTTATCAAAATGATATTATTCGAATGGTACAGAAAATTGATGATCCTATAAAGTTAAAGAGAATATTAGATCTAGTTTCCTATTTGTTTCACAAATAAAAAAGCGCCGACTTAATTGTCGGCGTTTTCTTTTTTATTAGGAAGATTCTTGCGTACTTCTTCAATTATTTTATATAATGTTTCCCATTGGGAATCATCCAACTTGGCGAAGGCTTTAAAAACGGCCTTCGCCGTTTCATTTTCTCCTGACATGATTCGGTCGAATACAGCAGTAGTTGCCATATCGTCATCAAGAAACATATCACCGACACCATCGACTAACCATGCGTGGGAGACGTTAAATTCCCGGCAAATAGATAAAGCCATCTGCTCAGTAATATTGCGAGTTCCCTTTTCTAATTTGGATACGCCACCTCCGGTAATTCCTAAACGTTTGGCAAATTCATCTTGTGTAAGGCACAGTGCCCTGCGCAATTCTTTTATACGTTCGTTCATGTTTTCACCTCCTGTACTTATAATAGCATAAAATTGTACTAAGTCAAGAAAAAAGTATTGACTTTTTGAACTAAGTACTGTATTATTTGTACAGAGGACAGAAAAGAGGTGACAAAGTATGACAAATCAATCAATTAAAGAACTTTCGGCAGAAGCGTTTACCAAACTTTCGGCGGCCGGTAAGAATTACATAGAGGGCTATATGCGTGGGTATCTTATGGCTCATCAGGCAGATACAAAGATTAATTGTAATCCGGAGCCGGAACGAAAGTCCGCATGACCGCGAACCATTAAAAAGAAAAGGAAGTGAAAATGATGGCAAAAAATGAAATCAAACTTGATCTTGTGATCACGAACACTGATGACATTCTTGCATATGCAAAACGTCTGGATGAAATTTCTAAGGAACTCACAGCGATTGCCTATAAGCTGCAGGCAAAGCTTGGAGCAAAAGAAGAGCAGCCAAAGGTGGGGGCCTAAGGCTGCTAGTCAATTAGGAATTTTGTAGTGCGAAAGCAGAATCATTTACTGCATCCATTAACTTGTTGAACTGAATATCTGTCCATTGTTGGGAATGATCGGTTGCATAATCGTGTACAAGCTCATCTGCAAATGCGTCAAACTGTTTGAATATGATTTCAGCTTCATTACGCATAAGTATTTCATGTTGAGCCCAGTAAAGAGCCTCTGCCGCTGACATTTTGCTTGATGCTCTTTGCAGGTAAGCAATCGCAGCAGGTAGGTTTGTATTATCAGGCATTGCATAATCATCAGCTTGTTTAGCGTATAAGACTGCCGATCGGACAAGTTGCTTAAATGATTCAATAATTTGAATTTCAATATCCTGATCCATTATATCTCATCTCCTTTCCACTTCTATTCTACAGCGGATGAAAATGGAAGACAAGCTGACATAATGGGTGAAAAGGAAAGAAAGTGAAATATGAAATCTTTTATGCACTTGCTAGGCTTTGTGCTTGGCGCTGTTATTACTTATTTTGTAATGATAAAAATGATGCTACCGTAACCAAATTAGTTAGAAAGCCAGATAATCCAATTCGGGTGACAGTGAACCATTAAAAGAAAGAGGTCAAAAAAATGACGTTATCAGAAATTGCAAAAATACCAAAACAGACCCTTACAATTGCGCAAGTCTCAGAGGTGCTTGATGCTGCTCCGCAGCTGCTAAGACTTCAAATCCGGGAAGACAAAGAAACCGGAATCAATAGTCTTGGATTTCCAACCATTGTGACCGGGACCAGAATTAAAATTCCAAAGATTCCGTTTCTGGAATTTATGGGTTGGAAAGATCCATAAAAAAGATATTGCTGTGACTAAATTAGTTGGAAAGCCGGACAATCCGGTCTGCATAAAAATGTAGAACGATCAAAAAGGGAGATTAGAAAAGAATGATTGAAATAGAAAGTGAAAATCAGATGAAAATGAGAAAAAATCTTGAAAAAATTGTAGAACTGCTTCCCAACGTGGTGTTTGTGCTTTCCGGCATTGTGTATTACACACAGCTTGAGGGCGGATAATCCGGCGGTTCTTTTACAGAGAAATGTGCGGGAACCGCTTGCTATTCCATGCTTTTAGAGTGATATATGTTACTACCAAATAGAAAGGTGGTAACGTTCATGCAAAACAAAAGCTTTGAAAAAGCAGTGGAAAGTTTCATGGAACAGCGGATTGCTGACTGCGGAATGCGCGGCAGTGACAGCCTGCAGGAAGCTTATCAGCAGTTTGAGCAGGCGGTGCGCGCATTAAAATCCATGCTCACGCCCGAACAAGCAAAAGCGCTTGCGAAATTGGAGGATGCGTATTCACTGGTTGACGGTGAAACGACAAACTGCTACTACCGTGCCGGGTTTTCCGATGCGGTGGAATTTTTACTTGGATGGAGGGATGGAAAATGGAAATAAGGTTTAATCGAACCGGCGCGGAGCGAAAAGCGCTGGTCACGGCAATCGGAGAAATTTTAGAAATGAAACCGAAATACTGCGGAATGCCGAGCGCGTCCTATCAAATCGGTGCTTTCAATGTTGACAGGAGCGGAACGGTTTCCTTTGATGAGCGGCAATGCGGTGCTGATGCTGAAAACCTCCTCCACACCCTTGCAGACAGGGGCTTCACCGCCAAAAGGATGCCTGACACTGCCGTGGAAGCGGAGGGCAGGAACATATTCGAAAGAGCGGACGAAGCCGCAGAAAATGCGCCGCAGGGCGAAACGTCGGGGCTTACAGTGACGATTCCGAGAGAGACCCTTTCGGATACGGCCATTGAGAACCTAAAAAGAATTGTGGCTTCCAAATCCGCTTTGCTGAAAAAGGCGCTCGGAACAGACAGCCTTCGGATTGAAGTGTCTGATGAGCAGGTGTCCTTCCCTTGGTTTGCACAGACGGATGGGGATTCTGTAAAGGCATACACCCACCTTGTTGCGGCTCTTTGCGAAATGGCAATGCACGCTAAGCGTGTGACTGCCACAGAAAAGGAAACCGAAAACGAGAAGTACGCATTCCGCTGTTTTCTCCTCCGGCTGGGATTTATCGGAGCGGAATACAAGGCAGAACGAAAAATCCTGCTGAAAAACCTCACGGGTTCCTCAGCGTTTAAGAATGGAGGTGCTGACCGTGCGCTTTCCGAGTAAAGAAATTGTCGAGCGGGTGCGCAGGGAATATCCCGCCGGCACCCGTGTGGAGCTTATTAAAATGGACGATGCGCAGGCCCCGCCCGTCGGCACAAAAGGCACGGTTATGGGCGTAGATGACACCGGCTCCCTTCTCATGCGATGGGACAATGGCAGTAGTCTGAATGTGGTTTACGGAGAGGACATTGTCCGCAGGCTGCCTGTTTTAAGCGATACGGTCAAAAAGCAGATTCTGGCCGTGCGTGACACCGGGCGGACGAATATGTTCGATGTCAACATGGTGCAGCGCATTGCGTATGACATGGAATTCTATGAACTGGTGACCTATCTTGAGGAACATCGCCGCGAATATGCGCACTTCATGCTCACCGGAGAGGGATAATGCTGTAACCTACACAATTTTAGTGGCGGCAAGGGGCTTCATATTCGTGTGGTTTACGGCAGAATATATCGCGTAATGGACTTGCTATTCCGGGCGTTCAGAGTGATATATGTACATGCCGAAAGGCACATAACACTTTTTCAGGGAGGAACCCATGATGGATTACAGGCAGATGATTCGAGAACAGCTTGGCGAAGGCTGGCGCTTTATCAAAGCATACAATGCTTTTGAAAACGGTGAGATGCGCATCATTGCGGCGGACGAAACCGGGCGGGAGCACCGCTACATTCTGGTCGACGGGAAGCTGACCGAAAAACCGTAAGGAGGACTCGACCATGTGGAGCGAAGGCATTATCACAGACCCGACGACGGGCAGCAAGTACAAATACTGGGTAAAACACTATGAGGAGCCGAGCGAGACGTTCGGCATCGACGGCGGCAAAATAAGCAAACTCACCATCCGCAAGTTGAACGACAGCCGCGATGTCGTGAACTACGACAGGGGCTGGGACGTGCATTGTCCCGACGAATACGAGATCAAGGCGGTATACGCCACCATACTCGAAAAGTACAACTAACCACAGAAACAACCGAGGACACCCCATATGGGGCTGTCTCTCGTTTCAAAATATTTTTCAAAAAGGTATTTACATTGACGTTACGTCATAGTTTACAATAAGATTCAAGGAGGAAACGTCAATGGAATACACCATCAACCAGCTTGCAAAACTGGCAGGCGTCAGTACCCGGACGCTTCGCTATTATGACCAGTGCGGCCTGCTTCCGCCGAAGGCCGTGCGCTCCAACGGGTACCGGATTTACGGAGAAACGGAAGTAAACCGGCTCCAGCAGATTTTATTCTACCGGGAACTGGGCGTGGAACTGTCGGAAATCGGGCGCATTTTGGCGGAGAAGGATTTTGACGGGCTGTCCGCCCTGCAGAATCATCTTTCCGCTCTGCGGGAGAAGCGTGTCCGGCTGGACTGCCTGATTGACAATGTTCAGAAAAGCATTTCGGCAATGAAAGGAGAAACGGAAATGACAGACGAGGAAAAATTCGAGGGCTTTAAGGAAAAGCTGATTTTGGACAACGAGCAAAAATACGGCGAGGAAATCCGCGAAAAATACGGGGATGAAACCGTCGATCGCTCGAACGCCAAGCTCAAGAACATGACCAAAGAGCAGTACGGCGAGCTGGAAGCCCTGACGCAGGAACTGAACCGTACCCTAAAGGCAGCCTTTGCGCAGGGCGACCCCGGAAGCGAGCTGGCGCAGAAAGCCTGCGCGCTCCACAAGAGGTGGCTTTGCTTTTACTGGGACCATTACAGCAAAGAAGCGCACATGGGCGTTGCACAGATGTATGTGGACGACCCGCGGTTCACCGCGTATTATGACGCCATCGCGCCCGGATGCGCCGTGTTCTTAAGGGACGCGGTTCGGATTTTCTGCGCGTAGCATCAACAAAATCATTCAGCCAAAAGGTGACGGGCAAAACAGTCCGCCGCCTTTTTTGTGTGCATTTTTACGGAAAGGAGGCAGTGCGCCATGCGAAAGCTGAAGAAATACAAGCCTACCAGATTCATGGCAAAAACCTCACGCTACGATGAAAAAGCCGCGGATTACGCCGTCATGTTCATTGAATCCCTCTGTCACACAAAAGGCACATGGGCGGGCAAGCCCTTTGAACTGATCGACTGGCAGGAGCAGATTGTAAGGGACATCTTCGGCATTTTGAAAAAGAACGGTTACCGGCAGTTTAACACGGCATATATCGAGATACCGAAGAAACAGGGAAAGTCGGAACTGGCGGCCGCGGTTGCACTGCTCCTCACCTGCGGCGACGGCGAGGAGCGCGCCGAGGTGTACGGCTGTGCCTCCGACCGGAACCAGGCAAAGATCGTATTTGATGTTGCCGTGGACATGGTGCGCTTTTGTCCTGCGCTTGCCAAGCGCGTGAAAATACTGGAATCGCAGAAGAAACTGGTGTATAAGCCGACCAACAGCTTCTACCAGGTGCTTTCGGCGGATGTGGCGAACAAGCACGGATTCAACACCCACGGCGTGATATTCGATGAACTGCACACCCAGCCCAACAGAAAGCTGTTTGACGTCATGCTGCAGGGCTCCGGAGACGCAAGGATGCAGCCGCTGTACTTTCTGATTACGACGGCGGGCAATGATACAAATTCTATCTGCTATGAGGTGCATCAGAAAGCCCTGGACATCCAGGCAGGACGCAAGGTCGACCCCACCTTCTATTCCGTGATTTACGGTGCGGCGGAAAATGAGGACTGGACGGATCCGGAGGTCTGGAAGAAAGCCAACCCTTCCCTGGGCATCACGGTCGGCATCGACAAGGTGAAAGCTGCCTGTGATTCCGCAAAGCAGAATCCCGGCGAGGAGAACGCGTTCCGTCAGCTGCGTCTCAATCAGTGGGTGAAACAGTCGGTGCGCTGGATGCCGATGGATAAGTGGGACGCCTGCGCATTCCCGGTCGATGAGGAAAGCCTTGAAGGCCGCGTCTGCTACGGCGGCCTTGATCTCTCCAGCACAACGGACATTACGGCTTTTGTTCTGGTGTTCCCGCCGCAGGATGAAGCGGACAAATACAGCGTCCTTCCGTACTTCTGGATTCCGGAGGAAACGGTCGCTCTGCGTGTCCGCCGTGACCATGTTCCCTATGACTTATGGGAGCGGCAGGGACTTATCATGACCACGGAAGGCAATGTCGTGCATTACGGCTACATCGAGAAATTTATTGAGCGGCTCGGAGAGCGTTTCAATATCCGGGAGATCGCTTTTGACCGATGGGGTGCTGTGCAGATGGTGCAGAACCTTGAGGGCATGGGCTTTACGGTCATTCCGTTCGGGCAGGGATTTAAGGATATGAGTCCGCCCACCAAGGAACTGATGAAGCTGGTGCTGGAAGAGAAAATCGCCCACGGCGGTCACCCAGTTCTCAGATGGAATATGGACAACATCTTCATCCGCACCGACCCCGCCGGCAACATCAAGGCGGACAAGGAGAAATCCACAGAGAAAATTGACGGCGCGATTGCCACGATTATGGGGCTTGACCGTGCCATTCGCTGCGGGAACGACACGGGTGAAAGCGTATACGACACCAGAGGGCTTCTGGTGTTTTGAGGAAGGAGCGTGATGAGAAATGAGTATATTTTCGGGACTGTTCAAATCAAGGGACAAACCTGAAAACAGGACTTCGGGCAGCAGCTATGCCTTTTATCTCGGCGGTTCTTCCTCCGGCAAGCTGGTGACCGAGCGCTCTGCGATGCAGATGACGGCGGTGTATGCCTGTGTGCGTATCCTGTCGGAGGCGATTGCGGAGCTGCCCCTCCACCTCTATCGCTACAAGGAAGGCGGCGGCAAGGAAAAAGCCATCGGCCATCCGTTATACCTTCTGCTCCATGACGAGCCGAATCCGGAGATGAGCTCATTCGTGTTTCGTGAAACGCTGATGACTCATCTTTTGTTATGGGGAAACGCCTACGCCCAGATCATCCGCAACGGCAAAGGCCAGGTCATTGCCCTGTATCCGCTGATGCCGAATAAAATGACGGTCAACCGGGACACGAACGGGCAGCTGTATTACCAGTACCAGCGGTCGTCCGATGAGGCGCACACCATGAAAGGCAGTATGGTGATTCTTCAGCCTTCCGATGTGCTGCACATTCCGGGGCTTGGCTTTGACGGGCTGGTGGGCTACTCGCCCATCGCGATGGCAAAAAACGCCATTGGGCTTGCAATTGCCACAGAGGAATACGGCAGCAAGTTCTTCGCCAACGGCGCGGCGCCGAGCGGTGTCCTGGAGCATCCCGGCACCATCAAGGACCCCAGCAAGGTGCGTGAGAGCTGGCAGCAGACCTTCGGCGGCTCGGCGAACAGCAATAAGATCGCCGTGCTGGAGGAAGGCATGAAATACACGCCGATCTCCATTTCACCGGAGCAGGCGCAGTTTTTGGAAACACGCAAGTTCCAGATCAACGAGATCGCGCGGATCTTCCGTGTGCCGCCGCACATGGTCGGAGATCTGGAAAAGTCCAGCTTCTCCAATATTGAACAGCAGAGCCTGGAGTTTGTGAAGTATACGCTGGACCCATGGGTGATCCGCTGGGAACAGTCCATTCAGCGGCGGCTCCTGACTCCCGACGAAAAAAAGTCCTATTTTGTGAAATTCAATGTGGAAGGCCTGCTCCGCGGGGATTACGCCAGCCGCATGAACGGCTACGCGACGGCAAGGCAGAATGGCTGGATGTCGGCAAACGATATCCGGGAACTGGAAAACCTCGACCGCATCCCCGCAGAACAAGGCGGCGACCTGTATCTCATTAACGGCGCAATGACCAAGCTTGCTGACGCCGGCGCTTTCGCGGGTACAGACAACAACAGAGAGGAGGAACAATCCGATGGAAGAAATGTTTTGCAAGCAAAACAGGAAGTTTTGGAAGTGGAAGAATCAGACGGGCGATGAGCCGTCCGCAGAGCGGGTCCTTGAACTGTACGGCACGATTGCCGAGGAAAGCTGGTTTGACGATGACATCACACCGGCTGCGTTCCGCGAGGAGCTTTTCGCGGGAAGCGGCCCCATCACCATCTGGATCAATTCGCCCGGCGGAGACTGCATCGCCGCCAGCCAGATTTATACCATGCTGATGGATTACAAGGACGATGTCACCGTAAAGGTGGACGGCATCGCGGCGTCCGCGGCATCGGTCGTGGCGATGGCGGGAACCAAAGTGCTGATGGCGCCCACGGCTCTCATGATGATCCACAACCCGGCGACGATAGCGTTCGGCGACCACGCCGACATGGCAAAGGCAATTAATATGCTCTCCGAAGTCAAGGAAAGCATCATCAACGCCTATGAAATCAAGACGGGGCTTTCCCACGCACAGCTATCGCACATGATGGACGACACCACATGGATGAACGCCAAAAAAGCCATCGAACTCGGATTTGCGGATGATATCCTGGCGGATGAAAAACGCGGGTCCGCAGCGGACACCGAGGGATATGCGTTCTCCGCCTCAGCGGTGGAACGCACCCTCATGAATAAGCTTTCCGGCAAAGCCTTCCGCAAGCCGGAAAAACAACCGAAAGGGCGCCCGGTCGATGAACTGAAAGCGTCCCTTTACAAAAAACTGCTGTAAAGCAAGGAGGATTTTTATCATGACGATTACCGAAATGAGAAACAAAAGAGCCAAGCTGTGGAATACGATGGAGGGCTTCCTCGATACCCACAGGAACGAAATGGGCGTACTTTCCGCGGAGGATGATGCCGCCTATGCCAAAATGGAGCATGACCTGGACAGCCTCACCAACGAGATCAAGCGCATGGAGCGCCGGGACGCCATCGAAGCGGAACTGAACAAGCCCGTGAACAGCCCTATTACCGAAGTACCTGAACGCACCGCGTCCCTTAAGCCGGAGAAGGCCGGCAGAGCTTCTGACGCCTACAAAGAGGACTTTGACCGCCACCTGCGCGGCAAGGTACCGCTGCACAACGTTTTGTCCGAGGGCGTGGACGCAGACGGCGGCTATCTGGTGCCGGAGGAATTTGAAACCCAGATTGTGACCGCCCTTGAAGCAGAGAATGTGATCCGCTCCCTCGCCAAGGTCATCACCACACAGCACGAACGCAAAATTCCCATTGCCACAGGCCACTCCACCGCGCAGTGGACGGCGGAGAACGCCGCATACACCGAGAGCAATCCGACCTTCGGGCAGAAGCAGATCGACGCCTTTAAGCTGACCGACCTCTGCCGTGTCAGCGTGGAGCTTCTGCAGGATTCCGCATTCGATATTGAAGATTACCTCATGAATGAATTTGCCAGAGCCTTCGGCATCGCCGAGGAGGAAGCATTCTGCGTGGGAACCGGAACGAACCAGCCTACGGGTATCTTCACCGCGAACGGCGGCACTGCCGGTGTGACCGCGGCGGCACAAAACGCCATCACGGCGGACGAGCTGATCAGCCTTGTGTATGCGCTGAAATCCCCGTACCGCAGGAACGCAAGGTTCCTCATGAACGACGCGACCATTTCCGCCATCCGCAAGCTGAAGGACTCCAACGGTGTATATCTGTGGCAGCCCTCCCTGCAGGCGGGTGAACCTGACAAGCTGCTCGGCTACGACCTGTACACTTCTCCTTATGTGCCGGCGATGGCAGCGGATGCCTATACCGTGGCGTTCGGCGATTTCAAAAATTACTGGATCGGCGACCGTGCGGGCAGAACCGTGCAGAGACTGAATGAGTTGTATGCCACCAACGGTCAGATCGGTTATGTGGCTACGGAACGCGTGGACGGCAAGGTCATCCTGACGGAAGGCATCCAGCTTCTGCAGATGAAGGCAGGCTCTTAATAAAGGAAGGAGGCGGCGGAGATGAAAACTCTGCTTGAAAAGGTCAAAGCCAATCTGATTCTTTCGCATACGGAAGACGACGAGCTTCTGCAGCTGTACATCACCGCCGCCGTCCGTTATGCCGAAAGCTATCAGCACATTTCGGCGGGCTATTACACAGAAAATACGATGCCGGCAACTACCGAGCAGGCGGTCATCATGCTGGCAAGCCATTTTTATGAATCAAGGGACGGTTCCACGGGCGGCTTTTTTGCCGATTCCGTGCAGGCGGGCCGGCAGGTGTGGGATACGGTCAATCTGCTTCTGCGGCTTGACCGGGATTGGAAGGTGTGACATGAGCTACGGCAAAATGAATACCTTCATCGACATTATCTCCATCGCCCCTTCAAAGGACGCGGACGGCTTTGTCACCACGGGCGACCACGTTGTTGCATCCGTGCGGGCGTACAAGGAAGACCGCCACGGCAACGAGCGATGGGCAAATATGGCGGCTTTCAGTGAAGCAACCGCCCTCTTCCGCTTTCGGAAAATTCCCAGCGTCGAAGTCAGTCCGTCTCTCTTCATCGTCTGTGAAGAGAAGCGCTATCGGATTACCAGCGCGGAGAACGTGCGCGGGCGCGGGATGTATGTGGAGTGCCTGTGCGAGCTGGTGGAAAGGAGCGTGAACTGATTTGGCTCGGGCTGAAATGAAAATGCCGGAGGACTTTCTCTTGAAGGTTTCCCGGCTGAATGAAAAAACAGACGAAATCCTGCCCCGTGTGCTGGAAGCCGGCGGGCAGGTCGTGCTGGAGCGGGTAAAATCCAATCTCTCCGCCGTTGTCGGGAAAGGCACGAAAATCCCGAGTCGCTCCACCGGCGAACTGGAAAGCGCGCTGGGGCTTTCGCCCGCCAAACCCAAGCGGAACGGCTCGGGCTGGGACATCAAGGTCGGCTTTGCCGAGCCGCGCTCCGATGGGGATTCCAATGCGAAAATCGCCAATATTCTCGAATACGGCAAACACGGACAGCCGCCCAAGCCCTTTCTCAAACTGGCGAAAACCCAGAGCCGCAAGGCCTGTATCGAAACGATGAAATCAAAGCTGGACGAGGAGGTGCGGAAAACATGAGCGTGCTTTCGGAACTCAATACGCTTCTCACGCCCATTCTCCCGGTGGAGACGGGCGTTTTTTCCGGCGTTCCGCCCGACGAATATCTGGTGCTGACGCCGCTGACGGACGATTTCGCCCTCTTTGGCGACAACGCACCGCTGATGGATGTGTCGGAGGTGCGGATTTCGCTCTTTTCCAAGGGCAACTATCTTCAGCGCAAACGGCAGATTACGCAGGCGCTTTTGAACGCCGGCTTCACCGTCACCGGACGCACCTATGTCGGGCATGAGGACGATACCGGCTATCACCACTGGGCGATTGACATCGCGCAGTCTTATGAAACGGAGGAATAAATTATGGCGACTATTGGGCTGGATAAGCTCTATTACGCAAAAATCGCCGAAGCCGAGGATGGAGAGGAAACCTATGACACGCCCGTCATCCTCGCGAAGGCCATCTCGGCGGAACTGTCCGTGGAGCTTGCCGAAGCGACCCTTTACGCGGACGACGGCGCGTCGGAGGTGGTCAAGGACTTCAAGTCCGGCAAGCTGACGCTGGGCGTGGACGATATCGGCATCACCGCCGCGCAGGATCTCACGGGTGCGGCGGCGGACGACAACGGGGTGCTCATTTCCGCCGGCGAGAACATCGCCCCGCCGGTGGCGATCGGCTTCCGCGCTCTGCGGGCAAACGGCAAGTACCGCTATTTCTGGCTGTACCGCGTCATTTTCGGCATCCCTGCGACTAACCTGCAGACAAAGGGCGACTCCATCACCTTTTCCACGCCGAGCATTGAGGGCACGGTCATGCGCCGCAACAAGCCGGACACCAAGGGAACGCATCCGTGGAAGGCGGAGGTTTCCGACGGTGCCACGGGCGTTACGTCCGAAACCATCACCGGCTGGTTCGGGCAGGTGTACGAGCCGACCTACACCGAAGCACCGGCCGGCGAATAAGGAGGGCTGACGCATGGAAAACGAACGAAGTGCCGTGATTACCATCGGCGGAAAAGACTATGAGTTGATTCTCACCACCCGCGCCACCAAGGAAATTGCCAGACGCTACGGCGGGCTGGAGAACCTCGGTGAAAAGCTGATGAAGTCCGAAAACTTTGAGATGGCACTGGATGAGATCGTCTGGCTGATTACCCTGCTGGCAAATCAGTCCATTTTGATTTACAACCTCAAAAACAAGGACGCACCGCAGGAACTGCTCACCGAAGAGGACGTGGAACTGCTGACCTCGCCGCTGGATCTGGCGGCGTACAAAAACGCCATCACCGAGGCGATGTTCAAGGGTACAGCGCGGAACGTGGAGAGTGAAAGCGACGGCGGCGCAAAAAACACACCGGGCGCGTGACCACTGAAGAAGTATTCACGCGCCTGCTCTATTACGGAACAGTGCAGATGGGCATGGGCGCGGAGGAATTCTGGCTGATGCCCATCGGCCTGTTTCTGGATTTATGGGCCTGTCACAAGCAGTTTCTCGGCATGGAAAAGCCGAAGCAAATCTTTTCGATTGACGATATCATCCCGCCGGGGATTTAACAGGGAGGTGAGCGGCGGATGGCGGATAATTTCGGCCTGAAAATCGGCGTGGAGGGCGAAAAGGAGTTCAAAAAGGCGCTCTCGGACATCAATCAGTCTTTCAAGGTGCTCGGCTCGGAAATGACGCTGGTCACCAGCCAGTTTGACAAACAGGACAAATCCGTGCAGGCGGCCGTCGCCCGGAATGAAGTCCTCAATAAGCAGATCGACGCCCAGAAGGCGAAAATCGAAACCCTGCGCGCCGCGCTGCAAAACGCCTCCGACTCCTTCGGCGAAAACGACCGCCGCACCCAGAACTGGCAGATTCAGCTGAACAAGGCGCAGGCGGAACTCAACGGGATGGAGCGCGAGCTTTCGCAGTCCACCGAGGGCGCGGACAATTTAGGGAACGAACTCAAGGAAAGCGGCGACGAGGCGGAAAAGTCTGGTTCCAAGTTTGAAAAGCTGGGCGGCGTTTTAAAGGGCGTCGGTGTGGCGATGGGCGCGGTCGTGGTCGCCGCCGGTGCCGCCGCCGTCAAGCTCGGCAAGGAAGTGGTCGCCGCTTATGCGGATTACGAACAGCTGGTGGGCGGCGTGGACACGCTGTTCAAGGATTCCAGCGCGGCCGTCCAGAGCTATGCCGCCAACGCCTTCCAAACCGCCGGCATGTCCGCCAACGAATACATGGAAACGGTCACGAGCTTTTCGGCCAGCCTCATCCAGTCTCTCGGCGGCGACACCGCCAAGGCGGCCAAGGCCGCGGACACGGCGATCACCGACATGGCGGACAACGCCAACAAAATGAGCACGGACATTTCCTCCATCCAGGATGCCTATCAGGGCTTTGCCAAGCAGAACTACACGATGCTCGACAATTTAAAACTCGGCTACGGCGGCACAAAAACCGAGATGGAGCGCCTGCTCGCCGACGCCGAGAAGCTGTCCGGTCAGAAATACGACATCAGCAATTTAAACGATGTGTACGCGGCCATCCATGTGGTCCAGACGGAAATGGGCATTACGGGGACGACGGCAAAGGAAGCAACCGAAACCATCAGCGGGTCAATCGCCGGGATGCAGTCCGCCATCGGCAACCTGACGGCAGGTCTGGGTGACGCGGACGCGGATATTCAGCTGCTGATCGGCAATGTGGTGGAAGCCTTTCAGAATGTAGTCAAGAACATTACGCCGGTGATTGAGAACATCGTCGCCGCCCTGCCGGCCGCTCTGGACGGGATTTTGCAGGCGGTGGGAGAACTGCTCCCCACGCTGCTGTCTACCGTGGTCAGCCTGTTCACGCAGGTGCTCGACACGCTTCTGACGCTTCTGCCCCAGCTGATTCCCGCGGCGGTGGACGCGGTCATGACCATCGTATCCGCTCTCATCGACAGCCTGCCGCTCCTCATCGACGCGGCGGTGCAGCTGGTGACGGCGCTGGTGGAGGGCATCGGCTCGGCCCTGCCGGAACTGATTCCCGCGGCGGTGAACGCCGTCACCACCATCGTGCAGGGACTGATTGACAATCTCCCGATGCTGATGGAAGCGGCGCTGCAGCTCATTCTCGGTCTGGCGCAGGGACTGCTCGACGCCATTCCGCAGCTGGTAGCGGCATTGCCCGCCATCATCACCGCGCTGGTGAATTTTCTGGTCGGCTCGATTCCGCAGATTGTCCAAGCAGGGATTCTGTTGCTGACCGCCCTTGTACAGGCTTTGCCGCAGATCATCGAAGCGGTGACGGCGGCGATTCCCCAGATTGTGGACGGCCTTGTAAACGCGCTGATCCTTTCCATCCCCCTCATTGTGGAAGCGGGCGTCAAGCTGCTCATCGCGCTGATTCAGAACCTGCCGCTCATCATCACGACGGTCGTTGCCGCCATTCCGCAGATTGTCGCCGCGCTGTCGAACGCCTTCGCCGGCAACACCGGGAAAATCATCACGGCGGGCGTCAGGCTGCTGGTTTCGCTGATTGCCAATCTTCCCTCCATCATTGTGGCAATCGTCAGGGCGGTGCCGCAGATCGTGGCGGGCCTCGTCCGGGCGTTCACCGGGTACATCGGGCAGATGGCGCAGGTGGGCGGCAACCTGATCAAGGGCCTGTGGCAGGGCATTTCGGACGCCAGCGCGTGGCTGTGGAACAAAATCAGCGGCTTTTTCGGCGGCATCGTGGACCGCATCAAGGACTTTTTCGGCATCCATTCGCCCTCGACGCTGTTCGCCGGTCTTGGCCGAAACATGGGCGAAGGCATCGGCGTGGGCTTCGAGGACGCGATGGCTTCCGTGTCGCGTGAGATGCAGAACGCGATTCCCAGCAGCTTTTCCGTAAATGCCGGCGCGTCCGGGCGGGCGGTTTCCGCGGGAACGAGCATCACGCAGAATATCTCGGTGGTTACTCCCAAGGCGCTGTCCGAAAAGGAGCTTGCCCGAGAGTTTAAGAACCTCTCGCGCAAGCTGGCGCTGGAGTACTAAAGGAGGGACGGCATGGAACTGACCTATACCAACGAATCGGGAGATAAACTGACGCTGCGGCGGGCAAAGCCGTTTTTCCTGACGAAGCTTGACGGCGCGGGAAGCGTCCGCCAGACCGTCAATACCTTTCAAGCGCCCCAGCAGGACGGCGCTTTTTTCATTTCCTCCGCGCTGGATATGCGCAACATCACGCTGGAAGGAACGATTGTGGCAGGAACACCGAACACAGCCTACGAGTACCGCAGGCAGTTTTTGAAGATATTCACGCCCAAACAGCAGGGCACGCTGACCTACCGGAACCGGCAGATCGCCTGCGTGGTGGAGGAAGCAGGGTTCACTGCCTCGGGCAGGGAGCGCGCGCCGGGCTTTTTTGTCAGCCTGCTGTGTCCATCGCCTTTCTTTGAGGCGCTCTCGGAAGTCCGTGCGGAGCTGGCGCGCTGGACGCCGCTGTTTCATTTTGTGCTGGAAATTCCCGACGGCGGCATCGAATTCGGCTCCCGCCAGCCCAGCCAGGTCATTACGGTGGAAAATCCCGGGGACGTGTCCTGCGGGTGCCGGATCGTGTTCCGCGCGCTGGGCGAAGTAACAAATCCGGAACTGATGGATGCCGCCACCGGCGAATATGTCCGCCTGAACACCGTCCTGACCGCCGGCGAGGAAATCCGCGCCTACACCCATTTTGCGGGCAAGCGCGTGGTGCGGGTGCAGAGCGGCGAAGAAGTCAGCGTGTTCAGTCTGCTGGACACCGGATCGACTTTTCTGCAGCTTTCGCCGGGCACGACCACTCTCCGCTACGACGCGGCGGCGGGCAAGGAACTGCTGGAGGTCAGCCTGTACTACCGCCCGCAGTATTTAGGGGTTTAGTGTGAAAATGCGCGCTGATGCGCCGCCTTTTCACACAGCAAAAAGGACTTGAAAGCCAAAAATCAGGGCTTTCCTGCGCTGGCGCGCACCGCCCTTTTTGAAAGGGGTAAATTTTCAATGGAACTGTATGTTTTTGACGCGAACCGCCGGCCCGCCGGCGTGGTGGAATCTTTTGAATATCTGCGCTGGACAAGGCGGTATGCCCAGTGCGGGAGCTTTGAACTCAAGGCCATTGCCACGGCGGAAAATCTTGCCCTGCTGACGCTGGGGAACATTCTATGGAAAAGCGGCGGCGAGGAAGCCGGCGTGATTGAATATGCGGAAATTTCGCAGGACGAAAAGGAGCTCATCACCGTCAGCGGGCGGTTCGCCGTTTCCTACCTCTCCCGGCGCATTGTGTGGGACACGGAAATTCTAAACGGTACGCTTGCCGACTGCACGGGGCAGTTAATCAACAACCACCTCATCAGCCCCGGAAACACCGACCGGCGGATGGACTTTATAGCCTATGACGGCGGCGGGCTGTCGGACCCGGTCAGCACGCAGATTTCCTACAAAAACCTTATGGACGCGGCGACGGGCCTGTGCGAAGCGGCGGATGCGGGCATTAAGGCGGTGTTCAGTCCAGAATCCCGCATGTTTACGATTCAGCTGTACAAGGGTGCAGCATCGCAGGCGGTATTCTCATGGGAATATGAGAACCTCACTTCCCAGACCTTCACGAAAAGCGCCTCGGACTATGCCAACGTGGCGCTGGTCGGCGGCGAGGGCGAAGGCGTGGAGCGCGTCTTTGCCGTGTGCGGAGAAAGTGAGGGTGCCGAGCGCCGGGAGGTATTTGTGGACGCCAAAGCTCTGCGCTCCGAGGATTTCGGGGACGAATACACCGCCGCCCTGCTCTTTCAGGGGCAGAGCAAGTTAAGCGAGCTTGCGATGGCGCAGTCCTTTGACGCATCCGTCAATCCCCACGGCAATCTGACCTACGGCACGGATTTTGACCTCGGGCAGACCGTGAAGGTGGTGTCAAAAAAATGGGGCGTGACGCTTACCACCCGCATTACGGAGATTGAGGAAAGCTATGACGCCGCCGGGCAGAGTCTGGACATCACCTTCGGCAGGGGCGTGCTCACGCTGGCTCAAAAATTAAAACAGGAAGGGTGATACGATGGAGAAAAGCGGATTTTTCAACAGCACCGGCGGCGATCGGATGTACGACGCCGCCGATTTCGCGGGGTATTTTGCAAAGCTGGTGTCAAACGGCATCTTCTACGTCAATGCCGACAATCTGCGCGTGACGCCGGGCGGCGGGCTGTCGGTGAACGTGCTTGCCGGGAGCGCATGGATCAACGGCTATGCTTATGAGAATACCGAAACACTGAACCTGACGCTTGCGGCGGCGGACGGCGTGAATCCCCGCGTCGACCGGGCGGTGATCCGCTGGGACGCGGTGGCGCGCCAAATTTCCACGGCGGTGCTGACGGGAACGGCGGCGGCTTCTCCCACAGCGCCCACGCTGACCCGGAGCGACAACATCTATGAGCTGGCGCTGGCGGATATTGCCGTCGCGGCGGGCGCGGTCAGCCTTGCCGCCGGGGAAATCATCGACTGGCGGCTGGATACCGCCCTTTGCGGCACGGTCAATTCGCTGATTACGGCGGTCTATGAATGAAGGCGGGTGATTTACAGTGGCGGATATCAACGGCGTAACCCTGAACGCAGGCAGCGGCCCCACGGTTCACTATACCATCACCTATACGAAAAGCCGGCCGAACAACAGCCAGATGACCTACCATTTTACGATTGCGGCGGCGCTGGCCTCCTCCGGTTCCTATATCCACAGCGGCTACGCCCTGCTCTGCACCATTACCGTCAACGGCTCGTCCGGGCAGGTGCGCATCAAGGCCCCTGACAACGACAACTGGGACGGCACCGCGCCCCGCTACCGTTCTGTGACGGTGACCTGCACCTCGACAAGCGGAAACGCGGCGCAGGGCGTGCGATTCCGGGTGGTGTCGGACGGACGGCTTACCTTGAATTCCGGCGTAATCGACAATTCCGGCTATACCGTAACCAGCTCGCCGCTTCTGACCACCGCCTGCGGCGCGCCGTCCGCCTGTTTCGTTTCCCCGACGGTGGCGGAGGGCAATGCGACGCTTTCGTGGAGCGGCGCCACCGGAGGTACGAACAACGCCGTCACCGGCTTTGAAATCCAGTACAGCGATTCTTCCAACAACACCGACTGGGGCAGCTGGACGGCGCTGAGCACCGTTTCTTCTTCCTCCGGGTCTGGAAGTTTATCCGTTGCGCCGCCCGCCGAGCGGGGGACTTACCGCCGGTTCCGGGTGCGAACGCAGGGCTCCGCCGGCTCCGGATACTATTCTGGCTGGAAGGTATCCTCGAATTCCGTAAGGAAGAATACCCCGCCGCAGCCCGCGGCGAGCGTGGCCGCTTCGCCTTCCGTTTACAGCACAGGTTCCGTGACCATTTCATGGAGCGGCGCGTCCGGCGGCACCAGCCCCATCAAGGGCTACATGCTGGCCAGCCGCACCTCGACGGACGGATCGGCGTGGACGGCGTGGAACGTGCTGGAGACCTTCGACCTGTCTGCCTCCGGCGGAAGCCGAACCGTCCCGGCTTCGGATGTTCCGGGCACCTACACAAAATACGGCCTGTGGACCATCGACACGCTGGACGTGTATTCCAGCGAGCAGGTGTCCAACGCCATCCTGTGTGTGGCGGCCGCCTGCGACGAGCCGACAATCGCGGCGCCGAAAAACGGTGCCTCCACCTACAACCCGAATCCCCGCGTGCTAATGACTGCCGGCGCACAGCCCTCCGCACAGGTGGCGCAGGTGAAAATCGGCACGGGAAATTGGCAGGACGGCGTGAACAACCCGTCCCTGTTTTCTCCCAGCGGTGCGGTCGGCGGCAGTGCGGCGGTGATGTTCAAGGCCGAAACGCAGTCGGCGGGAGCAAAAACGCTCACGGTACGGTGCGTCAATCCCGACTTTGAAGCGTCCAGCGCCGAGGCTGTGCGCTCTTTCACGGTACTGGAGTCCCCTTTTGAGGAGGTTGCGGCCAATGAAACCAAGGTGAAGGCAAGCCACATCACAGTGCTTCGCACCGCCGTCAACACCGTGCGAAACTACTATGGTCTCTCGTCAGTTTCATGGAGCGAGGAGATTACGGCGGGCAGAACGGAAGTGAAAAACTGGCCGCTTCACATTCTGGAAATCCGCGCCGCCGTGGAGCCGGTGATTACTCTCATCAATCAATACAGCACCGACTCGGGCTTTGCCGTTCCGGAACCGGACTGGGAGGAACTCGGCACGGGCAGACCGCGGGCGGCGGTGATGAATCAGCTTTCCGAACTGCTTCTGTCGCTGTAGCAGCCACAAATTCAAGCGTTTCCGCTTTGCGCGGGAGCGCTTTTTTCATACATACCAAGCAAAGAAACGGAGGTTTTACAATGAAGGAAATCTGGGTCTGGGTCCAGACCTCGCTGGCCGCAGTCGGCGGCGCACTCGGCTGGTTCCTCGGCGGGTGGGACGGCTTTCTCTATGCGCTTCTGGCGTTTGTCGTCCTCGACTATCTGACGGGCGTGCTGTGCGCGGTTGCCGACAAAAAGCTCTCCAGCGAAATCGGCTTCAAGGGCATATCCAAGAAAGTGCTCATTTTCGCGCTGGTGGGCGTTGGAAATATCATCGACAGCCAGGTGCTGGGCGACGGCGGCGCGGTGCGCACGGCGGTCATCTTTTTCTATCTGTCCAACGAGGGTGTGAGCATACTCGAAAACGCGGGGCATCTGGGACTTCCCATCCCCGAAAAGCTGAAGGCGGTTCTGGAACAGCTCCACGACCGCGGCAACGAGGAGGACAAATGACATGAACCTGCACAAACTGCTTCTGACCAACAACGCCTGCTATAAGGCGGGCAGAACCATCACGCCCCGTGGCATTATGGTGCATTCCACAGGGGCGAACAATCCCAATCTCAAGCGCTATGTGGGCCCGGACGACGGTCTGCTCGGCAAGAACCAATACAACAACCACTGGAACACCGACAAACCGGGCGGACGACAGGTCTGCGTCCACGCTTTCATCGGGAAACTGGCGGACGGCACGATCGCCGCTTACCAGACGCTGCCGTGGAACATGCGGGGCTGGCACTGCGGCAGCGGCTTCCAAGGCTCCGGCAATGACACGCACATCTCCTTTGAAATCTGCGAGGACAATCTGACCGACGCCGCGTATTTCAACGCGGTCTACAAGGAAGCCGTGGAGCTGTGCGTATATCTCTGCAGGCAGTACGGTATCCGCCCGGAGCGGCCGTATCTCATCTGCCACAGCGAGGGGCATGAGTTGGGCATCGCCAGCAACCATGGCGACGTGATGCACTGGTTTCCGAAGTTTGGCAAGTCCATGGACACCTTCCGTGCGGAGGTCAAGCGCCTGCTGGAAAACGGCGGCTCGGGAACATCTTCCTCGTCTGGAAGCAAATCGGTGGACGAGCTGGCGCGGGAAGTCATCCGCGGTGACTGGGGCAACGGCGCGGAGCGTAAAACCCGCCTGACCGCCGCCGGGCATGACTATGCCGCCGTGCAGGCAAAGGTCAACGAGATTCTTTCCGGGAAAAGCACTTCAACCACGGCAACCTATGAAACCTACACCGTGGTCAAGGGCGACACCCTCTGGGGCATCGCTTCCAAGAAGCTCGGCAGCGGCACGAGGTACAAGGAAATCAAGACGTTGAACGGGCTGAGCTTGGACACCATCTACGCCGGGCAGAAACTGAAAATGCCGAAAAAGTAAATATGACTGCCAAACAGCCCCTCGCTGTCCAATATGGATGGTGAGGGGCTGTTTTTTGTATTTGTTTTTAAACATTTTCTGAAATCCGGCGCAAACTATTGACTTTATCGCCATATTGGTGTATTATAAAATGTAAGATTATTTTAGATTTGAGGTGGAAAGGTGATTAAATTTTCTTGCTAACTATTTTTTGCATGGCATGAATCTTCGGGCATACACTCTATGCCGATGTTTTTGCTGTGCGTTTGCAAGAAAGTTTAATGCCGATTCACTCATATGAGCCTTGTTTTGCCGCCTTTATGCGGCTTCGACTTCGCAATCAATATGGGGTGCAGGAAGTAACTTTCTTGCATCCCATATTTTTATTGCGGAGGTTTTGACTGATGTCACTCATAAATATTTCAAATTTAACCTTTTCCTATGAAGGAAGCTTTCACAATATTTTTGAAAACGTAAGCTTTCAGATTGATACAGATTGGAAGCTTGGATTCACCGGGCGAAACGGCCGTGGCAAGACCACTTTTCTAAAGCTTCTTATGGGAAAATACGAATACAGCGGCACCATTTCCAGCAACGTTACGTTTGAGTATTTTCCCTATGCCGTGCCGGACGCTGACTCTTTTGTTATCGATGTCATTCATGAAATCAGCCCGAATGCGCAGGACTGGGAAATTGTGCGGGAACTGTCCCTACTGAAAGTGTCTGATGAACTTCTTTATCGCTCCTATTCCACCCTTTCAAAAGGGGAGCAGACAAAAGCCCTGCTTGCCGCTTTGTTTCTGAAAGAGAATAGTTTTTTGCTGATTGATGAGCCGACGAATCATCTTGACATTTTGGGCAGAAAAACCTTGAGCGATTATTTGAATAAGAAACATGGATTTATTCTGGTGTCCCATGACCGGGTATTCCTTGACAACTGCATCGACCATATTCTCGTGATCAATAAAACAAACATCGAGGTGCAGAGAGGGAACTTTTCCTCCTGGTGGAAAAACAAAGAGATGCAGGACAGCTTTGAACTGGCGGAAAATGAAAAACACAAAAAAGAAATCAGCCGTTTAACAGCCGCCGCACAAAAGACTTCCAGATGGTCTGACCGTGTGGAAAAAAGCAAAAACGGCTCGACCAATTCGGGAAGCAAACTTGATAAGGGCTATGTCGGCCATAAAGCAGCGAAAATGATGAAGCGTTCCAAAACCATTGAGAACCGTCAGCAGGATTTGATCCAAGAGAAATCCAAACTGCTCAAAAACCTGGAAACTGCCGAAAATCTGAAGATTTTTCCGCTTCCATACCACACCAGCCAACTGCTTGAACTTTCCGGCGTTTCCATTGTCTATGGCAGCCACCCCGTCTGCTCAAACATCAGCTTTACCATAGAGCAGGGAGACCGGGTTGCGCTGCAGGGAAAAAACGGGTCCGGGAAATCCAGCATTCTGAAGCTGATATGCGGTGAAAACATTCCCTATCACGGCACTTTAAGAAAAAGCGAACGGCTGAAAATTTCCTATGTTCCCCAAAGCACAGCAGGTCTGAATGGGCCGCTGAGCGAATATATCGAGCGTAATCTTCTCGATGAAAGTCTTTTCAAAGCCATCCTGCGAAAATTTGATTTTCCCCGGGAGCAGTTTGAAAAGCGCCTGGATGAATTCAGCGAGGGACAGAAAAAGAAGGTTCTGCTTGCCAGAAGCCTGTGTGAGCAGGCACATCTGTATATCTGGGATGAACCGCTCAACTACATTGATGTCCTTTCCCGAATGCAGATAGAAAACCTGCTGCTCGAATACAAGCCGACCATTCTGTTCGTGGAGCACGACAGCGCCTTCTGCGAAAATATTGCGACCAAAACCGTTGAGTTATAGAAAAAAAGGAGCGAAATAATGAATAACTGTAAAATAGCCGTCACCCATGACAAACTCCATGCAAAGCCAGATTGTGCTGGCGGCCTTTGTATGGAGTAGTATAAGCTGACCGCCGCTCATGCTGGCTTTGCTTCTTGATGAATTTATTATTCAAGAGGAGAAAAGCCTACATGATTCATTCAAAGTATGATGTTATGAAGCAATGTATATCGGAAATGAATTTTCCGGATTATCGCTATGAGCAATTGATAAACATGATTTTTACACAGCATATTTCTGATTTTCATGCCATGTATATGCTGCCGGAAAGACTAAGAGCAAATTTGGCAGAAGCGATTGGAGCGTCTGTCTGCAGACTTGTCCCAGTCGCACACCAGGCATCGAGCCAGGCGGACAAAGTGCTGTTTCAATTAAAGGATGGGAACTGCGTCGAAACAGTAGACTTGCATTATAAAAAAGGATGGGAATCTTTTTGCATCTCATCCCAATGCGGCTGTGGGTTTGGCTGCAAGTTTTGTGCAACCGGTGCTATCGGACGCAAACGTAATATGACCGCCGACGAAATAACAGATCAAATTTTGTATTTTTATCTCGCAGGGCATAAAATGAACAGTGTTTCTTTTATGGGAATGGGCGAGCCATTCGCCAATCCCAATTTATTTGTTGCATTAAAAATCCTAACAAACTTGTCTTTGTTCGGATTAAGCCAGCGACGCATTACCATATCGACGATTGGAATGATACCTGGGATCAAACGACTGACCCGCGATTTCCCTCAGGTGAATTTAGCCTTTTCGCTGCACTCGCCCTTTGAAAAACAACGTTCGGAACTGATGCCTATCAATCGATCTTACCCGCTCCATAAAGTAATGGATGTGTTGGATGCGCATGTCGCCAACACCAAAAGACGATTGTTTTTGGCTTATATTATGCTGAGCGGAGTAAATGATTCGGCAGAGCATGCGAAAGCGTTAGCGCATCTTATTTTAGGCCGGGGAGCGTTGTCCTATCTATATCATGTTGATCTTATCCCATATAACGCAACAGATAAGACGGCACGAAAGTTTATCGCTTCAAATAACGAAACCATTAAAAACTTCAGTGATATTCTGCATTCCAACCGTATCAGCGTGGCTACCAGAATGCAATTCGGTTCTGACATCGGTGCCGGGTGCGGACAGCTTTATGCTGACGAAAAGGATTGAGCGCTTCAAGGCGTTTTTATGACACAGAGATTCCCGAGCAAAATCGGCGTTTGAAAGGTAGGGCACCCGGCATCAATTTAAATGTTGGGTGCCTTATTGTTGCATCTAAGGGTTTAGGGACCCCCGCTTGAGTACGATGATTTCCTTATTTTTACGCACATGAGTCGAAACTGGGCTGGCTTTCCGGCGGATTGCTCTGACCATGGAAAGATGTAGATAGCTGAAAATAGGCTTCAATGGACTATCCGGCCAATAAAATATCGGGCCTTGGTCATCAAATCCTCCAATATACATTGCTTATCGATCCAATTGTTATGCTGCTTTTCGTTTATAAATCAGCATTGCGAAAACATACGCGACAATGAGAATACCCACGCACCACGCGAGCGCGACCCAAATGTCATTGCCGACAGGCTGATTAGACAATAACGCGCGGATGGCGTCCACGATCGAGGTCACCGGCTGGTTTTCGGCAAAGGCGCGGACGGGCCCCGGCATCGATTCGGTCGGCACAAACGCCGAGCTGATGAACGGCAGGAAGATCAGCGGATAGGAAAAAGCGCTCGCGCCGTCCACCGATTTTGCGGTCAGCCCGGGGATCACCGCGATCCAGGTCAGTGCCAGTATCACAAGCGCGAGGATCCCGGCTACGGCAAGCCATGACAATACTCCCGCCGGGGAGCGAAAGCCCATCACGAGCGCCACGAGAATGATGACGATGACCGAAATCGCGTTGGATATCAGGGATGTCAGCACATGCCCCCACAGAGCGGCGGAACGCGCGATCGGCATGGAGTGGAACCGCTCGAAGATGCCGCTCTGCATATCCGTAAACAGGCGAAAAGCCGTGTAGGAGATGCCGCTCGCGATGGCCATCAGCAGGATGCCGGGCAGCAGATAATTTACATAGTTGTCCGTGCCGGCCTGAATCGCGCCGCCGAGCACGTAGACGAACAGCAGCATCATTGCGATCGGCGTGAGGCAGACCGTGATGATGGTGTCCATGCTGCGGGTAATATGGCGCATGGAACGTCCGAGCATCACACCTAAGTCACTGAAAAAGTGTTTGCTCATTGTCAATTCCCCTCCTTCTTGCCGACGATTGCGAGGAAGATTTCCTCGAGCGTCGGTTGCTTTTCCACATACTCCACCTTCGCGGGCGGGAACCGCTTTTTCAGTTCTTCAAGCGTACCGCTCACGATAATCCTGCCCTCATGCAAAATAGCGATACGGTCGGCAAGCTGCTCGGCTTCCTCCAAATATTGCGTGGTCAAAAACACCGTCGTGCCGCCGTCAGCAAGCTCTTTAACCGTCTTCCAAACCTCGATACGCGCCTCCGGGTCAAGACCGGTAGTCGGCTCGTCGAGAAAAATAACCTGCGGTTTCCCAATCAGGCTCATGGCAATGTCGAGCCTGCGGCGCATACCGCCCGAATAAGTGGAAACCCTGCGGTCGGCGGCGTCGCTCAGGCCAAACCTACTCAGTAAATCGGCCGCAACCTGACGCGAATTGGCGAGGTGCCACAGTCTGGCAATCATAATCAGATTTTCCCGTCCGGTCAGGATTTCGTCCACGGCGGCAAACTGCCCGGTCAGACTGATCGACTGCCGCACACAGTCAGGCTTTGCCGTAACATCAAAGCCGTTGACGACGGCGGTTCCTCCGTCCGGTTTCAGCAGTGTGGTGAGAATTTTGACAATCGTCGTCTTGCCCGCGCCGTTAGAACCGAGCAGGGCGAATATTTCACCCTGATTCACTTCAAAATCGACACCTTTTAGGATTTCCGTGTCTTTGAAAGACTTTCGCAGACCTTTCGCTTCAATTGCTTTTTCCATCCCGATAGCCCTCTTTTCTATTTGTGACCTTTTTCATGGCCTTGCTCACTTCCCGGTCAACAGATTCCTGATAAATGTCGGCATAAGTTTTTGAATCCTTGATTAAATCATCGCAGAAAGCCGCTACGTCACTGCCCGTTACTTCAAGTACGTTTTTTCCCAACGCCGCGCCCTCTTCAAAAAGATCGACAATTCCTGAGAGGAGACCCGTACCTTCGGTCAGTTCAACAGGGCCGACTTTAAAGAGATATTTTTGAATTTCTTTATAAACAATCTGATAATCCTGCGGGAGCGCTTTGACACGCGCCATATGGGCCCGCCACTCTTTTTTGCCTTCGATAATATCCTGTATGCTCATGGTGTCCTCCTATTTCCCTAATTTCTTAGCAATATTATCGTTGAGCTGCTCGCGCCACTTGTCGCGAAAAGACCTTGCTCCTTCTTCACCGGCCAGAGCTGAACAGAAACCTTTGATATCGTCACCTAAAACCTCCCTGACACTCTGACCGTCCGCCGCTGCTTCTTCGAGCAGGCCGAGCACACCGTCAAGAATGGGCATAAGGTTGCGGCCGGTGAAATCCGAGTGCGGCCAAAGATTAGTCTTTATTTTTTCCCATGCCGCCTGATAATCTGGAGGCAGCTTTTTAGCCCGCAATTCAAAAGCTTTCAGTTCTTTCGTCATATCGCTGCCTGTGATCATTTCCCAAAAATTCATTGTTTCCTCTCCTCTAACTCGTTGATTTTCGACGCGATGAATTCCCATTTTTCCCAGAACTTTCGCAGCTCTTCATGCCCTGCGTCGTTGAGCGCAAAGAATTTTCGCGGCGGTCCCATGTCGGAGGGCTTTTTTTCGATGTCTACGAGTCCGTTCTTTTCAAGCCTCACCAGAATGGTGTACACCGTTCCTTCCACAACGTCCGTGAAACCGAGGTCGTTCAGCCGCCGCGTAATCTCGTAACCATAGGTTTCACCGCGGCTTATAATTTCAAGTACGCAGCCCTCAAGCACACCTTTGAGCATTTCCGTTAGGTTTTCCAGCATAATCACCCCTTGCTATTCTGTATAGCTGATATTCTGCATTACTTATTACTACTATATAGTAACACAGAATAGCCGACTTGTCAATAGAGTTTTGCCCTGAGACTGTAATCCATCTAAACGTAAAGGAGGTCTTTAATATGCCAAGTAATGTGCAGACATTGTTACAAATGGCTGCCAATCGGTGACACAAATCACACCAGTAATACAACACTTAGTGTCGTTTAAAACTGGTTTTTATTTGACAAAACGACCCACAGGCATCTCTTCGGAGAGCCTGCGGGCTGTTTTTTATGTGCCATAACGATGGGGTTGAATTTTTCGGTAGCCAGTGAGGGAGATACAACAAGACCGCTCCCTTGGAAGGAGCCGAAGGATGATGACCGATCATCAGAAAGCACAAATCATAAAACTCCGCGCGGCCGGAAACGGATACGGGAAAATTGCCAAGTCGCTTGGCATATCGCTGAATACTGTAAAATCCTTCTGCCGCAGGAACGATATCAGCAGCAATTCCTCTGTTGAACCTGCCCTGACATATACAGGCGAGACGACCTATTGTGAGAACTGCGGGCGGCCTATCCGGCAGATAGCAAAGCAGAAGAAAAAACGCTTTTGCTGTGACAAATGCCGCAACGCCTGGTGGAACAGCCATCTTGACCAGGTGAAGCGAAAAGCGGTCTATCATTTCAAATGCCTGTACTGTGGTAAGGAGTTCCACGTTTACGGGGATAAGCGAAGGAAATACTGCAGCCACGCCTGCTATATCGCCGACCGTTTCAAGGCTGGTGGCAATAATGCGTAAGGATGAATTCCGAAACGAAAAGCTGTACCAAACCACCATGAGCATTGCCCGAACAATGCTTAAAGAGGGCATCATTTCGGAGGAGGAGTATCGTCGGATTGATACAATTTTTTTTGAGAAATACCGCCCCGTTTTCGGCACATTATTCTCGGATATTTCGTTGACTTCTGAGCCGTAAAGAGTGATGTATAGTATCGGAAAGGAGTGCTTTCATGGCGAAAATCATAAAAATTGAACAGGCAGTGCCGATGATACAGACGAAAAAGAAAGTCGCCGCCTATGCCCGTATTTCAATGGAATCGGAACGCATGAACCATTCCCTCTCCGCGCAGATCAGCTACTACAGTTCCCTGATACAGAAAAATCCCGACTGGCAGTACGCAGGCGTGTTCGCGGATGACGGCGTTTCCGGCACAGGGATGGCCAAGAGGAGTGAATTCCGGAGGATGATTGAAACTGCGGAAAGCGGCGGAATCGACATCATACTCACCAAGTCGATACAGCGGTTCGCAAGGAACACGGTTGACCTTCTGGAAACCGTGCGGAACTTAAAGGACATCGGCGTGGAGGTGCGGTTCGAGAAGGAACACATTAATTCCATGAGCGGGGACGGCGAATTGATGATGACCATCCTCGCATCCTTTGCCCAGGAAGAGAGCCGCTCCATCAGCGACAACGTGAAGTGGGGTACGAGAAAGCGGTTTGAAAAAGGTATCCCGAACGGTCATTTCCAGATTTACGGATACCGATGGGAGGGTGACCGTCTCGTCATAGAGCCGGAGGAAGCGAAAATCGTCAGACTGATTTACGACAATTTCTTAAACGGTCTGTCGGCGGAAGCCACGGAAAAGCAGCTCGAAGAAATGGGCGTGAAATCCTATAAGGGGATGCATTTCAGCAATTCCTCCATCCGCCAGATTCTGAGCAACATCACCTACACGGGCAACCTGCTCTTCCAGAAGGAATATGTTTCCGATCCGATAACGGGAAAATCCAAAATCAACCGTGGGGAGCTTCCGCAGTATTTTGTGGAGGACACGCACGAAGCCATCATACCGATGGAAACCTACCAGGCGGTGCAGAGGGAGCGGGAACGGCGCAGGGAGTTTGGCGCATTGGCGAACTGGAGCATCAACACGTCCTGCTTCACAAGCAAAATCAAATGCGGCGTCTGCGGCAAAAGCTACCGCAGGAGCGGCAAGCGCCAGCGGAAAAATCCCGATGAGGTTTATTACATCTGGATTTGCCGGACGAAGAGCGACAAGGGCGCAAAATACTGCTCCGCCAAGTCCATTCCCGAAAAGACACTGAAAGCCTTATGTGCCGAGGTTCTTGGAATGGATGAATTTGACGGGGATGTTTTCTCCGAAAAGGTCGAGCAGATAACGGTAATCGGCGAGGATACCCTGGAATTTCATTTCTATGATGGCTCGGTTCTGGAAAAGAAGTGGCAGTCCACCGCCAAGACGGACTGGTGGACGCAGGAACGCAGAACCGCATGGGGCGAGCTTCATAAGCACAAAGCCACCAATCCAAACAGGCGCAGATTCTATGAATTTACTGGATTCATCAAATGCGGGCAGTGCGGCGAGAATTTCCGCTGCCAAGGCACAGCACGGAAAGATGGAACGCAGATAAGGACATGGCACTGCGGCAGGACTTGCGGGAACATTACCGTCCGGGATGAGATTCTGAAGGAAATGGTTTGTGATGTCCTGGGGCTGGACGAATTTTCCGAGGAGCGGATGGATTCCGAACTTGAGAAAATCACAGTGGACGGACAGATGGTTTCATTCCACTTCCCGGACGGGCATACCGAGAACCGGGAATATATCAAGCCGAAGAAAAAGGGTACAAAACACACCGAGGAATTCAAGGCGCATATGCGGGAGCTTATGAAGGCCAAGTGGAAGGAGGGAAAAATGCGTGGCGCAAAGGAAAGTAACAACCATTCCGGCGACAATCAGCCGGTACACGGCAACGCCAATTAACAGCACGAAGAAACGCCGCGTAGCTGGATACGCCCGCGTATCCACCGACCACGAGGATCAGGCTACAAGCTATGAAGCGCAGGTGGACTATTATACCAACTACATCAAGAGCCGTGAGGATTGGGAGTTTGTCGCTATATATACGGACGAAGGGATAAGTGCAACGAACACCAAAAAGCGAGAAGGCTTTAAGGCAATGGTAGCGGATGCCCTTGCCGGAAAAATCGATCTCATCGTCACCAAGAGCGTGAGCCGCTTCGCCAGGAATACCGTAGATAGCCTTACCACGGTGCGCCAGCTAAAGGATGCGGGGATTGAGATTTATTTTGAAAAAGAAAACATCTGGACGCTGGACAGCAAAGGTGAACTTCTCATCACCATCATGTCCTCGCTGGCACAGGAAGAGAGCCGCTCCATTTCGGAGAACGTCACATGGGGACAGCGCAAGCGGATGGCGGACGGCAAGGTCAGCTTCGCCTACAGCCGCTTCATGGGGCTGGACAAAGATAAGGAAACGGGAAAAATCGTGGTGAATCCCGAACAGGCGGAAGTCGTAAAGCTGATTTTCCGGCTGTTCCTGGAGGGGCTTACCCCTCATGCGATTGCCGTGGAACTGACGAACCGGGGCATTAAGACGCCGGGCGGCAAGGATGTCTGGAATCAGCAGACGGTGCGCCGGATGCTCTCAAACGAGAAATACAAGGGCGATGCCCTTTTGCAGAAGGAATTCACGGTTGATTTCCTGCAGAAAAAGCTGAAGAAGAACGAGGGCGAGGTGCCACAGTATTATGTGGAGGGCAACCATGAGGCAATTATCAGCCCGGCGGTATTCGACATGGTGCAGGCGGAACTTGCCAGACGCACGAAAGGCGGCTCACGGTACAGCGGCGTGAGCATTTTCTCCAACAAGATAAAATGTGGGGACTGCGGCGGCTGGTACGGCTCGAAGGTCTGGCATTCCACCGACCGGTACCGCAAAGTCATCTACCGCTGCAACCGCAAGTACAATGGAGAAAAATGCCAGACTCCCCATGTCACGGAGGATGAGGTCAAAGCGGCGTTCGTGTCGGCTTACAATCAACTGGTCACGGAGAAAAAGGAAATTATCGCAAATGCGGAAATCATCCGCAGGACGCTCTGCTCAACAGATACCCTGCAGGAAGAAAAACGCAAGCTGGAGGATGAGATGTCGGTGCTTGTGGAAATGACGCAGAACATCGTGGCGGAGAATGCCCGTGTGGCGCAGGACCAGGACGAGTACCAGAAACGTTACGACGGGCTGGTTCAGCGATACGAAGCGACAAAAGTACGACACGATGAGGTGGTGTCCGCCATCTCCGTAAAGCAGGCGCAGGATGAGCGGCTGTCGGACTTTATCAAAATGCTGAAATTACAGGATGGTGCCATCCGGGAATTCGACTGCGGGCTTTGGGGCTGCATGGTCGAGTACGTCACGATTGGCAGGGACAAAGAGATAACGGTCACCTTCAGGGACGGCACGGAGGTGCAGGCATAACGGAACACGGATCATTTATGGCACTCGGCTGCGGCCGGGTGTTTTTTGTTATGAGATCAAAATATCTACAACGCGAAATTGATTCACGCATGAACTGTGAACAATCCTCCTATCTTACCCCGTAACGGTGCATACGGCATCGTTATGAGGGGTGTGCATTTTTGCACATGTGCGGGTGCATCGTTAAGGGGTAGAAATGTCGCTCCGTTATGTTGTATCAATTATGATGCGATAACCGATCCCGCCTGCGGCTCCGGTTCGTTGCTGTTGAAGGCTGAAAAGGTTTTGGGTAAGAATGCAATCCGCAACGGATTTTATGGCCAGGAAATCAACATCACTACCTACAACCTTTGCCGCATCAATATGTTTCTGCACGATGTGGGTTTTGACAAGTTTAGCATTGCTTGTGAAGATACACTGATTGCTCCGCAGCACTGGGACGATGAGCCGTTTGAACTGATTGTATCCAATCCGCCGTATTCCATCAAGTGGGCAGGCGACGAGAATCCTCTGCTTATTAATGACCCGCGTTTTTCCCCTGCAGGAGTTTTGGCGCCGAAGAGCAAAGCGGACATGGCTTTTATCATGCACAGCCTTTCGTGGCTTGCGCCTAATGGCACGGCGGCCATCGTCTGCTTCCCCGGCATTATGTACCGCGGGGGAGCAGAGCAGAAAATCCGTAAATATCTGGTTGACAACAACTATGTTGATTGCATCATCCAGCTGCCGAGCAACCTCTTCTATGGCACTTCCATTGCCACCTGCGTTATGGTGATGAAGAAGAACAAAAACGATAATAAAACATTGTTTATAGATGCGTTCAATGAGTGCATCAAGGTCACAAACAACAATAAGCTGACCCCGAAGAATATCGAACGAATCGTTGACACTTTTGCAAAGCGTGAGGAAGTGGCACACTTCTCCCATTTGGCGACCTATGAGGAAATCACAGAGAATGATTATAACCTTTCTGTTTCTACCTATGTGGAGGCGGAGGACACCCGTGAAAAGATTGATATTGTGGAGCTGAATGCGGAGATTGAAGAAATTGTCCAGCGGGAGGATGAACTACGAGAGGCAATCCGCAACATCGTCGAAGAAATCGAGGCAGGCGTATGAGTAGATTAGAGGAACTGATTGCGGAATTATGCCCAGATGGGGTCAAGCATCAACCACTTGAACAATGCTGTAATATTCTGGACAGAAAAAGAAAACCAGTTACAAAGGCAGCGCGTGAGCAAGGCGAATATCCATACTATGGTGCGAACGGAATACAAGATTATGTTAAAGATTATATTTTTGATGGAACCTTTGTACTGGTTGGCGAAGATGGTAGTGTGATTACAAAAGCAGGAACGCCAGTTGTCACATGGGCAACCGGAAAAATATGGGTAAATAATCATGCCCACATTGTTGAAGAAGTTGATGGCGTTTTACTCCGTTACCTGTTCCATTTTATTCAAACAATAAATGTAACCCCTTTAATACATGGTAATATTCCGAAACTTACAGGTGGGGATTTTAAAGCTCTTTCCATCCCTGTCCCCCCTCTGCCGGTGCAGAATGAAATTGTCCGGATTCTGGACAATTTCACGGAGCTTACAACGGAGCTTACAACGGAGCTTACAGCGAGGAAGAAGCAGTATGAATATTACATGGAGCAGTTGTTAACGTTTGACGATAATACAAATTGGATACCTATAAGTAAAATTGCTACTGTATCTGACTATGTTGCAAATGGTAGTTTTGCTGCGTTGAAAGAAAATGTTCAGTATAAGCATAGCCCAGATTATGCTGTACTTATTCGAACTATAGATTATTCCAGTGGGTTTGATAGCAGTAAGTTTATATATATTGATGAACACGCTTATAATTTTTTGAGCAAATCAAAACTTATGGGTGGAGAGTTGATTATTAATAACATTGGTGCCGGAGTCGGAACCACTTTTAGATGCCCAAATCTTGGGATTCACATGAGTCTTGCACCTAATAGTATTATGGTATCCACGCCAAATGACGCTTTTTATTACTATTGGTTTACAAGCAAATATGGTCAAGAGGCTATGAGTAAAGTTACTTCGCAAAGCGCTTTACCTAAATTCAATAAAACTGGATTTAGAACAATAATGGTTCCTATTCCTGCAATGGAAGAGCAGAATCGTATTGTTGAAATACTCAACCGCTTTGACACTCTCTGCAACGACATCACCAAGGGCTTGCCTGCCGAAATTGATGCCCGCCAAAAGCAGTATGAATATTACCGTGATAAATTGCTGACCTTCAAAAAGCTTGCATAGAAAAGGAGGCAAACTGGATGCCTTATTTTAATATTGTTGCCGAAACATCGGAGAACACCGTAGTCACAGAATATGAGCCGATCAAAACACGGTCAGACAGTTACCAGAGCGAGGCAGCGCTGGAAAAAGAGTTCATCCGTCTGCTCTGTGAGCAAGGTTATGAATATCTGCATATTCACACGGAAAAGGACTTGATTTCCAATCTTCGCAGCAAACTGGAGGAACTAAACGATTATCGCTTTTCTGATACCGAATGGGAGCGATTCTTTTCGGATGCCATTGCAAACCCCAATGAACATATTGTGGAGAAGACCCGTAAGATACAGGAAGACTTTGTTCAGGTGCTGAAACGGGACGATGGCTCTTCCAAGAACATCACGTTGATTGACAAGAAGAATATCCACAATAATCGTTTGCAAGTTATCAATCAATATGTGGTCGCTACAGATAATGGTGCGAAATATGACAACCGCTATGATGTGACTATTCTCGTGAATGGTTTGCCATTGGTTCACGTGGAGCTAAAACGCAGAGGAGTCGCCATCCGGGAGGCATTTAATCAGATCAACCGCTACCAGAGGGATTCCTTCTGGGCTGGCTGTGGCCTGTTTGAGTATGTACAAATTTTTGTGATCTCCAACGGAATCAACACCAAGTATTATTCCAACAGCACCCGGTTCAACGCTATTAAGGACGCTGCTTCCGGCAAGGCGAAGAAAGAGAAAACGAGCAACAGCTTTGAGTTCACCTGTTTCTGGGCAGATGCCAATAACCGTGTGCTTCCGGACTTGATCGACTTCACCAAGACCTTTTTTGCGAAGCATACCATCTTGAATATTCTGACCAAGTACTGCATCTTTACTTCGGAGAATATGCTCATGGTCATGCGCCCGTATCAGATTACCGCCACAGA
Source organism: Caproicibacterium sp. BJN0003 (assembly GCF_026314295.1). Classification (NCBI taxonomy): domain Bacteria; kingdom Bacillati; phylum Bacillota; class Clostridia; order Eubacteriales; family Oscillospiraceae; genus Caproicibacterium; species Caproicibacterium sp. BJN0003. The sequence goes on from NZ_CP111108.1 coordinate 713,150, forward strand.
GCGGATTCTGAACCGTATTGAGATTGCAAATAATTATAAGAAGTATGGCAGCGTGGAGGGCGGCGGATACATCTGGCACACCACAGGCTCCGGAAAAACGCTGACTTCCTTTAAGACGGCAAGATTGGCTTCACAGTTGCCTTATATTGACAAGGTGCTGTTCGTGGTTGACCGTAAGGACCTGGATTACCAGACCATGAAGGAATATGACCGCTTTGAGAAAGGTGCCGCCAACAGCAATACCTCAACAGCAATTCTGAAAAAGCATATGGAAAACTCGAATGCACATATTATTATTACAACCATTCAGAAGCTGGCGACTTTCATTAAAAAGAACCCCGGACATGAGGTGTACAACAAGCACGTTGTCATTATCTTCGATGAATGTCACCGTAGCCAGTTCGGTGATATGCATGCCGCCATCGTGAAGAATTTCAAAAAGTATCATCTGTTTGGATTTACCGGAACACCGATTTTTGCAGCCAACACCGGTGCGGTAACGAATCCGCGGTTCTTTACCACCGCACAGACCTTCGGAGATCAGCTGCATGCCTATACGATTGTGGATGCAATCAATGATAAGAATGTTCTGCCGTTCCGCGTGGATTATATTAAGACGATGGATGTTGAGGAGAATATTGATGATGAGATGGTGTGGGACATCAACCGGGAAAAGGCAATGATGGCGCCACAACGGATTTCTTTGGTGACAAAGTATATTTTGGAGCATTTCGACCAGAAAACCTACCGTGGGGATAAGACCTACATTTTCAATTCACTGACCAATATTTCTAAGGTTGCATCTGCCGATCGAGGGGCTGTGGAAGAAATTAAACAGAAACAGCGCATCAGCGGTTTCAACTCCATTTTTGCTGTGGCATCTGTTTCGATGGCAAAGTTGTATTACCAAGAATTTCAGAAACAGATGGCTGCCGACCCAACAAAAAAACTTCGTGTAGCTACCATCTTCAGCTATGCAGCAAACGAAGAAGAAGCGGATGGTATTCTGGACGAAGAAAACTCCGAGGATACCAGCGCTCTGGATGAGAATTCCCGCGATTTTCTGGACATGGCAATTCGTGATTACAATGAAATGTTCCACACGAATTACGATACCTCGAACGATAAGTTCCAGAACTATTATAAAGATGTCTCCTTGCGCATGAAAAATAAGGAACTCGACCTGCTGATTGTGGTCAATATGTTCCTCACCGGTTTCGATGCCACAACGCTCAATACCTTGTGGGTGGACAAGAATCTGAAGATGCACGGATTGATTCAGGCGTTTTCCAGAACAAACCGAATCTTGAATTCCGTTAAAACCTTCGGAAATATCGTTTGTTTCCGCAATCTGCAAAAGCGTGTAGACAGTGCAATCTCGCTCTTTGGCGACAAAAACGCCGGCGGCATTGTTCTGCTGAAAAGTTTCAAAGATTACTACAATGGCTACACTTCAGAGGATGGAAAGCGGATTCCGGGGTATGTGAATATGATCAAGGAACTGAACGAGAAGTTCTCACTGACGGAACCACAGATTATTGGCGAGCAGAACCAGAAGAATTTTATTACACTATTTGGAGCTATTCTTCGTATGCGAAACATCCTTATGTCCTTTGACGATTTTAAAGGGAACGAGCTCATTACTGAGCGGAATTTTCAGGATTATCTCGGCAGGTATCAGGATTTGCGCGATGAATGGAAGCGCAGGCGTGAAGCGGGAGAAAGCGCGGACATCACGGATGATATCGTGTTTGAAGTGGAGTTGATCAAGCAGGTTGAAATCAATATTGATTATATTCTGATGCTTGTCAAGAAGTACCACGATGAACATTGTGGGGATAAGGAAGTTCTTATAACTATTAAGAAAGCCATTGATGCCAGCCCGGAATTGCGCAGCAAAAAGCAGCTGATTGAAAATTTTATCGCTGGAATCAATGATTCAATTGATGTTATGGCCGAATGGCAAAATTATGTGATGAAACAGCGGGAGCAGGAACTTGAAACAATTGTCACCGAGGAAAAGCTGAGGCCCGAGGAAACGCGTAAATTTCTTGAGAATGCATTCCGCGATGGAGAAATCAAAACTGCAGGAACAGACATTGACAAAATTTTGCCTCCTGTTTCCAGATTTGGAGGCAGCGGCAGGGACAAGAAGAAGCAAGATGTTATTGATAAACTGAAAGCTTTCTTTGAAAAGTATTTCGGCATTGGTGGTTCTGCATCCTTTACAGAGCCAGAGCACGATACTGAGGATCTACAAAGCACCCAGCCAAAGGTGACAGAAGTCGCTGCTTTGAACGGGAAAGAAACCACCTCAAAGGAGTGACTACCCTAATGAGACGTTTCTCCCCTATCTTGAACTTTGCATAATGTTTATAATAAGATCACCACCAACCATCCAATAAAAAGGACAGTTGGTGGTGATCTTTTATGTTAAATCATGACAAATTTCTGTACAAAGCGTTCCATTTTATGGGAATTAAGAGTATTATTAACGCAATAAGGGGATGTATATTATAACAAGGGTCATGTCTAAGCGTAATATATAAGCTTTGTATATACCATATTGTGAAATTGCTTTGTAATGAAATCATTCAAATATGATATCCGATTGTTGATAATAAAGCATCAATAATTTGTCAAAGCACATGGCGTGACATCGTAAAACGATCGTGCTATTATTATAATAATATAATAATAAATTGGAAAAACAAAGCGAATTTTGTTTAAATAAGTGGCTTCACCTTGTATGTGAGAATTGTCTATAGGCGTGGATGATTGTTAGTTTAATAAATGATGTGAAGTCTGTAAAATTGCGGAAATGTATGTGTCTTATTTTTCAAGGCATTCAAGAATCACCTTGGGGGAATACGAAATGGAAATGGATCAAAAACTGGAGTATTGGAAAAATCGGCTTCTTGATTTAGGTAAGCGTAATCGACTTATAAACTGCGCTTTGCCAAAGGATGGCAAGCATGTCTCTAGAGCCACTCTTTTAATTTGCAATCCGTCATACGGTGATTTATGGAAAATGTTCTCGAATGGAGAAACTTCACTTGAATTTCCTATTCCAGCCGATACTTTTGAAGATGATGAACAAGAATCCTTATTCAAATCCAATACATTTCAGAACGGCGTAAAAACAAATCAAAATCCTGCTGAGACCTATAAAACACTACGCAGTTTGATGAAAAAATCCAAAGAATTTTCCGATGAAAAAGGTCTCAACGCCCTGTATATTGCTTTTGGATTTTTAAATTGGAAAGAAAAAGGTGTAGAAGGGCAAGAAATGCGTTCACCACTTTTGCTTGTCCCCGTCGTACTAACACAGGAAAGCCTTAATGATCCAATAGTTCTTACACGTTCAGACGATGAAATAACAATCAATCATGCATTGGAACAAAAATTGTTAAACGACTTTGGAATAGAACTTCCGCAATTTGAAGAAGATGATGATTGGAGCGGGTATCTGAAACATGTGCAGGACATGTGCGCTTCACTAAACTGGAATGTCGATTCGGATTTTGCACAACTGTCACTATTCTCTTTTTTAAAAATAAACATGTACCGTGACTTGGAAAAAAACACAAATAAAATAGGAGAACATCATATAGTTCGAGCTTTGAATGGTGAGGCTTTTAAGGATGGTATCGATTGCTCAGATATAAAGTGCTTTAATCATGACGCCGTCGAACCTCAAAACGTATTTTCCGTTGTTGATGCGGATTCAAGCCAACAGGATGCTATTCTACTTGCAAAACGCGGTGTGAGTTTTGTCCTACAGGGTCCCCCAGGTACTGGAAAGAGCCAAACCATAACAAATATCATTGCCGAATTAATGGCAGAAGGCAAGAAAGTATTGTTTGTGTCCGAAAAAGTGGCTGCACTCCAAGTTGTTTACAAGCGTCTGAAGCAAACCGGACTTGGTGATTTTTGTCTTACTTTACATAATCATAACGCTAAACGTCGTGAGATACTCAATCAGTTGGAAGTTTCTTTTAAACTGTCTAGAAAAAAAGTTCAATTGCAACAGGATGCATTTAATAAGCTATATCAGTTGAAAGAAACACGAGCAGCTCTGAACCTTTATGCGCAAGAACTTCACACAATAATAGAACCACTTGGTCAAACTATTTACCAAGTCAATGGTTTTCTAGCGAAGTATAGCAATTACAAAAATATTGACTACACTCAAGTAGATATAGATAAATTCACTCCTGAACTTTTTTCGCAATGCGAATCTGCATTGGAAGAGCTTGTCCGTATTGTCGACAAAAGTGGTTATCAGCAAGGCAATCCGTGGAATGGTTGTGTGTTATCGAGTATTACTTATGAATTCCGTCAACAATTTTTGGTTGATGCTGAAAAGCTATTAACTCTTGTTTCAAACGGTATAGTTTTATACAATGAAATTACTTCATTATTGGGCTCAGCAAAATTGATACCTTCATATACAGCAACATCAGACATAATTGATTTGTTCAATCTAGCAAAAAAATCACCAAACATTTCAACTGAGTGGCTGAAGCTTAATCTTGCTGAACAAATAGTACAACTGGAAAATTGTGTGGAATTATTAAAAAAGCGCAATGATTTTGATGGACTTCACCGCAAAGCCGTTTATTACGGAGAAGCACTGCAAACATCCATTCAAGCAGTTGCTGATGCCACAGTTAATGCTGAAAAGGAAACATATAAGGCAACCAACGAGGCCTATAATATCGCATGTAGTGGTTTCATTTCGGCTTTTAATGGTGATGTAGCAAAAAGCATATCCAATAGAAGTGACGCCTTTCGCAAACAGTTCTTTTTTTGTCAAACCCTAAATGACAAATATAAATCTTTACAGAATGAGAACCGTACTTTAAAAGATGCATTGAGCGTTGCCACACAATCACTTGAATCTGAGCAGCAATCCCTTTCACAAAGGCAAAACGCATGGAACACTTCTCGCAGTCAAATTTCCGATGATTTAGATGTGAAGATTCTCTTAATTGACATTGAAGCTATACTTTCACGCTACAGAACAGTGTACCGTTCCGAATTGCGTCTTTTTAACTCGAAATATCGAAGTGACAGGAAAGCTCTACTCACTTATTGCAAAAGTACCACTAAAATGTCATATTCTGAAGCACTTTTATTGTTAGACAAAGTATATAATGCGCAGTGTACACAAAAGGATCTCGAAAAACAAGCAAAGGTAGTCAACAATGCACTTAACTTGAAAACCTGTAAAGAAACAGAATTTGCCAAAAACGTGGTAGCAATTAAAAATCTCAGCGATTCAATATCAATAAACAGTGATAAAGTTGAATCAATGAAACAATCGTTAATTTCAGAAGTTACAAATCATATTCAAAATCTCCAAGCTGAGCTCTCTGCTACGTGTCAATCGTTTGACACTGCATGTCAAGCCTTAAGTTTAGCACTTGGCATTGAAATTAACGATAGCTGTGACTTTGTTACTCTCAAAAAAGAACTCGACTGGGCATTGCATTTTCAAACAAAAATGAAAGAATACGCCTGCAGCTCTTCGTTTGCAGCGAAAATCTGTGAATGTGATGACGAAGTTTTCTGTGAAATCTCAAAATATACATTAGCGGTTAAGAGTTGGGCTGATCAATTTGAGCCATGGCTAAACAAATATACGAAACTTTTTGAAGAAGAATTGCAGCCTCAATTTGGTGTAATGCCACTTACTGAATTAAAGGAAACTGTACAGAAGTGTAAAAATAATTTTGCAAGCTTGGAATATCTAATAGACTATCATAACGCAGAGAAACGATTAAAAGATTTAGGAATTGATACTTTCCTTGAAAAAGCCAAAGCATTAAATTTAACGTCAAAAGAAATTATACCGATTTTTAAAAAATGTTTTTATCGTTCATGGCTTGACGCTGTTATCCCAGGATTTCCGTCAGTGAATTCTTTTCGTAGATTGCGGCAAGACGAGTATGTCAAGCAATTTAGGCAACTCGACAAACAGCATCTGGAAATATCAAAGGCAGCTTTGATTGCAAGGCTAATTTCCCGCTTGCCGGACTTTGATTCCTTTTCAGCTAATAGTGGAGAAGTTGCATTGTTACGCCGAGAGATGGCAAAACAACGCAAACTTATGCCAACAAGAAAACTAATAGCTGCAATTCCAAACTTGTTGCCAGCTTTAAAGCCCTGTATGATGATGTCACCTCTATCTGTTAGTACGTATCTCGGCAATAGCGGTTACGAATTTGACACAGTCATATTTGACGAAGCTTCACAGGTACCTACTGAAGATGCTATTTGTTCCATATTCAGAGCTAAGCAGGCAATTATCGCAGGCGACAGCAAACAATTACCGCCAACCGATTTTTTCAATTCTTCTATCTCGGATTCTGACGAATTTGAACAAAATGAAGACGGGGAAATTAATGACACAGGTGCGTATGAATCTCTGCTTGATGAAGCCTCTATGTTGCCAACTCAAACACTGCTATGGCATTATCGCAGCAAGCATGAAGATTTGATAGCTTTTTCGAATGCCAAAATATACCAAGGAAACTTAATAACTTTCCCGTCTCCTATTGAAAAAGCTGATGGGATGGGTGTTGAGTATACTTACGTCGCTGGTGGAATGTATGAACGCGGAGGTAAAGGGAACCAAAAAGAGGCCGAAAAAATTGCCGACCTTGTATTCGATCATTTCAGAAAGTATCCAAATCGCAGTCTTGGGATAATAGCATTTGGAGCAATCCAACAAACGGCGATTGAAGAAGCAATTATCAGAAAACGTCGAGAAAATCCGCAATATGAGACTTTTTTCAAAGAAGACAAAGAAGAAAATGTGTTTATTAAAAATCTTGAAACGGTTCAAGGCGATGAACGCGATACAATAATCTTTAGCATTGGTTATGCACCAGATGCTTCGGGAAAATTTATAATGAATTTTGGTCCACTAAGCCGCAATGGTGGAGAACGCCGATTGAATGTTGCTATCACTCGCGCCAGGTATAATTTGAAGCTTGTTGGCTCAATAATGCCTACGGATATTGATGTTGACCGTACGAGTGGGCAAGGCCCGAAACTTTTGCGTTTATATATAGATTTTGCCATAAACGGGGCAAAAGCTATACTTGGCGAAACCACAATAAATACTGGTGTATGGTTCGATTCCTCATTTGAAGAAGCTATTTATAATTTCATAACTGCTCAAGGCTATGATGTTGTAACGCAAGTGGGGTGTTCTGGATATCGTATTGACATGGCAGTCCGCCATCCAGAGTATAACAATCGTTTTGCAATCGGTATTGAATGCGATGGTGCTGCATACCATTCAGCTCGTACCGCCCGCGAACGTGATAGGCTGCGTCAAACCGTACTTGAAGATATGGGGTGGAATATTTATCGAGTGTGGTCAACTGATTGGATAAAAGATCAGCACACAGAGGGATTACACCTTCTTACAGCGATTAAGGAAGCGATACAAAATTATAGAGAACCGACTCCTAAAGCTCACACTGAATCATCGAAAGTTGCTGATTACTTAGACGTAAGTTCCAAATCTACACAGGAAAGTATTAAAGAAAAATATAAAACTATAGAGTCAAAGTATGCCGGATGTAATGCAAACGAAATCCCCATATCTGATTTTGAGCAGACAATGCTTCGAGTATTAGCAAATAACTATGGCTTGGATAAAGAAGCTCTATTCAAAGAAACCGCACTGTACGGGTATCTTTGGCTACGGCAGGGTAGTACGATAAAAAAGAATTTCGAATGTGCTTATCAGAGATTACTTGCACAGAATAAAATCACTGAGAAGGATAAAGGGATTAAATTACTAATGGATATTTCTAATTCCAATTGCGATTTGCAATAACAATTACTATGAAAAACACCTGATCTGAATTTTTATTAATCGATAAGTTTGGTTATGCCCGCAAAACGGAATATTAGGATTTGAAGTTTTAACGGAAATACTATAGTACAGAACATATATTTTTGATGAAAAAGTTTTTGACAATTTGTCTCCGGTATGTCATATTTTAATGCTTTTCTATTGTTGACGGGGCAATTTAGAGCGCTCTTGACTTTGTACTTAATATCTTCCAACTAAAAGGATCACCACTAACCGTCCAATAAAAAGAACAGTTGGTGGTGATTTTTGTATGTGAATATAATTCACAAAATGATAAACGAACATTATATTAATTCTTTTGGCTTATATTTATCTGCTTTTGCAATTTTTTAAAACAAAAAACAATTATAAAGAAAACCGAGTGGGAATAGGAGTGGGAATAGGAAGCGATTTTTATTAATTAGAGATGACAACAATCAACATTTATCAAAAAAGAAAAGCCGCACAAACTCAGCGTTTATGCGGCTTTGGCGGAGAAAGTGGGATTTGAACCCACTTAAAGTTAGGCATAATCCGCGATACATAGGGACTTTTTATCATTCGTGTTGCATTTCGTGTTGCATTATTCTTGCTTCAAAACGTGAATTATATTCACATAGAAAAATCACCATCAGCTACCCTGTATTGGACAGTTGATGGGGATTCTTTTGTTAGTTGAGAAATATTATTATAAATAATAAGTACTTGAATTTTTTTTTTTAAACATCTGCAAACTAATCTTAGCCCGTAAGATCAGCCGGGGGCTTTTCAAAAGCAACCACTCTCCATTCATCTAATCGGGAATCCTTAATTAGCGCAATACAATAAATACCTGAAATGATTTGTGGTTGTTCAATAAGAAACTTCTCTGGCGCCTTTGGCAAGACATAAATATACGCTGTGTCGTGTCGCTGATTATAACGGATTTTTGTTGTTATCGCCGGATCAGGAATTGATTGATAGAGCTTTCTGACTTCTGAAAAATCACCCCAAACAGAAAGACTCGGTTCATATACAACTTTTTTCATTTCATCATAAGAAAAATCATCTTTTTTTTCAAGTAAGTCTGTAAAATCCTTTGCAGTTTTCCATAGCTTTTGTTCTTCGGGTGTATATTCCTTACAAAACTCACGTACACTTTCTTTTAAATCTTCATCATTCATATCAGAGCCAATTATACCGCTCCAAAACGGTGATCCCGTTATATTGCGTCCCCCCTTCTGAGAGGTAAGAGAAATCACAGGCGCATGCTGATGCTCCGCTTTCTCGATACAAGTCACACCTTTTGATTTGAGAAAATTAGAAAATTCAATAATTAGAGGCTCAATTTTTCCCACAAATAATACTACACAATGTAATCTAAGTGCTTCATCATCTTGCAAAATACGACGAACCCTTTTTTTATCTGCATGTAAATAAAGCCCATACATTGTATCGTCTATAGATTGACCTAATGTTCGTTCTGTCCCATCTGCCAATATGTGATTGATTGATTGCTCACAGGAATCCTGAAACTTAGTTTTTAAATCAGATAAATACTCTGTATTCTCAGGAAATATTTTAATAGCATCAGTAATTATTTCGGGTAAATATAAACTTCCACTCTTACCATCCCGTGTATATTTTCTAAGTAGCATGAGTCTAGTTTGCACAGCAATGTACATGAATTCAGAGCAATTACCTTTACTTGCTTCTACATAATCTATTGGCAATTGGTTTGTAAATCGATTATATTCTTTCACTGTGGTTTGAAATAGTTCCAATTTTTCCATAGCTTTACCTCCAAAAGTAAAAATCCAATCGAATTATTTGCATTCTACTGTCAAAACATTTTTACCGCGTTAATAATACTCTTAAATACCATAAAATGGAACATCTTATAAGAAAATTTGTCAAGATTCAACATAATTAAAATGAAGTAATTAGATGAATTGATAGCAAAAGCGTGAATTAAATTCACATAAAAAGTCACCATCAACTATCCTAATATTGGGTGGTTGATGGTGTTCCTTTTTATTGTATATAAAATAAACTGCGAAGTTAATGCTTTTACTTAAAATGTTTTAGCCAAATCAAAGCCCAAAAGCACTTGGATGAGTGCGTAAGTATAGACCCGGCTGTAACTTTTTTGGGAATGTAATCCGTTAGGCAAGAGTGTTACACAAACTCACTATACCATTACAGCTAAATTTGATTTTTTACAATTGGGAATTACTATAGCAAAAATTGTTGAAATAATTCCATAAAAAGAATATCATGTAAATTATAGATAAATCTGAGGAGGATTGTGAATATGAAATGTCCTAAGTGTGGAGCGGAATTGCAAGAAGACGATCAATTCTGCAATAAATGTGGGACCAAGGTAGGTATAGAAAATAAAATATCTGAGTCCAATTGTGTACCTAAAGAAAGCAATATTGAAGAACAGGTTTCCTCAGGTCATGAAAAAAATATAGGCAATGTAAAGAAAACTTATAAAAATAATATCAGACGGATTTTGGTAATATCTTTGATTTTGGTTATCTCCATTACTAGCATATATTTTTTATACCCAATAATAAAATATAACAATGCTTTGTATTTATTAAATTCAAAGAACTATAATCAAGCAATATCAAGTCTTGAAGAACTTGGAGAATATAAAGATTCACCTGAGCAAATCAAAAAATGCAAATATCAGCAAGCAAAAGATTTGCTTGATAATAAAGAATATTCAGAGGCAATGCAAATTCTTTCTAAATTAGGTGATTATGTTGATAGTAAAAATATGCTTAAAGAATCAAAATATGAATTAGCAAAGGAAGAGATTAGTGCTACTAAATATGCAGATGTCATTAAATTATTAACTGAAATAAGCGATTACAAGGACAGTGCAGCAATTTTACAGGAAGCTCAATATAACTTAGCGTATGATTACTATAATAATGGAAAATATTTAGATGCAATTCAATTATATGAAAAATTGGATGACTATAAAGATTCAAAGGAAAAATTGACCCAAGCGTTATACAATGACGCGGTTGCAAGATATAAATCAGGAGATTTCTCTGATGCTGAAAAGGAATTTTCAAAAACGTCTGAAGTGTATGCTGATTCAAAAACTTATCTATCAAATCTTAATATATTATTGAAATTTCAGGGAACATGGGAGGAAAATGAAACAAAATTTCAAAAAATATTAAGTGGCTGGAAAGTTTATGAAGTATGTTATCCTAATTCAAATAAAACTCAAGTGTATGATTTCAATTATACCTTAGATGATAATAAATTGACTATATCATCCGATGATATTGTAATGCTAAATGGTGATCAACTTATTGAAAAAGATTACTTGCGTACGAAGACTTATACAAAGATCAGTTCTAATGAATATATACCAGAGAGTAGTCCTAAACCATCGATAGGGATGACGGCTGAAGAAGTTAGGAATTCTCAATGGGGAGAGCCAGAAAAAATAAATAAGACCACTACAGCAAGTACAATACATGAGCAATGGGTTTATTCTAATAATCGATATATTTATTTAGATAATGGAATTGTGACAGCTATACAAAATTAGTTACATTTTAATTCAAGAAGAGTCAAGGTATGAAAAAATTAGTTTTAAAAATATAAAAAAGTCCCAGAAAACATATTTTCATACATTTTCTATGCTTAACAATATTATAGAAATCGTCTTATTAAATGTATGTATAAGTAGTGCTATTAGCCGGTTAGTTGAAAAGGCATTAAACAAGGCCGACACTTCGATCCACAGTAAACTTAAAAAGTAATACGTTTCCTAACAACAAAAAATCCCCCAGCGGTCCTAAAAAATAAGGATAGCTGGGGGATCGCTTATGTAGATACTTACTTGTTTATTAATTGTGTTCGTTTTTTAATATAGATTTAAATAGCTCAATGAACAATCGCTAATGCTTAATGCCTATACATAGTAGTTATAATTAGTTAGTTTTTGAACGGTCACAATTCCCGATGCAAAAAAAACAGCTAGAAAAATCTATTTGTAATTGTATTTTCATAACCAAATGTGTATAATAAATATAGAATGATTTAGTGTTTCCTACAGCCTGTGCGACTTTAAATACATTAAAAGATATAGATTTACTGAAAGGATATGTTCATGGACAAGTTTTCTATTATTAATTATCAAGGTGGCAAAGGTAACCTCGATAATTTTATTTATCATAATATTGAACCTTATATCCCAAACGGTAAGGTATTTCTGGATATTTTTTGTGGAGCGGGAGCAGTAAGTAATACATTTAGAGGAACACATCAGGTATACGCAAATGATGTTGAGCAATATGCAAGCATAATTGCTGATTCAATATTGAACAAGCCGGATTTTTCGAAAGTAAGCAATTTTTCCTCCAAATTTACAAATCTTTTTGAAAAAAACTTAAAAGCTATTGCTTTACCACTCACTAGATATATTAGCTTAGAAGAAAAGTATTTAACGGAATGCAACCAAGAGAAACTACTGACTCTTTATAAAAAATATCCTACAGTTTGGAACAATGGATATTCAGATATAATTCACCATAAATTAACTGTTAAAGCAATAAGGGCGGAAGGAAATTATTATCTCTTTTCTACTTATTACGCAGGCAACTATTTCGGTATTAAACAAGCTGTTGAAATTGATGCATTAGTTAAGACAATTCATAAACAAAATAAGGAGTTTCAGAACCCTTTATTTTCTTGCTTATTTTATGCAATTAAAGAAACAGTGTTCTCAAAAGATGGTCATATGGCCCAGCCATTAAATCCAGAAAAGAATATTGATCGTTTATTTTCGCTAAGGGAGAAGAGTATTTATGATTTGTTTATACATAAATACAATGAATATATTATGCTTCCTTTATCAAAATTTAATGGGAAAAATATTGTAACCAATTATGATTTTGAAGATTTATTAAAGACTAAAGTTATTAATAACGTCGGCTTGATATATGCTGATCCACCATATACAGATATGCAATATTCACGATATTATCATTTACTAAATGTTGCCGCAAAGTATAATTATCCTGAATTGACAAAAAATGCATCTGGAAACTATACCAGAGGCTTATATACAGAAGGACGATTTCAATCTAAGCTTAGCCAACGTAGTGGTGCAAAAGCACAACTAGAAGATCTGATTTTATTTTGCAAGAAACAAAACATCAATTTAGCTTTAAGTTACGCATATCCACAAAACACAAAAACACAAGCAACAGACAGATATACTGTATCGATTGATGAATTAATTGATATGGCAAAGAACGCATATGGCGAAGAAAAAGTTCATGTAACAAATCAAACATATAATCATGCTAACAATCGAAACAGTTCGCCTAAAAAGGTTTTGGAATATTTGATTATTTGTGGTGATAAAAGGAATCAACAAATTGACATTGAAAAGCTGAAAACAGAATTAAGTAATATAATACCAAGCAAAAAAAATCCAATGTATGATTCTCATCTTTACTGGTCCCAAAAACCATATAATGTCTGTGACATACTAATAAAATCCATGACCCAAAAAGGGGATGTTGTTTTTGATCCGTTTTTAGGTTCAGGAGTAACTACCCTAGAAGCTATTAAAAATGGAAATGATAGAAAGGGAATTGGATGTGATATAAATGATATGCCAATTTTTATTTCGGATGTTCTTCTTTCGCTGAATAACACAAAGGGCGTTAAGGAAATATTGGATGGATTTATTAAACAGATTCAAAGCTTGAATAGATATTACTATACTAAATGTCCATTCTGTGGGAAAGACGCAATCATTTCTAAAACTGTATTTGATAAACCAGACAGGAAGGGAAACATATATAAAATAAAATCAATAAGTTATAAGTGTACATGTTCTTCGACAATAAAAACGGATATATCTGCTATAGATGTTCAAAAAATGACAAAAAAGTATAGTCTAAAAAATATAAAGAATATTGAGTTATTGCAAAATTCTAAAATAGCAGTTACTGATAAAGATAATTTATCGAATATTTTTACGGGAAGAAATATGCACGTTTTAGATAAAGTTCTTGATATTATTAACACTTATGATACATCATATCAAAACATTCTGAAGTACATTTTGATGTCAATACTTCATTTGTGCAAAATAACAGATAAACATTCTAATTCTCAATGGCCATTGTGGATACCAAAGGTGGATTGCGTTGAAAAAAATGTTATTGAATTACTTATAAAGAAAGTCAAGAAGTTTTCAGATGTAATTGAATATATGAAGGAAAACTATGATAAAGCTAAAATTGTAGAAAACTTCACAAAATTATCAAATGGTTCATGTTATTTGCTTGAGAAAGGATGTCAAAACATAACAAAAAATGATGTTCCTGATGACAGTGTGGATTTAATTATTACTGATCCCCCCTATTTGGAACAGGTCCTTTATTCAGAATATATGCAACTGTATAAGCCATTCCTGGGATTGAATTATAATCTGTCTGATGAAATTGTAGTATCTTCATCCCCTTCAAGGAAAAAATCCAAAGATGATTATTTTACTTTGCTTGATCAGGCTTTTCAAATGTGCTCTGACAAACTAAAGCTTAATCATTACATGTGCTTATATTTTCACGATAGTAATCTTGAAGTATGGAATAAATTAATTTATATTTTGGAAAAGAACCATTTTCGTTTCGTTTCACAGATTCACATCGATAAAACGAATACATTAAAAAACATTATTAGTCCAAAGAAATCACTAAATGGCGATTCGGTGTTGTTCTTTATTAAGGACAATGCAGTAATTTCACATAGAGCCAATGAAGGTATAGAAGAAATAGAACAAAATATTGTTAGACAAAGCAAATATATGGTCAAAACTAACACTGCACTATCTACACCTGAATTATATGATAATGGAATTATGGAAATTTTGATACAAAATGGCTGGCTAGAGAAACTGTCAGAGAAGTATAGTTCCTTGGTTGATATATTTGAAAAGCATTTACTTTGGAATTCAAACTTATCAAAGTGGGTAACACAAAAATGAGTGGCGTTTGCCACTCATTTTTGTGTTACTACAATTTGGACAATCCGTTGTAATACTCACCTGGGAAATATTGGTCAAGTTTTTTCATAAAAGCATTTCCATCAATTATATCAACTTCAAAATCACGTGCAGCATTTCGACCATCTTCAGTATATCCTGATGTAGTAATACAAATGGATTTATCATATTGTCTTCTACATCTTTCAGCATATAAACGTTGAATCGGTGTTGAACCAACATTGGAAGCCCATCTTTTACATTGGAAAATATAATGATGTTTTTTACCTGAGATCGATTTAGATGCGATAAGATCAACACCCAGGTCTCCAGCACCACCAATCACAATTACGTCATCATAACCATCTGCACGAAGTAAACGTTTAGTAAGTACTTCAAAATCAGATCCAGATAAAGTAGAGATATCAATAGCATTTTCGCTTGGCTTGGTAATATCTTTTTTTTCAATATAGTATTGGCCACTTCTCTTACAGTAATTTAAAATCAAGCGTTCTATTTCTTTTTGATGATTTTTATCATCAAGTAATTGAGTTATAGTCTTTGGATTACCATCACAAAGAGAATTGACTAATTCAAAATAAATATCTTCAAGTACAAATCTACCTTTATCTCGCAACAGACAATGAATATAGATTGGAATTAAGTCATAGAGCTTTGTAAAGAGATCTGTTTCATCTTCAATCTCTAAATATAACTGATTGTTATCTATTTGTACAAAGCCATTATCAACAACAAAGTTTTCTTTGATTATATCAACTATTCGGTCCTTATCTTTGTTACTGGCAATTATTCGATATTTTAACTTCATATCATTGCAGACTAATAAAACAGCATTTGATAGCGTAACCGAGTCTGTTGAATGTACAAGAGACGAATAAACTTTTTTAATTAGTTGAAATTCATAATTTTCTGAGTCTATATACCAATAACACTTTTCTTTCGGAAGTTTTACAAAAACAACGATCATTTCATTAATCAAAGTATTAAGAAACGCTGATTGTTTGCGTAATGTGGGATCACTTTTCTCTACACTAACTTGATATGCATATTCAAAACCATTCTTTCTTGCAAGATTAATGATTTCAATATAGGTTTTAAAATACTTTTCTTTGCCTAACTTTAGCGTTAGAAACACTAGTCCATTTGACTTCAATACGGTGTTAAAGTGAAAAAACATATTATCTATATCTGTATAATATGAGTCCAAAGTTCCTTTATTCTTACGTGAAGGTGCATTAGTCAAAACTATTTCTTTATCTAACATATCTTTTGTAAGTTGATACGATTGGCTATCATAAAATCTATATAACCAAATACGAAATAGTTGATTTCTCTCAAGATATGGAACTTGATCTGTATATGGGAAATCGGTATAAATAATGTCAACATTTAACGCTGGATGTGTTTCAATAAAAGTAGCATAATCTTGATTGTATAATTCATTTGTTGTTTTAATAGCACCTTTTTTATTACTGGCTTGATGTGTTTTAAAAGTGCAATAATTATTATATTTTTTTTCAAACAAGAGCCACACATTCATATCTTGTGCTTTATGACCAACAACATGATAAAGAATGTCAGTGCTCGAACCATACATAGCAATTCGGGAGAGTGCAATAGATGCAACAAATAGTTGTTCCAAAACATCTCGCTCTTTACAAGCCGGTTCCTTATTAATTGTCTCTTGAATCATAATCAAAGCCACTTTGTTTCTATGAGTAAAGATTCTGCCATATTTATCAGCACCCGTAGAACGAGTTATATTAATTCGGCTGTTTTCTATATAACAGTCATTAGGAAATTTTGATACGTCTATCTTTTCAACAGATTTGATTTTTTTAAGATCAAAGAGTTCAAATTTCTTTGCCTTTTTTTTGCAAACTGGACACTTTTTGATTAGTTTTACATTATTACCGTTTTCATTTTCTCGATTTTTTAAAGGGCTATATAGACCTTCCTCACCATCATCTGGATCAAATAGTAATTTTGATATATAATTTTTTACACCACAACACTCTGTTTCATATAAATCCATTACCTTTGCACGCACTTTATTTGAAACATCTTCAAAAAGAAGAGATAGTTTAGGCATATTAATATCTTCAATTAAAGTGTTTGTTGCATTAAATGTATAGTTATCTATTTCAGTACCAATAACTTTATCGGCTATGCCCTGTGCGGCTAGTACAAAAGAGCCAGATCCATAAAATGGATCGAATACAGTTATGCCTTTATTGTTATCAATAATCGCAGATAATATATTATGTGCTATATTTGGAGATTTACGACCTTTGAAATTATAAATTATTTTTAATTCATTAGGAATGGTATTGGGGGTATTCGATATAGACTCTTTAATTTTTAAGATTTTGTTCATTGTAATCTTATCAATTTTCTTTTTCACTATTTGTTCCTCCTAATTAATTTATATTGTCGTATATCTGCATTTGAAACCATATTATTTAAACATTTCAGTGCCAAAAATCGAGGGGTTGTATTCATAAAGTATAACTTCAGGGAATCAACACTTCCAGGACTAAAACAATAAAAGTTTTATCTGGTTAAGAATGTACCTTTATGTTTGAAATCATTTTTAAGCAACCCATAATTATTATAACGAAAATGCCTTTATTGCGTTAATAATACTCTTAAATACCATAAAATGGAACACTTTATACAAAAATTCGTCATGATTCAACATAATTGAAATGGAGCAATTAGACGTATTAACAAAAAAATCCCCCAGTCGTCCTAATGAAAAGGATAGCTGGGGGATCGCTTTACTTATCTATATTATTTTTGATTGCTGGCATCATCCGGCACCTGAGAATCGACCTTGCTTTTTAGCATGGACACCAGCCGCCCTAAAAATCCAGGGAGCGGTACTCCAATATCTCCAATGTTCTCTAGGATGCTAATTAACTCGTTGCAGATCAACCAAACAGCTACTAGGGATGCAATCAGCATCGGAAGATGAATGGTCATGCCTAGTTTGTCACCTGCATAAACAAGAAGCCAGTCAAGCACGGCACCGACCGCCACCAGCAGCCACATGCAAACTTTTTTTGAAATTCCTTGAATCCCTCGATAGCTGCTAATCTTTTGGCCGCGCCTTGAAGCTGCCGCTAATCCGGTGACATAATCAATCAAATTGCAAATGACCAGTACCAGCATCGGCACGGCAAGTTCTCCAAGCCAGGACGCCAACACTCCCACGACGGCAGTAAATACCGCCTTCGTTTTTGTTAATGTATCCATTTTATTTTTTCTCTCCTCTTTTTATGCGACCGTCATCTGGAAACGGTCGATTGTATTGCCGTACTTCCCGGAAAATCCGTCCATACCGTCTCCGGTATTGTCGTCGATTTGTTCTTCATACCAGGACTGCAAATTTGGACTGACCTTGTAATGGGCGCAGCGGAGCGGGCACATGCCGGCAGGGGAGTAATAATATACCTCGATAGCGTCGATCTCTTGGCCGTTGCCTGCATATCCGTTGTTGTCGTCATTGATGTCGTATCCAGTTACCCACGGCAGCCAGTCACTGCCGCATACATGGACACGGTACCGGATGGCTCCCTGGGTTACACCGATTGCAACGTCTGTAATCTTGTGCCCCCGCACACCGCCAAAGTCGTTGTCGTCCCAAATTTCACTGAGCCAGCCGTCCTCTTTAGTGCGCACACGATAGGCAGCACTGACTTTTCCCGTATTATCAATGGGGGAGCTGGCAGCACTGACAATATCAGACGGAGTATTTCCTGACATATAGGACTGCACCATTTCTACAAATCGTCCCCAGCCGCGGTCAAGTGTCCGATGGGGGCAATACTTGTCCATATAATCCTGGTGTTTTGTGAGCCGATCAATGCCCCAGCCATACTTATTGAGGAGCATAGCCGCCAGCTGCGCACCGCTGCGCTCTGCGACGTCAAAACGTTCTCCACCGGATAAACTGTAGCAAATTTCAATCGCGATTCCCTGACGGTTTCCGGGGCCGTTTCCGTCGCCTGCATGCCAGGCATTCCGGTTTTCAGGAATTCCCTGCACAACTTCCTGGTCGTCAACTGCATAGTGGAAAGAGCATTCGTTGTTGTTGCCAATCATGTAAGCGATCTCGTTGCGTGCGGATGCGTCGTTATATGTATTATGGATTACGATGCGGGTTGGAGCCATGGGGTAGGGGCATTTGATCCCATATTTTTCGGGCGGGCAAAGCATTTGTATGATATCCATTATTCTGCATCTCCTTTTTCAGCTTCCTGGTGATCAATTTCTTTTTCAGCCTCTTTATAGAGGTCGTCAGTATAAATAACGACTTTGGTATCCATGATTTTCATCCTCCTTATTGTGTATCGTGCCTTTTCCCGCTTGCATCGTAAGCTGAGATCAAGACAAAGTGGGGCTTTCCGCTGCCGTCATAGGCAGTTACGAGTCCAACGTGTTTTTTCCCGGCTGAGTCGTACACCGTGATCACGCCTGATTTAACCTCCACGCCAATCCAGCAAATGGGGGAGGATGGATAAGATCCGTACCACTCGTGAACTTCCCAGACAGCGTAATACACCCAGCCTTTTTTAAAATTCTTATTGGCTTCTAATATCCGCTTGTAGTAATTGTCTTTACCGTACTGGTCAAGTATTTTGCTTGGCACCGTCTGGATACTTGTTCCGGATCCAACATACAGCCGCGCGCCGAGTCCGTCAGTAACCTCAAAATGGTCAAAGTTTGCATTGCCCTGCGTGCTGGATTTTGTCCACGATAACGTGATCGCCATCCCAATCGGAACTTGTGTTTTAGATACTTTGGCGGACGGGACACCGGCAGGATAATAAGGTCGTGCGGGAATTGTAAGAGTTCCATAAACCTCGCCGTTGTTGCCGGCAGGGCCGTATCCGTTGACCGTATCGCCCCAGTATTTCCCGAATACGGTAACATCATAATCACTGTCATTTCGGCTAAAGTCCCAGGAGCCTTCCACTTGCCCAACCCAGTTTCCGTTTCCACTGTAAATCCCTTCTCCGTCTGCGCTGTAGCTCTCAACGCCGCACTGCGTATGGACACCATATTCACTCATCCCGCCATTGATACAGGCAGTGGATGCATGTACATGTACCCGGGCAACGGTTTCACTGATAATTTCGACGGATGCGGATAAGTATGCTTGGGTTGTGCTGCTGCCCCAGGAATAGCTGTAGTCACTATTGCCGCCATACCATTCAGCCACCTAAATCACTTCCAATCATAATAGTTGAATATAAAAGCTGTTGGCGGCTGCAGTAGCAGGTGCTGCCGAAGTTCCCCAGTTAATGCCCATCGCGTGCAGACCATCTACACGGTTATTGCATCCGTGACCGCCGTTTGCGATTGGCAGCGGACCGGTTGTATTTCCCAATCCGGCCGCAGTCCGAAAAGCGGAAAGTGATTTCTGCCCGGTGCCACCTTGCTCCGGAGGGACAACACCATCACTGTTAAGTCCGGCGATTCCGTTTGCATGGCCTTTGCTGTCTGATATGGCGTTGATCAAATTCAGTAAATGCCCTGCCGTATCGCTGCCAAGTGTGTTTTTAATCCCTGCAAACCAGGTGTTAAAATTACTTTCCGACTGTGCGGTAAATGTATCGTACCAGTGTTTGAAATCTGCTTCGTTTGCTGTCTTTTTGTCAGCAAACCATGATTCCATCTGAGAGAGTAAAGTGTCTGTTTTTACCTGATTGATGACCCCTGTTACAAGGCCGCAGAGATTTGTATCCAGCCTGGTGTCCCGAATATTGGACTGCGTGATATTTGTAACTCCTCTGGAAAGACTGATTTCAGCGAGGCAAAGTTCATATATGTCTGACGTTCGCTCTAAAGCGGGGGCAGCCCCGTTAGATCCGGCCTTCACTTCGAAATGAATATCCCGGTCTATTTGATCCAGCTGTGCTACAATGCGGTATATCGTCGTAGCATCGGGGGTTGGGACGGTTAAAGTGCTGCTTCCCAAATCATATGCATACCAGCCGTTGATAAAAATATCTCCCGGCTTTAATGTCACAACTAAGCCGTCCCCGGCGACTACCTGAAAATTATCAGATGTCTTTCCATAAACACCGTTCGAAAGGAACATGGAATGATACCGTGCGAAGTATTGATCGTCAACAGCACGGTCGGAGATTGGAAGTCCGTCTGTTGTTTGTCCTGTTTTAATACCGGGAAAGATTCCGTATTTTAGTGCCATTATTTTTCACCCCCTGTAATTTCATCGGCTTCCGCCTGTGTCAGATTTTTCCCAATAAGAGAGTGAATCTGATCGACGGTAACGCGCCCTAGTTTATACTGAAGCATTAAAAAATTGGCGCTCGCACTCATCATTACGCATTACCTCCAATCATCTGGGACAACAGTAATTCTTCTACCGCCGCCAGTCGATCAGGAATAGTCGGCGTGCTTTTTTGCTTTTCGATGGCGGAAAGCTCTGCAGCGGTATAGGGGATATAGCGCTCTATATCCTCGTACGTGTCATAAGCGTCGCAGCCCAATATTCCTGGTACGTCAACAACTTTTTCTACATCTTTGCCGCCGTTTTCATATTCTTTTATAACTTCAATATGCGACTGCTCTGCAACAGCCGTCACGGCGTCATGGTGGATTGTCAGCTTATCTAATTCCAGATGGCCTTTCGTAAGATCCGGATTTAGAATTTCATTGCCATGCTGATCTAAAATTTTCATAACTTTTATTCTCCTTTTAAGACAACCGTTTCCACATATGAACACCAACATATGGAGGCATAATATCCATTGCTTTTCCACCTCCGCCTAAAGCTCCAATCCAATCAGTTGGATCGTTTACAAGATAATCTCTGGCTCGTACTTGTACGGTGCTGCCATCGTGATTATTGTCGACTGTATAATATCCGTGCGTATAGAGTCCTACATTGGGTAGATTGTCTTGCAAGATGGTTTTTGTTTTGCTGCCGCCGTAATATGTTCCATTTTTCATTTCATCTTGAGTTGAACCGTAAAGAAAAACATCTTCTTGCCGCATCCATGTGCCCCCTAAAAAAGAGGCAGGACTCACATTTTTAAAGGAAATATAATAAGTACCGACTGGAAAAACATATGTTAATAAGTCTGCTTTCGTTAAATAGCCTGTGGGAATTCCTTTTAAGTCTGAATATTCTCCGGAACGCGCAACTGGTGAAAGTTGTGGCGTTTCAGCACTTTTGCCGACTTCGTTTACCTCGCGTTTGACTTTTCCCAGTATGGTGGACGGAGATTTTCCAAGTGTGGGGGTAACGGTATGAGAGCCGTTCTCCCAGACTTCTTCGATCTCTTCCACTCGGGCAGTATATTTAATCCCGGTTTCCTGATCAATCACTGTTCCGAGATCACCTAAGTCATAATCTTCACGGTAAATCAGAGTGTTGGAAGTCAGCACCGAGAAATCAGCAGATTCCGCAATCGGATATTGGGCGAGCTTTTCTTTTCCTCTCTGAATGAGTTTTGCTTGGTATGTGGTATCGGTATCATCTTTTTCCCGCTGTAAATCGCGCGCATCAACCCAGAGTTCTTTTCTCGGGTTCCCATTTGTCTGGTCAACAGTCACGATAATACGGTCAGCATCTTCACCTTCACCAGCGACATATGCAAAGTTACGGTAATCTCCGGCACTGCGGGTATAAGTGGATAGGGAAGATGTTTCCTCTTCGTCCGAGAACACTGCGAGCGAGTGAACGGTTTGATTTTCTGTGCGGTCAAGCCCCTGCCATATTTCGGCGTACATTTGGTCATGAGGATAATCATACAGAATCCGGAATCCGCATTCCTGCGGTGTTGCAATTTCCCTGATTTTTGAAGGCAGATCGTCCCCTCGTGTCTGTACCGGTACCGGTGTTCCGAGGCCGTGCATTGTCCCAAGAGACAGCTTGGCTATTTTTCGTTTGCTGTCAGCCGGGGTGATGCAGTAGTTTGTGATCCATTCCCGCGCCCAAACTTCCGGCGTCTTGGTACCTGTGACGATGTCGGTAATTAAACGGCCGCAAAGGATATCCTCTAAGAAATGACCTTTTACAATGGTGTCGTGTTTCTCTTTATCGTAGGACACGTCTTGAATGATCCCGGTTTCCACCAGTCCCTTAGACCAGATGTATTCAGCTCCCATAAATAGCGGAAAATATTTTGGAGAACAGTGAAGCTCAAAATTTCCCGTTTCATAATATTTGCGGTCCCAGATTAAAGAAGAGAAATCATCAAGGGCACCGAGCTCTGCAAAATCAGCATTTAAGATAATTAGATCAAGCAATCTTTACACCCCCAAGTATTTTGCAGACCAGCGGGGATATACCTCTAAATTGGTATACCCATCATCCGCAGTATAAGAAAGTGTATTTTCTCCTTCCAAAATCTGAAAGAAGGTACTGGTGCGGTCTTTTTTCTGACTGATGTTGACCCCGTTTAATTCAATGCGTTTATTTCCGTGTTCGGTCGTAACGATTAAATGATCTCCGGCTTTCATGTTTACAATTACCCGCAAAAATTCCCCAGTGGTCAGATTGTCTATTCGTGGGTTCTTTACGACGTTTGTTGCGATAAATTCTATTTCGAGTCCGGTTGATACAGCGCCGGGATTTATGACAGTTAGTTCATTGTTGTATTTGCGGTATGCCAAAGTAAGATTTGCTCCTTTGAAAATCGAAAACGGCGTCAAAAGCATCGGCACTTTCCCGGCGATATTGTCTGAAAACTCATCCCCGATAAAATAGGGGTTGGGGCAGGTAAGTTCTACCATAAATTTCAAAGACTCAAAAAGAGTTTGCCGTTTGTCCTTAAAAGAAGTTATGCGATAAGCAATGTGACGAATGGTTCCCATAAAATTTATAGTCAGATTTCCAGGATGCTGTACAACGAAAAAGTCTTCCAACATATGACGTACATCTTCGGTACTATCATCTGATGGATAATCTGCCTCAATCGTAATTACACGAGGTTCCACCCGATATCCAATCACCTGGCTTCCATCATACTGAGCGTTTGCTTTCATATTTAAGGTAATATCTCCTGCCTCAATACCTTCTATGGATATCACCCTGTACTTTGTGTCGTCCCCCAGTACGAGCGTTTTATTGTTTGATTTTAGAGTTAGCGTTAATATATCAGTCATATGCTAGTTCCCTCTTTGCGCGTTTTACGGCTCTGGCGTGAGCCTGCGGAGTTTCAACCGGTTCATAGAAATTAAAGGTGTCGCCTCCAACGTTGTAAGGTTCATGGCTTCTGCCTTCTATAACTTGATAAGGGGTTCCGGCATTTGAAGCAACTTGACTTCTCATAACATTGTGGGATATTGATACAGCCGCCTGCAACCGAGACGTCATCCCAGTTAACTGCTTTTGCATGGATTCTGCAGCTTTTGGCATAGCTTTTTGAAAGCCGTTTGCGATACCAGGCGGCAGCCATGCGCCGACTTCGTCCTGCATGACACGAGACGGGGATCCGATATGCAATACGGATTTAATTCCATCAACAATTCCGTTTCCAAACCCGGATATTTTATCTCCTAACCATCCAACAGCGCCCGAGATGCCATTCCAGATTCCATGCACAATATCTTCGCCAATAGAAAGCATTTTTCCCGGTATTTGCTGAACAGTGTTGACAACTGCATCAAACAAACCCTGAGCGGCGTCTGCGCCTTGGCTGATTAGTGAGGATCCCCAGCTTCCAATATCGGAAATCACTTGACATAACCAGTTCCAAATATTTCCCGGGAGCTGGGAGAACCAGTCTCCAATGCTGCTGATTGTTTGAGATGCCCAACTGGTTGCCTCCGATAGGGTTTGAGAACCCCATTCTCCAATACAAGAAATAGCGTTGCATAAGAAATTCCAGATGTTTCCCGGTAACTGACAGAACCAGTCAATCACTGCTGAAATAGCGGAAGACGCGGCATTCACAGCAGCGTTATAGGTATTTGATCCCCATTGCTGCACATAAGCAACTGCATTGCATAGCCATGTCCAGATTTGCCCTGGAAGCTGCGCGAACCATTGAACGATCCCCATAATAATCTGCGGGAGTGTTACGGTAATCCAGTTCCAAATGGAAACGCCCATATTAATGAAAAATCCGATAATTTGTCCGATAGCAAACCCTATATTATAAGGAAGCTGTGCGAACCATGCGCCGATGAAAGCAATCCACGCGGGAATTGTGGTAGTAAAAAATTGAATGATTCCATTCCAGCAATCGGAGAAGAATTGTCCAACCTGAGTCCATAGTCCATTCCACCAGGCAGGAATCCCACTGAAAAACGCTACAAGGGTATTCCATGCAGCGGGGATCGTGTTGGTGAAAAACCCGCAGATTGCATTCCAAACGTTGGTAACAGATTCTCGGAATCCTTCGTTGGTGTTCCAGAGATAAATAATTCCGGCTACAATTGCGATGATGATTGCAGGAATTGGGTTTTGTGCAATAGTAGTGAATACGTTTGAAATCCCGGATCCAATTCCACTAAAGACAGTAGAAATCTTTGGACCAAGAGACTTTAACTGATCTCCCATCAGCATCCCGGCTATTTGAACTGTTTCAAATTTGTCCTTGATTCCGGAGCCGAAGGTCTTTGCTACACCTCCTAAAGTTTTAAAATCTGTTCCTGCTGTTTTTAACGGAGCAGATAATTTATGCAGCAGTCCACCCGCATCTGAAAACTTTTTAATTGCCTTTGTTGCGGTGTCAAAATTATTTACGATTCCAGAAAAGCCTTTAAAAGCGCCGATAGCTGCGACAACAGCGCCGACGAGAGGAGTTCCTACAGGGTGCTGTTTATTTAGAGCATCAAAGAAAGAACTTGCCAGACTGGCAGCTGCCTTTGCTAGTTCAGGGGCAGCCTGTATCAAACCATTAACTAATGATGTAATGAGCTGTGTTGCTCCAGATACGACTTGATCAGCATGATCCGATAAAGACTGTGCAAGGGATAAAATCAACTTTAATGCTAAGTTTCCGATATCGGGGAGTAGGTTAAGAATCCCTGTTGCGAGAGCCGAAATAATGGCAAAAGCAGAATTAGCAATCTGCGGTGCGTTGTCTGAAAGTCCCTGAACCAGTGTCTGAATTAACGACACCGCTAAATCTATCATTTGTGGCGCTTGTGCTGCTATCGCTGTGACTGCCTGCGAAAGTACATTTCCGAATGCAGAAACAACACCCTGAACGCCTCCGGCAGAGAATGCTTTTTGAAGCTGTTCCATCCAACCGTTCACCATCGGGAGGGCGGTGTCTTTCAATGAGTCCTGAAGACCCTTTGTAAGTTCTCCAAGAAATGAATGGACACTATCTTTCAAGTTGGAGAGCTGACCGTTAAAGGTCTTGCTTTGCGCCTCCATCGCACCATAGAATTCTCCACCTTCACTGGTAGCTGACTGGAAAGCTTCTGCAACCTCCTGCGCAGAAATCTTTCCATCCTCCATACGCTTTTTAAGATCGGTCATGCTTTCGCCGGTCTTTTTGGAAATCTCACGCAATGGGTTAAATCCGACGTTAACGCACTGCAGCAGATCTTGACCGGAAAGTTTTCCGGCACTGGAAATTTGAGCGAAAGCCAAGGTTAGTCCGTCAAATTTTGTTTTATCACCCTGAGAAATATCACCCAGCATTTTTAAATTTGGCATTACATCATCTGCAGAAGTTCCAAATGCGAGTAACGTTTGCGCGCCTTTTGCGAGATCAGGAAATTCGAATGGCGTATCAGCCGCGAACTTTTTAAGGTCTGCAACCATAGCACTGGATTTTTCCGCACTGCCCAGCATCGTCGTAAAGCTGGTGTTATACTGTTCCATTTGGGCGTTGTACTTAACGCCGGCTATAGCAGCTCCGGTTAGCGCTGTGGCTGCACCGCCAAGAATTCCGGTAACAGCTCCTAAGGATGATTTTGCAATCCCCCCGAGTTTAGAGAGTCCTTTCGAAAATCCGGAACTGTCAATTTTTGAGTCAATATTTACTGAGCCATCATAGGCCATGATGTTTCACCTCCTCACGTTTGTTTTTCCATTTCTCAGCTTCTGCAAATCTTGCTTTTACACGATCCTTAGCCATTTTTTCAGCTGCTGTAAGGGATAATTTTTCGATGCCTAAAGGTGTTAATTGGTATTTGCTTTGCTGCTCTTCATAAAATTTCTTTTCTTCGCCTTTGAGCTTTGAGCAGTCCATTGTTCGATATCCCATGATCTTTGAAATCCTGCAGTCTTCCGGTAATGCCTGAAAGAGCGCACAGAATTTCCACCAATGTAGATTTGCACTGTTTAAATCAATCGCATAGACCTGCATAAATGCGGCGTAGATCATAGGGGCATCAACTTCAAAATCATATGCCCGCTTTAACGACGTTCCCCCGGAGAATTCGGAATTGCTTTCCTTTGGTGGATGACCGCAGGAGTAATACCAAAGAAGCCCGTCAACGGCCTTTTTGAGGTCAGAGACGGGCTTCTTGTATAGGTAATTTAACGCAAGTGCGATTTTATTTTCATTCGGGATACTAGAATCAGCAAGCATAAGTTCAAACAGCACCATGGCGGAGAAGTTTGTCCGAATTGGGACTCCATCGATTTCATTAGGCAATTCATCAATTAAGAGATTCATTTTTTAGACGGATGACGGCGTTCAAGCCGGTTCGGACTATATTTCTGATATTTAGACATCAATCCGGACTCTTGCTTCTGTTTTTCTTCAACAAGACCAACAATTGCGTCCATTGCAATTTTGAGGTTCTTTTTTCCGAGGAGCACTTGATCGCCTGTTCCAACTCCAAAAATATTATCAAAACAGATTGAGACAATCGAGCAGATTTTTCGAATTGCTTCTGAGTCTTTGATTCCTTCTCCGTTAACATTATCCATAATTGATTTTGCATTCAGAATCTCGGTTTCAGCTTTTTCAGCATCATCTGCATCCATAAAATCCAAATCCAGCTTTACTCCGTTAATTTCAAACTCTGCCATAGTTGATTCCTCCAAATAAAATTATTTTTAAGATCCTGTAGGGGCCGTGTAAGTGTATTCGACCGGGGCTTCTGTAGAAGTCATTTCCACCTTAAACGTTGCATTTTCTCCGGCATCTCCCGTCTGCGTATCGGATGGGATGATAGTTACTTTTCCTTTTTCACCTTTACCGGTTAACATGTTGAAATACACGTACGACCGTACGACTGCGGCGCCGCGTCCAAACTGGATTGCGTGAGACAGGCAAAAGTCCTGAAAAGCATCTCCTGAATAGCGTGCACCCTCAACAGAGAATTTGCGCTGCGCACCGGTTTTGGTTGTCATTTTGCCGGTTCTGATGTAGGTATTGTCCTTTGTTTCGGAATCTACAGATCCTTCTGCCTTGTTGACTCCGATCTGTACAACCGAAAAATCGCCCACTGCACTTTCTGTGGCACCGGATGCAGCAGTGTCGATTGCCAGTACAAAATCATCGTTTCCGACGAAACCTTCATAATCGGACTTTGGAGTAACGTCCTTCATTAATTCGGAAAGTTTCAAAATAATTCCTCCTTTTTAATTTTCGTAATAAATAAGCCGACACTGAATCTGGTAGCGTGCCATTTCGGCATCTGAATTAAACAGATAACCGCTTGACTGTGCTTCGATTCGTATCGGCTTTTGATTTTCCATGCTAGGAAAATTCTTTATTTTGGTCTGCGTGTCCAGCCATTTGGCAAATTGCTCGTAAAATCCGCTGTTGGAAAGATTCTGAAGGGCATCTGGTCCATACGCTTCCCGGCTGCCAAAGGCAAATAAATACTGTTTAAGTGCCGGACCTCTAATATACTTTCTGATTACTGGATCACCCGTGATGGTGTCAATTGTATATTCACGGTTTTTTTCCGGCAGGTAATCGATGTTGATTTTGTTGTCTCCGAGAAGAGGACACGCTTTAAAATATTGGTATAGGCTTTCGATAATTGTCATTATCCACCTCCTGCAATCTTTTTGACGCCTCTTATCCAAGCGGATTTGTTCTGTATCTTTGATCGTTCAAACCACTTTGCACCGCATTGCGCGTCATAAACGCGGGATGTGGCAGTGTTGTAATACTGCTTTCTTGCGTATGGTGCGTTCCAAATCACATCTCCGGACCCGATAACAGTTCCAAGTTGTCCGGATTTCCTTAAAGCGCCGGATCGTATAGGAACGAATGGGGTAGTGGTGCGTAAAATCTCGCTGTCGAGAAATTTCTGTGCACGGCTGAAATCATTCGTCTTTTTGGATCCAAAGTCAGCAGACCATGTCAGCTTTGCAGTAACTTTTCCCGACTTGGTGGTGACAGTAACAATCTCACCGCGTGGAGTTGATACGACCAGATTAGGATTGCTCATTTTCCGTCAATCCTCCAGTGCTGCGCAGAAAGGGGACCGCGACGATTATCCTTCCACCCTGTTACGACAAAAACATTGCTGTATTTTTGTGTGATGTCGGATGCCTTTTTGATTTCATCATCGACCAGCCCCTTCACAACGATGTCACCGTTTTGAATCGTCCAGAATCCCGGTAGGGAGGACTTTTGTTTTGCTGAGTAATTTTCCGGAAGAATGAATTCAGCGTCACAGGGACTGGAAGAGACCGGAATACGAACGGTATAAGTGTTTGCAGAAAACAATCCTTTGTCCCCAACGGTTACGGCCTGGCCAGAACGCCAAGAGACCCCGGAAATCTGTGTGCGAATCCATTCGTCGAGTCGGGTTTCACGATTATACCATTTGTTGTAGATCGTGATATCTTCATTTGCCATCTGCATATCAGTCCGCCCCCGCATAGCGCAGAGGGTGGGAAAGAGGAAGGTACAGATTTACTGCATCCTCTTTCTGCACTGCATACTGGCTTTTAACAACTTGCATGGATTCATAGGCTTCGCTGTAGCCGTCGTTGCTGTATGATTTGATATCCTCATGCGATGTGACCTTTTTAGCTGCTGCATGTTCATTCAGTACGACATCGGCGACAGCGCACACTGCCAGTTTCACTTCATCGGGAATATCTTCCGTATGGTTCCACTTTAACCGCCAGTAAGTTAGTAGGTTAACGTACCCTTCGGCCTCTCTCTCAATAACTGGCCAATCGGCTTCCGATACGAGGGAACCGTGGTAGGTCCCCTGATAGTAAGCAAAATCTGCATACATGTATTTTCCTCCTTAAAATTAGGCGTTTGCAGGCAGTGTAATATCTTTTGTAACAGCCATACCCGCGACTGTGATGGTATCACTTACAGTGCGGTATCCGGACTTCTTGACCGTTACAGGATAAGTGCCGGCGCGGAGATTGTAAATTGCTGTGCCGTTGCTATCTGTCTTTGCGCGCGCACCGTCTACATCCACAGTGGCACCGGAAACAGCGGCAGGCGTTCCTGCGTTGTCCTTAACCGTTAAAGTTACTTTTTGATCCGTAAAAGCAGTAGACGGCTCCATGTAAGCGAACGGTACGGCGAGACGATCGCTGTCCAAGCGGGTTGCATAATTTGGCAGAGCCCAGCCGAGACGCATCACCACACGCAGGGCGATCATGTCCTGCTGCGCAAGGTTATAGACAATTTCTTTTGTGACAGGATCCTGGATAACGCCCTGGTCAAGAATTTTAACAGTGATGTCCTGCCGCATTGCGTAAACGGCCTGAGACCAGTCGCCGGCGACCATGAGCGCAACGGAATTATCAAAACTCCCGTTTACAGGGAAAGAAATTGGTGTGCCGTCCAGCGTATAAGGAGTTGCCGCTTTCATGTCGCTCATAAACAGCGGATGTCCATTTGTGTCTTTGATTCCGCGCAGAGCAGAACGAGTCTTGACGGAAGCAATAATTCCATTGACCATATGTCCGGTATCTTCAACTTTGGAAATCAGACCGCCGGTTCCGAGTAGAGTGTCGTATGTAATACCACCGGAAACGTTATTCCCAGCATTGCGTGCGCGGGTGATAATATCGGTCTGCCATTCGTCCGGACGGTTAATGCCGAAAGCGATTGCCTGATCAATCCGCAGTCCCATAGCTTCATTGACACGTGGGGTGACTTCTCCCATGATGTCGTAACTGGAATCGTCGAGGACTGCCTCCGGGATAGGAACAATGACGGCCAGTTCTGCGGCAGTCATGTAAACATTGTCCCATGCCTGCATGCTCGTCTGTTTAAAACCGTTGTCTCCATTAACCCAATATGCCATAGGCAGCATATCGAGAACTGGAATTTTAGTCTGCTTGCTGGTCATGTTCGGCATTTTGCGCATAAGCGGTAGCACCGAGGACTGTTTTGGAACGTCCTGAAAAATAGTTTGTGTAAGCTGCTCCTGAATTAATGCAGAAGCCTGTTCTCTTGTAATCATATGTTATTCCTTTCCGCCGCCCAGAGCTTCTCGCAGGGCGGCATTTGCTTTTTCATGATCTGTGAGTGTCCCGGTATTGGGACCGGGAGTGCGTGCTGAAAATTGCGGTGGCTTTTCATCAGACTCAAAAAGAAAGCCATAATCATTTTTGACATTATCAAGTTGCTCTTTAAGTCCGAGAATCGTATCGCCGTCGAGTTTCAGCGCATCTGTTTTAAGGTGTGCTTTTACTCCGGTTACGTCCTTGGCTTTTGCCGATTTTAGCGCATCGTTCAAAGCATAGTCGAACTTTAGAGCATCAACCTGTTTTTGAGCGTTTTCTGCGGCCGTGTCGGACTTTGTTTTCCACTCCGGATCATAACCGGTCAATTTTCCGTTGGCAGTATCCAGCTGCGTTTTGTAGTTATCACGCTCAGTTGTGAGTGTGCCGACGGAATTCTGCAGTTTCGTGATATCTTTTCCATGCAGAACCATTACTTGAGAAGCCTGTTCATCAGTTAAACCAATAGACGTGAGTTCTTCTGTTTTCATAATTTGTCCTTTCCTCATAAAAGCAATAACTAGGCGTTTTAAGTGGTTGCTGGCACTCGATTATTGCTTTCATGCTCTGCTTTATTAGGGCTGCAGATTGTCCAAAGATTAAAGGTATGAAAAAAGCAGCCCTCAAAAAGGCTGCCTGTTTCTAAAATTAGGCATAAAAATACCGCCGAGCAATACGCCGGGCGGTTTAATAATCGCGGAACGGACACTTTTTGCAGATATCCTTCCAATTGGGCTTTCTCTTATACTTGGCGGGAATAGCTGATTCGATGACTTCCTGATTTTCCATGCAGTCAATATCCTCAATCCAATCATCGACGAGAGGGCATTTTACCTTTTCGGCTATCCCGTTTTCATCCGGTATATATTCCACATCACCGTTATAAGCCATTTTTCAAAATCACCTCCAAAATTGCTTTTGTATTATCATCATATTGTTTCGCAGAATACGCGGTACGAATTAGTGATTCGAGAGCGTTAACATAAGTGGTTCCATCAACGCCATAATAGCGTTCATATTTCCCACCCCACACCGTAACCGATATTTTAGCATCATGTACCCATTGGATAGCCTGTTCCCTTGTAACATCATGTTTACGTTGCAAATTAATATGCTTATCATCAAAGGAAAGAGAACCAGTATTAATCGGCTTCGGTATTAAATGGATTTTTGCGGTCTTGGGAAGGTTCCCAGCGGTACGAATCTCCTCTTTTATTATATCCTTTTGCCGCTGAATATCAACTTTTTTATTGACCCAAACGGCCTTACTGGATTGACTGTGACTAAATCCGAGAACCTGTTCCAGGTTTCGCTGGCGCTCAAGTCCCGTCTTCTGCGTAAAATCTTTCAGGATCGATTCCTGCTGTTTAAGCTTTATTGCTGCAGAGTTAAACTCCTGCTTCATGGCTTTTGCAGTGGCTTCGTCTTTTGCGGATTTTACCGCCTCATCATATCCGGCTGCCTGCCGCTTGCTGTCACGAACAGCGCGTTCCATTGCTCGCTGTCGTTGGGTAGCATCGTAATAGCTCATTTTAACGCCTTGATATTCGACGGTCTTGTTCTTGTATTCATCCAACTTTTGCTTTGGATAAGCGGATTCCGATATTCCTTCAAAATATGGGTAAAAGTTGTGCCGGCAGTTCCAACCGCAAAGGCCGTCCCCATATCCATACCGTGTGTTTTCCACAAAGTCAGGGTATTTCCGATTGTTTCCCGATCGGCTGAATACTTTGCCCTGCCAGACAGCATGTTCCGGGCGTGCGCCGATATGCGCTGTTGTTTCCACGAGATCACAGCCCATGTCATCGGCATAAGCAAGACTTATCTGTGCCGATGTTTGATTGACGCCGGTCATTACAGCGCGGCGGGTTGCAACATCCAAACGGTCATGATGGCCGGTAGGATACGTGATCCAGTTTCCGCCGTCAATAGCAGAACGTACTGCATTGCGAATCGCTGTCGTATAATCAAAAGCCCCGCTGTCAACCTGCATTTCTGCAATCGTTGCGGCATGGATATAAGCTTGCTGTGCGCCGCTGGCGGTCGTCTGAGTTAGGTTCTGCAAATATCCGCTTGTCTTTACCAGACCAGCATTCAAAACCTGTTGTGCTGCGGGTGACATGGCAAGCGGAGGAGGAGAAAGACCGGCTGCTGTGTAAATGGTACGATCATAGTTGACAGCCTCCACTCCGAAGTCCTGAAATAACGCGCGGACTTGTGATTCTGAAGCTCCGCTGAATTTTGAAACTTCGGCGATTACCTCATTGTAAAGAAGGCCGGAGTTCTGCACTCTATCAATCTGCCAGGCCGCTGTATCTGTAATGCGCCTGGTTTTCATGATGCGCCGTACAATATCGCGTATGATGAGCTGATCAAGCTGACTGTACAGATCAACAATATCATCTGCGGCGTGTTCAAGATACTCAGGTGGCAGCATTGTTATCACCAGACTGTTGTTTAAAATCAAACGGATTACTTAAATTGCTGGCAGCTTCATTTGCAATCTCTTTGGCATCCTTTTCGGTATAGTGCTCAAACTCAACCAAATAACGCCAGAACGGGAATTTCCCAGCGGTAACATACTGCCAGTACATTTGCTTTCGCTGCTGTGGATCGTTGACGATACTGTCATCCCAATCATAGGCAGTCTGGTAACTTCCCTGCGGCGCTAATTGATACAGCGTCGCAAGTTTATCCATGGAATAAATAAGATCGTCCAGAGCACTTTGCAGGGACTTCTGAATATCCCGCACGGTAGAGAAACTGCGCTGCTTTGATGCCTGAATTTCTGTTGCGGTTTTAGCAACATCCTGTGGATCAGATAGAGTTCCATAGGCAAGCCCACACTGCATTTCAATCTGCTTGAGCATGGTATTCATGCCGCGCGCAAGACTTTCGTCTCGCAGTTGAGGTGCAAAGATTTCATAGAATGACTGATCCTGTGCACGAACACTGTGTCCGCGATACAAGCGTTTATCGCGTTCCGGCATTTTAATGCTGCCGTCTGATTGGGTCTGCAGTAAATCATCTGCTACATCAATAGCCAGTTCGCCGCCTTTAAACTCCCAGAGATATCGGCCGTATTGCGCGTCAAAATCCCGTATTGTCTCCACTGCGTCTGCAAAGACCGAAGTTCCAAGCGGGGAATGCCTGTCCTGCCGGTTTGCCTGTGGTACTCGGAAATAGGCAAACAGAGGACGATCAATCTCTTTAATCTGCATATCCGGGGTAAGCTGCGCCCATTCCGGCACATCGGACAGGGCAATAGGTGTTCCGATGGATTCGGAAGAATGACTTTCGAATGCTCGGTTTTGAATTGTATAGGTTCCGTTTGAGTATTCATGATGCTCTGCACGAGTGAAAATATTGTTTTTACGCTTGATTTGCTCAACAAATACACAGCCGGTCATTTTCCCAGAAGTGTCAAATGAGGTAGGAAAGAAGTCGTCTCCCTGCACTGAATCAATCACAATCTGGTTATTACTCACATATGGTTTAAATACAATGCCACCCAGGGCGCATCCAAATTCTATATAAGTGCGGATATCAATTAGAAAGTTTTTGATCTGCTCTTGCAGAAAGTCTGCACGCGGGGATCCGGTTATATCAACTTCCATCTCCAACGTAACCAGCCTGGCAAATTCAGAAGAGATAATGACGGGCAATTTGCAGCTGTGCAGTCCTGTCTTTGCATTGCACCACGGACCACCATCTTCATACATTCGCGCCCAAAGATCAATGGCTGCACTCATCTTTTCAGACATCATCACGTCTTGCTCGGTATTTTGATCAAATATCTGATTGAGCATTGATCTAATCCATTTTAATAGCTTTTTGAACATTATAAATCACCTCGCTTTCCAGTCAGCCCAACGGAACTCACGTGCTAAAACGGTATAGCAGAAGTACCGCATATCATCCATGGCGTGATCGTTTTCTTTGATAACTGTATCAGAATTTTGCTTTTCATCCCATCGGTACAGTCCAAATTCCCGGATAATATCTTTGCAGGATTCGTGAAACTGCAGCATGCCTGCATGGAGCAGGGAAGAAGTAACTCTGATACCGTCAAGAACGTCGTTATCTGCAGCCCAAACGCTGAACTTTCGATGCCTCCGGATGCATTCAAGAAATGATGCAGCCGAAGGATCAACAATAACTTTTCGTATGTAATACCCAGCGGCCAGTTTTTCGAGAGCTTCGTAGTATTCCTCATCTGTCCACTGCCCTTCTTTGCGCCCGTCATGGTACCATTCTTTTACTCGGGTAGCTTTGTGATCCTGCACGCACCACAGTCCCATACTGCAGGGATTGAGAGTACCATAATCGATACTGACAAACCACTGTCCATCCATACCGGCGAGTGATCCGTGCCGAATAAAAGAGTCTGGACTATCAGTGAACATAGGATAAACTCTACCTTCGGCAACAACCCACAGGCCGAGAATATAACGGTCATAAAAGACGCCGGTATAATTGCCGTAGTATTCCTGCTTCTTTGCTTCACTTAGCGACGGATTATCGTCAAGCAGAAAATGCAGGTGCAGGGCGTTGTGCTTTTCCGGCTGACAGACCCATTCTTTATAAAACCAGTGCTGTGGCCCTTCCGGGTTACAGTTGAACCAGTATTTTGAACCGTCCACACTGCAGCGGGCAAGCGCCTGATTAACGAACGATTCCGGCATTAAGGCCACTTCATCCAGCAGCACTCCGGCTAAGGTAATGCCTTGAATCAGCTGATAGCTGGATTCGTCTTTTCCTCCGAAAATATAAAAGTGGTTGCTTTTATTTCCACGCGAAACAGTAAGCACATGATTCGCAAAGTGAATTTTGAATTGCTGCTGTAGATAGCGAATTCCCATTAGTGGGCGGATAATGTTGCGTTCTGCCGAAACGACGGTTTTGCCGCAGATTCCAAAATTTTGTCCGTTAAAGCTGCCCATTGCCCAAAGGACAAATGATAAAGACATTACGCAGGTCTTGCCGGCACGAACAGCGCCATCACAAATAAGCGCAGAATATTCAGAGTAAGGGAAAGTGAGAATTTGCTTTTGCTTTTCAGAAAAACTCATTTTTTCTCGAACTCCTCCTTCAGTGATTTTGTAATTGGATCATCTTCGACGACAACGGCAGACTGCTGTGCTTCAGGATGTTCAGACCAGCCCTTAAAATTGTTTGCAAGACTGAACTTTGCGCCATTGCTTCCATCTTTATCGTAGAGCCTTGCTTCCGCGTATTCTTCGCATCTGGACTTTGCGCGCGTAAGCGTGTCATTAAATGCTTTACTCCTTGCCTGGTAATTAAGAAGCGCCTGCCTGGAATTGAATCCTAAGGCAAGCGCTAAACCTGTTACAGTGGGGGGCCTTCTATCTAAAATGATAGGGTGTCCCCACTTATTCAGTACAGCTTTCCCATCATCATCCAACAATGGATTTCCTTCGCATTTATCGAAATACTGATCGATTGCTTCCTGCATTTCATCAGAATTTTTATACTTTCTAGGACGTCCAACAGATTTCATTCAGGACCACCACCCGGAGGACGCTGACCAATCAACATCAAGTCAGTAGCCCATTGTGCTCGTAGCCGGCGAAGATCAGCTTCCTGTTGAATGGAGCGATGGGGAAGGCATTCAAGATTACGTATTTGTTTATCTAGGTCGATCCGGTG
Source organism: Caproicibacterium sp. BJN0003 (assembly GCF_026314295.1). Lineage (NCBI taxonomy): Bacteria > Bacillati > Bacillota > Clostridia > Eubacteriales > Oscillospiraceae > Caproicibacterium > Caproicibacterium sp. BJN0003. The sequence goes on from NZ_CP111108.1 coordinate 750,116, forward strand.
ATGCGGATCCAGCGGACAATAGGGGAGGGCACACGCTGGACACCCGGTCTTTATAGTGTTGTTCTGCGGACAATGATCACATGGCAGCATGGTGCCACCTCCTTAAAAATAGGTATAAAAAAGACGGCCCGAAGGTCGTCCTGAGCAGATATTTGAGATTGAATCTTTACTTAAATCTTTCCATCCTGTTTATTTAAATCAAGTTTAATGATTTTGGTAGCAGGATAAAGTTGAATTTCACCAGCATATTTTCCAGGGTTACCGGATTCGGGATCTAAAATTACTGTAATTTTTGCGTTTGTTATCAAAATCCTATATGATTCAGAGGCACTGTAAAAATAAATTTCTAACTGATATTTTGCTGGGTTATGTTCATCTTCTTCAAAGAAATCTCTTACGTAGAATTTATTATCAAATCGCCCGTCAAAATGAAAACTTTTCGTTTTCTCATTACTTTCAAGCTTGTCATGCAAAATAAGCCACTGTAAATTTCTGTGATCAATTTGAAATTCGTCAGTCACTATCTCATCCTGTGAGTTTTTGCTTCTTATTATTGCCTTCTGCACTTCCCAAGCGTACATTTTCATTTCTCCCTTTTTCTTTTCATAATATTTTCAATTATTCAAAAAGTAAAGAGAAGTCCTATATTTCTACATAATGCAACAAAATTGGTTGCAGAATTTGTAAAGTAAAAGCACCCAGCTTATTGACTAGGTGCTTTAGGGGGTAGGAAAAAGACTATTTGTCTTGTAATCGGTTTATAGCTGTTTGATAATACTGCCGGTCAAATTCCCAGCACACATAATTTCGCCCGGATTGTTTGCACGCGACCGCGGTGGTTCCGCTGCCGCAGCAGCTGTCCAGCACTAAATCTCCCGGGTTCGTGTAAGTCCTAATCAGGTAGTCAAATAGCGCTACCGGCTTTTGGGTTGGATGTAAACCGCGCTCACATTTGATTTCCAATAGCTGACGCGGATAATGTACGAAGCAGGTTTCTGTGTCATGGGATAGGCTGTTGTCCATACGATAAACAGAGTCCCCATGGGAAGGAACCTTTTTTCCATTTCTTTTGACTGGTTTGTCCAAAATGATTAGTCCCTGTGGATTGTAAGTGGGGAGGTGCTTGTAAAATACGCACACTTCTTCAATACACCGCAGGGGCATTCTTTTTGCGTTGGCGAATCCGGTCGGTTGATTTTTGTACCAGTACCAGCAATATCGGAAAAGTTTTGGTTGACTGCTGATAAGCTGCGTGGTGAAAGGCTGGCATCCGGTTAAACAAATTGCGCCGTGATCTTTGATGACTCTGAGATACTGTTCCCATAGCTGATCAAACGGTAAAAGGCTGTCCCAGCGACACCCCGTGATTCCATACGGGAGATCTGTGAGGACCATGTCTACACTGTGATCGGGCAGCCGGTGCATTCCGGCGATGCAGTCTTCGTTAAAAATATGATTGATATAGTTTTCCATGTGTAATCTCCTTTTTGTCAGAGACCCGCATGGCCTGCACTAAAAACGGTATAGAAAAAGGAGCTTCTTTTAAAAGCCCCTCTCTGCGAAATTCCGTAATTATATGTTAGCACACATTTTTCTCCGGTGCGCTCCGGAAAGCTCCGGTTTACTCCGATTTACTCCGGAAAACTCCGGCTTTTTAGCGACTGCTCCAGCTGAATACCTCTTGAGGAGATAGATCCGATAGTTCTTGAATGATTTTTCTAGTAATATCGTAAGTCTGACTTTCACTGTATCCGACTTTATCAGCAATTTCCTTCCACGGCGGCCGGCGTGTCCACATTTTTCGTGCATCTGGATCTTTAGGGCCTAAATAAGCCAGTCCTAAGATGCGTCTTTCTGTTAGTCCCAATGTCCCTAATGCCACTCGACACCAGTCCTGCTGCTCCTGCAGACGGGCAATGCGCTTTTGACACGATTCAATCTGCCGGTCAAAATAGACGGTGTTGTCCCGCGTGGCTGCGTTTGCAGTCTGGTCGCTGGTGCTGCCTTTTCCGGTCGGTAACCCAGAGAGGATAGGGGAGGAAAGAGAAAACTTTCCGCGCTCTTCCTGGCAGTGCCGGATCGTAGCCAATTCTTCATCAATCATTTGAGGAATGTCGTAATATTTCTGCAAAAGTTTCTTGATCTGATCTGGCGTCATTGGTTCCATTCAAAACATTCCTCCTAATTTTATATGGTATAATAAATAAAATACAACAGATTAAGGTGTGAAAACATGAACACAATCCAAAATAAGTTTTCAAATTTACAAATAGCAAAGAAAGAAGATATTGAGCATATCAAATACTTCGTTAAATTTTATGATAGCAAGCTATGGTGTGACCGTCTTATAGATGGGGAATTATTTATGCAAGCTGCAGAACATCACTGGCATACAGAGCAAACTTTGAAAAAAAAATATCAGACAGATGGAAACGATACTCGCGTCTTTAATTGCATGGGTGTAAATTCTAACCGTCCAATTTATTGTATGTACATTGTATATGACACAGATATAGTCAGAAATCATATAACATTCTCTGATCAGTTATTAATGGATTTCTGTGGGCAAGACAATGATATTACAAAAATCAGTGCTATTATAATTCAAGCACCACAATTTCTAGAAAAAATTAATGATGCGTTATTAAAACAAAATTTGTTTGCCTATTCTGGCGTTGTAAAATATGATAAGTGTAAAGCACGAGATGAATGGCTACTTGAACATAATTTATACAATGCTGTTTGCTTATTTAAATATCCAATATTTCAACATCAAAAGGAATTTCGTGTTCAAATGCGACTTAAATGTGATCTAGTAAATTGTGAAATTAAAGGAGAAAGTTTTGAAAACGATTCTGAAATTCCAAAGAAATATGCCCCATACAAGCTGCAAATTGGATCTATCGCAGGTATATCCAACCAATTTACATATAATGATTTAATTCGAAGTGGTCATAATTATATTCTTGCTTTGTAAATTGCAATTGTGGAAATATGTTTTATAAATTCGAAATCCAAACTTCTACAATTTCCGGGCCGTCTATGTACTGCCCATTTTTCATTGAAAGAATAATAGGCCCTTTGAAAATTTGTTAATCTACAATAATTTCTCGGAAAGCCCATCCATTTGGACGGCAGTATTTTTCGATGAATAACCTTCGGCGGTATATGTAATCTCTTTGGAGCTTTCGTATGGCCTTTGATTTCGTTTCTATGGCTTCTATGGTCCCGTTGCGGTAAGTTATGAGAAAGTCAGGAGTATAACGCGCTGAGGGCAATTTTAGACCGCAGTACTCGCTTTTCGGAAGCAACTCAAAACTTTTGTGTAACTCTATGTCGATGATCTGTCCACTTAGGATTTTCGGCAGAAGATCAGTTATGTAAAAGTTGCGTTCCAGCTGACTGTCAAATTCATCGGATCGTTTCGGTTTGCAGTGCTCTTTTTGCTGATTTTGCCTTTGTCGTTCTTTTATTTGACGTTCCAGTTCGGCACGGACAGCCGGGCCAAGTTGACTTAAGTCGTCAATTCTCATGGAAAAACATTTCTCCCGTTTTGCATTTCTTTTTTGCGCCGAAGGAGTTCGGCCTGAATGATTTCAATTTCTGAATTTGCAGCGGATACCGATTCCTTTTTCCCAAGTTGTCGATTAAAATTGAGCGCTTCTTTGAGACTATCAATGCGGTGCTGAAGTCTTTCAACGGGGAGTGTATGGTAATCAAGACTCATTTTTCATAACCTCCAATTTTGGCAGTATGTATTTTTCAAAATCCAGCCGTTCGCTGTCAGAGAGGGGACACCAGTCTGCAATCCCCTTCCAGCGTTTGTAACGCTTATATAGCGGCAGAACGGCCGGGTGGTTGATATTAACCCGAAACCCATATGGATTGTGTTCCAACAGCAGCCCAGTTTCTGCCGGATCGTTATGGTAAATCATGGGTCATTTCCTTCATACTGTTTTTAAAATATTCGTCCCAATCATTTTTTATTCTGTTTTGGGGCTGTGGGATTTCCTTCTGACCCTGTGATCTCGAAAGCCATGAATTAATAAACTTTTTGATCCCGCTTTTCGCTTTTCTGCGGCTTGGGTTGGTATCACACCAGCCTTTCATTTTCCGAAATTCCTGTTCGATATCGACTGCTGGATATAACGCTTTCCATTCCTCAATCTGACGTTCAGTAACCTGATATTCGGAATTATCACGAAGAATAAGAGAGATGAATGGAGGAGAGGCGGGTGAAACCGCTTTTGCGGTTGAACCTATCTGTTCTATACTCTTCTCTCCTTTACTCTCCTTTCCTTTACTTTGGGGATTAATTTGCAAATCAACTGCATTATTTTCTAAATTAACGGTGGTTTTCTCTGAATTTACAGTTTTAAAGGTAACCTTATTAAGAATGCTGGTTGGAACGTCTTTTTTATCAGATGAATCCAGTAACCAGTATTCTTTTATGATCTGTATTTCTTCACGGGTAGATACTGCACGTATGTACCTGCGCTGGATACCCGCCGATGTCAAAATGCCGAACATCTGAAAAACCCCATTATTGAAAATGGAACGTCGCAGACACCCTTGCACCACCTGCGTTATGTTCTCGGGGACGATCCCACAACCGACAGCGTCAGCCATGAGGAGGCAGGAATCTTTGTCCCACACTTTGTAATATCCAGTCGTGCGATAAATATCGCACAATAGAGAGATCACAATCAGGATCCCTTTTGATCCGAATTCGGCTTTGATCAGCCGGATTTTATCATCTTGGAGAAAATCAACATCAAGAGGAAAATAATCAATCCCGTCCTTAGCAGGACGAGCCATAAGATCACCTCCCGAATAAGAGCCTGTACCACAATCCACCCACCCGGCTCTGTGCCTTGCCTTCTGCGAAAATGGTTATGGTTCTTTGACCTCTCCGGTTTCTTCGTCGACTTCAACGCTTTCCGCTTCGATGTATTCAGTAGGAACGCTGAACATGTCATCCGAAATCTCAGTCTTGATAGTTTCATCTGCTGACATTCCACGGACAAATTCAGTTTTTAATGGAGCATATTTGAGGGCACGCTTCAAAACAGTTTTCTTTGCCATTTCTTCAAAGTTGGTTGACCAGGGGGAATAGCTGCTGCTGTATGCTTTGCTGTATCTCTTGGCAAAGGCGCGTACGTCATCGACGCTCATTACTTCAAATCCATATCCGCCGTCTTTTGTCTTAAACATGCCGTAGAAATAAACAGCGTTTCCTTTGTCGGCGTCTTTGCATGGTACATGGTGAAGCTTTGGTTCAAGCCCTAATTCATAGTCGAATTCATCATGTTCGTAAACGGTGTGCGCTTGGATAACGCTGATTTGGCCGGATCTGTAGGCAAGGTCAATTAACCCTTTATAGCCAAGTTGAAACTGGCATTCCAGAGTCCCATGATTTTTATATGGAATCAGATAGGCTTGCCCTAAGGGGGTATTCGGCTCGACACCAAGCTGTGCGGCAGTCATCATTGCGCCGAGGAAAGACTGCGGTGTTGTAGCTCCCAACTGCGGATTGGTAGAGAGAGCCGATAAAATAATCCTGGTAAAGCGTTCCGGCGTCAAAACGGAGGGCAGGGCTTTCTTGATTTCTCCCTGCATCTTTTGAATGTAGGCTTGAATGGTGTGCTTTTCGACTTTCGCGGTTGCTGTGCTTTCAGTAGCTTTTTGGATGGAGGTCATTTTGAATTCTCCTTTATATCAAATTTTCTGAATGTTGATTCTTTAAGATAAGAACGGAGGTCTATTTCCGGATGATCGGAAGCAAATTGTTTGAGATTAAAACTGCTCCTGGTTTGTTGCTTCCAGCTGACGGTATAATTGCTGCATATTCCTGACTCGCGCTCTCCAAGCTCACTCTGCAGTGCCTGTTTATATTGATTGAGTTCTTGCTGATAGGACTTAATAAGATCTTTGGTGCTGCAGTATTGCTGAATGAGGTCATGACAGGTCTGCAGATCTGCCGGCCCTTTTGCCGGATCACTGTTTTGAAAGATGGTTTCGAGTGTTTCACTGGTAGGGGGAAGGCCATCTACCGGAGGCGGTATATTTGGGACAACATATGTATTCCAGAAGTTGGATTCCGCTTTCATCAGCGCATCAATCTCGGCTTGATCACGTTCGATCGTAAACCACTTGAACCCCTGTCCCAAAATCACGCATGCTAAATACCAGCGGTCCCATCCGGTTACGGCCAGATAATGAACACACTGGACGTAATAGTTTTCCGGGAATTCTCCGCTTTTGAACTTTTTAAGGTTCATAACACTGGTGGTCTTGCATTCGAGTCCGGCACGTTCCCCGACGACTGCACGGTCAATGTTCGCATGAGCAAAAGGAAATGACTTGCTGCGGAAAAAATCAGTCCGGCGCCGTACTCTTTTTCCGGTTTCTCCCATGAAACGGCTTGCAACATACTGCTCCAAGTCGCGGCCTTGCCGCATGGCTTCGTTGTCCGGTTTGTCCGGAAGTTTACCGGTCTTATCCGCCCAAAGCATATATGGAGTCACATAATGGTTTAAACCAACAATGGCGGCGGCATCGGAACCACCGATTGATTTACGACGCTCAGACAACCATTGTTTATGTGTCAACTTCAAAGCAGATACTCCCTTTCTATTGTGATCGGCAGCCAATTCCCGGAATAAAACCAATCGACTAGCGTTTTCGTAAATTCCTGCCGGCAGTCGCCTGTGTTTTCAGAGCAGTCAAATGCTATTCCACAGCGAAGCATGGCATAGGGAAGGGCATCGTCTGCGGGCACAGTCTTTCCTCTCTCTGGACCGATCCCTTTATAAGCAACGATATTTCGCTTGACAAATCCTTCATTCTGCGGTACTTTTAAATTATTAGTGGTTTCCTTTCCGCCCTGAGTGTTGGTAGCGCTCTGGGCGGTATTTTTATGTTCATTCATTGGATTTCCTCCTTATCACGTTCAAAATGTCAGCCGGATCATTCCCAGATGATCGACAAGCACAGATCAGTGCTTCCTTGAGTTCTGTGGTTGTCCATGTTTCTGGCTCATATTTTCTCAGGACGATGCAATCACCATCCACAAAGATTTCCACCGGGTCACCATTTTTAATGCCGCGAGTTTTGCGGATTTCCTTCGGGATTACAATACGACCGAGATCGTCAATCCTGCGGACTATTCCTGTTGCTTTCATTAGTACCACCTCCATTTTTAGTTTTTAGCTTTTCTAGCAGCATTTGACTTAGTTCTTGTGATTTTTGCAACGCCTCTAAAACTTCTGTATTATCGTTTTCCGGGTCAACGCGGCGGTTCCATGCGGCGATGGCTTCGGGCTCTCCGTCGTTTACCCAGTTGATAAAGCAATGGCACTTTTGACATCCCACCCATCCATTCACACACGGTACGGTAAAATTGCGCCGTACCGCTTTTCTTCCGCAGAGAGGGCACGGCTTCAGTTCTCCCATCAACCTTCACTTCCTTTAATAATATTTTCCGGGGCGCATACTCTGCCGGTTACTCCGAACTCTTTCGCGGTTGCCGATTTCCTGCTTGTAATCGTTCCATGCTTTTTTAACTGCCCAGATAATCACATAAGCTACCAGCAGGGCGATTGTAAGCAAGCCGATGTTATAGATTGCTGTCATGCTGATTCCTCCTTTTCTAAAATTAATTTTTGCATAGGAATGTGTAATCGCTGACTAATGGCACGCAGTTCGCACAATCTAAATTGCGTCGGGTCCTTTAGCCTCCGATAGAGGGTGGACCGGTCAATATGTGCAACCACCGCTAAATCCATAGGATTTATTCCGGACATTTCGCAGCCATACTTGATCCCTGCAATTATTTTTCGATTTTCAAGTTCAGCTGCCGATACTCTTAATCTTGGCATTTTGAATCACCTACCTATAAACGACGTGATAGGACTGTTCATTATGTACCTCCATTTTCTTTCGATTTCTGTCTAATAAGTTCGTCCAGTGCCTTTGCAAACTCTGTTTCTGCACCATTCGGAGTTCGATGTCCGTTAAGCACCATGCTTACATATTCCGGCGTATATCCGAGTTGCGCGGCAAGCTGCTTCTTTGATACGCGGCAAACGTGCATTTTGCCGATGATTTTACCAGTCCAATTTTCAGGCATTAAAAGTTCACCTTCTTGTATCTTTATTGTTGCATTTCTTAAACTTATGTGCTATTATCTGTTTGTGACAACAAGAACATAAACTTTATCGATTGGTACTCGGTAAAGCGGGCACATTTAAGTTTATGTACTGCAACTTTGTGATTACAGTATAGTACATGAACATAAACTTGTCAACGCTTTTTTCTATGTTCTTAAACTTTTTTTGCAAGCAAGTTGAAGGGGACAGTTTTATGTTTTATGATGTATTTTCTTCGCTATGCGAAAAGCGGGGGGTCAAGCCAAGTAGGGCAGCAGAAGAGTGTGGTATAAATAAATCCAACGTAAGCAATTGGAAAAATAACGGTTATGTTCCGCGCGGAGACGCACTCAAAAAAATAGCTGATTATTTTAACGTTTCAATAGGGTATCTCCTCGGGAACGAGCAAAAAGAAAAGGCTTCCTCTCTGAATGAGAAGAAGCCTGAAGATATCACTTTTAGTGATTTTACTTATGCGCTCTTAGATGAATCTAAGGAATTAACAGAAGAGAATAAAGACAAGTTGTTGGAAATGGCAAAATTCTTTAAACAACAGCAGGATAAAAAAAAATCTAAGGATTGACATTATGGTTGAGTTTTCAGATTTATATAAAGAAATACAAGGACACGAAATTTCCCTATATCAATATGATGCTGGGGAAGTTAAGAGCGCTACGATTGAACTGAATAAGCAATATGGAATATTTATTGATATTACTCGGTTTTCATCATTGGCGGAGACAAAGAGAGCAATAGCACACGAAACAGGGCATTGTGTTACCGGGTGCACGCATAAAGTAAGCAGTTCGCTTGATTTGGTTCAAAAACATGAATATAAGGCCAATAGATGGGCAGTAAAGCGTTTTCTTCCGTTTGAACAAATACAAGCGGCGATTCAAGATGGATATACAAAACCATGGCAGCTTGCCGAGTATTTTGGATTGCCAGAGCCCGCAATTAAGTGGGCGATTCATTATTATATAGAAAATTGTGGGTTGTCATTTAGCGTGAAATAAAAAAGAGCAGAAGTATTCTATTAAATCAATTTATGAAATAGAAGCCTATAAAGACCAATTAATTAATTCTTTAAAAAGATATAATAAAATAGGAAATATTTTGATATGGGGGAGACATTTATGATTAAGTGTCCTAAGTGCCAGGCGCTAAATCCGGATGGGGCAAAGCAGTGTTATAAGTGTAAAACTTATTTAAGCGAAACTGCAACGGAACGAATATTTCACTCAAAATCCGATCATGTTCAGCAGGATAGTCCTAGTCCTGTTGAAAAAAATATTGAAAGTTCAGCCCGGAAAGATGCTGGAAGTCAGATTCCACCTAGTCCTAATGTTGAACCTACCAAGAAACCGATCAGTTCACTTTTTAGGAACCTGGCAATTGTTTCTCTGGTTGTCGGAATTTTGATGGGTTTATTGTTGGGAAGTATGTGCAAGACTGTCACAATGGGAGATCAGATTAATTATTTACTTGGAACTAGTTCCAGCAGTTCTAACAGTAAAAATTATAGCAACAGTAAAAGTCATAGTTCTGATAATAATAAACCCGTTGGTAGCTTTAATTACATAATGATGATTAGCGTATGGGGCGCTTTTGGAGCCCTTTCAGCAGGCCTTGCAACGGCTTCTTGCCATTTTAAAAACCAAGAGAAAGAAATTAACTTGTTGTATAGCATAGATGAAAAAATTCAAAGCAGTAAAAAATAAATAAAAAATCCGCCTACCGGTACTCGCAATACCAACAGACGGAATCATCGGCCGGAGCCGACAGGAACAAATGCAACCATATTGTACCAGTCGTCCGGCAAAAAATCAAGTAGCCGGGCATTTTTATGCCTATTTTTAGGGGGTATCAATATGGCAAGTGCAAAAAAACTTCCAAGTGGGGCTTGGAGAGTATTAATATATGCAGGAATGTCTCAAGGGAAAAGGCAGTATAAGTCTTTTACAGCAGATACTAAAAAAGAAGCGGAATATGTTGCTGCTGAATACAGTTATAAAAAGAAAAGGGGAAGGAAATCTGAGAATTTAACATTTGATGAAGCCGCAAATGATTATTTAGAAAGTAAATCAAATTTGCTTTCTCCTTCTACAATCAGAGGATATAGGATTATGCAGCGTACTGCGTATACATTAATTAAAGATGTGTGCCTCGGTAAATTAGAGGTCGGGGATTTTATACAAAAACAAATGAATCAAAACGCTTTAAAGTATTCTTCCAAGTCCTTAAAAAATCAATTTGGATTCATTTCTGCTGTTATGCGTTATCACAGAATGCAGGTACCGGATACAACACTTAAGCCGGATGAGCACAAATCAATTTTAGTCCCTACACAAGAAGATGCCCAGCGTATTATGAAAATAATAGAAGGGACCCCGATTGAGTGTCAAGTCTTGCTGGCATTAACCTGTAGTTTACGGCAAAGCGAAATTGCAGCGCTAACGGCCTTCGATATAAAAGGTGCAAAAGTTTATATTCACGGGGCTTTAATTTCAGATGAGCATGACCAACTTGTATATAAGCCCTTTGCAAAATCTGATGCAGGTACAAGAGTAGATTTAATGCCTCCATACCTGGCCCAAAAAATGAAGGCAGTGTGCAAGTTGCATCCGGATGGATGGCTTTTTCAGAGTCGATCCAGTCAAGTACTGAAACAGTTCAAGAATATTTTAAAAGAAAATGGCTTACCTCCTTATACAATGCACTCTTTACGTCATTGCTTCGCAGCAATTATGCATGCTCGCGGAGTTCCGGATAAATATGTTATGGATATGGGAGGATGGGCGAGTGATCATGTTTTAAAAAGTGTGTATCAATATACGTTTAAAGAAGAAACAGAAAAGATAAAAAAAGAGGCTAATCAATACTTCGAAAATGCTTTAAACAAATAAAAATACGGATTTCTGTGTTGCATTTCGTGTTGCATTTTTTAATTTTTGTTGCATTATTTCCTTTTTTCAGAAGAATTTAGTCTCAATAATAAGATATATAAACATAAAGAAAACCCGCATGAATACTGACTTTTCAGCAAACATGCGGGTTTTTGGATTGGCGGAGAAAGTGGGATTTGAACCCACGCGCCGGTTACCCGACCTACTCCCTTAGCAGGGGAGCCCCTTCACCACTTGGGTATTTCTCCAAGGTGAATTAAAATTATTTATATCAAATTTTTCAATCGAATTTGCAATGGCGGAGAGGAAGAGATTCGAACTCTTGGTCCCTCGCGGGATCACTGGTTTTCAAGACCAGCTCCATAAACCACTCGGACACCTCTCCTTACAAGACGAGATTTATTTTATCATAAAAGAGATTCGCTTGTCAAGAGATTGAAAAAAAATATTAAAAAATTGTGCAAAAACTCAAAAGAAAATAAAAACCAAAAGAGTAAATAAAATCGATTCTTTTCCGGACAGGCACTTTACTTTTATGGGAAAAAACGCTATAATCATCTTGCAAGAATTGTCCAAGTTGACGATAAATTCACAAACGGAGGAATCAAGTAATGATGACAGAGTCAAAGGGCAGCGGTATGCTGACTAAATTGATCAAAAACCTGAAAGAAAATCCTCGTCGGATTGTCTTTACTGAAGGGGAAGATCATCGTATTCAAGAAGCGGCATCCCGCCTGAAAAAAGAAGGATATTTAACGCCGATTATGATTGGTAATCCCGAAAAGGTACAGGCTGCAGCGAAGAAAAACGGAATTGACATTGATGGAATTGAGATTGTTGATATTAAAACATTCCCTAAATTTGATGAGTTCGTTGCAAAAATGGTCGAACTGCGTAAAGGAAAAATGGATGAGGCTGCATGCAGAGCAGCTCTTTCTAAATCCAACTATTTTGGCACCATGTATGTGAAAATGGGCTATGCCGATGCACTTTTGGGCGGTGCTACTTACTCTACCGCAGATACAGTTCGCCCGGCACTGCAGCTTATTAAAACAAAGCCCGGCAATAAGATCGTGAGCAGCTGCTTCGTTCTGAACCGTCCAAAGGCTGATGGAAGCGATGAAATGTATGTAATGGCAGACTGTGCTATTAATATTGATCCTTCTGATGATGATTTGGTTGAGATCGCTCTGGAATCTGCAAAGACCGCTCGTTTCTTTGATATGGATCCAAAGGTTGCAGTACTTTCTTACAGCACAAAGGGTTCCGGAAAGGGAGAAAGCGTTGATAAGATGCGTTCTGCTACCGAGAAGATTTTGGCTGCAAAACCAGACTTCGATGTAGATGGCGAATTCCAGTTTGATGCTGCATTCTCTAAAGAAGTCGGTTCTTTGAAGGCTCCAGGATCAAAGGTTGCTGGTCAGGCAAATACCTTTATTTTCCCGGATATCAACGCTGGTAACATCGGTTATAAAATTGCTCAGCGCCTTGGTGGTTTTGAGGCAATTGGGCCGATCCTGCAGGGATTGAATGCACCAATCAATGACTTGTCCCGTGGCTGCAATGCTGAAGAAGTATACAAAATGGCAATTGTAACAGCTGGTATGGCTTGATTCTGTAAAAAAATTTATTTATTCAGCGGTTTCCTTTTATTTAAAGCAAATCTGTTTTATCGGAGCGTTTTGAGTAGGGGAAGCCGCTTTTTTTATAAAAGCGATGGAAATTTGTATGATATGTAAATAATTGGGAATCTTTTAAATAAATCTTATCTCAATTAGGGAGGAATCTCGATGAAAAGCCGAATTACAAAAATTACGGCGCGCTGGATTTTAGATAGCAGAGGCAATCCAACCGTAGAAGCAACGGTGTTTTTAGCAGATGGAACTCACGCAAAAGCGGCAGTTCCAAGTGGGGCTTCTACCGGTCAGCATGAGGCACTGGAATTGCGGGATGGCGGTGCGTTTTTTAATGGGATGGGCGTCAAAAAAGCAGTCCAAAATATTGAGCAGGAATTAGCACCGGCTTTGCATGGAATGGATGCCTGCGATATTATGTCATTGGACGCTGCAATGTGTGCGTTAGACGGTACCCAAAACAAGGAACGTTTGGGAGCCAATGCAATTTTAGCAGTCAGCATGGCGGCAGCTAGAGCGGCCGCAGTGAGCAGCGGGCAAGCTTTGTGGGAATTCTTGCAGGAAGAAGAAAACTTCACGAGAACAAAGCCGCCGGTACCGTTTTTGAATGTCTTAAATGGTGGTGCTCATGCTGGAAATAAGCTTGATACACAGGAGTTCATGTTGGTGCCGCAGGGAAAAGATTTTGAGGAGAATCTGCGGCGTAGTGCGGAAGTTTATCATGCTTTAAAGGGAATTTTGAAAGATAGAAATCTTTCCACCGCGGTGGGAGATGAGGGCGGTTTTGCACCGGAACTTGAGAGTGATGAGGAAGCGCTTGACTGTCTGACAGAAGCGGTAAAAAAAGCAGGATATGAGCCTGACAAAGATTTTCAATTTGCATTGGATTTTGCAGCGAGCGAATGGGCCGATAAAGAGGGACATTATCTTCAGCCCAAGAGCGGCCATATTTTTACCACGCAGGAATTGGTGGAATATGAAAAGAAATTAATTCAAAAATATCCAATCTGTTCTCTGGAGGATCCTGTTGGAGAGGAAGATTGGGAAGGCTGGAGAATGATCACAAAGGAATGCGGAGATCTTGTATGGCTGGTCGGTGATGATTTCTTTGTGACGGATTCTAAGAGGCTGCAACGCGGCATTGACGAAAAGTGTGCAAATTCAATTTTAATTAAGCTTAATCAGATTGGAACGGTTACCGAAACGCTGAATGCTATCCGTACAGCCCAGTCAAATCAGTATCATGTAATTGTTTCTCATCGGTCGGGCGAAACAGCGGATACTTTTATTGCTGATTTAGCGGTTGCTGTCGGAGCGGATGCCTTAAAGTCGGGTGCACCGTGCCGCTCGGAGCGAACGGAAAAGTATAATCGTATGATGGAGATCCTTTCGCCGCAAAAGTGAAATTCATCCCCAAAAGGCGGCTGACAAGTTCGTCAGCCGCCTTTTTATGCCTTGTTGAGGCTGTTACAGCGGTTAAAAAAATTTTTAAAAAGTGCTTGACAATCGGAAAGTCCAAGTGTATTATTGTATTAAGTTGTTAATACAATTAAAAATAGAACTGGTGAAGACGAAAGGAGGAGAGACGATGGTATGGAAATTCACAGAAGATCGTCCAATTTATACGCAACTGGTCGAACAGCTTCAACTGCGGATTGCTATGGGGCAATATCCTCCGGGAGGAAAATTCCCCAGTGTTCGTGAGTTGGCGTCTGAGGCCGCTGTTAATCCCAATACGATGCAGCGAGCGTTAACACAGCTGGAAAGCAGTGGCTTGCTTTACAGCGAGCGTACCGCAGGAAGATTTGTAACAAAGGAGGCAGACCGAATTATGCAGATGAAAAAAGAAATGGCACAGCATTTGATGACAGAATTTTTGCGTGGAATGAAAGAACTTGGTTTTACAAAAGAGCAGACGATTCGGCTGCTTCAGCAGATGGAGGAGGAATCAATATGAATGAGCAACTAGAGCAGACTGCTCAGATTCCACAGGTGCAGGGAGAACATGCTCCTATATTGGTTTGTGAGCATCTGAGCAAATTTTATCCGCAGTGTCTGGCACTTAATGATCTAAGCCTTTCACTGCAGCCGGGCCGAATTGTTGGACTTCTTGGCCCGAATGGAAGCGGAAAAACGACCCTTATTAAATTGATCAATGGACTTTTAACCCCTTCTAGCGGACAAATCACAATCAATGGGATGCAGCCGGGTCCTCAGACAAAGGCGATCGTTTCTTATCTTCCGGATCGGAACAGTCTCCCGGAATGGATGACGACTGAAGAATTGCTCCATTTCTTCGCGGATTTTTATGCGGATTTTGATATTGGAAAAGCTCGTGAAATGCTTCAGCATTTGCACATCACAGAAAAAATGCGCTTAAAGACCATGAGTAAAGGAACCAAAGAAAAGGTGCAGCTAATTTTGACAATGAGCCGTGCTGCAAAGCTGTATTTGTTAGACGAACCGATTGGTGGGGTTGATCCGGCAGCCAGAGATTATATTCTGGAGACCATTATCAGCAATTACAGTAAAGATGCCTGTGTGATTATCAGTACTCATTTGATTGCGGATATTGAGAAAATTTTGGATGAAGTTTTGTTCTTAAATAGCGGAGTGCTTGTCATGCAGTCTAGCGTAGATGATATTCGGGAAAAAGAGGGCAAGAGCGTTGATGCGCTTTTCCGGGAGGTATTCAGATGCTAAGAAAATTATTGAAATATGAATTAAAAGCAACTTCACGGATCTTCCTGCCGATGTATGGATTACTTTTTCTGTTTTCGATTGCAATGCTGATTATGTTTAAGAATACATCCGGAACTTTTTCAACGACTCCCATGGCTATCATTGGATTTTTGATTGGCATTGGATACGCTGCTTTAGTGACGGCAATTTTTGTGATGACAGTCGTTATCAGCATTCAGCGCTTTAACCGCAATCTTTTGGGGCACGAGGGATATTTAAGTTTGACCTTGCCGACAACAATTGCGCAACATATCTGGGCAAAACTTTTGATTTCCTGCCTTTGGGTAATCCTAAGCTGTGTTGCTTTGGTGATTTCCGTTATGATCATGTCGGCGAATGACAATATGGTGCGAGTCCTTTCTTCCATATTCTCTTCTATCGGTAAGGCAACTCAAATGTACGGCGGATCAGTTTGGGCTATGGGATTTTCTGTACTCGCTTTCATAGTCACATGCCTGCTGCAGTGCATTCTTGGCGTTTATATGGCAATCGCGGTCGGTTCTCTCTTCCCGAAGCATCGGGTGCTTACAGGAATCGGAGCCTATACGGTCGGTGGAATTGTGCAGGGCACTGTCGGCTATTTCTTCTTCAGAGGATTTGATCGAGCAACGAGTGCCGATGGTATCTTGGCAAATTGGTTTCAAACGCTTTCTGTGAGTGACAATTTCAGCCAAGTTGAGATTGATATTCGAGAGATGCATATGTTTTCGATTGCTCTAGGCAGTATGACAATCTTTTTCCTGGTGTTCTGTGCGATCTTCTTTGTAATTACGCATCAAATTCTCAAGAATCATCTGAATCTGCAGTAAAAAGGAGGAAGCTTCGTGGAACAAAAACAATACATTTGTCCCAAATGTGGGAATCAATCTTTTGAATCAGATCAGTTTCAGGCAACCGGTGGAAATTTTGCGAAAATTTTTGATATTCAAAATAAGAAATTCTATACCATTACCTGTACGCAATGCGGTTATACAGAACTTTATAAGACAATGACTGACGATGCGTGGAATATTCTAGATTTTCTAATTGGTAAATAACAAGCAGCAGCACTTCGGTATTTTTGACCTCGAAGTGCTGCTTTTTTGGGAAAAAGTGTGCAATGCGTTGACATTTGAAAAGAGGAGTCGTATTCTGGAACTATTAAGAATTTGTTGAACGGGGGCTGTTATGGAAGCAATCCTTACAAAAAAACTTACAAAAATTTATTCGGAAAAAGTTGTTGCCTTAAATGATTTTTCTTTTGCCGTTTCCGAGGGGACTGTTTATGGTCTGCTGGGTGGAAAAGGTGCCGGAAAGACAACTTTGGTAAAGCTTTTAAGCAGCCTTGAAAAACCTACTTCTGGAGAGTGTACAGTCCTAAATTGGAACCCAATGAAAGCGCCCGAACAGATTCACCAGAGTTGTGGAGTGTTAACGCAGACGGCGGGATTGTATAAACAAATGACCGGATGGGAAAACCTGCTGTTCTTCGGAGGAGTCTCCGGACTGAAAAGAACAGAATGTGCGGAACGTGCAGCAGAATTGATGCGGGAATTAGATATTTTCCCGCTTCGAGACCAAAAAGTTTGGAGATATACAACAAGTGAAGCACAGCGCCTATCGCTTGCGCGTGCGCTGATGCATCGGCCGCGTGTGCTTTTATTGGATGAACCTGTCAGCGGACTTGATTCGGATACAGCATCTGCTGTGTTGAGCCTGATTTTTGGAATCGTGCAAAACGAGGGAATGACAGTTTTGCTGTGTACACGCTTTCCACAGGAAGCAGAAGTGCTCTGCGAAAAGTTTGGAGTACTGAGCCATGGATGCTTGATTGCGGATGGAGATTTAAATACGCTTTCAGAGAAAGCAGGCTGTTGGCCGAAAGCGGTACTGCGGATTCCTGAAGAGGATCATCTCCAAGATTGGACTTTACAGGAAGATGGTTTTTGGGGGAAAAAAATTCAAAATGAATCAGAAATGCCTGAAATTCTCCGTGAAATGGTAGCAAAAGGGCATGATATTTATGAGGCACGGGTTATAAAACCGACTTTGACTAATATTTATAAAGCCCTTTTAGGAGGAATGACAGAATGCACAAAAGGCGGGCAGTAAAAACAGATAGAATTCTTATTAGAAAAGAGCTTACTGAAATCTGGAATGATCGTGTAGCGCGCAGTTGTATGATTATCATTCCGATTTTTTTGGCCTTGCTGATTCCAGGCGGATATCTTGCGATGCTGATGATTTTCCATCAGCATTCTTCTCTGGGAGAGGGACTGATGGCCCTTTTAACAACAAAAAATGAATGGATGAATGAACGGCAGGCTCTATTTGCCATTTTTAGTCGGTATATCTGCCCGATGCTGTTTTTAATGATTCCACTTCTTTGTTCCTGCATTACGGCGGCCTGTAGCTTTGTGGGAGATCGAGATCGTCAGACGCTCGAGTCCCTGCTTTTAACACCAGTCCGGATATCGAGAGTCTTTCAGGTTAAGGCAATTTGCTGCATCATGATTTCTGCTGTTACTACAGTGATCTCTTTTGCTTTGATGGCTCTGGTTCTTTCAATTGGAGATATCCTTTTAAAGGTTCCATTTTTCTTTCGTCTGGAGTGGCTGATTGTGCTCGTTTTGCTTGCACCGTCGATCACGGTGTTGGGCACTTTTTTTACAGCTGCGGGGTTCTTTAAGAGCGGTTCTTATCTCGAAAGTATCCAGACCAGTGCATATCTGGCTTTTCCATTGACTTTGTGCTGTATTGTGCCGTTTACTGGCCTTTTAGTTTTTTCTGCACATGTTCTTTTGATTTTCTGGGGAATCATATTGCTGGCAGATGTGATCCTTTGGCGGATAAACCGTCACTCTTTTCGGATTCAGAAAATGGCGCTTTAAAGTAGAATTCGTTTTTTAAAGGGTCACCGTTTTAAAACGGTGACCCTTTATTCTGCCCAACTGGCAAAAACGTTTGTTGCAAAACTATAAAATTTGTATTATAATACGGATAGAGTAAAAAAACAACAGTTAAATGTAAACTTTTAGAAAATAAAAAGGTGGGGTGATTGGGTGCCAGCAGATCTGCATTGCCATACCAAGATTTCCGATGGTTCTGTCAGCATTGAAGAACTATTGCAGCTTGCAAAACGGAAAGGGCTTAAAACAGTGGCAGTAACTGACCATGATACCTTTGCAGGAGCAATCAGGGCAAAGGTTTATGGGAAGCGAAATGAAATTGAAGTGATTCCTGGAGCAGAATTCTCCACCGCCGATACCGAGACAGGAAAACGTGCTCATATTTTGTGCTATTTCTGTTCCAATACAGATCGTCTGGAGGGACTTTGTAAGCATACTAGTGATGCGCGTAGACGTGCATCTTTAGTAATGCTTCAAAAAGTGATCCATTTGTATCCGGTTACAGCAGAGATGATTATGCGGCGAGCACAAGGCAGCACTAATATTTATAAGCAGCATGTGATGCACGCATTGATCGATGCCGGGTGTACAGATGAATTTTATGGCCCCGTTTATCGAAAACTTTTTGATCATAAGGTGGGGCTTGCTTATAGCGCAGTTCATTATCCAGATACCCGCGATGTGATTAAGCGAATTCACGATGCAGGAGGAGTGACTGTTTTTGCCCATCCCTGCCTTTATGATGGATTTCCCCTTTTGGAAAAGCTTGCATCTGAAGGGCTATTGGACGGCGTAGAAGTCAACCATCCCTGCAATAAGGAAGATGATGAGGAAAAAGCTCGTGCGATTGCGCAGAAATATCATCTTGCCATGACCGGCGGCAGCGATTTTCACGGCATGTATACGAATCATCGGACAGAGGTTGGTGCCTGTTTGACGGAGGATGACCAAATTGAACTGCTGAAAAAGCGTGCCGCAGCGCTCCGAAAATAATTCTTGCCGAAATATTTTTGATACTTTAAGAGAGGGTTTTTCGATGAAATATAACTACAAGACAAAAGGAACCTGCTCTCGTGAAGTTCAGCTTGAACTTGACGGAGATCGGATACAGGATATGAAAGTTATTGGAGGATGCAATGGAAATCTAAAGGGCATTTGCGCTTTGGTAAAAGGGATGAAAGCGCAGGACGTGATCGACCGCTTTTCTGGAGTGCGCTGTGGATTCAAATCCACTTCCTGTCCGGATCAGATTGCCAAGGCACTTAGAGAAGCATTGAAAAAGAAGGATATCTAAAAAGATTCTCAAGATAAAGAATAAGGGCTGCAGGAATTATCTTCCGCAGCCCTTATTCATTCAAATGCTAGGAACTTGCAGATTAGTAGGATTAGCAGCCGCAATTGTTATTATTGCATCCGCAGCCATCGCCACAGCCACCGCAGCCACCGCCACAGCCGCCACAGCCATTGCCGCAGCCACCGCCGCAGCCACCGCCGCAGCATACAAGAATGATAATCAGAAGGATAATCCAACTGCATCCACCGAATCCACTGCATCCACCACAATTATTGCACATAAAGTATTGCCTCCTTCGTTGTTTTACATGCCAGTATACGAAGAAAGCATAAAATGTGTGCATTGCCTACAGAGAAAAGAGAATTTCATAATTTTTTCACATTCTGGCAGTATACTAATTCCAACTTTAAAGAGATTTTGATTTGGAGGAACGATTATGCTATGTCAATCCTGCGGGGAACAAACCGCTACAATGCGAGTCAAAGAGATTGTAAACGGTCGTTTGACAGAGTATGCAATTTGCGCTTCCTGTGCAAGAAGACTGGGATATAACACCTTGCTGTCCGGTTTGGGCAGAGGGTACGGCAGCATGCTGAGCGAATTCTTTGGGGACCAGCCGCCGGAACCGGAAAAGCGCTGTCCGCAGTGCGGGGCTTCTTTTGAAGAGATTGCAAGAACCGGCAGAGTCGGCTGTGCACTTTGTTATGAAGCCTTTGAGGAAGAACTGATGCCGCTGATTCAACGACTGCATGGAAATGAACTTCACTGCGGAAAATTCCCAGGCGAAAATTTGCCGCAGCCTCGTTTGCAGAGCCAGATGATTCCTATGCGTGAGATGTTGGAAAAGGCAATTCGAGAAGGGAATAAGAATCTTCTGAAGGGTGGAGAAAGCGATGCATAAGTGGTATGAAAAATCCGGACCCGATTCAGAAACAGTGCTTTCCTGCCGAGTACGTTTAGCGCGAAATTTTGCAGACCTTCCTTTTCCATCGAAGATGTCTCGTTCTGATTTGGAACGCAGCCGAGAGAGGGTAAAAAGAGCGCTTTCTCTTTGCAGTCGGGCACAGGATTACCGCTATATTCTGATGGAAGAAATGACGGAGAGCGAAGCGGTTTCTTTTGCAGAGCGGCAGCTTTGTACGCCCGAATTCATTGCAAAGACTTCCGGAAGAGCACTGTTCTTTACTTCGGATGAAGGGGACAGCATTACGGTAAATGGCGCCGACCATTTGCGGATTCAAATTTTGAGAACAGGAAACCAACTTTCGGAGGCATTAAAGACGGCTGATCAGTTGGATACTCAACTGGATCGCAGTCTGCGATTTGCGTTTCGCAGAGACCTTGGGTATCTTACGCAAAGCCCTATGGATTTGGGGACCGGCATGGTGGCAGGACTGCAACTGCATCTGCCGGCTTTGGAACAACTTGGTGAGATGGATCGAATCTGTACCGATCTGATTGGGCTTGGATTCGTAATGCGCAGCCTTTATGGAACAGATGCTGCCATTTATGAAATGCGTAATCGTATCACTCTTGGAATCAGCGAAACAGAGGCTGTCCAAAATCTTTCTGCTTTGGCAAAACAAGTCATTATGCGGGAAAAACAGGCCAGAGAAGAGATGCTTTCACAACCACAAACACAGGGGGAAATTCGGGGTAGTCTGAGCACTTTACAGACTGCAAGAATTTTGTCCCAGGAAGTTTTCTTTGATTGCTACTCAAAGATACGGGTGGGGATTTTTGCAGGTCTCATTCGAGGATTGACTGCAGAACAACTTGATACCTTAAAAATCGCGGTGCAGCCTGCAACTTTAACGGTGCAGGCAGGAAGAGAACTAGATGCTAAGCAATGCCAAATTCGCCGTGCACAGTTTGTCAGCACGGCCTTACAAGGCGTTCGCCTTTGCTAAAAAGTTATTTATTTGTCATGAAAAGGAGTGTTTTTCATGGAATTGCATCAAAAAATAACAGAGAACGAAAATTTTGCGGCAGCACTTTTAGCACGTGCGGGAGTTTATATTTCTCATGATCCATTAATGGATAGCAAGGCAGACCAGATGATTGCCGGGTTTCGAACACAGAAAGAGATTTATCAGAAGGTTATAGAGCTGTGTTCTTCCTCTCATTCTTCCCTTTCGGAATATCTTTCCGTAATGGCGTACAGTATGTTAGGGGAAGGGTATGAGGATGGCGTAATTCGTTGTGCAAAGGAATTTCTCAATACACCTTCTAATTGGGACATCGGAAATGAAGAAATTTTGATTCAGGACGGAATCCGGAAGAGAAGAGTAGATTTGCGCCGCGGAGAAGTTTTGATGGCAATGGCAACAGCAGAAGCTCAACGGTCCTTCTATGTTTCAGCTTTAATGCATCAAAAGCAAGCTTATGCACTGATGCCCTATAGCGGAGAGGCTGCTGTCCGTCTGTCTCAAATCCTTCATCACGAGGCTGGAATGGAAGCTGCTGTAAAGTTTTTACAGGATCAGCGGCAAAGTACTTTTTATCCGCCGTTTCTCTATGTGAATGAAGAAGGAAAGCAAAAACATAATGATGCTTTTTCAAGAGGCATTGAATCCGAATTGGAAAAGCTCAAAAAAGAATCATAAAAGAAGGGCGCCCCGCTGATGAAGACGGAGTGCCCGGCAATTATTTTAAGGTGGATTCGGTGTGTTTTCCGGTTTGGAAATAGAAAAATCATTTTGTTCAGGTGAAAAAATCGTTTCAATTCGTTTCGGACAGTCGGATGGAGAGTAGATAAATCGATCCATGTGACTGCCGCTGAAAAAGTATTCCGGTGGTTTCGGCGCCCATTCCTGATCAAAAGCGTCAATGATAACAAGCTTTACTTTCATGCGGGATGGAAGAATATTTTTGATGTAAACACTTGCTTGCTGTCCCGGCAGAATATTCGGACGGCTTTCGGCAAGTCCGGCTAAATTTGGGGTCAGTTCTACAAAAATCCCATAGGGCTCTACACTGCGGATCACACCTGCAACGGTCTGACCGGGTGAAAAACGAGCGGCATTTTCTTCCCATGTTCCGAGCAGTTCTTTTTCAGTCAGCGTGATGCGGCCGTTTTCAATGCTTTTGACCACGGCTTTTAGATCCATTCCAACGCTAAAACGTTCTCGAGGATGATTAATTCGGGAAATGCTGATACAATCAATCGGCATTAGGGCGGAAATTCCGCAGCCGACGTCTAAAAAAGCGCCGAAAGGTTCCAGATGGGTAACCCGTGTATCGATGATATCTCCAGGATTAAGCTTACTGAGATAGGATTCCATGCAAACGTTTTGTGCTTTTCTTCTGGAAAGAATTGCACGCTGTCCATTTTCGTTTTCTTCAATATCGGTTACAATGAAAGAGACAGGACGATTTACCCGGGATAAAATTGCAATATCACGGATTTTGCCCTCACGAATTCCTATGGCGCCCTCTTCCCGCGGAATAATGCCGCGCATACATCCGAGATCGACGATCAGATCGTGATCAGAGGTGCAGACTAATGCGCGTCCCTCCAGAATTTTTCCTTCCCTCATAGCTTCTTTAAGAGATGCCGGACTGTTGAGCGCTGCACGATTTTCGATGCAGTTGATCAACCGTCCTTCCGGCTCAAATCCAAGCATTCTTTGACTACCTCCTTTTTTACTGCCGTTTCATAAATATGCGGAGAAAGAAGGGGGTATTCACAATGATTTTTTAGAAAATGAATGATCAGGAGGTTCTTACATGCGACTTGCTAAATCCATTCCAATTCTTTTATCTTTAATGATCGGTTTTTCTATGACCAGCTGTGGTTCTTCATCTGGAAATTCTTCTGTGGTGTCTTCACAGCCTTCTTCAGAAGCAGCATCTGAAAAGACGCAGTCAATGGTAAGCCAAGATTCGTCAACTAGTAGTCTGCAGCTTGGAGATCAATTACAGCTTCCTCAAAAAGGGGAGCAGATCGCGGTCCTGCAAACAAATTATGGAACCATAAAAATCCGGCTGTTTCCCAAGGAAGCTCCGGAAACGGTTGAGAATTTTGTGGGATTGATTCAAAAAGGATATTATAATGGACTTACCTTTCACCGTGTCATGAAGGACTTTATGATTCAGGTAGGAGATCCAAAAGGGAACGGTACCGGAGGAGAAAGTCTCTGGGGCGGAACTTTTGAAGATGAGTTTAGTGCAAACCTTGTTAACTTGCGCGGCAGTCTTGCGATGGCCAACAGTGGGGCCAATACAAATGGAAGCCAATTTTTTATCAATCAGGCAGGTCCTGTAAACTCCAGTGCGTGGAGTCAATATGAAAGCCTTTACAGCCAATTAAAAACGTATGATCAATCCCAATGGCCACAGATTGCAGCAAATCAGTATACTATTTTAAATACGGATTCTTTAACAGATACCTATAAAAAGCTTTATGAAAAACAGGGTGGAAATCCTTTTTTGGACGGTGCTTATAATGCTTTTACTCCAAAACGCGGGCATACTGTTTTTGGACAGGTATTTGAGGGAATGGATGTCGTAGATGCGATTGCGCAAGTAGAAGTAGATAGTTCCTCCAAAAAGCCGAAGACAGATGTTGTGATTCAAAAAGCCACTGTAGAACAATATGAAGGATAAACTTTCGATTATTAGAAAATGATATTTTTGTCGAAAAGTCAGTCCTTTACATTGACAAGAGCATTGGTTGGGAGATATAATAACTTTAATTGTTTTAAAAAACCAATGGATTCAGATGGAGGGAAATCATGGCTGCAAAATTCATTTTTGTCACTGGCGGTGTGGTGTCCGGGTTGGGAAAAGGCATCACGGCGGCGTCTTTAGGGCGCCTGTTAAAGGCACGAGGTCTGCGGGTTACGATGCAGAAATTCGATCCTTATCTCAATGTCGATCCCGGGACGATGAATCCTTTTCAGCATGGAGAAGTCTTTGTAACGGATGACGGCGCTGAAACCGACCTGGATTTGGGACATTATGAACGTTTTATCGATGAAAATCTGAGCCAGAACAGCAATGTTACTTCCGGACGGGTTTATTGGAATGTAATCCAGAATGAACGAAATGGTGATTACGGCGGTGGTACGGTTCAGGTGATCCCACATATCACTAATGAAATTAAGGCGAGAATTTCGGCCGGCAAAGAAAATGTAGATGTTGCGATTATCGAAGTCGGCGGTACGGTCGGCGATATTGAAAGTCAGCCATTTTTGGAGGCAATTCGTCAGTTCGCAACGGAAGTAGGCCGTCAGAACTGCCTGTTTATCCATGTTACACTGGTGCCGTATCTTGCCTGTTCGGACGAGCATAAGTCCAAACCGACCCAGCACAGTGTAAAAGAGCTTCTGTCCATTGGAATTCAGCCGGATATTATTGTTTTGCGTTCTGACCGAAAAATTGAGCAGGAAGTCAAAGATAAGATCGCGCTGTTCTGCAATGTGCAGAAAGAATGTGTGATCGAGAATTTGGATCTTCCCAGCCTTTATCAGGTGCCGCTGGCACTCCATGAAGAAAAGCTGGACGATATTGTCTGCAAGCGCTTTAGTTTAGATACTCATGGACCGGAACTGGCCGATTGGATTTCCATGGTTGATACGGTAACATCTCTTAAAGAGAGCGTTAATATTGCACTGGTAGGCAAATATGTAGGACTGCATGATGCTTATTTGAGTGTGGCCGAATCGTTGGCACACGGTGGCTTCGGAAATAAAGTAAAGGTCAATATTAATTGGATCGATTCTGAGACCATTACAGAGGAGAACGTCGCACAGGTATTAAAGGGTATGGATGGACTCTTAATTCCCGGTGGCTTCGGACAGCGCGGAATTGAGGGCATGATCATTGCAATTCAATATGCGCGTGAGAATAAAGTGCCGTTCCTCGGAATCTGCCTTGGAATGCAGTTGGCAATTATCGAATACGCACGCCATGTCATGGGGCTTTCTGATGCCAATTCTGCCGAATTTGATCCGCAGAGCACCAATCATGTCATTGACCTGATGCCGGAACAGAAGGATGTTGTTCAGCTTGGCGGAACTATGCGCCTCGGAAAATATCCCTGTAAGCTTTTGCCTGGTACTATGGCGAGTGAGCTTTATGATGGACAGTCTTTAATTTCTGAGCGCCATCGTCATCGTTATGAGGTCAACAATGACTATCGTGAAGATATGGAGAAGCATGGTATGATCCTCTGTGGAAGAAGCCCTGACAATCATATCGTAGAAATGATGGAGTTGCCTAGAGATCAGCATCCTTATTATATTGGAGCGCAGTTCCACCCTGAGTTTAAATCTCGTCCAAATCGTCCGCATCCATTATTCCAAGGTTTGATTAAAGCAGCAAAAGAACATCATAGGGTTGCTAAAAAATAAAATAAAAAGGCCGCCTGAAAGACTGAAACCTTTCAGGCGGCTTTTTTTTAAAATCGACGAAGTCTTTTATTAGAAAGATATCAAATGGGCAGGAATTCTAATTTTTAAAAACAAGTTTAGAATTCCTGCCCATTATTGTTTTTACGAAAGAATGATTATCGGCAGCCGCCGCCACCGCCACCAAAGCCGCCGCCGCCAAAACCGCCAAAGGAACTTCCGCCGCCAAAACCAGAGCCGGTAGAAGAACTGATAGAGGGGTGTGCAAGACGGGTTGCAGCCTGTGTGATTTGATTCATCGAACTGGAGAACTGTTCTCCAAAATCGTAGTTGTAATGATAGAAATTTCCATACCAGAAATAGGTGTACATCCAATTTCCACTTTGATAATCAACCGTATTGAGCTGAGGATAAACCAATTTGAGCTGTTTTGCCACTCTTTTAGAAATCCCCATCATAGTGGCATAAACAAGATATTCTTCCCAAAGTGCCAACTGCGGAACTTCATATTCCTTGAGATTTGAAAAATCAAGCATATACTTTTTAAGTCCATGCCATTGATCCCATTCTGTTTGGCCTTTTTTGGTAAGCCTCGGCTTTTTAGAGGAGCAAGAGACAGCGAGAATGATTCCGCCAATCAGCATGCCCAGCGGGAGATAGATCATCGTTAGGTTGGCAATAGCTAAAAGGACTACAAAGAGAACAATGCCCAAAACAGCAGCCATAGAGGCGATCGCTATGAAAGCTTTGACCGCTTTTGGACGTTTCTCATACCAATCAGCTTCAGTGTGTTCGCGCTCTGCTGTTACCCAAAATCTGGAGATCAAAGAGTCAACAGAGACATACTGCTTTTTAGCATACTGTTTAAAGTCTTTCATGGAAAAAGAACCATTATAATGTTCTGCTACATTGCTAAATAATTGTTGGAAAATAGCTTCGCTTTGAGTCAGGTCTTCGCGAGCCTTATCGTCCGTAATTGAAATACGAAATTCCTTCTCGTTTTGATCCGGAATAAGGTTAACGTAACCTTTGCGTGCAAGACTTAAAAGGGTAGCACTGTAAACTCTGCCCTTTTGCTCCTGCGTCAGATCTACACCACCGTCATAATAGTAGAACAGCTTGGCAATTCCACCAGGAGAAGCTTCTTTTGGAATCTCTCGATAATATTCCGGAGAATTGAGTTGATAAGGCTTAAAGTATTTTTTACGAATATAAATCGTCAAAAAGATTGCCAGTACTAAAAACAAAATACCACCGATTACATCAATATATCCGAGCTGTTTTTGCGTCTCTTGGTGCGCAATTGCTTTGTCAACTAAAGCTTGTTCCTCTGCCGCAATTTCAGATCCTTTCGCCTCATTTATTTGTTTTGGCGATTCTGAAAACAGGGTTGCAGGCGCAAGCATTCGTACGGCGACCATCGTTTCTTTTGGAATGTTTTCCAGAGAGAATGTGATTCCGGTGCCGTCCGGAAGGACCTCCCAAGAACCGGAGGCAGTGCTGTGGAGCCATGCGCGGATCTGGGTATTCGGATCAGAAACTGCCTGAGGCAACCGAATGGTTCCGGTCAGTTTAGTGACTGAAAACGAAAACTTATCTGGTACAAATGTGTCAAAAATTTCTCCAACATCCTGATAAACGTTCATGACATTGTGAATCGTATAGGAAAATGTGAAAGTACGGTTACCAGAAGTGAATTTTGGAGCGAACCAACCGATTTCAATCTGATTTCCTGATTTGTGCAGATAGCAGGAGTTTTGCGGCCCTGTTACATTTTCAGGATTAATATCACCGATGTTCTGGTATTCAATCCCACTATCATTATCAAATACACTGTTTAGTGTGATCGAATCAGCAGAAATGCCATTGCTTCCGGCCATATCGAATGTCCGGTAAAAATTAGAGTACGCTTTGCTGCGCTCTGTTACATGGAGCGCCCACTTTTCGGTGACAAGAAGATCTCCGTTTGATTGTGCCTGTGCATCAATCGTCATCTGTGAAACGGTTTGGCTGCCGCTGCTGCTTGCAGAAGCAGAAATAGTGCTGCCCCAAAACAGAGAACAAATTAAACCAAAGAGTAAAAAACTGAGAAGAGAAATTTTTGAAAATTTTCTTTTCATTTTCATATTAAAATTTCACCTGCGGTGCTTCGCGCTCTTCGTCCGAAACTTCATAATATGGGCGTGCATGGAAATGGAAGATGGAAGCAATCAAATTGCTGGGGAATTGTACGGTGAATTCGTTATAGCGCATGACAGTATCATTATAAAATTGACGGGAAATAGCAATCTTGCTTTCAATATCTTCGAGTTGTTTTTGAAGAGAAAGAAAGTTTTGATTTGCTTTAAGATCCGGATATTGTTCTGCTGTAGCAAACAGATTCACAATTGCATGAGAAAGCTGATTGTTTGCATCCATCAATTCCTGCGGATTTTTGGCACTGCCAGCAGCGGCACGCCATTTTACAACTTCCTCCAAAGTTCCTTTTTCGTGAGTGGCATAGCCTTTTACGGTCTCTACCAAGTTTGGAATCAGGTCAAAGCGCTTTTTCAGCTGAACATCTACCTGACTCCAGCCATTGTCTACTCGGACGTTTAATTTTACGAGGCGGTTATATGTTCCTGCGAACCAAAAAATCAGGATCAGAATGATAACACCAATAATAATCCAATACATAGAGATTCCTCCTTTTTAATGAAAAATCAGATAGACTTAGTTGGACATTCGATAGCAAAGGGTCATAAGACTGTCGTTTAAATGGACATTTTCCACCACAACATCCGGATAGCGCATTGCAATATCGTAATGGCTGAAATTCCAGAAATTGCGGATTCCAACTTTGTAAAGATAGTCGACATTTTTCTGGGCGCAACCACGGGGGATACAGAGTACGGCTACATCAGGATGTTCTTCCTGATAAAAGCTTTCAAAAGTTTCCGTCATACGAATGGGGAGACCGTCGGCAATTTTTCCGGCTTTCAGAGGATCATTGTCAAAAATCCCAATCAGCTGAAAACCCATCGCTTCAAAAGACATATGGCTGGCGATGGCCCTGCCAAGATTCCCGGCGCCAAAGAGAACTGCTTTATAGCAGTGGTCAAGGCCTAAAATCTGACGAATTTCAGAGCAGAGCTGATCTACCATATATCCGTAACCCTGCTGGCCAAATCCACCGAAGCAGTTAAGATCCTGACGAATCTGACTGGCAGTAAGTCCCAGACGTTTTGATAATTCCGTCGAAGAAATCCGAGTAGCGCCCTCTTTCTGCAGTTGACGCAGAAAACGGTAATAGCGCGGTAGGCGCCGGATCACCGACATTGATACATTTTCACGTTTCGGCATGAGCTTTATTTCCTCCTTGCAACAATCGTTGCTGAACATTTTTGCATTTTTTCGGAGAATTCCCCTGCATGACTCTGCACTTTTTGGACAATGTTTCATGTAAAAGAAAATCTCCGGTCAATATTTTCTTCCAATTCTAGTAGAAACACCTTTTTTAGGTTTGACTCCAAAAGATGATAAGAGTGAAATTGGGATTATTTTATTCTCCTTTTTAATTTATGAAAAGAGCGCTGAATAGTATCATTCTTTGGAGTGATCTTCGACCCTGGGTTTCATGAATTTTTAAAAATTTATCTCCCTAATTTTTAACACCTTTTGCCGCAAAAAAGAAAACACAGAATGCTTTTTTGGAGGAACGCTATCTGTCATTTTGCCCACCTATGAGGATTTCTATTTTAATTTAAGGGATAATATTGTTTAAAAAAATCCAAATTACAAAGATGAGAAACTAAACGGCAAGATTTAAAAAAGTATCTAAAATGGTTTTCCCTTTGGGTAGGGACGAATATTCGCGCTGCAAAAATTTTTATTTTTTAGTAATCTTTTAGTGCTAGTGGGAAGATCGGAAAATCATGATTTGGCCTGGATCTTTCTGATTATCCGGTCATCAAGAACAAAATGATGAAAAATGATCCTTTCTGCAAAGAAGTTTCCTGCAATATTCACCTTTTGGTGTTTCGACAGAATAGATTCCTTTACTTTATTTATAATAACATATTATCTAATAAATTTATGCAGTTGTCAATCAATTAACACCGAGAAAACAAGGAAAAAAGGAAACTCTTTTCCTTCTCTTGCGCAGAGCGGAAGGGAATGTTATAATAAAGCGATTCCTATAAGATGATGTGTTTCTTGAATGGGTCGTTTTTTTTAGGGCAGACTACCAGCTGGGAGGCGAATCTGTCTTGAAAAATAAACGGCCTTATGCATTAATGGATACGGATTCTCCGGAAAAAGAAGATGATGAAGAACGTCGGGACGAAATCAGTGAAAGCGGAAGTGTTACGGCGGGAAAACCGGGGCATCGAATCCATTGCCTGACCATTATCGGCCAGATTGAAGGACATTTTATCTTAGGAAGTCAAAATAAAACCACAAAATACGAGCATGTGATTCCGCAGCTGGTCGCAATCGAGGAAGCATCGGATATAGATGGTCTGCTGATTATTCTCAATACGGTCGGCGGAGATGTGGAGGCCGGGCTTGCATTGGCTGAACTGGTTTCTGGAATGAAAAAGCCAACAGTCAGTTTGGTGCTTGGCGGGGGACATTCAATCGGGGTCCCTTTAGCAGTCGCTGCAAAGCATAGCTTTATTGCACCAAGTGCTACCATGACAATTCATCCGGTTCGCATGAACGGCACGTTGCTCGGAGTACCGCAGACGTTGGAATATTTTCAGCGTATGCAGGAGAGAATTACACATTTTGTGGTGGGAAACAGCAAAATTACTGAAAAGCGTTTTATGGAACTTTCAATGAACACAGAAGAACTGGTTATGGACGTAGGAACCGTTTTAGATGGGCCTGACGCAGTACGAGAGGGACTCATTGATTCTCTTGGAAGTTTATCAGATGCGTTGGACTGCCTTTATGGAATGATTGACAAGAGACGAAAGAAAACAGTTAGACCAAGAAATAAAGAAAAAAAATGAGGCGTTTTTACGCCTTACATAAGTGGAGGTAACTTATGAGTATTCTGCAGGCAATTATTTTAGGAATTGTTCAAGGTGCAACAGAGTTTTTGCCGGTTTCCAGCAGCGGGCATCTTTCTCTGGCACAACATATGATGGGCCTTTCAATGCCGGGTCTTTTCTTTGATGTTATGCTGCATTTAGGCACATTGATTGCAGTGATATTTGTTTATCGAAATTTGATTCTTCGACTTCTGCGGGAATTGGTCAGAGTGGTACAGGATCTGGTACATAGAGAGTTTCATTGGAAACAAATGAGTCCTGACCGTCGTTTGCTGATGATGTTGATCATTGGTCTTTTACCGTTATTCCTCTTGTTCCTGCCGGTTCCTGGAACGGGTCATTCTATTAAAGATTATGCGGATATATTATCCGGAGACAGCGATATTTTGGTTGAAGGTTTTTCCTTCCTTGGTACCAGCGTACTTCTGTACTTTGGAATTCAGATGAATCGAAAGGTTCGTCCGATGATGAGAGATGGAAGAACGCTCCCCGGAGGACGCAGACAGTATAATCCCATAGATGCGCTCTGTGTTGGCGTGGGGCAGGTATTTGCAGCAGTGTTTCCGGGCCTTTCCCGTTCTGGGACGACGCTGAGCGTTGGCCTCATGCGCGGTATTAATAAACAGTCTGCTTTGGATTACTCATTTGTTATGGGAATTCCTGCTATTTTAGCAGCGGTTGTTTTAGAGACAAAAGATGCAGTTGCTCAGGGAACCGGCGGCATTGGATTTGGTGTGGTAATTTGTGGATTACTTTCGGCAATGATCGTCGGATTCCTTGCAATCAAACTGCTCAAGTGGATTGTTTCTTCCAACAAGTTAGCCATCTTTGTCGTTTATACCGGAATCCTCGGCGTCTTAACTATTATTATTGGAATTATTGAGCATGTGACTGGATTCAATCTTTTCTCTCATATGCCGCTTTAAAATATTTTTCGTTATCCGTTACATAAAAAAGGAGCTTCAAAAGTGTCTCAGAAGAAAACAACAAAAAGGTCGGCAACTTCCGGCACTAAAAGATCCTCTGCACCGAGGAGCAGAAAACCTGCTTCTAAAGGGAGGACAAAACGGTCTGCACCGGCTTCAGAACCGGTACGGCGCCGCAATAAACAAGCGGCTGCAGTGGTCTTGTTTTCGATTGCAGTTTTGCTGGGCTGTATGATTATTTTGCCCGGTGCCTTTTTCTGGAACTGGATTCATAATGCTCTCGGCGGACTTTTTGGAAACTGTGCGATTCTTTGGCCGGCATTGTTTCTTTATATTGCAATCGTAACTTCCATGGATCGGGAAGATGTCCGTTTAAGCGGCAGAGTGTGGCTGATAGTCATTATTATCACTCTGTTCTGTTCGGCAGTCTACTCTTTTGGCAGTCACAGCGGTGCTGCTACTGTAAAAGAATTTGGCAGTCAGCTGACAGCGCTTTACCGCATGGGGGTTGATGGGCAGGGTGCAGGCTTATTCAGCGGCCTTCTCGGAATTCCTGTCTGTGCAGCACTTGATTATGCCGGTGCGCGTATTTTCTTTGTTCTGGCTATTTTTGTGGGATTGATGCTGCTTACCGGCACCACGTTGATTAAATTCATTCGAACTCTCACAAAGCCGGTGGAGAAGGCTGCAGAAGCGGTCAATACGGTTCGGGAAAATCGGCAGGGAGAGATTATCCGCAGCACTGATATTGATGTGCCGTTGGATGATGGAATGCCACAGCACCCAGTTCGCTCTAAGACAGTGAAGCCTTCTGAGGATGCTTTTGCAGAAGCTCCTAAGAATGATAAATTGGAGCGGCTCAGAGAAGCAGTCAATACTTCTGCTTTTGGGCAAGATAAGAAGCCTGAGATTCCGGATTCAAAAACGGTCTCTGAGGGCATTCCAGTACAAATGATGCTGGAAACGCCGGCTCATGCGGATGGCAGTGCAGAAGCAGCACAAAATTTTATAAAGCGTAAGCGAAAGCTCGATCAGGAGCAAAAGGCGTTGGAAACTGCAGTCAATGGGACCACTGCGCCGATGGATATTTCTGTTCATCAAACAGAAGATTCGGAAGGGTATCATGTTCCTCCAGTTTCTATGCTGAATGTAACAAAAGAGCCTGATCAGCAAAATGTGACAAATGAACTTCAACAGAATGGGCAGAAGCTGATTTCTGTTCTGAAAAGCTTCGGCGTTTCGGCAAAAATTGTGGATATCAGCAGAGGACCTTGTGTTACTCGATATGAGTTGCAGCCGGCAGCTGGAGTTAAGATCAGTAAAATTACAAATCTTTCCGATGATATTGCGATGAATTTGGCAGCTTCAGGCGTTCGTATCGAAGCACCGATTCCTGGGAAAGCTGCTGTTGGAATTGAGGTGCCAAATAAGCAAAAATCGATTGTGCGGATGCGCGATTTGGTGGAGTCAAATGCTTTTGTTTCAGCAAAGAGTTTTTTGACAGTCTGTTTGGGAAGAAATATTGCAGGTGAAGTTACGGTAACAGATCTTGCAAAGATGCCGCATCTTCTGATTGCCGGTACCACTGGCTCCGGTAAATCGGTTTGCCTTAATTCTTTTATTATTAGTCTGCTCTATAAATCCACGCCGGAAGAAGTTCGCTTTTTAATGATCGACCCAAAAGTTGTAGAACTTTCTATTTATAATGGAATTCCACAGCTGCTTGTCCCGGTCGTGACCGATCCCCGTAAAGCAGCAGGCGCTTTGGGTTGGGCGGTAACGGAAATGCTCAAGCGATATAAGATTTTTGCTGAATATAATGTGCGTGACTTAAAAGCCTATAATGCACTTGCAAAATCCTGTAATTATCAGACGGAAGATGGCCTTCCGATGGAACATATGCCTCAAATCGTCATCTTTATTGAGGAGCTGGCGGATTTAATGATGGCTGCTCCAAATGAAGTGGAAGACAGTATCTGCCGTTTGGCACAGATGGCGCGTGCCGCTGGAATGCATCTGGTGATTGCAACACAGCGTCCGAGCGTAGATGTGGTTACTGGTTTAATCAAAGCGAATATTCCGAGTAGAATTGCACTCTCCGTTTCCAGTCAGGTGGATTCCCGTACGATTATTGATATCGGCGGTGCTGAAAAGCTTTTAGGCAACGGCGATATGCTCTTTTCTCCCGTTGGCACGCAAAAGCCGATTCGAGTGCAGGGCGCATTTGTCAGTGACAGTGAAATCGAAAGTATTGTAGAATACATTAAAAAGAGCGGCGAAGGCGAATATGATCAGAAGATCGCCGATGAGATCGAAAAAAATGCTGTTGCCGAAAAGGGCAGCGATTCTACAACAGAATCGCATAGCGATCAGGATCCTATGATGGAAGACGCAATCAAATGTGTTGTAGAAGCAGGACAAGCCAGCACTAGCCTTTTGCAGCGACGTTTGCGGCTCGGCTATGCAAGAGCGGGACGCTTGATTGACAATATGGAGCAGATGGGAGTCGTTGGCCCGCATGAAGGCTCTAAACCGCGTAAGGTACTGATTACTTATCAGCAGTGGTTGGAACGCAGTATGCAGAAAGGGGATGCTCCGGAACAAAATCCGGAAGAAGCTTCCTCTAAAGAACAGTTATAAAAGGAACAGAGCTTATACTTTTTGCATTTTTAGTTTTTTTAGAGGTGTTTTATGCCGTTTTTACCCGTTACAAAGGAAGAGATGAAAGCGCTTTTGTGGGAAGCTCCGGACTTCGTTTTGGTGACCGGAGATGCCTATGTAGATCACCCGACTTTCGGAACAGCAATTATTTCCAGAGTGTTGGAAAGCTGCGGCTATCGGGTGGCAATTCTTGCGCAGCCGGATTGGCACAGCCTGCAGGATTTTCAGCGCTTTGGACGTCCAAAATTAGGATTTCTTGTGAACGCCGGAAATTTGGATAGTATGGTGGCACATTATACGGTGGCGAAACGTCCGCGGCGGATGGATGCTTATTCCCCGGGAAATAAAACCGGAAAAAGGCCCGACCGCGCGGTTACGGTTTATAGTCATTGTATCCGGAAAGCATATCCCGATGCGCCCATTATTTTAGGCGGGTTGGAAGCTTCTCTGAGAAGATTTGCCCATTATGATTATTGGGATGATTCGATTCATCCCAGTATTCTTGTGGAAAGCGGAGCGGACCTCCTGATCTTCGGGATGGGAGAACGCCCGGTGAAAGAAGTTGCCCAGAGACTTCAAAATGGACAGAAAGCTTCGGAGATTCGAGATGTTCGGGGGACCTGTTATTTGATTCCCACAAAGGAATATGAGCCCGGACCCGCAGTCGACTGCCCCAGCTTTGAACAGGTACAGAAATCGAAAAAGGAATATGCGGTTTCCTGCCGAAAACAGCAGGATGAGCAGGATGCTTTTCGTGGAAAAAGAGTCCTGCAAAAGCACGGCAGCCTGCTTTTGGTGCAGAATCCTCCTGCATTACCGCTTTCTCAAAAAGAACTGGATGCGGTCTATGAGCTGCCTTATATGCGCACTTATCACCCGATGTACGAAAAGGAAGGCGGAGTCCCGGCCATTCAGGAAGTGGAGTTTTCCATTACACAGAACCGCGGCTGTTTTGGCGCCTGCAATTTTTGCTCTCTTGCATTCCATCAGGGCAGATATGTGACCTCCCGCAGTGAAGAGAGCATTCTGAAAGAAGCAAAACTTCTGACGACTCTGCCAAATTTTAAAGGCTATATTCATGATGTCGGCGGGCCTACTGCAAATTTTCGTCATCCTTCGTGCCTCAAACAGGAGAAAAACGGTCTTTGTCCAGGCCCTAAAAAATGTCTGGCGCCAACCCCATGCCCGGCTTTGCAGGTCGATCATAGTGAATATTTGGACATCCTCCAAAAGATTCGGGCTTTGCCAAAAGTAAAAAAGGTGTTTATTCGTTCTGGAATCCGATTTGATTATTTGATGGCAGATCCGGATGATTCCTTCTTTCGGGAGCTTGTTAAATATCATGTCAGCGGACAGCTCAAGGTAGCGCCGGAACACTGTGTGCCCGAAGTGCTGGATGCCATGGGAAAGCCTCATATTGAGTCTTTTCTGCGCTTTCAAAAGAAATATTTTGCATTGTGCCGGGAATATGGAAAAGAGCAGTATCTGGTTCCATATATGATGAGTTCGCACCCTGGAAGCACTTTAAAAGACGCTGTAGAACTGGCATTGTTTCTTAAAAAACAACATTTGCGTCCGGAACAGGTGCAGGATTTTTATCCGACGCCGGGAACAATTGCAACTTGCATGTATTATACGGGCCTCAATCCATGGACAATGAAACCGGTCTATGTGACAAAAAATCCGAAGGAAAAAGCTATGCAGAGGGCGTTGCTTCAGTATTTTGAACCGCATTTGCAGCGAGAGGTAATTGCAGCGCTGAAAGCGGCGGGACGTCCGGATTTAATTGGAGACGGCTCACAGTTTCTTGTTCATCCAACGCCTGAAATGCGGCGTGAGCAAGCAATGAAAAAAACGGAAAATAATCGAAAAAACGACGAGAATGGGCCCCACA
Source organism: Caproicibacterium sp. BJN0003 (assembly GCF_026314295.1). Classification (NCBI taxonomy): domain Bacteria; kingdom Bacillati; phylum Bacillota; class Clostridia; order Eubacteriales; family Oscillospiraceae; genus Caproicibacterium; species Caproicibacterium sp. BJN0003. The sequence continues at coordinate 786,600 of NZ_CP111108.1, forward strand.
GTTTTTTTAAACACCAATCTCAGACCAAAAAAACAGATGGAAAGAGAGGACATCACCATTATGAGAATCGTAAGCATTGACCGCTTTGAGGGAACACTGGCAATTTGTGAAGATCAGGATGGACGCTTTTTTGCATTGGAATCAGCAGAACTGCCAAAAGGAGCAGCGGAGGGGAGCGTTTTGCGAATTGATGATCAAGAGGGAACGCTTTGTATCGATGAAGAAGAAACAGCTCGCCGCCGCTCAAAAAATCATAAAATGGAAGACAAGCTTTTTCGGTGAAAGATTGACAGAATCTAATTGATAAGATAAAATACAAAGAGACCAAAGAGGGAATGCGGTTAAAATCCGCAACAGCTCACTCTACTGTAAAAGGGCAACGAAAATCCAAAAACAGTCACTGTCAAAAGCGGGAAGACCGGATGAGTAGGTATTTGGCCCAAAAGTCAGGATATCTTTTTGGTTAAAAATAAAAAGCAAATTATTCGGTGAGGAAATTGGTTGCATAAAAGAAAAAGAAAAGATCCTTCCAGCTGAAATGATCGGAGGGCTTTGTATCCTTTTATTTGCGGCCGTAAAAGGCTGCTTTTTTATTTTTTAAGAACAACAAAAGGGGAAGAGAATCAATATGAAAAAACGGATTGCCAGCCTATTCTGTGCGATTGCCTTTATGTTTGTATTTGTCGTACAGCCTGCGGTAGCTCAGGAGCCGGTAAAAACAACAGGGATTACGGTAACTCTGAGAGTAGAAGGCTATGGAAACACAGAAGTGCAGCCGGTTAAGGTGACGTTGCCTGCAACTTATCAAACCTTTAGCGACTACGGCCTTAACATTAGTCAGGACCCCGGCTATGATACGCCGCTGCATGTGCTTGCGCAATACTGTAAAGACGAATATGGTGCGGATAAGGATGCAATGTCTGCTCTTATTGATGTAACAGCAGGCGGATTCCTGAATGATTTTTGTAATGATAAGGATAACTGGCCTACTGATGTTTATTGGATGTATGCAGTTAACCAGGATTCCTGCCCTTCCGACAGCAAAGGGACGGGCTATACGGCCGCGTCTTGTCCAATTAAAGATGGGGATACCGTTGTATTCTATGCCAGCTGGTATTCTTCTTTTGAACCGAGTAATTATGCTTATTTTGATCAGACGGAAGCTGCAGCGACGATTGATCAGCCACTGACTCTTACCTTACTTGGAAAAGGAAATATGTCGGCTCAAAGTACGGCAGCCGCTATTGATGGAGCAACTCTTCTCCTTTATGATCAGAATGGACAGGCGCTTTCCAGCAGTGATTATACCCTTTCTTCTGCTAACACAGGAGCAGACGGAAAAGATTCCATTACTTTTCATAAAGCTGGCACCTATTTTGTCAGCGCAGAGAGACAAAGTACTCTATGGTATGATAGTAAGGGAAACTATGCCTATAATATCAGCAATCCAAGCTGCAAAGTAACCGTTACTCAAAATCAACCAGAAAGTTCTTCTTTATCGTCTTCCTCTCAAAGCTCTTCTTCTGAGGAGTCTTCACAGGTTTCATCTTTACCGGTTTCTTCTAATAGTTCTAGTGGTTCTAGTTCGTCAGGGGAAACACCAGTAGCCCTTTCTTCCCAATGGCCGCAGCATCTTGGAAATGCACAGAATAATGCTACCACTTTAGCTTCCACTCCTGTTGATGGAAAGCTGCTTTGGGAAAGTCAATGCAAGAATCCAAATTCGTGGGGTGGTTATGCAGGTTCTCCGCTTTTAGTCAATGGTCAGATTTATGTAGCACGGGATAATGAAGTTCAAATTTTGAATGCTTCTACCGGAGCAATTGAGAAATCACAGAGTCTGGCTTCTTCTCTGGGGTATTATTCTTATCCTACTTACGGCAATGGAAAACTGTTTGTTCCTTTGGGGAATGGGCAGATTGAAGTGCTGAATGCTTCTACCTTGGAACCTCTTTTTATCACGGAACTGATGACGGATGGTTCCGGTAATCCAAAATATCAGGGGCTGTCTCCGGTTTACTATGATGAGGCAGACGATATGTTTTATGTGGGATTGACTGATGCTTCGAGCACTGGCACTTTTGCAGCATATTCGGCAGAAGATACGGACAGCACAAAGGGAACGGAAACGATTTCGCCCAAATGGACATACGGGACCGGCAGCTATTATGGAGCTGGTGCAGTAAAAATAGAGGATCGTATTTATTTTTGCGGGGATGATGGAGTCCTTGTTTCTGCTGATGCAAAAACGGGAAGCGATCAGTCTACCTGTCAACTTGGAAAAGTTCGTACTTCACTGGTTTCTGCGCAGGGATTTCTTTGGGCAGCTACAGATGACGGCGTGCTTTATAAAGTAACGCCAGGGGAAAACCCACAGATCGCAGGTTCCGTATCGCTGCCGGCCAGTGCAAAAACAAGCCCGATTGTGGTTGGCGGAAAAGTTTTTGTAGCGGGCGGTACATATGGACAAGCTGGTTACCTAAAAGCGTTTGATGTTAATGATTTATCAGAAATCGCTTCACAGACGCTGGAAGATGGTGCCTGCTACGGAATGCTGGTGGCGCCGGATGCTGTTTCCAATGAGATGTGTGTTTATTTGACACAGAATAATAATCCCGGTGCATTATATTTGGCACGGTTAAACGGAAATTCTTTTACATTTTCGACTTTATATCAACCGGCGGATTCTCAGCAAAATTATTGCATGAGCATCGTTGCGGCTGACAATAACGGGACTCTTTATTATGGAAATGATTCGGGGGTGCTGTTTGCAATTACGAAGAATGAAAATCCGCAGCCACCAGCTCCAGAATCATCTTCTTCCTCTGCTTCTCCCAATCCTACTTCCTCAGAACAAAATGGGGAAAGCTCTTCACAGGGTTCGGAGAATGGAAACCAGGATGTCAGCAGTGATCAGAATAGCTCTGAAACCGAAACCGCTTCTAGTGAGAAAACTACAGAACAAACGCCGCTTGGAGCGATTTGGCAAGCACTTAACGGTCAAAGTGGAGAGAATGATGATGAGAATAATCTAACGGATTCGATTGCACAAAAGGTTCGTGAAGCAGGACAAAATGGGCAGGTATTACTTTCTATTGCCAAAAAAGACGGAGAGCTTTCTTCTCAGACCTTTTCAGAACTGAAGAAGTATCCGAATCTGCGCCTTTCAGTAGATGCAGGCAATTATGCGGTCAGTTTTTTGGGGCAGGATGTGCTTGATCCCACAGAAGGACTGCGGCTTGGAATTACGGTCCTTTCGGATGGAGAAACAAAGGCAAAGCTTCCAGATAATATGGGCAACCATCTGATTATTCGTTTTGCGGATAGTGGAAAGCTTCCGGCTAAAACAACGGTGGTTTATCGTCTGCCGGAGTCCATGCAGAATGAGACCACCATTTATGTTTATCGTTTGACCGATGGTCAGGATCCACAGTTCTTACAGCAGGCAGTTGTTGATAATAAATGTGTGATGTTTACTACGGAATATGGTGGAGAATATCTTTTTACAACAGCAAAATTAGGGACTGCAGCCACCGATTTGAAAGCTGGGAACGGTTCCAATCAACTCTCTCAGGGAATGGACAATTCTACTGTTTTTCAGATCCCGGTGTGGGCTTATGTCACTTTTGCAGTTGGAATTCTTGCGATTGTTGGAGTCGTGATTTATTTAGTTCATTGGAAGAACCGAAAAGAGGAGTAAAAGTTTGAAAAGTCGTTTTGGTGTTTTTATTGTTTGTTTTTTAAGCATCCTTCTTTTTTCAGGCTGTTCTAAGGAAAAAATAGCGGCGCCTCAAGTCCCTTCCGACGTGGTATCTTCACAAGCTTCTTCGGAAGAACTGCAGCAGGGATCTATTCCATCGGAATTAATGCCTGGAGGTTTATTATCAGAAGAACCTTCTTCTGATAAGGTGGGGGCTTCTTCTCAAGAAACGCAAGATAATGAGAGTACTGTATCTGCACAAAAGGGGCAGGCAACTTCTCAAAACGAAGGAGCAGCAAAAGTCGGAAATAGTGAGTCTGGTGCTGGCGAGGCACAGACGCAAGAAAATCATGATGTTCCGGCGCAGCAGATTACAGTTTCTTTTACCATTGATTCTTCTGCCGCTGCAGCAAAGGGAAAAAGTGGACCTGCTTTTTCTTCCTCTGTGACATTAAGTCCCGGTGCTACCGCTTTGGATGCACTGATGGCTTCCGGTGTTTCCGCAGATGTTTCTGGTGGCTATGTTGCTGGAATTGGCAATCTATACGAGAAGGACTGCGGTTCTATGAGCGGCTGGCTTTATGCAGTTAACGGTCATGCTCCCAATGTGGGCTGTGGCAGTTACGCTCTCAATAACGGTGATTCTGTGCGCTTTATTTATACCTGTAACATGGGTAAAGATGTAGGATATGGAATTGGTTAAAAAGGATTGGATTTAAAACATGAAACGAGCTTCCCTTTTGCGTATTTTTGAGGCAGCGGCCGTTATTTTGCTGCCGATAGCGTTGGTGGGTTCGGCGTTTTTAGAGGCGGAAGCTGCTGCTGCGCTCAGTCTTTTGTGCGTAGGATTGGCGCTGACGCCTTTTCTTTTATCGTTTGAAAATAAAAAACCGCGTCCCAGAGATTTGGTTCCGATTGCAGTGATGAGTGTAATTGCGGCTTTAGGAAGGACCCTTTTTTCGGCGATTCCAAGTTTTCAGCCTGCGAGTGCGATTATTCTGATCACGGCGATTGCATTCGGCCAAGATGCCGGATTTTTAACGGGCGCTTTAACGGCACTTTCGAGTAATTTGCTTTTAGGACAGGGACCGTGGACTCCATGGCAAATGTATGCGTGGGGGATGATTGGCTTTTTTGGAGGTCTGCTTTACCGAGCAGGCTTTTTTCGAAAACGCTTTTTTTTGCTTCTTTTTGGATTTATCAGCGGAATCCTTTTTGGATGGTTTATGGATTTGTGGTATGTCCTTGGATTTATCCGCCCCGTAAAATTTGCCGCTTTTTTAGCAGCTTTTGCTTCCAGTGCGTGGATGGATGTAGTTCACGGGATTTCTACCGTACTATTTCTTTTGCTTTTGGAAAAACCATGGGGTAAAAAGCTGTATCGGATTCAGGAAAAATATGGGATTGGGCCGGAGGTAAAAGAAAAATGAAAGAAGAACCGATTTTTTCTACATTGCACCCCGGTTTACTTTTCTTTTATTCTTTTACAATTGCCATCTTTGCAATGTGCAGTCTAAATCCACTTTACCTTGGAACTAGCCTGGTGGCAGCAGTGCTGTCATATTCTTTTTATTTTTGTGTAAAAAGAGCTTTGCACATTTTTATAGAGGGTCTTCCAGTGGCTTTTGTTTTTGCTGCTTTTAATGTGTTTTTTAATCATCGTGGAAAAACAATTATGTGTCGTTTATTTGGTTCCGCAATCACGCTGGAATCGTTCCTTTATGGACTTTGCAGTGGAATTATGCTTTTAATGGTTTTAATGTGGTTTCGCTGCATGGATGTCCTTTTGACGACGCAGAAATTCTTGTATCTTTTTGGACGAAGATTTCCAAATCTTGCCCTCCTCTTATGTATGACGCTGAGGCTTTTTCCAAAAACAGAAGAACGAATTCGCTGTATTCGTCAGGCGCGGCATAGTTTGGAATCTACGTTCGACCACTTTGAGGATAAAATTAAAAATGGAATGCGCCATATTTCCTGTTTGCTCGAATGGTCTATGGAAGACGGTCTTGATACGGCCGATTCTATGAAAGCGCGGGGTTATGGAAGCATGGAGCGAACTTGCGGAGAAGAGTATCCGTTTACCGGGAAAGATTTTTTCTGGCTCATTGCTTTTTTGATTCTTACTTTTCTTTCTGCCTTTGCAATTTTTGGGAAGAATTCTGTGATGCAGTATTTTCCAGGACTCCATTTTTCTGCGGATATTTGGTCCATTATTTTAGCAGCTTTTTACTTCGTTTTTTTGATTCTTCCGGTTTTATGGGAGAAAATCTCAGAAGTTCGGCTCTTTTGGGCGCAGAAAAAAATCCAGGACAGAAGGAAAAAATCCTATGAATGAATTAGTCAAACTTTCTCATTTTTCATTTTATTATCCAAAGCAGTTGTCTCCAGCGGTCCGAGATGTGACACTGACAATTAAGAGTGGCGAATTCTTTTTGCTTTGCGGTGCTTCCGGCTGCGGAAAAAGTACGCTTCTGCGCAGCTTAAAGCCTCAAATTACGCCGCATGGAGTAATGGAGGGGGAACGGACTTTTAAGCTTTCCAAAAATTTTGATACCGATCAGACTGCTTCTGAGATAGGCTTTGTTTTTCAAGATCCGGAAAATCAAATCGTGACAGATACGGTTTCTCATGAATTGTCTTTCGGTTTGGAAAATTTAGGACTGCCTCCCGCTGAAATTCAGCAAAGGGTCGCAGAAACCTCTTTATTTTTGGGCATTGATCATTTGATTCAAAAACCGGTCAACGAGATTAGCGGCGGGGAAAAACAGCTTTTAAACTTGGCAGCGATCCTTGCGATGCGCCCAAAGCTGCTTTTGTTAGATGAACCGACAGCTCAGCTTGACCCGGTTGCAGCGAAACATTTTCTGGAGCTGCTTTTAAGGGTGAACCGCGAAATGGGAATTGCAGTGATGGTCAGCGAGCATCGTATGGAGGACTTACTGCCAATTTGTGATCAGGTCTGTTTGATGGAAGACGGGGCACTTCATATGCCGCTGCCGCCGAGAGAGTTTGTGTACAATATTATGGAAAATCCTTCTCATCCATTTTGGGAGGCAATGCCGGCGGCTTCCAGAATAGCTTCTCAAAACGGTGCTTTAGATGAGAAAATACCGCTGACTGTGCGGGAGGGCAGAGTGTTTTTGCAGAATTTTCCGGAAGGAGAAATGAAACTGCCGACTTGTTCAAAAACAGATTCGATATTTTTCTGTAAGGACATTTGGTTTCGTTATCGAAAGGAATTGCCTTTTGTGCTGCGCGGAGTTCATTTTTCGCTGCATAGTGGAACAATTCATGCTCTTCTCGGGGGAAACGGTGCAGGGAAAAGCACTTTGTTTCAGCTACTTTCCGGAGAACTTTTTCCGCAGAGGGGGAGTATCAAATGGAAGCATCCGAAGCCGCGCACTGCCTTTCTGTGGCAGGAACCGAAGGCAATGTTTAGTCGTGATACCGTAAAGGAAGAGCTCCTTTCACAAAACGGTGCATTAGAGCTGGGATTGAAGATGGGACTGAAGCCGCTTTTTGAGCGTCACCCATATGATTTGAGCGGGGGAGAACAGCAGCGGTTGGGCATTGCCCTAGTCCTTGGTATACAGCCGGATCTGTTGCTTTTAGATGAGCCGACCAAAGGGCTTGATCCATGGAATAAAAAACTTTTAGCAGAGCTGCTTGATCGTTATCGTCAGCAGGGCGGAACCGTTTTGTTAACCACTCATGATGTGGAATTTACCGCTCGTTTTTGTGATGAATGCAGTCTCCTTTTCGGAGGGCGGATTGTATCCAGTGCGCCGACGCGTACTTTCTTTTCTGCCAATGCACTTTATACGACAAATGCGGCACGGATCATGAATGGAAAAATCAAAAATGGACTTTTGTGTGAAGATGTCCGACAGGGGCTGAAAACGTACAAAAATCAGTTATAATAAAGCTTTTTGCGTTGATTTTTTAGAAGACGTCTATTATACTGATGGTATTTATTTTAGGAGGAAAATCTGTGATTGGAATTATTGGAGCGATGGAGCTGGAAGTTCAAGAAATTCGCTCGGAGATGAAAAATGTTCATACGACTACGATTTTGGGAATTCATTATGATCAGGGGACGATAGAAAACGTTCCATGTGTGCTGGCGCGCTGCGGAGTCGGAAAGGTTGCGGCGGCGGCCTGTGCACAGACAATGCTGCTAAAGTACCACCCGCAGCTGGTGATCAATATAGGGGTTGCCGGTGGCATTGGAGAAGGAATTCAGATCGGCGATTTAGTAATTGCTCAAAAGTTGGTGCAGCATGATATGGATACAACGGCTGCAGGAGACCCGCCTGGATTTTTAAGTGGCCCAAATTTGATCTATCTGGAAACGGCAGAAAAAGTTCTGAAAACAGCTGTGGACGTTTCTTCTAAATTTTATCCTTCTCCGGTTTATTGCGGAATTATTGCTACCGGAGACCAATTTGTGGCAGACGGAGAACTGCGCAAAAAAATCTGCGGACAGTTTGATGCGATTGCCTGTGAGATGGAAGGCGGCGCGGTCGCACAGATTTGCTGGAATGGAAAAACAGATTTTCTGGTTTTGCGGGCAATTTCAGACAGTGCAGATCAAAAGGCTGTTATGGCATTCCCAATGTTTGCACGTATGGCTGCAAATAGGATGTTTCAACTTTTGCCAAAGCTTTTGCCGGCTTTAGAAGCTCTTTATCATTCTTAAAATGAGGGTTTAATAAAAAAAGCCGGTATCATTTTTTATGATACCGGCTTTAAAAAAATTTTTATGGTTCATAATAACGGTAGACTGCAACTACGCGGCCCAGGATTCGGACTTCCTTTGAATAAATTGGAGAAAAATCAGGATTTTCAGGCTGCAGCCGCACACGATCCTTTTCTTTGAAAAAGCGTTTTACGGTCGCTTCGTCTTCAATCAGCGCAACGACAATTTCTCCATCAGAAGCTGTTGACGTCTGCACTGCAACGACGATATCCCCGTCTAAGATTCCTGCATTGATCATGCTTTCTCCGTGGACGTTCAGTGCAAAATATTCGCCGCTTTTGTTCTTGGGAGAGTAGGAGACATAGCCTTCGTTTTCCTGTACGGCAAGAATCGGTTGTCCTGCAGCGACACGGCCAATAATTGGAACCTGAATCGCAGGCGATTCTCCCGCCATGTGAATTGCGCGGTTAAGACCGGCATCTCGGGTGATAAGCCCCAATCTTTCCAATGTCTTTAAATGTGCATGAACGCTGGAAGTAGACTTAAGTCCTGTTGCAATGCAGATTTCACGTACCGTAGGCGGAAGTCCGCTTTGTGTCCGTTTCTTTAAATAATCATAAACCTTTTGTTGACTTTTAGTCAGCATGAGGGACCCCTCCTTTGTTTCTATTGCCATTATATCATGCTTTTCGACAGAACACAAACGTTCGTTTGATATATGTGCAGAATTAATATATTGTTCATAAATAATTAACAACATTTATTGATGATGTAGGTATACTATAAAAGAAATCAAGAGAACGGAGCCGCACCGTTCTTTTGATGCATGTTCTACCCTCCTCAATTTACCCCTCAAGCTTAAGAAAAGAGGTCAAGCTTTTTGCTTGGCCTCTTTTTCTTTGCATAAAATGCCAATTTTGGATCCATACTATGTTCGGAGGTGGCAGATTTGAGCAATTTGCATCTTGTGAACAAAGACAATGGTGGAAAACCGGGGCGCAGCTTTTATGTTGCTTTGGGACTCTGCCTGGCGGCGGTCGCGGTGGCGGGATGGACCACTTATGACAGCATGGTACATTATGCCGATAATACTGCCAGTGCAGCGCAGAATGCAGCAAATACAGTCAGCGGCGTCATGGTGTCGAGTACATCGGCACTTGTTCCAGAAGTTCCTTCAGAAGCCGAAACATCGTCTGTGGCATCTGAGGAAGAGACCGTTAGCATCGTTCCTGCTGAGGCGGCAGTTACGCAGCTAAATAAACCAATACAGGGCGATATCATTACGGCGTTTAGTGAATCTCCAGTTTATTATGAATCACTGGGAGACTGGCGGGCACATACCGGAATCGATATTGCGGCAGATGAAGGTGTTTCTGTTGGTGCAGCAGCTGACGGTTCAGTTTCTGCAGTTGAAGACGATCCGCTTTACGGAACAGTTGTTACTGTTTCGCATCAGGGTGGTATGACAACCATTTATGCGGGGTTGTCCGGTGCATCCGTTAAGCAGGGGAATCAGGTAAAGGCTGGGCAGGAATTGGGCCGGCTTGGAGCTGTTCCTGCAGAAGCGGAAGAAGAGACCCATCTGCATTTTGAAGTGCAGAAAGACGGCACTTTTGTAGACCCTCAAACTTTATTTTCCTGAAGCTCTCGTCCTCGTTGAGGAGCAGCCGTGAAGCGTTATTTTCGCTTCACGGTATTTTTTATTCTTAAATAGACTAAAATATATGACAAAAATATTAATTTTTTATGAAACTTGATTTACTGATGTTGAATTATGTAAACGATGATGATATAATAAAAATGCAAACAAGAAAGGGAGATGAAAAAATTTTTACAAAATGTTAATGAAAATTCAACGCTCTGTTTCCATACGGAGCGATCGAAAAGCATATACTTAAAACTGTCAGGAACAAAATGACTTAAAAGAGTCAATGAAAGGAGACCTGATTGTGAGAAAACATGCACCTGTTCTCGTTTGCGTAACAGGCCAGCACGATTGTGACCGGTTGATTCGTGTGGGTAAGACGATTGCAGAAGAGCGACATAGTCCTCTTCATGTTGTCAGTGTTGTACCGAGTGACACGAAAAATTGCTGTGCAGAACTAGAGTATCTGAGGCAGAACGCCCAGAATGCAGGAGCAGAGATGACCATATTTTTTCATGACGAACCGGCTTATGTGACGGCGGCTTTTTTAAAGCAGATCGGCGCACAGCAACTGGTAACCGGCATGGCAGAGGCACCAATCAATGGATTTATAGAAGTGATCCATCAGCTGATGCCGCGTGTGCCGATTGCGATGGTGGATAAGGACGAAACAGTTTATCATATTTGTCCTTCTGCGCAGACGGCAATTTCTCCACAGCCCATATGGTCGCGATAAAAAATACATAATTGTAAAAAAGAAAAAGCGCCTGATGACTTTTGTTCATCAGACGCTTTTATTACTTTCCGGCTTTTTTTATGTAAGAAAAATTTCGGTGCTGTGATTTTTCTTCAGAAATCCGGCGGTATTTTTCCCGGGTTGCCTGCCCGCCACGGATATGCCGCTGGGCCTTATTAAGCTCCAAAACCTCTTTGACCTTCTGGTAGAGTTGGCGATCGATCTGCTGGAGCCGCTGGGCGACATCTTTGTGGACGGTCGATTTAGAAACGCCGAATTTTTTGGCAGCAGCGCGTACAGTGGCACCGCTTTCGCAGATATATTGTCCGAGCTCAACCGCCCGCTCTTCTACATTGCCTTTCATAAGCTTGCCCTCCCATATCCAATTGTTCATTCTTATGCGAAGAACATTATTTTTATGAGATGACAAGCAATTTTATCGAAAGAAAGTTTATCGGGAATGAGAAAGAAGAATGCTATTGAGCTCTGCACCCATTAAAATGATCATTCCGCTTAGGTAAAACCAGAGGAGTAAAATGATAACGGCTCCGATGGCTCCGTAGACCAGCGTATATTTTCCAATATGCTCTACATAAAAGGCATATCCGCCGGAAACCAGAATCCAGAAAATCAGTGCGCAGATTGTTCCGGGGAGCGCTTCTTTTGTGGAAAGCCCGCCGGGAGCAAGACGATAGAGAGAAAGCAGAATCCAAAAAACTAAAGCGGCTAAGAGAAGCATTCGAATTAGAGACCAATAAGATTCCAAAAAATGTAGAGGAGGAATAAATTCTGCTAAAAATTGAATTGCACCAGGGCTTAAGCTCAAAGCGATGATGCTGATAAAAACAGTGCCGATTAATCCCAAGGCAGAGACGAAAATTAGAGCCTGCTTTTTAATGGGGGCGTTTTCGCGCAAAGGCAAACTATGTGCACGGCGTATTCCAAGAATTAGACAATTCATAGCACGCATCGAAAACCAGACGGTCAGAGAAAATCCCAGCATAAAGGAAGGTGCGCTGGGGGATTCTGTTAGGTAAATAAAATAATTTTCGATAATTTCGATGACTTCTGCAGGAAGAAGCCCCGCAAAAATTTTAACGGAGATCGGCTGCAGATGAAATACGCCCGGTAATGAGCTAATCATTAATAAAAATGGAAAGCAGGTAAAAATTAAGTAGTAAGAAAGTGCGGCCGCGCTGCGCCCAATTCCATCACGGAAATAACGGAGAATCAGTTTACGTATTATTTTTGGAAATGGCAATTCTGTCACCTCGATTTTTATATTCATCATGGATAAAAAATCAAATTGTTTGGATTTCTTTACTTTTTATAGTCTCCTCTGTACAATAAGAAAAGAGTTTTTGATTGAAACTCTGAAAAATGAGGAGGACTTTTTTTGGATCTGAGAGATGGAGTACAGCACGCACTTTTTACGAAAAGAGATATTTCACGGCTTTTATGGCCGCTTGTAGTAGAACAGGTACTGGAGGTCACTGTCGGAATGGCGGATGTTCTGATGGTTTCTTCTGTGGGAGAAGCAGCGGTCAGCGGTGTTTCTTTGGTCGATATGATCAATGTACTGATTTTAAATATTTTTGCGGCGATGGCGACCGGTGGAGCGGTTGTGGTCAGTCAATGGCTGGGAGCTCAGGAGCGGGAAAAGGCGTGTCACACAGCCGCCCAGCTTCTAATGGCTGCCCTTTTGTTGGCAGTTTGCATCATGATTTTGGTGCTTGTTTTTCGCAGTTCCCTTTTGCATCTCTTTTTTGGTCCGGTAGAACCGGACGTGATGGATGCCTGCCTTATTTATTTTTCCATTTCAGCGTGGAGTTATCCCTTTATTGCACTTTATAATGCGGGTGCTGCCCTTTATCGTTCAATGGGGAACAGCCGTATTTCTATGTATACTTCGATTTTTATGAATATAGTCAATGTTAGCGGGAACGCAATCTGTGTTTATGGATTGCATATGGGAGTTGCCGGGGTAGCAATGCCGTCGCTCGTTTCCCGCTTTTTAGCGGCAATTTTAATGCTGCTGCTTGTTCGTTCAAGAGAAAACAGCGTCTATGTGCGTTATTGTTGGAGTGAGCTTCGACCCAAAGTACCCTATATGAAACGAATTTTACATATTGCGCTTCCAAGTGCTATGGAAAACAGTATGTTTCAGTTGGGCAGAATCCTTGTTGTCAGTATTATCACGAATTTTGGTACAACTCAGATTGCTGCCAACGGTGTTGCCAACAACCTTGATAATTTTGGCTGTATTCCAGGAATGGCCATCAACCTTGGGATTATTACGGTAGTGGGAAGATGTGTAGGCGCAGGCGATTTAAAACAGACTCGTTATTATGCGAAAAAACTAATGCGGGTATGCCTCTTGTGCACAGCGGCTTTAAATGGAATTATGATGCTGACGCTTCCGCTGATTTTAGGACTCTACAGTTTATCTTCCGAAACGATGCAGCTGACTGCAACCTTAGTCTATATTCACAGCGGCTTTTTAATCCCGCTTTATGTGCCTGCATTTTCAATTCCTAATGTACTGCGGGCGGCAAATGATGTCAAATTTCCAATGTGTATCTCAATCTTTTCCATGTGGATCTTCCGTATTATATTTAGCTATATTTTGGGCATCTACTTTGGAATGGGTGCAATCGGCGTTTGGTGTGCAATGGTGGCCGATTGGGCTTTCCGTGCAATTTGTTTTTCGGTTCGTTATTTTCGTGGCCGATGGACAAAGTATGCGGAGTACCATACTTAATAGCATGACCAAAATGCACGATTTATCCATAAATAAGATCGATTTTATCCTTGCGGGAATTGTAGAGGGAGATTAAGATAAGAATAGTTTTATAAGGATTAATATGGAAAGGAAGCGTTAGAGAGTGAAATTGCAGGAGTTGAGTGCCGCTTTGCAGAACGGTGGATTTGACCGGATTTTTCGATATCTTTATGAAGAGAGTGGAGAAGAACTTATTAAAGAGAGGCTGCGCTATCTGCGTGCGGCAGAACGCTTTTCCGGATATTATGGGAAAAGACGCGAAGTGGAACTTTTCAGTGCTCCCGGACGCACGGAGATCGGCGGGAATCATACGGATCATCAGCATGGGTGTGTGTTGGCAGCGAGCGTTAACATGGATGCGATTGCAGTTGCTTCTAAAACTGAGAATGGAAAAATTCGAATTAAGTCGGAAGGATTTTCTGAAGATGTAATTGATCTTTCAGATTTATCGATTAAAGAAGATGAAAAAAATTGCAGTGCTTCCCTGATTCGCGGAATTGCTGCGTGGTTTCAGCATAAAGGCGGAAAAATCGGTGGATTTGATGCTTATACTACTTCGAATGTTTTATCAGGAAGCGGGCTTTCCAGCAGTGCTGCCTTTGAGGTGCTGGTAGGGACGATTCTCAATGGACTTTATAATGGGCAGAAATTTTCTCCGGTCGAGATTGCCCAGGCCGGCCAGTATGCGGAGAATACTTATTTTGGCAAGCCTTCCGGGTTGCTCGATCAAGCTTCCAGCAGTGTGGGAGGCTTTGTGGCATTCGATTTTGCAGACCCTCAAAAGCCTTTGGTCGAAAAAGTAACATTCGATTTTTCAAACAGCGGATATACGCTTTGTGTGGTGGATACGCATGCTTCTCATGCAAATCTGACCCCTGATTATGCAGCAATTCCAAAAGAGATGAAGGCGGCTGCGTCTTTCTTTGGAAAGGATTTTTTGCGCGATGTTCCAGAAGAAACTTTTTACCAAAATCTTCGTGAAGTGCGCAAATCTGCGGGAGATCGTGCTGTCTTGCGCGCAATGCACTTTTTTGCAGAAAATCGCCGTGCTCAGGAAGAGACAAAGTGTTTGAAAACAAAAGACATCGATCAATTTTTTCAGCTCCTGATCGATTCAGGCAGATCGTCTTTTATGTATCTGCAGAATGTATATTCTCCGGCTCATCCGGAGCAGCAGGCGGTTAGTCTGACTCTTGGTCTCTGTGAACGGCTTCTTTCGAAGACAGGCGGCTCGTGGCGGATTCAGGGCGGGGGGTTTGCCGGAACAGTGCAGGCATTTGTTCCGAACGAAAGTCTCGAGCTTTTCCGCAAAGAGATTGATGCCTTTTTAGGAGAGGGGTCCTGCCATGTACTCAAAATTCGTCCGGTGGGCGGTGTCTCCCTGACACAAGAAAATGGAAAGGAAATTTGCGATGGCTGAATTAAGATGGAATCCGCTTTTAAAGGATTGGCATATGATTGCGAGCAACCGGCAGAATCGGCCGCAGATGCCAAAAGATTATTGTCCGTTTTGTCCGAGCTTTGGAAATGTGCCGGATTATGAGGTAATGGAGTATGATAATGATTTTCCGGCGCTGACCCAGAATCCTTCGGAGCCCGACCCGGTGGGAAATGAATTTTTTAAGGTCGCGCCAAACTACGGAAAATGCGAAGTGATTCTTTATTCTCCCGGACATACGATAACCATGCCGCAGCTTTCGGACAGCCATATGAGAAAATTGGTGGATTTATGGTGTGAACGCTTTTCAAAAATGGCAGAGGACAAAAAAATCAAATATGTGTTTCCGTTTGAAAACCGCGGAGATGTTGTAGGCGTCACGATGCCGCATCCCCATGGACAAATGTATGGATATCCTTTTATTCCAAAGCGGATACAGGTTGAAGCTGAGAGTGCAAAGGAGTATTATAGTAAGAACGGGAAGTGCCTGTTCTGTGAAATGCTGAATCAGGAGAAAAAAGCAAAGTCACGAATTATTTTCGAAAATGAATTTTATACGGTTTATCAGCCGTTTTATACGGATTATCCCTATGGAGTTTATCTGATTCCCAATCGTCATGTGGCATATCTTACCGAGTTGACTGATGCGGAAAAAGATGCTTTGGGGATCACGGTCCGTGATACTGTTGGAATGCTGGACTCTCTTTTTGATGATCGGTTTCCTTATATGATGTGTATGTATAGTGCTCCGGTCAATGCCGGGGATTATGAAAAAGATTTTCACTATCATATTAAATTCTTCCCGCCGATGCGCAGCGCGGAAAAACAGAAGTTTAATGCTTCCAGCGAAACGGGAGCATGGGCCAACTGCAATCCGACCTGCCCGGAAGAAACCAGCAAAGAGCTGCGCGCGGCTTATCAGAGATATCTGCAGAACCGTCCCGCGCAGAATCAGTAACAGTGCCGTATCATACGGTGGAAAGGAACTTTTTATGAAGACAGTTTTGGTAACAGGAGGCGCTGGATTTATCGGCAGTCATACCTGTGTAGAACTTTTAGAGAACGGATATTCCATTGTTGTCATGGACAATTTCGTAAATTCTAATATGAGCGCCGTAGAGGCAATTGGCAAAATTACCGGAAAAGACTTTCCGTTTTACGAATGCGATATGTTGGATGAAGAGGCTTTCGAAAAAATCTTTGCAGAGAATCATATCGATGCAGTGATTCATTTTGCCGGACTTAAAGCGGTTGGAGAGAGTGTTTCCAAGCCGCTGGAATATTATCATAATAACTTGACGGGAACTTTGATCCTTTTAAAATTGATGCGTAAATATCATGTCAAACAGTTCGTATTCAGTTCTTCGGCAACTGTATACGGCAGCGAAAATCCGGTTCCGTTTAAGGAAGATATGAAGATCGGTGGGACAACCAATCCTTATGGAACGACAAAAGTGATGATCGAACAAATTCTGCAGGACGTCTGCGTGGCGGATAAAGAAATGCAGGTCGCACTTTTGCGGTACTTTAACCCGATCGGAGCGCATCAGTCCGGATTGATCGGAGAAAATCCAAATGGAATTCCCAATAATCTGATGCCTTATATTGCCCGGGTGGCAGCGGGAGATCTTCCCTGCCTTTCCGTCTATGGAGATGATTATGATACACCGGACGGGACTGGCGTGCGGGATTATATCCATGTTTGTGACCTTGCGACCGGCCACATTAAGGCCTTGGAAAAGCTGGATTCCATTAAGGGCGCAGAGATTTATAACCTCGGTACCGGATGCGGCAGCTCGGTGCTGGAAGTGGTCCATGCGTTTGAAAAAGCCAGCGGAAGAAAGGTTCCATATAAAATTACGCCGCGCCGTGCCGGAGATATTGCGACCTGTTATGCGGATGTTTCCAAAGCCAAAAAAGAATTACATTGGCAGGCAAAATATAATTTGGATGATATGTGCCGTGACAGTTGGAATTTTATTCAGCACACTAAGCAAAATTGAAAAAAGCTCCGCATTTTGCGGGGCTTTCTTTTTATAAAATTTATGAAACTTTTGCCGGAACCGAAAGTTTTTGTGATATGATAGAAAAAGAAGTTTTTAGGATTATGTAAGGAGGATCATTCATGGCTTTTTGTCATTTTATTCCAACAAAAGTTCTTTACGGGAAGGGAAGCTTAGAAACACTTCATGAGCAGAAAATGCCCGGAAGAAAAGCATTGATTGTGATTTCGGCGGGAATTTCAATGAAAAAATACGGTTATCTGAAACGGGTAGAAGAGCAGCTTGATAAAGCAGGCGTCATGCACGTCTTGTTTGACCGGATTCAGCCGAACCCAATTAAAGCACATGTCATGGAAGGGGCCAAGCTTGCAAATGCGGTCGGCTGTGATTTTGTCGTTGGTCTAGGCGGCGGCAGCAGTATCGATTCGGCAAAGGCAATCGCCGTGATGGCAACAAATCCGGGAGATTATTGGCAGTATGTAGAAGGAGAGCCATTAAAAAAATCTCCGCTGCCGATTGTAGCAATTCCGACGACCGCCGGGACTGGGACAGAAGCAGATCTCTGGACGGTGATTACAAACGAAAAGACGCAGGAAAAAAGAGGCTTCGGCTGCGATGAAACTTATCCGAAAATTGCGGTGGTGGATTCTGACCTGATGATGACAGTTCCTCCTCGTTATACAGCTTTTCAGGGATTTGATGCACTTTTTCACAGCACAGAAGGATACCTTTCCAATCAGGCAGATCTTTTCAGTGATTTGTATGCCCTTAAAGCGATCGAGCTGATTGGAAAAAATCTCAGAATGGCTGTTGAAAATGGAGAAAACGAGGAAGCTCGTGGGAATATGGCACTGGGAAGTATGATCTCTGGATTTGTGGAATCTACGGCCGGCTGCATCTCGGAACATTCGATTGAGCATGCACTCAGCGCGAAGCATCCGGATCTGCCGCATGGAGCAGGACTAATTATGATTAGCGAAGCGTATTACCGCCAGTTCTGCAATAAAGGCTGCTGTGATGAACGTCTGGTTCGGATGGCAAAAGCACTCGGAAACGAAAAGGCGGAGAAACCGGAAGATTTTGTAATTGCTCTGCATGAATTGATTGAAGCGTGCCATGTAGACGATTTAAAAATGTCGGGCTATGGAATTTTGAAAGAAGACCTTCATTCTCTGAGAGTGGATGCAATGGGTTCGATGGGCGGCAATTTCAAAAAGGATCCGGCGCCTCTTTCAGGGGACGAAGTGGAAGCAATTTTAGAGGTTTCTTACCGGTAAAAAGGAGCGGATATTTTTGCAGGAAAAGGAGCAAAACGCAGATTGCTGCGCAGTAGTCGTGGCGGCAGGGACTTCTAGCCGCATGGGGTTTTCCAAACAGGAAGTGCCTGTCTTAGGAATGCCTGCACTGGAATATTGTCTATCTGCATTCGAAAAAGTGCCGCGGGTCGGGGCAATTGTAGTCGTCTGTCCGATAGGAAAACAGGAATTTTATGAAAAATGGCTTTTGCCAAAATTTCATAAGCCGCTTTTCGTTATACAAGGCGGCGATACCCGACAGAAATCGGCGCAAAAAGGGGTTCAGGCGTCACCTGATTATCCACTGATTGCAGTACATGACGGAGCCAGAATTTTAATTACGCCGGAAGAAATCGAACGTGTCATTTCCGATGCCAAAAAATATGGTGCTTCTGCGTTGGCGATGCCGGTAAAGGATACCATTAAAATGGTCGATGAAAGTGGGTTCGTTTTAAAAACCCCACAGAGAGATACTCTTTGGGCGGTACAGACGCCCCAAGTGTTCGGGCGAAAGCAATATTTAGAGCTTTTAAAAAAAGCAGACGGCGATGATACGGAT
Organism: Caproicibacterium sp. BJN0003; assembly: GCF_026314295.1. Classification (NCBI taxonomy): domain Bacteria; kingdom Bacillati; phylum Bacillota; class Clostridia; order Eubacteriales; family Oscillospiraceae; genus Caproicibacterium; species Caproicibacterium sp. BJN0003. The sequence continues at coordinate 805,460 of NZ_CP111108.1, forward strand.
GACTGCCAGCTCTTCGAAAAGGCAGGGGAAAAGGTTCATCTCTGTAGGGGCAGCTATACGAATTTTAAACTGACCACACCGGAAGACTTGAAATTTGCGGAAGTAATCCTGAAAAAACGGGAGGAAAACAGATGAGAATTGGGCATGGATATGATGTTCACCGCTTAGTTGAGGGACGAAAGCTGATTTTAGGAGGAACAGAGATCCCATATAAAAAGGGACTTTTGGGGCATTCAGATGCAGATGTATTGCTGCATGCAGTTTCGGATTCTCTTTTGGGTGCTTTGGCGTTGGGAGATATTGGATGTTTGTTTCCTGATACCGATCCCGCTTATGAGGGGGCGGATAGCTTGCTCCTGCTTCAAAAAGTTGTGCAGAAAGTTCGTGAAAAAGGCTACTCTGTTGAAAATTTGGATGCGACAATTTTATGCCAAGAACCCAAGTTGCGCCCTTATATTGCAGAAATGCGCAAAAATATCGCGAAAGCTTGTCTGATAGAGCCCCAAAGAGTCAGCGTAAAAGCAACGACGGAAGAAGGTCTAGGTTTTACCGGCTCCGGAGAGGGAATCGCCGCTCACTGTGTTTGTCTTTTAACAGAAAAAAATAATTAAATACTTTCTTTTCTTGAATCGAAAATAGTCAGATTGGCGTCCTTCTGCATACTCTGGAGTAAAACAGAGGGGTGGTTAGCTATGGAAAGACCAATGATTCTGGTTAGCTCAATTACGTATGCATTAAAAGGGCGGGATCTCCTGCTTTCTTATAGAATTTCTTCTTTTGTAGAACGAATTCCTCATTTATCGAAACAAACAGGCTGTGGATATGCTTTGTATGTGCCAAAGAAAACGGATGAAGCAGAAACGATTCTCAAAGAAGCTGGTATCAGAGTTCTCGGGCGTGAGAAAAGGGCGAGTACAGTATGATTTATCTTGATAATGCGGCAACTACATTCCCAAAACCAACAGAAGTTTGGAAGGCAATGCAGCTTGCTTTAGTACGTTATGGGGCAAATCCGGGCAGATCCGGACACAGTATGAGTCTGCGTGCTGCAGAGGAGGTTTATCGCTGTAGGGAAGCGGCTGCAAAACTTTTTGATGCTGAAGGACCAGAAAATGTGGCCTTTACAATGAACTGCACGCAATCCCTGAATTTTGCAATTAAAGGACTGGTGAAAACTGGGGGGCATGTGGTTACTTCTAATTTGGAGCATAATGCCGTAATGCGTCCTCTCGAAGCGCTGCAGAAAGAGGGAATCATTACTTATACACAGGCAAAAGTTGTTCCTGAAGATCATGATGCCACACTGGAGAATTTTAGAGAGGCATTGAGGGAGAATACTTGTTTAGTCGTCTGCACACAGGCTTCCAATGTTTGGGGCATTCGGGTTCCGGTAGAACGAATCTGTGCAATGGTCAATCAGTATCAAATTCCGATGGTAGTAGACTGTGCTCAGACGGCAGGAGTGGTTCCGATTTCCATGAAAGACGGATACGCGTGCATTTGTATGGCAGGTCATAAGGGACTCTATGGCCCTATGGGAACCGGCATTATGATTATGCGCTCCGGACTTTCTATGAAAACGTTGATAGAAGGGGGAACTGGAACAGGTTCTATGAATCTTTCACAGCCAGAGACGATTCCAGACCGTTTTGAAAGTGGAACTGTTAATCTTCCTGGAATTGCCGGACTTCATCAAGGAATTTTATTTGTTCAAAAGAGAACGCCGCCTAAAATTGCAGATTACGAGATGAAGCTTTCGCAAATGTTTTATGCTGGCTTGAGTCACATGAAAAATGTGAAACTCTATACACCAATGCCATCATTGCCTGATTATGTTCCGGTTATTTCTTTTAATATTGAAGGAATGGAAAGTGAGGTAGCCGGGGAAAATTTAAACAAAGAGGGAATTGCAGTGCGTGCTGGTCTGCACTGCGCCCCCTGTGCACATCGGACATTTGGAACTTTAGAAAGCGGAGCTATCAGAGTTTGCCCTTCTGCTTTTACAACAGAAAAAGAAATCCAGATGGCTTTGAAAGCGGTGAAAAAAATTTCTGCTAGCTAAACAGAAAAGGTGTTTTCATCTTCCAACAGATATGTTAGAATAAAAAAGAAATATATGATTTTCAAATAAATGAAGTTAAAAGGGGGCATTTCTATGGGGCAGTTTGTAACATTTTGGACTGCTTTGGGAAGATTATTCCAAAGTTTCCAGCTCAAAGATTTACTGGATGTCGCCCTTGTCTCCTTTATTATTTATAATGCAATTAAATTAATTCGAGAAACCCGCGCTGCGCAGTTGGTCAAAGGAATTATTTTAGTAGCAGGGGTCTGGTTGATTGCGCTGGCGTTTAATCTTTATGTGATGACTTCGCTTTTGCAGTATCTGTTTCAGTTTGGACTTTTAGCGGTTGTCGTGCTGTTTCAGCCGGAACTGCGCCGTGCTTTGGAACAAATCGGTCGTAGTGGAAACTTGAACGATGCTGGAAAAAAGTTTTTTGGCACTCAGCGCAACTGGAAAAGTGAGGAACGTGAGACTCGTAAGCTGAGAGGGATCATTGCGATTGTAGATTCCTGTGAAGCAATGTCCAAGTCAAAAACCGGTGCTTTGATTGTCTTCGAACGTCACACTCGTTTGGGAGAAATTATTAATACAGGGACTGTTGTGAATGCGGTTCCTTCAGCGCCGATTATCTGTAATATCTTTTTTAACAAAGCGCCGCTTCATGACGGTGCAATGATTATTCGTGACGGAATGGTTTATGCTGCTGGATGCATTTTGCCTTTGACAAAAGATGAGACGGTGGATATCAATCTTGGAACCCGACATCGTGCCGCAATCGGCATGAGCGAAAATTCTGATGCCGTTGTTGTAGTCGTTTCAGAGGAGACCGGGCAGATCTCTATTGCGCTCAACAGTTCGATTACGCGGAATTATACAAGGGAGACACTGAAAGAAAAGTTGTGCTCTCTACTTCTGGAAGAACCTGTCCCAAAGAAAAAATGGAACGGCTTCTTTTCCAAAAGGGGGCGGAAAGAATCATGAACCAGGAACCAAAACAAGATGAGATACTCCGAATTTTAACAGAAGAGCCGGAGAAAAAGAAGAAACAAAGGATTCGTCCTGGGGATTGGTTTTATAACAACCGATTTGTTATGGTCTTTTCTATCGTGATTTCTTTAGCTTTATGGCTCTTGATGGCTTATAACGATACACAGAGAAATCCGGTGATTGTCAGTGATGTTCCAATCAGCGTGACACTTCCGGAAACATTGCAGCAAAAAGAGCTCAAGGTTTACGGGCTTGCTTCCGATGCGACTGCAAAAGTTGGTGTTACCGGAACTCCTACCATCGTTTATGCTTTAAATAGCACAAATATGGAAGTGGTGCCGGAAAGCCTTTCGGAAATTAGCGGTCCGGGCAATTATAATCTGAAGCTTAAAGTGAATAAAACGGGCGCTTACAGCAATTATGATGTCAAAAGTATTTCTCCTTCCAGTATTTCTGTAACGGTCGATTATGCGGCAGAAAAAACTTTTGAAATCAAGCTGCCCTCTGTGATGGATCAGATCAATAATGACAGCTATTTTAGTCCTGGGCCGACGCTTTCCATGGAGAATGTAACGGTTTCAGGTCCAAAGAGCGAAATCGATAAAATTGACCATGTTTCGTTTAACTATACGCCGAGCCCTAGTCCTTTGGAAGAGACAAAGAAGACCTCAGCAAGTTTGATCCTTTATGATTCGGATAATAAAGAGATTCATTCCAAACTTCTTTCAATGAGTCCTTCTGTTGTCGATATCAGTGTGCAGGTGATGCCAAAAAAGACAGTCACCTTGGTACCGACCTTTAAGAATAAGCCTGCTGGAATTACTCTTTCAAAAGATTCCTATACGGTAAGTCCTGCAACAATTGAAGTGGCAGCGCCCAAGAATGTGTTGTCTAAGCTTTCTGATACACTGGAATTGGCGCCAGTCGATTTCTCTCAGATTTCTACCACACAGTATGCATTTAATCAGGGGATTACGCTGCCGACAGATTGCCAAAATCTGAGTGCTTCTTCTACGGCAAAAGTTACCCTTAATAATCTTGCAAATTATACGACCAAGAACTTGGAAGTCACGAACTTTACGCTCACGAATATTCCTACAGGAACTTCGGCAAAGATTTTGACGGAGAAGCTGGAAGTGATGGCAGTTGGACCAGAGGCAGATCTGGAATCAATGACAGACTCCAATCTGATTGCAACGGTAGACCTTTCCGGAAGAGAGGGCAGTATCGGAACGATTCCAGTTCAGGTTTCCGTTGCAGTAAGCGGTTCGAACCGCAGTTGGATTTATGGGAATTATACGGTGAATGTTGTCTTTTCGGGAACGGCTAGTACGGGTTAGCGGCAGACCCAAAATGAGAGAATAAAAGGATACCTTTCAAATCCGGCTTTTTCGGAGGCGAGAGGTATCTTTTTTATTGCAGACTTTTGAATTGCAGGTTGAAACAAAGTGCTAAAAATGATAAAATATATTATTCCGTCATTATTTGAAAAATGAAGGGGAGGAGGATAGGAATGAAGCATTGGAAGGTTGCACCATGCGATCATGCTGCTGCTGTTAAGTGTGCGCGGCAGCTCGGAATTCCAGCGATGACTGCTGCTTTGCTGCAGAACCGTGGATTTGATGATTCCCAAAAAATGCATGAAATGCTGGAAGGTCAGTCAATTTCGGATCCGCTTTTGATGCTGGATATGGGAAAAGCAGTTTCTGCAATTCAGCAAGCAATCGATACGGAGGAACGGATCGCGGTTTATGGAGATTACGATGCGGATGGTGTAACTGCAACGGCAATGCTTGTTTCCTATCTTGCGAGCTGCGGGGCAGATGTGAATTACTATATTCCGGAGCGGGAAGGTGAAGGTTATGGGATGAATCTTCACGCCATTGAAAAGCTGAAAGAATTTGGAATTCAGTTGATCGTTACGGTCGACAATGGGATCGCGTCCATTGCAGAAGCAAAGAGAGCAGCAGAACTGGGAATGAAACTGGTCATTACGGATCACCATCAGCCGCAGGGAGAGATTCCACAGGCCGAAGCGGTGGTGGATCCTCATCGGAAAGAAGATCAAAGTCCCTGCAAGATGCTTTGTGGAGCTGGGATCGCTTTTAAACTGATTTTGGCAATGGAAGGCGAATATGCGGATACAGAGAGCCTTTTAGAAGAATATGCGGAACTCGCCATGCTTGGAACGATCGGGGATGTGGTTCCGCTGGTTGGAGAAAATCGTATTTTGGTAAAAGAGGGATTACGTCTTTTACCAAGAACCAATCGCCCGGGACTGCGTGCTTTAATGGAATACGCAGGAGTAAAAGAGCAGGCATTGAGCGCTACTACCGTTGCGTTTTCGCTGGTACCGCGTCTGAATGCCACCGGTAGAATGGGGTCTCCAAAGAGAGCGGTAGAACTTTTGATTGGGGAGAATCCTATGGAGACGGATTCGCTTGCTGCCCAAATCTGTGCAGATAATGACCGGCGTCGGGAAACAGAGGAACAGATTATGGAAGAGGTAATGGAGCTCTTGCATAGGGAACCTCAACGCCTTTTAGATCGTGTGATTGTGGTGGAAGGACAAAACTGGCATCATGGTGTGATTGGAATTGTTTCATCGCGCCTGACCGAACGGTTCGAAAAGCCCAGCATTGTAATTTCTGTTACCGGAGAGGAAGCAAGAGGCTCTGGGAGAAGTGTAGAGGGCTTTTCCCTTTTTGATGCGGTTTATAGCTGCCGGGATCTTTTGACCCGCTTTGGTGGACACCCTATGGCCGCAGGACTTTCACTCGCTCCACAAAATCTCGAATTGTTCCGAACCCGTATCAATCATTATGCTTATGCTTTAAACTGTCCGATGCCGGTTCCAGAACTCATGTTGGATGGTATTTTAAAGCCGTCAAAAATCAGTTTGGAGATTCCAAGAGCTGCTTCTCTTCTGGAACCATTTGGAACCGGGAATCCGGCACCGCTTTTTGGAATCTTTGGGGTCACTTTAACAAGCATTCATCCGGTCGGAAACGGAAAGCATTTGCGCCTGCAGGTGGAAAAGGACGGAACCTTTTTGCAGTGTATGAAGTTTGGTATGACCGAAGAACAGCTTCCCTATCAAATCGGGACGAAGCTCGATCTGGCAGTCACTTTGGAATGTCACCCATTTCGTGGGCAGGATACCCTGTCCATTTATATTAGAGAGATGAAGCTGAGTGCCTGTTCTCCAGAATTGATGATTGCAGGCAGGCAGAATTATGAAAAAATGCTTCGGAAGGAAGCACTTTCACCGAAGGAAGCCACTGCAGTTTTGCCAAGTCGCAGCGACGCAGCGCAGCTTTATCGGATTTTGCGGGCCCAAAATGGATATCAGGGCTCAGAAGAGGGAATTTCTCGTTTAATTGAACTTCCAATGGAGAAGATATTGACAATTCTGTATATTTTTTCTGAGAAAAATTTGATTCATATGGAAGACTTTGGTGGACAGTATCAAATTAAGATGATTCCAAATCCGCAGAAAGTTGATTTGATGGATTGTTCTGCAATTCATTATATCGAACAGTTTCTGCCAGAAAGAGAGGTGAGTGTGTATGGCGTATCCGCTGAAAACGTATGATGATCTGACCGCATTGATGTCAGGCAGTGAACATGATTATGATATGGATCTGATCCGGCGTGCTTATGATGTTGCGCTGGCGTCTCATGGAGATCAGAAACGGCTTTCCGGTGCGCCGTATATTTCGCATCCGGTGGCGGTTGCCTGTACTCTGGTAGAGCTGGGAATGGATTCTGAAAGTGTCGCAGCAGGCCTTTTGCATGATGTAGCGGAAGATACTGCTACCGACCTTACAAAACTTCGTAAATTGTTTGGACCGGAAATTGCAGGGCTGATTGACGGCGTGACAAAACTCGGAAAAATTCCGCATTCTTCGCGTGAAGTGCAGCAGGCGGAGAATATCCGCAAAATGCTGATTGCAATGAGTGAGGATATTCGGGTTATCATTATCAAATTGGCAGACCGGCTGCATAATATGCGTACACGGGAATTTTGGAGTCCGCAGAAGCAGCGCGATAAGGCTTTGGAAAACATGGAGGTTTATGCTCCTATTGCAGATCGCCTTGGTATCCGTACGATCAAAGAGGAACTAGAAGATATTTCTCTGCGATGCCTTGATCCGGTTGCATACGAAGAAATTGAAAACAGTTTAAAACAGCGCAGCAATCTGCACAACGAGTTTATTGAACGAACGAAAAGGGGAATTAAAGAACGCCTGCAGCAGATCATTCCGAATGTTTATATCGAAGGACGTGTTAAGAGCATCACCGGAATTTATCGAAAAATGTTTATTCAAGGCAGAAACTTTGATGAGATTTATGATGTGTATGCCGTGCGTGTCATTGTTGATACCGTAAATGACTGTTACAACGTGCTTGGAGTCATTCATGATATGTTTCGTCCGCTGCCAAACCGTTTTAAAGATTATATTTCAACGCCAAAGCCAAATATGTACCAGTCTCTGCATACGACGGTACTCTCAGAAGATGGCGTCCCGTTTGAAGTGCAGATCCGTACATGGGAAATGCACCATACAGCTGAATATGGTATTGCTGCACATTGGAAATATAAGTTGGGAGTCGGCAAAGATGGTCGTGGAGGAAAAGATTCCTTTGAGAAACGGCTGGCATGGATTCGTCAGCTTTTGGAAACGCAGCAGGATGATGCCGATGCGACCGATTTAATTCGAACGATCAAAAGTGACCTTGCGCCGGAAGAAGTTTTTGTCTTTACGCCGCAAAGCAAAGTGATTAATCTGCCGGTTGGCAGTACCGTGATTGATTTTGCCTATGCGATTCACAGTGAGGTCGGTAACCGAATGGTGGGGGCCAAAGTAGATAAGCGGATCGTCCCGATTGATACGAAGGTAAAAACGGGTCAAATTGTTGAGATCCTCACCAGTAAAGAGGCCAGAGGTCCCAGCCGTGACTGGCTAAAAATTGTAAAGACAAGTGAAGCGCGCAATAAGATTCGCACATGGTTCAAAAAAGAGAAGCGCGAAGAAAATATTATTGAAGGGCGAGAAGAACTCGAGCGCGAACTAAAGCGCGGTGGAATTAGTTATACAGAGGAAGAACGGAAAGCAGTTCTGATGAAATTGGGCGCAAAGCAGTCGTGCGATACAGAGGACGACGTTTATGCTGCCATTGGTTATGGTGGCATTCAGCTTTGGAAAATAATGCCGAGGCTCAAAGAAGAATATCAGAAGAACCATCATGCTCTGGAGAATGAAATAAAGCCGGCTGCTGCGAAACCATCTTCGGGAAAAGCAGTAGAAGGCGTCATCGTAGATGGAATGGATAATTGCCTGATTAAGTTTTCTCGCTGCTGCAATCCGCTTCCGGGAGATGAGATTATCGGTTTTGTCACCCGGGGATATGGTGTTTCCATTCATAAGCGTTCCTGCAGCAATGTACCGCGTCGGATTTCTGATGCACCGGAACCGGAACGCTGGATTAGCGTTCATTGGGCAGGAGAAGTTAAGGAGCAGTTTAAGACAACACTGGAGATTGTGGCGCAGGATCGTTCCGGACTTCTTGCGGATATTACGCAGCAATTTTTCAACATGCGCCTTTTTATTCATTCGTTAAATTCTCGCCAGACAAAAGATGGGAATGCAGTGATCTCAGCTTCTATTACGGTAAATGGAAGAGATCATCTGGAGAGCATTATCAGTCGTCTGGAAATGGTTAACGGGATCATTTCAATTCGGCGTTCCTGAGAAAACAAAATTTTCAAAAAGCATAGGAGGTTCTGATATGACCATAGAAGAAATTGCCGGGGGTCCGCTGCCGACGAACTGTTATTTGCTGACAGATGACGAAACAAAAAAAACGGCGGTGATTGATCCCGGCTTTTGGGATCAGAAACTTGCAGATGCAATTCGGGGAAAAAATGTGGAATTGATCTTATTGACCCATGCACATTTTGATCATATTATGGGAGTTGCTCAAGCAGTAAAAGAAACACAGGCAAAAGTTTATCTGCAAAAAGAAGATCAGCAGATGGCAACTGACAGCAGTCTCAATCTGACGAGCGAAGTAGGATTTCCGCCGATTGAAACGTTTCCAATTGAACGGCTTTTAGGAGAAGATGAAACATTTTCTCTTGGTAATTTGGATATTCGAGAGATTCATACACCTGGTCATACAAAGGGAAGCTGCTGCTTTTTAACCGGAAATGCTATTTTTTCCGGAGATACTTTGATGAAAGGAACAGTTGGCCGTACAGATTTTCCAAGCGGCAGTTATCAAGATATGATTCATTCCATTGGAAAATTAAAAGCGCTTTCCGGTGATTATAAAATTTATCCTGGACATGAAGAAAAGACAACTCTTTCGTGGGAGAGAAAGTATAATCCCTATATGGATACGGAAGCAGGTTCTCTATGAATCTGATTCTTGACGGACATGACTTTCATTATGAGATGGAAGCGCTTTGCCGACTGTTTTATCCCCTTCAGCCAATTTATGTAATCGAAAAGGGGAATGGCTTGGAAGAACAGTCAAAAGAGGACCCGATTACTGCTTATACCGGAATTCATGCTGAAAACGGAAAAATTAGATTAACGGCTAGTCTTCAGATTGGATCAAAAAAAGAAACAGCAGAAGATTTTTATCATGCGGAAGATCCGGTGCTTTTTGGAGATGAAAAGGAGCGGCAGTTGGCGGTCCTCCTTTTTGGACTTTTAAAGGAAGCCTGTGGATTTACGCCGCGTTGGGGGCTCTTAACGGGTGTTCGACCGGTCAAGTTATTTCGTCGCTTAACAGAAGCCTATGGAGAAAAGGAAGCTTCAAGATATTTTTGCGAGGCCTATTTGGTCAGTCCTGAAAAAATTTCGCTTGCGTCAAAGACGATGCATCGAGAAGAAAAAATTCTGGCTCAGAATTCACCGCAGGATTTTAGCTTGTATCTTTCGGTGCCGTTTTGTCCAACCCGGTGTGCCTATTGTTCGTTTGTTTCTTCCAGTGTAGAAAAAACAATGAAATTAATTCCGCAGTATGTAGAGTTGCTCTGCAAAGAAATAGAGGCTGCGGCGAAGCAGGCGAAAAAGTTAAATTTACATCTTGTTTCTGTTTATATGGGTGGTGGAACTCCGACTACTCTGACGGCACAGCAACTAGATCAGGTACTTAGTTGTGTAAAGCGTTTTTTTGATCTTTCGTTTTGTCGGGAATATACGGTGGAAGCAGGAAGACCAGATACGATTACATCAGAAAAACTTGCAGTGCTGAAAAAATGCGGTGCAGACCGAATCAGCATTAATCCACAGACGCTTAACGACCGGATTCTCGAGGTGATCGGAAGACGTCATACGGCAGAACAGACAAGGGAAGCCTTCCTGATGGCAAGAGAAGCGGGATTTGACAATATCAATATGGATTTGATTGTAGGGCTTCCGGGAGAACCTGTCGAAAGCTTTTATAATACGCTGAATACGCTTTTAGAATGGGCACCGGAGAGTATAACGGTGCACGATCTCGCACTAAAGCGTTCCTCTCGTCTTTATCAAGAAGGAAAAATTCAGGAAGACGCAGCAGCAGCATCCGTCATGTTGGATTATGCGGATCGGATTCTGCCGGAAAACGGATATACCCCATATTATCTTTATCGCCAAAGCAGGATGGTTGGCAATTTGGAAAATGTCGGCTTTGCAAAACCGGGATTTGAAAGTCCTTATAATGTGTTTATTATGGATGAAAGCCAGCATATTTTAGGTTGTGGAGCGGGGGCAGTCACAAAACTCTGTGTACCGCAGAAATCCGGTCAGCGTATCCGCAGAATTTTTAATTTTAAATATCCTTTTGAATATATTTCTCGTCATGAAGAAATTCTTGAGAGAAAAGAGCAGGTGAGCGAACTGTCATGAAAGAGCAGAAAAATTATGTAAAGCATCTAAACCAGGTAGAGGCAATCAATGACTGTGCAATTCGAAATCCCCAACACCTGATCGATTTAAGTGAAAAATCGTTTCATAAAGAACTTTCGAATATTGCCGCCGATCTTTTAAAAAGAAAGACAAAAATAGTGCTTTTGGCAGGTCCCAGCAGCAGTGGGAAGACGACAACAGCTCACATGCTCGGACAGTGTCTCATTGAATTAGGAAATGATGCTCAGGTTATTTCATTGGATGATTTTTATAAAATGCCACAGGAGGCACCGAAAAACGCAGATGGAACGCCGGATTTTGAATCGATTTATGCGTTGCGGATTGAAGATGTTCAGCGTTCATTAAAAGATCTGATGGAACATAGTGCATGTGATAAACCGCAGTTCGATTTTCATCATCACTGTCCTTTTAAAGAATTACAACATATTGCATTGAAACCGGGCGGCATCGCAATTGTAGAAGGCATTCATGCATTAAATCCAATTTTTTCGGGCGGTATTCCAAAAGAGGGACTTATTAAAATCTATATTAGTGTTAAGCAGGGCATTGAGTATAAAAATGAGCAGCTTTTAGGGCCAAATGAAGTACGGATGATTCGCAGAATCGTGCGTGATTATGCATTTCGCAGCACAAATCCAGCTCAAACGATTGCCATGTGGCCTTCTGTGATGAATGGAGAATATCGGTACATTAAGCCATTCCGTTCACAAGCGGATTATACGATTAATTCTCTTCATGCTTATGAGCCCTGTGTCTTTCGAACGCGTGCAATGGGACTTCTGAGAGATGTGGAAGAATCGGAAGGAAAAGAATATGAGATTGCACAGCAGCTGTTTTTTGTATTGAAACTGTTTCGAGCCATTTCACCGGAATTGGTTCCCAAAAATTCTCTTTTAAGAGAATTTCTTGGCGGTGGGTTTTATGATTAACGAATTGTTTACGATTAGGTCATTGCTTTTATCGATTTAATTTGTTATAATCAACCCATTATATGGGAAATATACAGAAAATTTTTATCAAAATAGAAACAAAGGAGCGTGTTTTTATGGGACTTTTTGAGGACGTTGTAATCAATGCAAAATCTGCCGCTGATGTCGTTGGGAAAAAAGCAGAAAAATTTATTGATGTATCAAAGCTTCGGATTAATGCAGCTGATGTGAATAATGAGATTAGTAAGCAGTTTGAAGCACTTGGACGCGTTGTATACGATGCAAAAAAGACAGATAATCTCTCGGATGAATTGTTGGACGAAAGTGTCAAAACAATCGATGAACTGTATGAGCAGCTCGATGCAATTAACAATCAGCTTTCTGCAAGCAGCAACAAAATCATCTGCAAGAAGTGTGGCGCTGAAAATGTTTCAGATGCCACTTACTGCAGCAAATGCGGGAATAAACTTCATGAAGACGAAGAGCAGCAGGAAGGCCCGAAAGAAGAGTAATTTTCAAAAGCAAAGCGCCCTCAGCAATGATTAGCTGGGGGTGTTTCTTTATGAGGATCATAGGCTAAAAAGGAAGGGGCTTTAATAAAAATGAGTTATAAAGTGTGGGCATCCTATTTTAGTGCGACCGGCACAACAGAGAGAGTTGTAGAACGGATCGCGCAGAGAACAGCAGAAGTTTTGAAGGCAGGAAAAGCGGAAACCTTTGATTTTACTTTGCCGGGAGCAAGAGAAAATGTCAAGGAATTTTCCAAAGGAGATCTAGTGATTTTTGGAGTTCCTGTTTATGCCGGAAGAGTGCCGAATGTTCTGGTCAAATATTTACATACGATTAAGGGAAACGGAGCATTAGCAGTTCCGGTTGTCTGTTATGGAAATCGAAATTTTGATGATGCTCTGATTGAACTGCGTGATATTTTGGAAGAAGACGGCTTTTTAACAATTGCAGGTGCTGCTTTTATTGGAGAACATTCTTTTTCGACGATTTTGGCAGCAGGACGTCCGGATGCGGATGACCTCCAGAAAGCGGATCGTTTTGCAGAAGAAGTTTGCGCGATACTTCCTCATTTGCCGCAGGAGCACCAGCCGGTCAAAGTAGAAGGCGAGGAGCCGTATCGCCCCTATTATGTGCCGCGGGACCGCAAGGGAGAAAAGGTTAATATCCTAAAAGTAAAGCCGAAGACGAACGATGATTGCATTAACTGCGGACTTTGTGCCAGAGTTTGTCCGATGGGTTCGATCAGCGCAGAGAATGTCCGAGAATTTATCGGGATCTGCATTAAATGCGGGGCCTGCGTGAAAAAATGTCCTCAGCACGCCAAATATTACGATGATCATAACTATCTCTATCATCAGCGTGAGTTGGAACTAGGATTTGAACGTCGGGCAGAGCCGGTTACTTTTTTGTCGGAATCGATGGGATAAAAGAAGGAAAAACGGATTGGAATGAAAAATTCTGATCCGTTTTTTTCATTTTGGGGAAATCATCATAATCTGTCCGTTTTTTCCGTATTTATCAAACAAGCAGATACGGGAAAAGAGGATGCATTATGAAAACACGTCGGCAGGGGTTTTTAAAAGGAGCAGCGATCCTGATGGGCGCTGTAGCAATTGTAAAACTTCTCGGGGCTTTTTTTAAGATTCCGCTGAGCTGGATCTTAACTCCGGTTGGAATGTCTTATTTTGGCAGCGCATATTCTTTGTATTTTCCAATTTACAGTTTATCGGCGGCCGGATTTCCAGTGGCTATTTCTCACCTTGTCAGTGAATGCTGTGCAAAAGGAAGATTTCGCGATGTTCGTATCATTCATCAGATTTCGGTCAAGCTATTCCTATGTGTTGGGCTCTTTGGTTTTACACTGATGCTCCTTTTGGCGCCGCCGTATGCGCAGCTGTCATCTGCCGGACAGGCGAGAAGTTTGCTGCCGGCAATTTGGGCATTGGCACCGAGCATCTTTTTTTGCAGTATGATCTCAGTTTACAGAGGATTTTATGAGGGACTAAGAGATATGGTCCCTACAGCAGTTTCTCAAATTTTAGAGGCACTTTGCCGATTGATTTTTGGGCTTGCTTTTTCGATTAAGACTGTGCAGATTGCTGCCGAGGAGTATGCAGCAAGCAAGACTGTTTGGGGCGTTTCACAACCTACAGAGGAATATGCACGTTTAGCGGCACTCCCAATGGCAGCTGCCGGAGCAATTTTCGGCGTCACGATCGGCAGCGTGGTCAGCTTCTTTTATCTCTGGTGCCATTATCGAAAGACTGGGGATGGAATCACACAGCAGCAGATCACAGCTTCTCCAAAGGCATCGGAACCAAAGCTGCTTCTCAAAAATTTATGGCATATGGCACTGCCTGTAGCGTTGGGATCACTGGCGGTCAATCTTTCTACTCTGGCAGATGCAGCGTGGCTCAATGCAGGGCTGCGGATTTTAATGGGGAAAAACGCCGCTTCTTTATTAACTCAGTATGCAGGAGAACTGCCTACGGAAGTAATTCGCTTGGGAGAGGTTCCCTCTTACCTTTATGGGTGTTTTACAAATGCGACCACTTTGTTTTTGCTGATTCCAACGCTTACTCAGGCTCTTGGAATCAGTGCACTTCCCAATGTTACTGCCGCATGGGCAGCAGGTTCTAAAAAACAAATTGCAGATTCTTTAAAAATGGTTTTTAGTGTCGCTGCACTTTTGGCAATTCCGGCGGGACTTGGAATCTCTTTTCTGGCAAAACCGATCTGTACTTTTCTTTATGGACCACAAAACGCTCCTGGAATCACAGGCAAAATTTTGTTTTATCTCGGCTTTGCTGCAATCTTTTCTGCCCTTGGCACCTCGGTTAACAGTTTGCTGCAGGCGGTAGGAAGAGCGGATATTCCTGTTAAAATTCTTGGAGTCGGATTACTTGTCAAGGTAATCATGAACTGGATCTTGGTGCCTATGCCGCAGTGGAATGTGCTGGGAGCAGCGTTCAGCACACTTTTGAGTTATTTTGTTATTTTGGTACTTGGGCTTCATTTCCTGCACAAAGTTACAGGGGTTCAGATGCGAATGTTTTCATTGCTTTGGAAACCAATATTAGGCGGAATATGCTGTGTAGCGGTTGCCCTAACGACTGAAAAGATACTCAGTGGATATTTTCACATAGCTGTTGCTGTTTTAGCCGCTATTTTGGCTGCAGTGGTTATATATTTGCTGATTTGTGCAATCCTACATGCGATTCCACGTGAGGTCGCAAAGAAACGCAGATTTCGGGAAAAAAAGAAGGATTGTACTTGAAAAAACTGTAAAGATACGGTAAAATAAAAATACCCAGTTTTTGAGTCAAAGGGGGAAGCATCTTCTGATGGCTTTTTCGATCAAAGAACATTATGATTTTCAGGATATGCTGGAGATCATGAAAATCCTGCGGGCACCGAATGGCTGCCCATGGGATCGGGAGCAGGATCATCATTCCATTCGCAATAATTTTATCGAAGAAACTTATGAGGCGGTTGAAGCCATTGATACAGATAATGTCGACCTTATGCGTGAGGAGCTAGGCGATGTTTTGCTGCAGGTGCTTTTTCACTGTCAGATTGAAAGTGAAAAAGGGAATTTTACTTTTGCTGACGTGGTAGATGAATTGGCACATAAGATGATCGAACGTCATCCGCATGTCTTTTCTACGGTAAAAGTGAATTCTTCTAAGGAAGTGCTCAAGAATTGGGATGTGATTAAGAATCACACCAAACATCGGGATTCTGGTTCTGAGGTATTAAAAGCAGTTTCACCGGCGTTGCCTGCACTGATGCGTGCGGCAAAAGTACAAAAGAAAGCTCAGAAACTTGGTTTTCCAGAAGAGATCAAAGCAGAAGAAAATGAGAAAACAATTTCGCCGGAAAAAGCGGGAGCGTATTTGTTTGAAGCCGTTCGGGCTGTCAAAAAGGCCGGTGTAGAGCCGGAAGAAATGCTCTCCAAAGAAACAGAAGCATATCTTTCGAGATATGAATCATGGGAAAAATCTTCCGGAAAATAAAAATGGTTTGTTCTCGGCATCTGCCGATGAATATGAAAGGAAATTGCTAGAAATTTTAGGAGGTAAAAAGATTATGAACAAAACGGAACTGATCGCTGCCGTAGCAGAAAAGGCTAATCTTTCTAAAAAGGACGCAGACAGTGCAATCGCTGCTGTCATTGATACTGTCGTAGAAACTGTTGCAAAAGAAGATAAGGTTCAGCTGGTAGGTTTTGGTACTTTTGAGTGCCGTCATCGCAGTGCCCGTAAAGGCCGCGATCCCCGTACCAATAAAGAGATCGAGATCCCCGCTTCCAAGATTCCGGCATTTAAGGCTGGCAAAGCGTTTAAGGACGCAGTTTCTAAGTAAGCGAAAGATGAATGCGGCAGTGATGTGATTTTTTAGATCATATTGCTGCCTTTTATTTTTTTGAAAGAAGGAGACGACAAAATGCGTCTTGACAAGTATTTGAAAGTTTCCAGACTGATTAAACGGCGTACCGTTGCAAACGAAGCTTGCGATGCCGGAAAAGTTTTGGTCAATCAAAAGCCTGCACGAGCCTCTTATGACGTCAAAGAGGGAGATCTTTTGGAGATTACGCTCGGCTCAAAAATGATTCGGGCAAAAGTGTTGTCGGTTCAGGAATATGCGACAAAAGATTATGCGGGGACCATGTACCAAATTTTGGAGGATTCTCAATCTTAATTCATTCGCAGTAATTACAGAAAAAATAAATTTGAGCATTTTGGGGTCCCATATTTATTTTTAAAATACTTCTTAAAATTTGAAATATAAAAATCGGCATGATAACGCATCATGCCGATTTTTTAAGATCAAATATTTTTGGTGATTAGGTTTTCTTTACAAACACAGTTTGGCATTTCGGACAGGTGATTTCAATTTTTCCCCGTCCTTTTGGAACACGAAGGGTGGCTTTGCATTTTGGACAATGAAAATACCGATGTGTTTTGTCCTTTTGATGTCTAAAAAGGCTTAAGATGCGGCTGGAGATAGGACTCCAGATTCCCAGGAAAGCCTGATTTTCCGCCCAGCGTTTTTCGTGATTGCGCGAAAACATTCGGAAAAAGGACCAAATGATAGCAGCAAACCCGAGGTAATAAAGGAACCATAAGCCGGTTAGTTGACCAATGAGAGCAAGGACCATGTAAAGAACCAGTAAAGCAATATTTAATTGGTCGGTACCGTGTCGCCCATACATAAATTTTTGAAGCCAATTCATCAGAAAGAACATTCCCTTCGTCACTATTGAAATGATTGTAACGCCAATGCTTATGAAAAACAATCCCTTTTTGAAAGGATTCATAAAAAGTTCAAGATGATGGAAAGCTTTTTCCAAATTTGATAATTCTAAAAGAGAATTTATTAAATCTTATTTTGCTTATAATGGAAAAAGAACTGTTCAAAAGAATGAAAGAGGAATTATCATGAAAACAGAGACAATTTATTATGAGAACCCGTATTGCAGGCGCTTTCGGGGAAAAGTTCTCTCCTGCGAACCAAAAGGGAAAACCTGGCAGGTAGAACTTGACCGTACTGCTTTTTATCCGGAAGGGGGAGGCCAGCCGGGGGATCAGGGAGTCCTTAATACGGTCAATGTGTTGGATACAAAGGAAAAAGACGGAATTATCTTTCATGAGACAGACTGCCCTTTAGAAGAGGGCTCTTATGTGACGGGTGGCATTAATTGGTCGCTTCGTCTTTCGAGAATGCAGGAGCATACAGGAGAACATATCGTATCAGGAATTATTCATCGGCTGTTTGGCTTTAATAATGTGGGATTTCATATGGGCAGCGAATGTGTTACGCTGGATTTGGACGGCGTTTTAACGCAAGATCAGCTGCATATTGTAGAGTTGATGGCAAACGATGCGGTCTACCAAAATGAAAAGGTAGAGATCACCTACCCGAGTGCAGAAGAATTGGAGAAGATTGATTATCGCAGCAAAAAGGAATTGACAGGCGCAGTGCGAATTGTAACGATTCCGGGGTATGATGTTTGTGCTTGTTGTGGGACACATGTTTCTCATACCGGAGAGATCGGAGCAATTAAACTGATTGGGTTCTTGCATTATAAAGGCGGAATTCGGATCAGTATGCTCTGCGGAATTCGGGCGGTACAGGATTACGAAGTGAGACAAAACAGTGTATCAGCTGTCAGTGCCCTCCTTTCTGCAAAGCCAGGAGAGATTGCGAAGGCCGTCGAACGCCTAAAAGAAAGTGAAACACAGCTTCGTCAGGAGAATGCTGAACTTCGGCATCAGCTCTTGGAGATGAAAGCAAAAACGCTGGTCCCAGAAAATGGAGTCTTTTGTATTTTTGAAAAGGGCTTAAAAGGGGACGACCTGCGTAGCTTTTGTCTGGAGCTAAAGAAAAAGAGCCGTTTGGCGGCTGTCTTTAGCGGGGAAGACGAAAGATATCAGTATGCGCTTTCTTCGGACAATGATTCCCGCGCGGTTGGAAAGGCGCTCAATGCAGCACTTCATGGCCGTGGGGGAGGAAAACCGGAATTAGTACAGGGAAGTGTACAAGCCCAAGAAGAAAAAATCAGAGATTATTTTAAAGCTCTCAACCAAAAATAGAACAAAAAAAGGGACGGAAAATTCCGTCCCTTTTTTGTTCTAAGCTTTATTTGTGAAAGATTTTTTCTGCATAGCGGACGCTGCCCATCGCATCTTTTCCATAGAAATCCGCATGAATTTTTTCTGCATATTGAGGATTTAAAACGGCACCACCGACCATCACTTTGCATTTTGGAGCCTTTTGGTGGAGCAACTTAATGGTTTCTTCCATATTGACGACCGTTGTAGTCATCAGTGCAGAGAGCCCACAGAGCTTCACCCCATTTTGCTGGACTGCTTCTAGGACCTTCTGTGGGTCAACATCTTTTCCTAAATCAATGACATCGTATCCGTAGTTTTCCAAAAGCACTTTAACAATGTTTTTTCCAATGTCATGGATATCTCCCTTGACGGTAGCAAGAACAATTTTCGCTTTTTTTTGAGTGGAACCTGATTTTCTCATTTCATTTTGCAGAACTTCAAAGGCGGATTTGGCAGCTTCTGCGCTCATCAAAAGCTGCGGCAGGAATAGGGTGCCTTCTTCGAAGTCTTTTCCGACTTTATCGAGTGCGGGCATCAGATGTTGATTGATGATCTGGAGCGGAGAAATCCCCTCATTTAAGAGTGCTGCGGCTGTGTCGTGCGCACTTTCTTTCAGTCCCTTTTCGATCGCTTTTCGAAAAGCATTTTGAGTGTCACCCGGAGCAATCTCTTTTTGGGGAGCAGAAGTTAAGATTTTTTGGGAGACTGTTTTTTGCGGTTTTACATCTTTATAGGCATTGATATATTCCATGCACTGTGTGTCAAACCCCATCAGTGCATTGTAGGAGCGAAAAGCATCCATCATAGCGCCGTTATTTGGATTCATGATGGCGGCGGAAAGACCTGATTGCATTGCCGTTATAAAGAAAGCAGCGTTAATTTTTTCCCGGCAGGGAAGGCCAAAGGAAATATTGGATACGCCAAGGGATGTTTTCATTCCCAGCTCTTCATGGACACGGCAAAGCGTTTCCAGCGTAACGGCCGCACTTTTTTGTCCCGCAGAAATTGTCATTGCAAGAGCGTCGATAATTAAATCCTTTTTTGGAATCCCATATTTTTGTGCTTCTTTTTGAATTTTTTCAGCAATTTTAATCCGACCGTCGGCAGTTTCCGGAATTCCGGATTCGTCCAGTGTTAAAGCGATGACAGCACCGCCGTATTTTTTGACTAAAGGAAAGATGGCATCCATTACTTCCTGCTTGCCGTTTACGCTGTTAATGAGAGGTTTTCCATTATAAATGCGAAGTGCGTTTTCCATTGCGGCAGGATCGCTGGTGTCGAGTTGCAAAGGAAGATCGGTGATCCCCTGCAAGGCTTTTGTAATCTCAGGAAGAAGCTTTTTTTCGTCAATATCGGGAAGACCGACGTTAACATCCAGCACATCGGCACCGTTTTCCTGTTGCGTGATTCCTTCCCGTAGAATATAATCGATATCGTTTTCACGCAGCGCCTGCTGAAAACGCTTTTTCCCGGTAGGGTTGATTCGTTCTCCAATAAGGATTGTGCGATCCTTTAGGAAAACAGCGTGACTATAGCTTGAAATGACAGTCTCATCGTGGACGGAAAGCCACTTCGGAACGATTTCTCTGCAGGCTTCGACCGTTTTGCGAAGATAGTCCGGCGTTGTGCCGCAACACCCGCCCAAAATCCATGCCCCGTCTTCCGCCATTTCCCGCATTGCTGCCGCAAATTGGTCGGGGGTAACATCATAAAGCGTTTCTCCATTTATCACTTTCGGAAGGCCTGCGTTCGGCTGAATCAAGATCGGAA
This sequence comes from Caproicibacterium sp. BJN0003, assembly GCF_026314295.1. Classification (NCBI taxonomy): domain Bacteria; kingdom Bacillati; phylum Bacillota; class Clostridia; order Eubacteriales; family Oscillospiraceae; genus Caproicibacterium; species Caproicibacterium sp. BJN0003. The sequence goes on from NZ_CP111108.1 coordinate 825,759, forward strand.
GAGAAGTGCATTTTTGCAGACGCGGAAGGAATTGCTTCATTTGGTTAGGACCAAGCCCACAGTTAAAGCCGATCGCATCTGCATGTAGACTTTCCAGCAAAACGGCGGCCGCTTCAATATCACCGCCTGTTAAAAGTTTTCCTTTTTCGTCGAAAGTCATCGTGACGAGTACTGGAAGTGAAGTTGCTTCTTTGGCGGCAAGCAGTGCCGCTTTGCATTCGAAGGTATCGCTCATGGTTTCAATTAAAATCAGATCAGCACCGGCTTTTTCACCAACAGAAGCAGCTTCAAAATAGGCTTCATATGCTTTTTCAAAATCGAGGTCTCCCATAGGCTTTAGGAGATGTCCGGTTGGTCCCATATCGAGAGCAACGAGCTTTTCTCTGGGAGCGGCAACTTCTTTAGCCAATGTAACAGCTGCCGTGACAACGTCTTTTACAGAAGCTTTTCCTTGTAGTTTGATTTTGTTGGCGCCAAAGGTGTTGGTTGTAATAATATCAGAACCAGCTCGAAGATAGTCTTCATGAATCTTCTTCAGAATTTTCGGATGCGAAAGATTCCAGAGTTCTGGTGTTTCTCCGGCTTTCAGTCCGTATTTTTGCAGTTGTGTTCCCATTGCGCCATCAAAAAAGAGAATGCGTTTTCCTAAAGTCTCTAAAAAATTCATGGAGATCTCCCTTCTTTTTCTGTGAAAAATAATTTTTATGCGTCTGGATCTCGAAATTCGCAGTCTGTTTTTTTGCAGGAGCTACAATGCCCTTCGTGGCAGTCTTGTCCTTCTGTGGTGACGCCGATAACTGCTGTTACACTTTTGGAGGGGGCAAGAATATCGCTTTCGGTAGCAGTCAGGCCAATTCGTTTTTCGGCCTCTAAAATTCGAAGCAGAGAGCCTTGACCGGAGAGCGGAAAATCTCCATATCCCGGAGAAAAGCGCGGCTTGAGGAAGAGGCCGTCTGAATGAATAGACGACCGCAGAGAAGAGCAGATCTCATTGCAGTAGGATTCGATCAGCGCTGCGGAACTTGCCTGATAAATGAGGGCAAGACTCATATCTTGTGTGGTTGCGCGGCGAATCAGAAGATCAGGCACGGGACCAAGTGTCGCTGCAAAAAGATAGGCGCTTTTACAGAGATTAAGATGGTGAGCTAAATCATGGCTTTCTGTTTTAAAAGGGCCAATTTTGCAGAGAGAACCAGATAACGTTACTGGATAATTTGCATAAATGCTTCGCGGCCGAATTCTATCGAGAAGTTCTTTTAAGCAGGATTCGATCCGTTCTCTGGTTTGGGGATCGGCCGGATGTCCCCGAAACCCTAGATAACGTTCGATTTCCCGACGGTTAATTTCCATCGCAGGAGATGACGTCGGAGAGGTTGTGAAAAATTGCCGCAGCAATATCAGGCTTGTTCATCGTATAAATGTGGATGTGGGGAACCCCGTTGCTGATTAAGTTGATGATCTGTTCGGTGGCATAAGCAATTCCAGCTTGTTTCATCGCTTTCGGATCAGAACCAAAGCGGTCGGCGATCGCCTTGAATCTCTGGGGAAGAATTGTTCCGGAAAGTGAGCAGATGCGGGTAATCTGTTTTGCATTTGTCACCGGCATAATGCCTGCAATAATCGGCACATTGACGCCGCCTGCCAAAGCGCGAAACATAAAATTATAGAATAGATCATTATCAAAGAACATCTGGCTGGTCAGAAAATCACAGCCGGCTTCAACTTTTTCATGCAGATGACGAATATCCTCCGTCTTATGCGCACATTCCACATGACCTTCGGGATAACAGGCTCCGCCGATACAAAAGTCACCCTGTGTTTTAATTTCCCGAATCAGTTCGCTCGCATAGTGATATTGATTTGGTGTGGGGAAATCTTTGCCTTCCGGGATATCGCCTCTCAGTGCCAAAATATTTTCAATTCCAGCTTTTTTCAGTCCTGCGAGACGCTCAGAAATCTCATCCCGCGTAGAAGAGACACAGGTTAGGTGTGCAAGAGCCGGCACATGACTTTTTTGAATTTCCTGTGCAATTCGAACGGTTGTCGCACTTGTTCCGCCGCCTGCTCCGTAAGTAACACTCATAAAAGCGGGATGCAGAGCGGAAATTTGCTTTACAACTTCCTGCGCCTGGGGTAGATCTTCTCCCTTTTTGGGAGGAAACAGCTCACAGGAAATGGTAGTATGTCCGCTATTTAATAGGTCGATAATTTTCATAATGAAATCCCCTTTTGTAACTGCGCCAAATCTTTTGTTTCATATTATAACAAAAAAGGTGGGAAAAAGAAACTCCCTTTTAAAAAAAGGAAAAAGCAGAGCTTGATGGGGAAAAACAGGTGGTTTTTCTTGTCATTTTGTATAAAATGATTTATAATGCAATCTATGTGACACTTATTTGTTTTTGTTTTAAAGTAAGGAAAAAAAGAGAAAAGAGAAGGATTTTTAAAAGATGCAAGAGAGAGAAAAGTTTTCATCGCGCCTAGGATTTCTGCTGATTTCCGCAGGATGTGCAATCGGTCTTGGCAATGTTTGGAGATTCCCTTATATTACAGGGAAATATGGCGGCGGTGCATTTGTGCTGGTGTACCTATTTTTCCTTTTAATTCTGGGACTGCCAATTATGGTCATGGAATTTTCAGTGGGGCGTGCAAGTCAAAAGAGCGCAGCGCGTTCTTTTCATGTTTTGGAGCCTGCGGGCAGTAAATGGCATCTCTACAGTTATGGAGCAATCGCGGGAAACTTTTTGCTGATGATGTTCTATACGACGGTTGCCGGCTGGATGCTGGATTATTTTGTGAAATTTTTAAGAGGCGAATTTCAGGGGCGTTCTCCGGAAGAAGTGAAAACCGTTTTCGGAACGATGCTTACGAATTCCGGTGAAATGACCTTTTGGATGGTTGTTGTGGTTCTGCTGGGCTTTGGAATTTGTGCCATGGGGCTCAAAGACGGAGTAGAGCGGATTAATAAAGTTATGATGGTCAGCCTATTTGTGGTAATGATTATTTTGGCGGTTCGTTCGGTAACACTGCCGGGTGCCTCAGAAGGAATGAAATTTTATCTGCTGCCGGATTTTGGGCGTATGATGGAAGCAGGCTTCGGAGAAGCTGTTTTTGCAGCGATGGGACAGGCTTTCTTTACTCTCAGCCTTGGAATCGGTGCGCTTGCTATTTTCGGCAGCTATATTGGAAAGGACCGTTCTCTGACAGGCGAAAGCATCAGAATCGCCGGATTGGATACCTTTGTCGCTCTGGTTGCAGGCATGATTATTTTTCCGGCATGCTTTGCATTTAATATTCCGACAGACAGCGGCCCGGGACTTGTATTTATTACCTTGCCGAATGTTTTTGAACAAATGTCCGGGGGAAGAATCTGGGGTGCGCTTTTCTTCCTATTTATGAGCTTTGCAGCTTTGAGCACCGTAATTGCTGTCTTTGAAAACTTGTGCGCCTTTGGAATGGAGCTCAAACACTGGAGCCGGAAAAAAGCGGTCTTAATTAATTTAGTTCTCGTTTTGGTCCTCTCGCTTCCCTGTGTATTGGGCTTTAATCTGTGGAGCGGATTTACTCCTTTTGGTGCGGGTTCAACGGTACAGGATCTCGAGGACTTTTTGGTGAGTAACAATCTTCTTCCATTAGGCAGTCTTGTTTATTTACTATTTTGTGTTTCGAAAAAAGGCTGGGGTTGGGATCACTTTATCGAAGAAGCGAATAGTGGTGAAGGCCTTAAATTTCCAAAATCGATTCGCTTTTATGTGACTTGGGTGCTGCCCTTTATTGTGCTGTTGATTTTTGTACAGGGATATCTGGCAAAATTCTGGCCGGGAGTTTTTAATGTCTGAACATTGAGCGGAACAGAGTATCAAAAAAGAAGGTGAAAGCTTGGATAAGAGTGCTGTGCGTGAAGTAGCGCAGAAAGCTAGACAGCAGTTGGAAGAAATGGTTCAAAAAAATCTTTCTGCACTTCATGCCTGCCGCCTTTCGGGGGATGATGCTTTTCGGCGGGACATTCTCCTCAAAGAAGAAGAGCAGCAAGGAACTTTGGCACTTTGCAAAAAAGCTGCTTACCGATTTTTCCGGGAACTGATTGCTGTTCGGTATATGGAACTAAATGGCTATTTGCCATATCGGGTTCTGTCTTCTCAAAAGTCAAATACGGTTGAACCTGATTTTTTGGCGCATTGGCTTTTAACCCATCAAGATACCTTGGATCGGGATGCACTTTTTACCAAGCTGTTTCAAAGGACCTGTCTGTCCCTTGCTTCTCAGATGCCGGATTATTTTCCAGTGCCGGATGAGATGGACTTACTTCTCAGTTTAAGCTATCGAAAAGGCGTTGTCCGAACTTTGTGCGACGGCCTTTCCGAGGAAGAATGGCTGGGACAGGTAGAATTGATCGGTTGGCTTTATCAGTCTTATCACCTACAAGAAAAAAATGCGGCGATTGACCTTTATGCCGGTAAAGTTAAAATGAAAAATTTGACTGCGGCAACACAGTTCTTTACAACGGATTGGGTCGTTCGCTATATGGTCGAAAATTCTCTCGGCAGAGTCTGGCTGGAAGGACACCCGGAAAGCCGTCTGCGAAGGGAGATGCCCTATTATCTTGATCTTCCGGAAGAAACAAAGCGTGCTCCGATGGAACCGAGAGATTTAAAGATTCTGGATCCCTGTATGGGCGGTGGACATATTCTTGTCTATGCCTTTGAACTTTTGCTCAAAATTTATTCGGAATGTGGGGTTCCACCAAAGCGCGCCGCTTCTTTAATTTTGCAGGACAATCTTTATGGATTGGATATTGATGAACGCAGCCGGGAACTGACGGCATTTGCACTTTTAATGAAAGCTCGTTCCTGTGATCCGGATATTTTTGAGAAGGGGGTTACTTTGCATTTTGCGGCGATTCATCACAGTCGTAAAATTGACAAAGAGGCACTTCACTATGCGTCTGGTGGAAATGAAGCTTTATATGATGATTTACAGAAACTGACGGCTGCTTTTTATTATGGCGATCAGTTTGGTTCGATCCTGAATGCCCCAAAAGTGGATCTCAAAGCACTTAAATCCCGCTTTTCGGTGATTCGTGGGGAACAATATCCAGATAATTTGTTTCGTATGGAAGCACAGCGAAAAGCCCTGCAGGAATTGTGGCCGCTTGTTTGCCAAGCTGAGATTATGGGGCAAAAGTACATGTGCGTTGTCACGAATCCTCCTTACCTTAACCATATGGATAAGCCTCTTAGAAATTATGTAGATAAGAATTTCCCGGATTATAATAACGATCTTTTTGCAGTCTTTATGGTACATAATTTTGATTTTTGCAAGGAAGATGGCTATTGCGCATTCATGACGCCGTTTGTCTGGATGTTTATCAAATCTTATGAATCGCTGCGGCGCTTTCTAATTCAGGAAAAAAGTGTTTCCTCTTTGATACAAATGGAATATTCTGCTTTTGAAGAAGCAACCGTTCCACTTTGTTCTTTTGTTTTGCAGAACCAAAAGGAAAAATATCCGGGGATTTATCTGCGCTTGACGGATTATAAAGGTGGCATGGAGGAGCAGAAAAAGCGTGTTCTTTATGATTCTCTCCATCCGGACAGCAAAGATCGTTTCGAGGCGTCTTTAAAAGATTTTAGAGAGATCCCGGGAATGCCGTTTGCCTATTGGGCTGATAGAAATGTTGGCAGGGCCTTTCAGGAGGGTGCCCCTCTTGGAAAAGTTGCACAGATCAGCAACGGACTTTTTACCTGTAATAATCAGCGCTTTTTGAGATTCTGGTATGAGGTAGAGCCGGAAGAAATTGATTTCTGGTGTGAAGATGAGTCTGATTGCCGAATGAGCGGAAAACGCTGGTTTCCTTACAACAAAGGCGGTGCCTTCCGAAAATGGTATGGAAATCAGCTCTATGTAGTGGATTTTGCGGATTTCGGCAGGGATATTTGTGCTTATCGGATTAAAAGCGGGCAGTCTGCGGCCATGCCTGGTAGACAGAACTATTTTCAGCCCAGTCTTTCTTGGTCTTTTGTCAGTTCCAGTACGTTTGGAGTACGGTATTATCCGAAAGGATTTGTTTTTGATATTGCGGGCTCTTCGATTTTTCCGCCAAAAGAGGATCGATTGTATCGCTTAGGATTCCTTAATTCTTCCACAGCATTTCAGATTTTGGGGTTTTTGAATCCGACCCTCAATTATCAGGCTGGGAATCTTGCTCTTTTGCCGATTTTGGAAAGTTCAGAAAAAGAGCAGATTTGGCGACTGGTACAAAGGAATATTGATCTTTGCAAAGCAGACTGGGACGACCATGAAATCAGTTGGAACTTTAATGGAAATTCACTTCTGAAAACAGGCGCGTTGACTTTGCAGGAGGCTGTGAAAATTTGGAGCCGGCAGGTAGAAGACCGCAGAGAAGAACTGCGGCAGAATGAAGAAAAGATTAACCGTCATTTTGCTGATTTGTATCAAACCGGTGCACCGGTCGAGGTGGGAGATAAAGCGCTTTCGATTGCGCCGCCGGAACCGGAAAAGGCAATCAAAGAGCTTGCTTCTTATTTTGTTGGACTATTATTTGGACGTTATAGAGAAGATCATTTTCATGAGAAATCTGTCTCTTGGTGCAGCCCCTGCGAGATTGCATCTGCTTTTTCAGAGTTTCTCAAAAAACGTTTTGGAGAAGATGCGGTTTCTTTTGCCGCTTCATTTTTAGGAAAGGGAACAGCGGAGAAAGTTTTAGAAGCCTACTTCGAAAAAAAATTTTTTACAGAACATTGCAAACTTTATCACAAAAGGCCAATTTATTGGCAGATAAAAAGCGGAGAAAAAGAGTTTGTTTATTATCATGGGAATGTTTGGAAGGCCTTCTGCCAAATTGCAGAGAACGATCCCAAAAATGAGATACCAAAATCGATACTTTCTTCGGAAATCCCTTTTGATCGCAGCCTTGGAATTTCTCAGAATTATGAGTCATATCAAGAGATTTTGCGAAAGATTCCATAAACAAAATAAAGAGCAGACTCTTGTGAAAGTTTTTCTTCACAAAGCCTGCTCTTTTTATTGGCCGCCGAACTTTTATTTATGATCCTATTGAAAATCTGCGTTTTACATCGTTTTCAGAAAGTGCCATACTGTTATATAGGTCGGCTTCTTTTCCGATGGGAAGAGAACAACTTTCCGGCAGGACAGCGTAATAATATCCGCCGCTATTTTCTCCAAGAAAAAAAACGTTTTGATCTTTGCAGAGAGATGAAAATTGTACCGAAAATTCATCGCTGCTGTATTTCTGTGATTCCAAGAAAATCCGCAGAAGGGGAACAGAAGGATCATGGGCATAATAAAACGAGGTGTATCCATTTTTAGAAGATTCGTCGAAAATGGTTTCTTGTGTGTAAAGAGGGCTTTCGGAAATCCAGCAAGGTGGAATTCGAAAAGTAAAATGCAGTTGTTCATCTTGATAGAATTCTGCAGTTTCCGGCTCTGAAGCGATAGAAGAGAAAGAGGAAGGCTGCTTATAAGGAGCTTGTCCGGAGCAACCGGAGATTTCCAGCATAAAAAATAAAAAGCATTCGCAGCATAATAGAATTCGAAACCATTTTTTTCTGCCCATTTTGTCACCTCGCTTTTTAGGATTACTAAAATTCATCATAATAAAGTGGAAGTGAGAAAGTCAATAAATTCGTCGGAATTGTAATAGAAGGTTACAAAATTGTGATTGACTTTTTTAATGAAATACAATACAATAAATCGGTTTATGAGAAAAACAATGGAGGAAAACATGAGACAATTTGACTATGATTTATTAGTAATTGGAGCTGGCCCTGCGGGAATATTTACCGCTTTGGAAATGAATCGGCTGGCGCCTGAAAAGAAAGTTCTGGTGATAGATTCCGGCAGCGCAATTGCCAAAAGAACATGTCCGGCCAGAACCAGCGGTCAATGTGTACATTGTAAGACCTGCAATATTATGAACGGCTGGGCAGGAGCCGGAGCATTTTCAGACGGAAAACTTTCTCTTTCGGAGGAAGTTGGCGGGCATATTACGGATTTTATGAGCACACAGGAAGCGGAAAAGATGATTCATTACTGCGATGAAATCTATCTGAAATTTGGTGCGCCCAAAAAAGTGTTTGGAGAAGGCAACAAATTTGCCGATAAGATTGCCTATGAAGCCCGCAAGGAAAATATTCAGCTGATTCATTGCCCGGTACGTCATATGGGAACGGAATACAGCTTTCAAGTTCTCAGCGCTATGTATGATTATTTAGCTGCACAGCCGAATTTCGAGTTCCGTGCGCATACGACTGCCGATACTATTTTTGTAGAAGACGGCCGTGCCTGTGGAGCATATCTTTTAGGACCGGACGGAAAAAAAGAACTTGTGAGGGCTAAGCGTGTTGTGGCAGCCCCCGGCCGCGGCGGTGCAGACTGGTTGAATCGAATCAGCAAAGAAACCGGGCTGTCAGTTACCAATAATGAAGTGGATATTGGAGTGCGGGTAGAAGTACCGAATGCGGTGATGGATCACCTGACGAAAAATCTTTATGAAGCAAAATTGATTTATTATTCTGATACTTTTGAGAATAAAGTGCGTACTTTTTGCATGAATCCCGGAGGAATCGTCAGCGAAGAACATTATGATGGACCTAACGGAGGAATTGCAGTTGTAAATGGGCATTCCTATGCAGATGAAGATCGCCACAGCGATAATACAAACTTTGCACTGCTTGTTTCCACAAAATTTACGCAGCCGTTCCATCAGCCGATTGAATATGGGCGATATATCGCCCAGTTGGGGAATATGCTTACCGGCGGCGGAATTATGGTACAGCGGCTGGGAGATTTGCTTTTGGGGCGCCGTACCGATGAGACGCGGCTGCAGAAAAGCACTACGATCCCGACGCTGAAAAATGCGGTGCCGGGAGATCTTTCTTTCGTTCTGCCACATCGTCATTTGACTTCTATTGTAGAGACGCTGCGGGCGCTTGATAAGCTGGCGCCGGGTCTCTACAGCAGAAATACGCTGCTTTATGGAGTGGAAGTTAAGTTCTATTCCGCTAAAGTCGCGGTCAATCAAAACTTTGAAACGCAGCTTCCGGCACTTTATGCGATCGGTGACGGCGCCGGGATTACTCGTGGATTGATGCAGGCATCTGTTACCGGGGTCATGGCAGCTCGTCATATTATAGAAAGCCTGAAAGAAACAAATTAAAATAAAGTTTTTATGCGATCGCTTTTTGGAAAACAAAGGAATTTAATCATAATCGTTTTCTGTGCGCATACTTTTTGAAAGAGATTCTTTTATGGGGGTGCGCTCATGGAAAACAGGGTACGGAATTATTTCGTGGATGCTAACACGGCCAGAGGATGGATCGATTTTTATGATTCTAATTTTAGTCCTTTGGAAACGGCCGTCTGCCTTTATGGCTGGCCGTCTATGATGATTTCTGAATTGATTGCCGATATTTGTCATACGGCGAAAGAAGAAGAGACCTCAATCGAGCTGATTCATGACAGCTTGGATAATCATATGGCAGGAATTATTTTACCAAAGTTTTCAGCCGGCATTATTAATGAACCGATTTTTGCAGGGTATAGTGTTCAACGCCTGCTCGGTGGAAAAGAACTGGATTGTGCATTTGCAGCGCTGCAGCAGGCCAAAGAAGATTTTGCCTCTGCACTTAAAGTTCATGATGGATGGGAAAAAATTTATCTGGGGCGGATTGACTTTCAAAAGTTGGATCAAGTATTTACTTTTACATCAGATCGTTTGCTTCAGGATGCTCTGCCCAAAACCGGAAAGGCTGTTCATCGCTTTTTCGGTGCGGCAACTGCGGATGGTTCTCTCGATTACATTCCGAATTTGACAGAAGACCTCAGTCGCAGAATCTTTTTAAAGGGACGTCCGGGCACTGGAAAATCGACTTTGCTCAAGCGCTTTGCACATAAGGCAATGGAATCTGGATATGATTGTGAAATTTATCATTGCGGCTTTGACCCGGAGAGCTTGGATATGGTGATTGTACGAGAGCTTTCTCTCTGTATTTTTGACAGTACGGCTCCGCATGAATATCAGCCTTCTCGCCCGGGAGACGAAGTGCTGGACCTTTATAAAGCAGCGGTCGTTCCGCATACCGATGAAACCTGTGCCGCAGAAATAGCAGCCAGTGCAGCAGCGTACCATACACAGATCAATAAAGCGGTTTCTGCTCTTTCACAAGCAAAAGAATTTCTGAATGAACATTCCAAGAGAATTTTGGAAGATGTCCGAATGGAACATTTTTGTACAGTGCGGGATGAAATTACAGAAAAAATATTTTCATAACCTTTTTTACGAGATTAGAATACTTTGTTGTGAGCCGCGGCTTTTAGAAGCCACGGCTTATTTTTTGAGGAAAGCTTTTTAAAGAGAGCGGTTGACAAAAAGTATGGGACTCGATAAACTAAAAACGAATGTTTAGCAGAAAGTAGGGAAGATTTGTTGAAAAGAGTCAATAAAATTGCCATTATTGGTGGTGGTATTTCCGGACTTGCTGCCGGAATCTGGGGGCAGAAGCAAGGATTCCAAACGGTTATTTTTGATAAGAACAGTGCGCCCGGCGGCTTTTGTGCCGGATGGAAAGCAGGAGTGCAGCAGGTTGGATTTTGTTTTCGCGGGCTGATTGGAACAAAAGAAAATACGGTGTTAAACCATTTATGGAGAGAGACAAGGGCTCTTGGGAATACATTGATTATTCAGCCGGAAAGTTTTTTAAGTGTTTCGGAAAATGATAGGTCTATTACACTTTGGCAGGATTTGGAACGCTTTGAACGTGAGGCAAAGAAGCTTTCTCCCGAGGATGCTCCCACTATTTCCATGTTTTGCGATGCAATTCGTACGATTGCAGAGTATGAAATTCCGGCCCAAAAGCCGGATGAACTTTTAGGACCTTTAGAGCGCTTAAAAGCTGGGAATAAAGAAGCAGAAAAGCTTTTGCAGAAAGCCTCTGAAGTCAGTATGAAGCAGTTTGTTAATGAGTTCAGAAACCCGGTGCTGCGGCGCCTATTTTCTTCAGTTCAGCCCCAGAATGGAACATTGGCGTCATTTTTGTTTCAGTATGCGATGTTCGTCAGCGGAAACTATGGGCTTCCCGTTGGGGGCGCTGCTGCTATGGCAAGGAGAATGGCGGAGCAATATCAGCGTCTCGGCGGAGTTTTGCGGCTAAATGCCACGGTTGAGCAGATCTTGACGGCGAATGGAGCGGCAAGAGGAGTTGAATTGCACAGCGGTGAACGCTATTTTGCGCATTGGACGATTGCGGCATGTGATCCGGATATTACGACTCATCATCTGATTCCCCCTAATACAGAATTAGATAAAAATTTTCAACAGCGATATGAAGACCGACTTCACAATCCAATTTTCACCGGCTTTTACTGCGCTTTTCGTACGAACCAGGATCCCGGACTGATGCTGCATATGCAGGATTTTGAGGTGGAACCTTTTTCAATCGGAAAAACTTTGATTAACCGTCTCTGTCTGATACAGTCAAGCTATGATTCTCAACTGGGTCAAAATGCGAACGCTCAGTTTGTGTGTCTGATTCCACAGGCGGAAGAGAGTTACAATTATTGGGAGGAATTATCTCAAAACGAAGTTCTGTATGAGGCGGAGACCAATAAAATTATGAAAAAAGTGCTGGAACAGCTTCGAAAAAGATTTCCTGAATTGGATTTAAAACCTGTATGCTGTGCGGCACCGGATTTTTTCAGCCGACGTTTTGGCGCTTATCACGGAACTTGGAGCCCGTTTGTTACACTGCCGGGGATTAAATATCAGCCGATGCCGTTTACGGTGCCGGGAGTTCGTCGGCTGCTTCTTTCTGGTCAATGGATGCATGCAGAAGGCGGTCTTCATGCCGCACTGATCGAGGGCCGCTTTTCAATTCAGCGTATTTGTCATAAAGAACGACTGCCGTTTTCTGAATAAATAAAAGACAAATATCCAAAATAATGTTATTTGGGAAAAGTTTCTGCTTCTTTTTTTGCTTTGAGTGTGCTAGAATAAAGGCGTTTTAGAAAAAAACGAAGCAATTAGTCTAGATAATTTGTCTATTATATAATTTGAAAGAGGTTGAACTTTTTATGATGTGGGATTCTGTAGATTTAAAAGCATATCATGATTGTGTTGCTGATCTTTTGGGAACAAAAGAAGTCAATGAAATGCGCGATCTGGACCACCACGCACATATTAGCTGTTATGAACACTCTGTGTTTGTTTCCTATTTAAGTTTTCGAATCTGCCGTAGGCTGCATATTGATTATCGGGCGGCTGCCAGAGGAGGACTTTTACATGATTTGTTTCTTTATGATTGGCATACGGACCCACATGAGGGAATGCACGGATTTTCTCATCCGAAAGCAGCACTAAAAAATGCAAAGGAATTATGCCCGCTGACTCCTAAAGAGGAGGATATTATTTTAAAGCATATGTGGCCTCTTACTTTGCGTCAGGTTCCAAAATATCGTGAGTCTTTTGTCGTTTCGGGGGCTGATAAGCTCTGTGCATTGATGGAGATGTTTTCATTTTATAGAATTTTGAAAATCAAACGCCACCTCGCTCTAGCAGTTTAAAGCGTTTTCTACAAAAATGCAGGATTGGAAAGCTATAATTACAAAAATTCACTAAAAATATGGTGATAGCTTTAAAATGAAGAGCTTTTTGCATTTTTTTACTTGCCAACCGTAAATGTGCGCGCTATAATAATACAAAGCACGGGTGCTTGACCAGAAGAGGGAGAGCGCCTTTTTTTGTATATGGACTTTATTTTTTAAAGGGTATCACAAATGTGCTTTTGCAAATTGTGCAGAATACTGCAGAAGATTGAAAAGGGGTAGTTTTATGAAGAAGAGCAAAAAGCTGCTTGCACTGGCGCTGGCTACAGCAATGGTGGGTGCAAGCATGGTTGGCTGCGGCAGTAGCCGCGCGGGCAGCAGCGCCTCCGGGACTACATCCGGAAGCCAAATGGCAGATACCATTACGTATGCGCAGGGCGCAGATCCTCGTGGACTGGATCCGGCCTATGTTGATGACGGCGAATCTGCTAAGATTATGTGCAATATTTATGAGGGACTTTTAAAGTACAACAAGGACTCCACCGAAGTAGAGCCCTGCCTTGCAAAGAGTTGGGATATCAGTGATGACGGACTTACTTATACTTTCCACCTTCAGGAGGGTGTTAAGTTCCAGGATGGTACTGATTTTAATGCAGATGCTGTTAAAAAGAGTATCGACCGCCAGCTGGAGCCGAACCGTAGTTCCGATATGCCGTATGCTTCCTTTGTTTATGGATCTGAAGCAGACAATACCGGTGTAAAAGCAGTCAAGGTAGTAGATGCCAACACAGTCGAAATTGATCTGCGTTCTGCTAATACTGCATTCCTTAAAAATATGGCAATGTGTATGGCAGCTCCGATCGTCAGCCCCACTGCTCTCGACAAGAACAACGGGAATTTGAACGAAGCTCCCTGCGGCACCGGCCCTTATACCTTTGTTTCTTGGAACAAAGGCCAGAGTGTTGTTTTAAAGAAGAACGACAATTATTGGGATAAGGATAACGCGGCAAAGACCGAGAACGTTGTTTTCCGCTTTATTGCTGAAAATGCTGCTCGTGTAACGGCTCTCGATAATGGCGAAGTTGATGTAATCGATGGAATTGATGATACGGTAGTACCCACCATTGAGGACGCCGGCAACAAGATCTTTAATGAAGACGGCATGACTATTAACTACATGGCGTACAACACCAAGAGTGATATCTTCAAGAATGCAGCTGCTCGTAAAGCTGTCAGTGAAGCAATTAATGTTCCTGAGCTCGTAAAAGCACTTTATGGAGATTATGCCTCTGTTGCAAATTCCGTAATGCCTACTTTTATGGCACCGTATGATACCGATATTAAGCAGACTCAGTATGACCCGGATAAAGCAAAAGCAGATCTGGCTGCAGCCGGTGTTACTAAGATTAAGATGCTTACCTATACGAATCCTCGTCCGTATAACGCAAAAGGCGGTCAGCAGCTCGCAGAGACTATTAAGGGATATCTGGATAAAGTCGGCGTTGACTGTGAGATTGATGCTTATGACTGGACTACTTATAAGCAGAAAATCGAGACAGAATCCTACGATGTTGCGTTCTATGGCTGGACCGGTGATAATGGTGACCCGGATAACTTTATGAACCTGCTTGCCGATAAGACCGTTTCCATGAATCTTTCTCGTTACGATGATCCTACTTATAGAGCACTGATTCAAAAGGGCATTGCTACAAAAGACGGTGCTGATCGTGACGCAGTTTATAAACAGTGTGAACAAATGGTTGCCGATCAGAATGTCTGGCTTTTGATTTCACATTCCAAGAACCTGTGTGGCTACAATCCAAAGGTTCAGGGCTTCTACTATCATCAGACTGGTATTACTCCGTTTGCTGGAGTTACCAAAACGAAATAAGTAGAGTCGACTGCATTTTATAAACGCAGTGTTTGCCGGAAGCTGTCGGCAGTGATAGCTTCCGGCAATGCGTTTATATTGGTTACTATTTGGAAAAAGAAGGAAAGGACGTATACAGCTTGTTTAAATATACTATAAAACGCATTTTGCAGCTGATTCCGGTCCTTTTGGGTGTTTCCATTATCGTTTTTCTGATTATGCGTGTCTTTTCACCGGATCCGGCAGGTGTTGTGCTTGGACAGCATGCAACTCCGGCTGCCATGCAGGCATGGCGCCAGGAAAACGGCTTGAATGATCCCATTTGGCTTCAATACTGGAATTTTCTTATCGATGCGCTTCGTGGAGATCTAGGGACCTCCTATTACACACATTCTCCTGTAACGCAGGAAATTGCTTCTCGTTTTCCTGCAACTGTTGAGTTGGCAATTTGTGCGATTATTCTTGCTTCTGTTTTTGGAATCCTGCTTGGAGTCATTAGCAGTGTTAAGAAAAATTCGCTTGCAGATCATGCCAGTATGATTTTGGCACTGATTGGTGTCTCTATGCCGATCTTTTGGTCCGGCATGTTGATGATTATCCTTTTTTCCGGTACATGGCATCTTTTGCCGAGCAGCGGACGAATCGACCCAATGCTTCAGCCGGTTGGAGGAACAGGGCTCTATTTGATTGATACCTTGTTTTCCGGCGACTTTGAAGCTTTTGGCAATGCCCTGCAGCATTTGATTTTGCCGACAGTTGCGCTGAGCCTTTACTCGATGGCGATTATTACTCGTATGACTCGTTCCAGTATGTTGGAAACATTAGACCAAGATTACATACGTACTGCTGAAGCAAAAGGACTGACAAGAGGACGCGTGGTGCAGCACCATGCGCTGCGCAATGCGATGATTCCGGTTACGACAGTAATCGGATTGCAGTTTGGCAGTCTTCTTGGCGGCGCTGTTTTGACGGAGACGGTGTTTGCATGGCCTGGTATTGGAAAATATACGGTCGAATGTATTTTAAAATCCGACTTCCCGGTTGTTCAGGGAGTCGTTCTGCTGATAGCAGTGATCTTTGTTTTGCTGAATTTGGTGGTTGATATCATCTATGCATTCTTGGATCCGCGCATCAAGTACGCAAAGAAAGAAGGTTGATCGCGATGAAAAAACGACGAACTTCTGAAGCGGCCGCTTCTACGGAGATTCTTGAAAAGCCCGAATCCTTATGGCGTAGTATGTGGGACTCTCTGAAAGAGAACCGCGCAGCGATGATCAGCCTTTTTGTAATTGCTGCTTTAGTATTGATTGCGGTAACGACAGCAATTTTTCCTAAAATTTTGCCGTATGATCCTTATGATCAAGACCTTTCACAGGCGAAACTGTGGCCGAGTCCAGCACATATCTGTGGAACAGACCAGAATGGCCGTGATATTTTTGCACGTATCCTTGTAGGGACGCAGATTAGTCTTTCCGTTGGTTTGGCAGCTGTTACGATCAGCTTAGTGATTGGTGTTGTATTAGGTTCAATCGCTGGTTATCGCGGCGGAAAAATTGATGCGGTTATCATGCGTTTTATGGACATTATGCTGAGTATTCCTTCTATCCTGCTGGCAATCGCTTTTATGGCTGCTTTAGGAAAAGGAATTGACAAGGCTGTTATCGCGATCGGGCTGGTTTCTATTCCGGAGTATGCGCGAATTGTCCGCAGTCAGATCCTCTCCGTAAAAGAGAATGATTATGTGCAGGCGGCCCGTGTAATTGGTGATAA
Source organism: Caproicibacterium sp. BJN0003 (assembly GCF_026314295.1). NCBI lineage: Bacteria > Bacillati > Bacillota > Clostridia > Eubacteriales > Oscillospiraceae > Caproicibacterium > Caproicibacterium sp. BJN0003. The sequence continues at coordinate 841,978 of NZ_CP111108.1, forward strand.
GGATGGACGAATTATTTTCCGTCATATTTTACCGAACGTAACTTCTTCCATTGTTGTTCGTGCAACTTTGGGTATTTCTTCCGCAGTGCTGGATACAGCCGCCTTGGGCTTTTTGGGCTTAGGCGTACAGCCGCCTTTGGCAGAATGGGGCGATATGCTGGGAAGAGCTCGCGGAATGATCTTGCAGTTCCCTTATATGCTGGTTTTTCCGGGCCTTGCGATCACGATTACCGTGCTTGCATTTAACTTGCTTGGAGATGGCCTTAGGGATGCGCTTGATCCGAAATCCAGAAAGAATTGAGGCGTGACAATGCTGCTAGAAGTAAAAAACTTAGTGACGGAATTTCATATGAAACGCGGCACGGTCAAAGCGGTCAATAACATAAGTTATCAGGTGGATCAGGGAGAAATTCTTGCCATCGTTGGAGAATCCGGCTCCGGAAAGAGCGTTTCCTCTTTGTCGATTATGGGATTGATTAGAAGCCCTGGCGAAATTGCTGCCGGTGAAATTATTTATAACGGACAGGATCTTTTGAAGCTTTCTCAAAAAGAGATGCAGAAAATCCGCGGCGACAAAATCAGCATGATTTTTCAGGAGCCGATGACGAGTTTGAATCCGGTGTACCGGGTAGGCGATCAGATTACAGAGAGCATTTTGACGCATATGAAAATCTCCAAAGAAGAGGCTAAAAAGCGTGCGATTAAGATGCTGGAAATTGTAGGAATCCCAAGTCCGGCAGAACGTTTTAACGATTATCCACATCAGATGAGCGGTGGCATGCGCCAGAGAGTGATGATTGCAATGGCACTTTCCTGCGATCCGGAGCTACTGATTGCTGATGAACCAACAACGGCTTTGGATGTAACCATTCAGGCACAGATTCTGGACCTGCTCAAACAGATGCGGGATAAATTTCATATGGCCGTACTCCTGATTACGCATGACCTTGGTGTGGTTGCTGAGACTGCTGATCGTGTGCTTGTCATGTACTGCGGCCAAGTTGTGGAAGAAGCCGATGTAAAAGAATTGTTTGAAAAACCGCTGCATCCATATACGCTTGGATTGCTCAAGTCGATTCCGAGATTGGAAGATGAGAGCAAAGAGCCGCTTTATATGATTAAAGGAATGGTCCCGAATCCGCTACATATGCCTTCCGGATGCCCGTTTAGTGACCGTTGTGAGCGCTGTATGGAGCGCTGCCGGAAAGAAATGCCGGAGCTTCAGGAAATAAATGGACGTAAGGTGCGCTGTTTCCTGTATGATCAGAAAGAGGAGGCGCAAGCATGACAGATGAAGTCTTGATTGATGTACAGCATCTTTCTAAGCGGTTTGTTGTCGATACCAACTTCTTTGGACGTCCTACTTCGGTGCTGAAAGCTGTTGATGATGTTTCTTTTCAGATCCATAAAGGGGAAGCTTTCGGTTTGGTAGGAGAGTCCGGTTGTGGAAAGACGACAATTGGAAAAATGTTAGTAAATCTTTATACGCCTTCCGAAGGAAAGATTTTCTTTGAGGGAAAAGAATTGACCGCAATGAAACCAAAGGAGCGCCGGGAATACTGCAAGGACATTCAGTTGATTTTTCAGGACCCATACGCTTCTCTGAATCCTCGTATGACGGTAGGGGATATTATTGCAGAGCCGATTCGAATCAATCATTTGCTTCCGGATAATGAAGTCGAAAACAGAGTCACCTATCTGCTTAACTGTGTCGGATTGGCAAATCATATGCGTAACCGTTATCCGCATGAATTTTCCGGCGGTCAGCGGCAGCGTGTCGGGATTGCCCGCGCTTTGGCAGTTCAGCCGAAGTTGATCGTTTGTGATGAACCGGTTTCTGCTTTGGATGTGTCGATTCAGGCACAGGTCTTAAATCTTTTGGATGATCTGAAAGATGAGTTTGGGCTGACCTATCTGTTTATAGCGCATGGACTAAATGTTGTGAAACATATCAGTGATCGGGTGGGCGTTATGTATCTTGGAAAACTGATGGAGATAGCGCCAAAGCATGAATTATATGCGAATCCGCTCAATCCTTATACGAAAGCGCTACTTTCTGCGATTCCTTCAGTGAATCCGGAAACACGCCGGAAGCGTATTATTTTACAAGGAGATGTTCCGAGTCCGATCGATCCGCCTGCAGGCTGCCGCTTTTGTAGCCGCTGCTTTGAAAAGGTAGATGGGTGTGATTCGGTTACGCCGGAACTTCGAATGGTACAACCGAATCATTGGGTTGCATGTCATCGCTTTGATGATCAGAATTTGTAAAGATTTTAAAAATCCCTTTCCTTCTTTTGCCTTTAAGCTGGTGTTTCTCATAAAGAGGACACCGGCTTTTTTTGACTTTGCATTGAAAATGTTTTATAATAAAACAAGAAAAAATAAAAACTGACGGATTTTAAAAATAAAATTCAAAACTGATGAAATGAGAAAATCATTTTTTCTATAAAATTGAATGAACGCGATTTTAGAAAGTCATTATAAAAATTCACGCGTCAAAAATAAAAGAGGAAATTCATGGAAGAAAAGAACTGGACTTATATCCTCCTTTGTGCAGATGGGACACTTTATACTGGATGGACAAATGATTTACCAGCTCGTATAAAAACGCATCAGGACGGAAAAGGAGCCAAATATACGCGGGCTCGGAGACCGGTAAAACTTGTCTATCAGGAATGCTTTCCGAGTCGCCGAGAAGCAATGCAGCGTGAGTGCGAGATTAAACAAATGCCACGAAAGAAAAAGTTGGAACTGGTGTGTAATGCACAAGAAAATGCAGAATTTTTAAAATATAAATTTTGCTGACTGATGAAAAATTTATTCTTTATGAAACAAAATAAAGAAAAATTTCAAAAAAGACTTGCTTTTTAAAGAAAGTTGTTACATAATATAAGTATCACGCAGGGACGCGTGCCACAAGGGGCACGTGTCCTTTTCTATTGCGGGAAATAAGTTTTCATGGAATTGAGATGATGAATTTGGATAAGATCGATGTTACTCTGTTGGAATCTTTGCAGGAGGATGCACGAATCCCGGTAAAGTCTCTGACAAAAAAAGTGTTTCTTTCTGCCCCTGCAATTTCTGCAAGAATTGAAAAATTGGAAAAGCAAGGGATCATAAAAGGATATCGAGCGGTTGTTGATCCCATTAAACTAGGCTATCATATCAAAGCCTATATTAATCTGGAAATGAGTCCTTCTCAGAAGCCGGAATTTTATCCTTTTATTAGTGCATGTCCAAATGTGCTGGAATGTGATTGTGTAACTGGGGATTACTCTATGCTGATTAAAGTAGCATATCCGAGCACCTCAGAGCTGGATACTTTTATTGGTCAGCTGCAAAAATTCGGTTCCACTTCTACACAGATCGTTTTTTCTACACCGGTGGAGTCTCGTGGCGTTCATCTCACATTAGAAAATGCTGATAAAAGTCATTCGTAAGTTTTTTCGGCGATAATCTGCATGTTAAGGCAGACAAAATCTTCGCCTTTACATACTGTCACATTCGTGTGACGGGAGCGGTTTATCTTATTTGGTTGGGGGAATAAGATAGGTGCGGGTGGCAGAAATGTCACAAAAAAGCGTCCATTCTGATTTAGAATGGACGCTTTTTTATATGCTTTTTATTTTAAGAAAATCGGGGAGAGCTTAATTCTGGGCAAATTCGGTCATATCGTTCAATGTCGCCAATGGAATGAGGATACTCTTTGGAGTGATCATAGGCGGGACCAATATTAGAGCCTTGCAGTAAATCTTTTTCTTCTGTTGCATAGCAGCCTGCATTGTCTGGTTTTAAAATAATCATTTTATTTTCCTCCTGCCGTTTGATCCATTTCATTTTAGAATGTCTTTATCTTATCAGATTCCAAATAAAAACGGAATAGCAGAGCGAAAATTCAAAAACTTTCAAATATTTTGTATCAGATGGCTTTTTAAATCAAAAAAGAGCAGCTCTTCTTTTTAAAAAAAGAAATAAACTGCTCTTTCAAAAAAATTAAGCTTTTCCAAATTCGCTGAGGGTAAGTCCTTTGTTGTGTTCATTTGCCCAGCGAATATTCCATTCACTGGAAAACAAAAGCAGATGATGTCCTTTTAGATCCTGAATCCTTCTGGTATCACTGGTGAGATCCAGCGTTTTAGGATCCAACTCATCATCGTCAATCCAACGAATATATTCATAGGGTAGATTTTCCATATAAATATCTACATTGTATTCGTTCTCCAGACGATATTCCAACACATCAAACTGCAAAACACCCACTACGCCGACGATGACTTCTTCCATGCTGCCGTTTAGTTCCTGGAAAACCTGAATAGCGCCTTCCTGCGCAATCTGAGAGATTCCTTTTACAAATTGTTTGCGCTTCATGGTGTCTTTAGGAGAAACTCTGGCAAAATGCTCCGGAGCAAAGGTTGGAATTCCACCGAAACGTAATTTTTTAGCGGATGTGCAGAGCGTGTCACCGATTGAAAAAACACCTGGGTCAAAAACACCAATAATATCGCCGGCATAGGCGTGATCGATCACTTCTCTTTGTTCTGCCATCAGCTGCTGGGGAGCCATCAGCTTCATCTTACGGTCTCCCTGTACATGATAAACTTCCATACCACGGTCAAATTCGCCGGAACAAATCCGCATAAACGCAATACGATCTCGGTGTGCCTTATTCATGTTTGCCTGAATTTTAAAGACAAAAGCGGAAAAATGGTCGTCCATGGGGTCTACAAGGCCAATATCGGCTTCTCGTGGAAGGGGCGGCGTCGTCATCTTTAAAAATTCCTGCAGAAAAGGTTCAACGCCGAAATTTGTCAGAGCGGAACCGAAGAACACAGGGGAAAGCTTTCCAGTCCGGACGTCATCCAGTGAAAATTCTTCGCCGGCACCATCCAGAAGTTCAACATCGTCCTGAAGTGTAGAAAGCAAACTTTCGCCTAAAAGATCTTTTAACCGGGAATCATTCAGGTCACTGGCTGATTCTGCTACCTGATGTGCGCCGTTTGCAGTTTCTTCTGCAGTAAAAGTTAAAATTTTTCGGCTTGCTCTGTCATAAACACCCTTAAACTCTTTTCCTGAGCCGATCGGCCAATTGACCGAATAAGTTTTAATCCCAAGCTCTTGTTCGATCTCGTCCATTAAATCATAAGGGCTGCGGGCATCTCGATCCATTTTATTGATAAAAGTAAAAATCGGAATATGACGTAGCGTACAGACCTTGAATAGCTTTCGGGTTTGCTTTTCAACGCCTTTGCCGGCGTCAATGACCATTACGGCGCTGTCGGCAGCCATCAGCGTACGGTAGGTATCCTCGGAAAAGTCCTGATGCCCCGGCGTATCCAAAATATTGATGCAGTAGTCGTGATATTCGAACTGCATTACAGAAGAGGTCACGGAAATTCCGCGCTGCTTTTCAATTTCCATCCAATCGGATACGGCGTGACGCATATGGCGTTTTCCTTTTACCATACCTGCCTGTTGAATCGCGCCTCCGTACAGAAGCAACTTTTCTGTCAGCGTTGTTTTACCTGCATCCGGATGCGAAATAATTGCAAAAGTACGTCTCTTTTTAATTTCTGCTTTATAATTGCTCACAGTGTGACCTCCGAAAAATCAAATACATTTTATTTTACCGCAAAAAAAGGAATTTAGCAAGAAAGTTGTTTAAGCACAAGCAGTATTTTTTATTGGGTATACTGAGAAAAAATTTTTTCGATAGGTTAGGCTCAAAATAAGTTTATAAAAGTTCTAAAGTGACAAAATGGAGAAAATTATAAAAGAAAAAGAAATTGACTTTTTGAGAGAGGCAGAGTACAATAAATTTAAAGAGATAGCATATGCTAACTTTGGAGGGATGATATGAAATTAAACGAATTACCAATTGGAAAAGAAGCGATTATTAAGGAAGTACAGGGGAAAGGAGCTTTACGGCGTCATATGCTGGATATGGGGTTGACCCCTCATACGCAAGTGAAAATTCAGAAGGTAGCCCCGATGGGAGATCCGATCGAATTGACCTTGCGTGGGTATGAGTTAACTCTTCGAGTGGACGATGCAAAAAATGTCATCGTACAGGAGGTGGGCAAATGATTTTTGCGTTGGCAGGAAATCAAAACTGTGGTAAAACAACTTTATTTAATCAGCTGACAGGCTCTAACCAGCATGTCGGAAATTTTCCCGGAGTTACAGTAGAAGGAAAAGACGGAATTGTTCGTGGGCACAAAGATACGATTGTAGTGGATTTGCCTGGAATTTATTCGCTTTCTCCGTATACCAGTGAAGAAATTGTAACCCGGGATTTTTTATTGAAACAGCATCCGGATGGAATCATTAATATTGTAGATGCAACCAATATTGAGAGAAATCTTTATTTGACTCTACAGCTTCTGGAATTGCAGATTCCCATGGTTGTATGTCTCAATATGATGGATGAGGTACGTGCAAACGGTGGGACCATTCATATTCAGACGCTGAGCAAAGAACTAGGAGTTCCGGTGATTCCGATTGTAGCGAGTAAGAATGAAGGAATTGAAGAAGTTGTCGATACGGCGCTGGAAGTTGCGCAGAAAAAGCAGCGCCCGACTCGGATTGATTTTTGTTCCGGAGCAGTTCACCGTGCAATTCATGCAGTTGCGCATTTGGTAGAAGATCATGCGCAGAGAATCCATGTGCCGCCTCGCTTTGCAGCTGTTAAGCTGATCGAGGGTGACGATCCGATGATGAACTCCTTGCAGCTTTCGGATAACGAAAAAGACATGGTCGGGCATTCTGTTACTGAGATGGAGCGCGAAGTTCATACGGACCGCGAAGCTGCGCTTGCCGATATGCGGTACACTTTTATCGAAAATCTTTGTAAAGATGCAGTGGTCAAACCTCATGAAAGCAAAGAACATAAGCGCAGCGTTAGAATTGATGCGGTATTAACGAATAAATATGGGGCGATTCCGATCTTTCTTGGAATCATGGCCTTGATTTTTTATCTGACTTTTGGCGTGATTGGGGCTTTTTTGAGCAATGCGCTTAGTAACGGAATTGATGCACTTTCCGGTGCGGTCGGGAATGCATTGACCGCTTATGGGCTGAATCCGGTGATTCGTTCCTTGGTTATCAACGGCGTTTTTGCCGGGGTTGGAAGCGTTTTAAGCTTTCTTCCGACGATTGTGGTACTGTTTTTCTTTCTCTCGATTCTGGAAGACAGCGGATATATGGCGCGGGTAGCGTTCGTTATGGATAAGCTTTTGAGAAAAATCGGACTTTCAGGCAGAAGCTTCGTACCGATGCTGATCGGCTTTGGATGTTCGGTTCCTGCCATCATGGCGACCAGAACCCTTTCGAGTGAACGCGACCGCAAGATGACCATTCTGCTGACCCCGTTTATGAGCTGCAGTGCAAAACTGCCGATCTATTCGATGTTTACAATGGCGTTTTTCCCGAAGAATGGGGCGCTTGTGATGATTTGTCTCTACATAGGCGGAATCATAATGGGCATTCTCAGCGCGCTTCTTTTTAAGGGGACACTGTTTCATGGAGAACCGGTGCCGTTTGTAATGGAATTGCCAAACTATCGGATGCCCAGTGCAAAGAGTGTCTGCCTTTTGATGTGGGATAAAGCGAAAGACTTTTTGCAGCGTGCATTCACTGTAATTTTTCTGGCAACCATTATTATCTGGTTCCTGCAAAACTTTGATACGCGCTTAAATGTCGTAGCAGATAGTACGCAGAGTCTTCTTGCCATGGTCGGAAGATTTATTTCGCCGATATTTGCACCAATGGGATTTGGAGATTGGCGCGCTGCGACGGCTTTGGTTGCCGGATTTACTGCAAAAGAAGCAGTGGTCAGTACTTTCGCAGTCCTTACCGGAGCCAGCAGTGCCATGCTTCCACAGGCTCTTGCTCAAATCTTTACACCACTTTCGGCTGCTGCATTTTTAGCTTTTACATTGCTTTATACGCCTTGTATTGCTGCAATCAATGCAGTTAAGCACGAGATGCATTCCACAACTTCTGCGGTTTCCGTGGTACTTTACCAGTGTGGTGTGGCATGGCTTGCTTCTTTTGTCATTTATCAAATCGGAAATCTGATTTTTTAAAGGAAGATTTTTATGAATCTAATTGATTATTTAGTACTTTTACTAATCTTAATTCTGATCGTTTTGGCGGTGCGCTATTGTCACCGTCACCCGGGATGCAATGGAGACTGTACGAATTGTCCTTATTGCACGAATGGTTCCTGTGAAGTAAAAAAAACAAAAAAGAAAAAGCCATAACCACAACAGCATATATAGAATATAGAAATATAGAAAAAGAACTCATTCAAAGCCGGAAAGCTAAGAATGAGTTCTTTTCAAATCGGGTGGGAAGAAGGATTTTCACCCGGTTCTTAATAGCTTTTTAGTGCCTTTTGGAGCGTGTCGTTGATAATTTTTAGGGTCTTGATTCGGGCGTAATATTTGTCGTTTGATTCGATAATATGCCAGGGCGCAAACTGAGTGTTGGTATATTTCAGCATATCATTGACAGCTTCTTCATATAGCGGCCATTTTTCCCGATTCCGCCAGTCTTCATCTGTAATTTTCCATTGCTTTGAGGGCGTGTTTTGCCGTTTTTCAAAGCGACGCAGTTGTTCATCTTGATCAATTTGCAGCCAAAATTTTAAAATGACGGCCCCCCAATTATGAAGTTGCTTTTCAAATTCATTGATCTCTCGATAGGCACGGTGCCAGTCTCCTTCGGAACAAAAGCCTTCAATGCGCTCCACCATAACTCTTCCATACCAGGTACGGTCAAAAATAGCGATGTGGCCTTCTTTGGGAATCTTTTTCCAGAACCTCCATAAATAATGGCGGGAGATTTCTTCGTGATTGGGTGCTGCGATTGGAACCACTTCATATCCACGGGGATCAAGTGCTGCAGAAACTCTGCGGATATTTCCGCCCTTTCCCGCGGCATCCCAACCTTCATAGGCAATTATGACAGGCATTTTTTTAAGGTAAAGAACATTATGAAGATGTGAAAGTCTTTTTTGCTCTGCTTTTAATTCTTCCTGATATTTTTGAGAAGACAGTGACTTATCCAGAGAAACGTCGCTTAGCTTTTGAATTTCTAGAATTGGAAAGTTTCCGGGATCGATAACAGCAGAAGGTGCTGCCGGATGTTTTTCCTGTTCTGCTTTTTTCTGTAGGGCTTTATGAATTTCATCATTTACAGTGCGCAAAACTTCCAGCGTACAGAGACGGTGATCCATCCCGGAAATTACATGCCACGGCGCATAGTCGGTATCAGTCGCTTCGAGCATCTCGTCGAAGATCTGATAGTATTTATCATATTGGCGGTTCCTGCGCCAATCTGTTGAAGTGACTCGCCATTCTGTATCTTTGTCGCTGTCCAGCTTTTGAAAGCGCTCTTTTTGTTCTTTTGCGCTAATGTGCAGGAAAAATTTTAAAATAAGATAACCATTATTGGTAAGATTTCGTTCGAAAGCATTAATTTCTTCGATTCGCTGCAAGTTGGTTCGGTCGTCGATTTCATCTTCCAAACGTCCTGTGGAAACTTCCATATACCAGCTGCGGTCGAAAATCATCATTTGCGAAGCTTCCGGAAGTTCCATAAAATGTCGCCGCAGAATCGGATACCGCTTTTCTTCTGCCGTGGCAGGTACGGTGGAAACTACTTGAAACCATCGCGGATCAAAATTCTTGATGAGTTCTCCGATAACACGTCCTTTTCCAGCGGCTCCCCAGCCCTCAAACAGGATAATTACCGGAAGTTTTTCTTTTTTTAAGGGCGATTCTAATGAAAAAAGAGCCTCTTTAATTGGTGCAATTTGTTTTTTATAAGCTTCTTTTTCAATTTGTTCCTTCAAATTTACATTTTCCAGCATTTTTATCTCACCTTCTGGGAATCATTTTGGCTTTAGTATACACGTTTTTTATAAAAACACAATAAAATATGAGAAAAGTTTACAAAGCTTTTCAGAAAAAGAATTCGTCTTTTCTTCGAAAAAGAACTGTGATATAATAAAACGGATATTATGGAATGGAGGCGGAACATGTGGTGATTCTGGGCATCGATCCCGGTTATGCAATTGTTGGCTACGGTGTTCTGCGGGCCGAAAGAGGACGCTATATCCCATTGGAACACGGAGCAATCACCACCAAAGCAGGAACTCCATTCGGACGCCGCCTACAGATTATCTACCATTCTTTGATGGTCATTCTGGAAAAATGGCATCCTGAGGCGGTCGCACTAGAGAAACTCTATTTTCAAAATAACAAGACAACCGCAATCGGAGTTGCGCAGGCGCGCGGTGTAATTTTACTTGCCTGCGAAGAAATGAAAGTGCCGGTTTACGAATATACACCTATGCAGATTAAAATGGCAGTCACCGGATTTGGGGGTGCAAAAAAGCCGCAGGTCATGGAGATGACAAGGCGTCTTTTGTGTCTAAAAGAGGTGCCGAAGCCCGATGATACGGCCGATGCACTTGCGATGGCGATTACCCACGGACAAGCGGCAGGCAGTGCGCTTAAGAGACAAATGCTCAAGCCATTTCGATCCTGAATAGAGTAAAATAAAATTGTGGAGGGAAGCCTCGTGTTTTATAGTTTAAACGGAACTTTAATTCATATAGAGCCGGGAATGGCCGTAATTGAATGCGGAGGAGTCGGCTTTGAATGTCGTACTACCCGGAACACAGAGTCTGTTTTACCTAAAATTGGGGAAAAAGCAACGCTCTATACTCATTTAAATGTTCGTGAAGATGCGCTGACCCTTTTTGGTTTTGCTACACAGGCAGAACTCAGCTGTTTCCGCATGCTTACAACGATCACCGGAGTAGGTCCAAAAGCGGGACTTGCAATTCTTTCGGTGCTGACACCGCAGCAGGTCGCAATGGCTGCTGCAACGGGAGATAGTAAAGCATTTACAAGAGCGAGCGGCGTTGGGCCAAAATTGGGACAGAGAATCGTTTTGGAATTAAAGGATAAAGTGAAAGACTTAGCGGCAAAAGATGAAAAATTTGTGCCGGATATGGGAATTCCAAGTGCTGCCGGAAACGCTGAAGCGGCGGTCAATGCGCTGACTGTCCTGGGGTATACACCCAGCGAAGCTGCTTCTGTAGTCGGAAAATTTGACAGTCAGCTTCCGGTAGAGGAACTGATCCGCCTTTCCCTCAAGTCGATGGGATCAAATCTAAAATAATTGAAAGATAAAGACTAAAAAAAGAAGGGAGGGCAGTTCTATGGAATATCAGGAAGATGATTTTGATCTGGAAAATCGTATGGTTGCTCCGGAATATAATCCGGAAGATGCAGAGGTGGAAAATCCGCTGCGCCCGAAATGTCTAAGTGATTATATTGGGCAGGAGAAGGTTAAGGAAAATTTATCAATTTTTATCGAGGCTGCAAAGCAGCGGAAAGAAAGTCTTGACCACGTCTTGCTTTATGGCCCGCCGGGACTCGGCAAAACAACACTTGCGGGGATTATTGCAAATGAATTGGGCGTCAATCTGCGCATTACGAGTGGCCCTGCTATCGAGAAACCCGGTGATTTAGCAGCTATTTTGACGAATCTCAATCCTGGAGATGTGCTGTTTATTGATGAGGTGCATCGCCTTCCGCGAACGGTGGAGGAAATCCTTTACCCTGCGATGGAGGATTATGCGATCGATATTATTACCGGTAAGGGACAGATGGCGGCAAGTTATCATCTGCCGCTGCCTAAGTTTACACTAGTTGGTGCAACGACCCGTGCGGGGCAATTAAGTGCGCCTTTACGAGACCGCTTTGGAGTCGTGCTGCGCCTGGAACTTTATTCTCCGCAGGAGCTTGCCAAAATTGTGGAGCGCAGCGCAGGAATCCTGGGGATTAAAATTGAGGCGGACGGCGCTTTGGAGATTGCCTCCCGCAGCCGTGGAACGCCGCGAATTGCTAATCGCATGCTTAAACGAGTGAGAGATTTTGCACAGATGATGACAAACGGCGTGATCACCTATGAATCCGCCAAGCTTGGACTGGATCGGATGGAAGTGGATGAAATTGGCCTGGATGCCAATGACCGCCGTATGCTTCGTACCATGATCGAGTATTATAATGGTGGGCCCGTTGGGTTGGATACGTTGGCGGCGGCCATCGGAGAAGAAGCGATTACATTGGAGGATGTTTATGAGCCTTATTTGATGCAGATCGGCTTTTTGGCAAGGACGCCTAGGGGAAGAGTGGCGACAAAAGCTGCTTATCTGCACCTTGGAATTACGCCGCCGGAATCAGATACCGACGATAACCAACAAAAATTATTTTGAATTTTCTGCTTTTCATGCTTAAAATATAGAATCAAGAACGGAGTGTAAAGAAACAATGGGAAGATTATTTGGAACAGATGGTGTGCGCGGGGTCGCGAATAGCGAATTGACTTGCGAAATGGCGCTTCAAATTGGGCGCGCTGCAGCAATGGTACTGACCGACAGCACACACCGCCATCCCAAAATTTTGATCGGCAAGGATACCCGCCGGTCTTCCGATATGCTGGAAGCGGCAATGACCGCAGGACTCTGCAGTGTGGGGGCCAACGTGGTTCAGCTTGGTGTTGTGCCGACTCCGGCGGTGGCATTTCTCGTTGGAAAATATAAGGCGGACGCTGGCGTGATGCTAACCGCCAGCCATAATCCCTGTGAGTTTAATGGCATTAAAATCTTTTCCGGTGACGGCTATAAACTGCCCGATGCGCTGGAAGAGCAGATCGAAGCGATTGTTCTCGACAAGGCTCAGACACCGCCTACGCCGATTCGTGGCAATGTTGGCTGTGTTTCAACTGCCCCAAATGTAGTCAGAGATTATGTGGATCATATTAAAAGTGCAGTCCCGTTTTCTCTTGATGGTATGAAAATTGCGATCGACTGCGCCAATGGGGCTGCTTCCCGTACAGCAGAGCTGCTCTTCACAGAGCTCGGTGCAGAATGCCATATGCTGTCTAATCATCCGGATGGGGTCAATGTAAACGACAACTGCGGCTCTACCCATATGGAAAATTTGATGCTGTATGTGAAAGAACACCAGCTGGATGCCGGGGTGGCCTTTGATGGAGATGCTGATCGGTGCTTGGCGGTCGATGATAAAGGACAGCTGGTGGACGGCGATTTTGTCATGGCTATTTGCGGCGCCGATATGAAATCCCGCGGCAAATTAAACCGTGATACGATTGTCGGTACCATTATGACGAATATGGGATTTAAGCGCTTTTGTGAGGAAAACGGGATGCACTTTTGTTCCACGAAGGTCGGAGATCGCTATGTACTGGAAGAAATGCAGCAGGAAGGCTATAATTTTGGCGGCGAGCAAAGCGGCCATGTGATCTTCCTTGATTTTGCTACTACCGGAGACGGTCAGCTGACCGCTACACAGCTTTTGTCGCTTGTTAGGCGCCGCGACGCAAAGCTTAGTTCCCTTGCAACTTTGATGACTCGTTATCCGCAGGTAATGGTCAACGTAGAGGTTGCAGCGGAAGGAAAACTGCGCTTTTATACCGACAATGAGGTCAAAGAAGCGATCGAAGCCGCAAAAAAGAAGCTGGGAAATGCCGGACGGGTCGTGGTTCGGCCTTCCGGGACAGAGCCGCTTCTGCGCGTGATGATTGAAGGAGAAGATCCTTCCTATATTGAAGCACTCGCCAATTCCGTCGCAGATGTGATTCGGGAGCGGTTGAGCTGATGCGCGCGTCACAGTGGCAGGATTATGAACTGCTGGATACTTCCGGCGGAGAACGACTGGAACGTTGGGGCGATGTGCTTTTGATTCGGCCGGATCCACAGATTATTTGGAATACGCCGAAAAAAGATCCTCGATGGAAACAAGCGGCGGCGCGATATGTGCGTTCTTCTTCCGGCGGTGGGCACTGGGAAACTTTTCATAAGGTTCCGGCTGTTTGGAGTATCCGTCGAAATGAGCTTACTTTCCGACTCAAAATGATGGGCTTTAAGCATACGGGAATTTTTCCGGAGCAGGCGGTCAACTGGGATTTTGCCGCGGAAAAGATCAAAAATGCGGGACGCCCGATTAAAGTGCTCAACTTGTTCGGCTATACCGGTGCCGCGACCCTCGCTTGTATGCAGGCGGGCGCTACGGTCACACATGTAGACGCAAGCCGCGGCATGGTTCAGTGGGCAAAGGAAAATGCAGCAGCAAGTGGGCTTGCAGATAAACCGGTTCGCTGGCTCGTTGATGATTGTACGAAGTTTGTGGAGCGGGAAGAAAGACGCGGACATCACTATGATGGAATCATTATGGACCCGCCTTCTTATGGCCGAGGACCGGGGGGAGAAGTTTGGAAATTGGAAGAACAGCTTTATCCTCTCGTTTTGCAGTGCTTACCGATTTTAAGCGAAAAGCCGCTGTTTTTCCTGCTGAATTCTTATACGTCAGGGCTTTCTCCGGCGGTGATGCAGTATCTGCTCGGTGTTCTGATGAAACCAAGATTCGGCGGACAAGTTTCTGCTGATGAGATTGGTCTTCGGGTCACATCGACCGGAATGGTTTTGCCCTGCGGCAGTACGGCGATTTGGGAATCTTAATAAAATAAATACAATACTGTAATGTAACCCTTTTGGGGTATGTATACAAGGAGAGTTTTATGAGCTTTATCACAGTAGACAATGTCCGCTTTTCCTATGGAGAAGAGGCAGGTGAGCCCGAGGTACTCAAAGGGATTTCCCTTTCTGTGGAACGTGGTGAGTTTTTAGCGCTTTTGGGGCATAACGGTTCCGGGAAAAGCACGATGGCAAAGCTTTTTAATGCAATGCTGCTGCCTCTTTCCGGTACTGTGACCGTAGATGGCATGGATACCAGAGAGGACGATAAAAAATTTGAGATTCGTCGCAAAGTAGGCCTTGTTCAGCAGAATCCGGACAACCAGTTGGTTGCATCGATTGTAGAAGAAGATGTAGCATTTGGACCGGAAAATTTAGGACTTCCTCCGAAAGTGATTCGTGAGCGCGTGGATCGTGCGCTCAAAGCGGTAGAAATGTACGATTATCGTACGCATGCGCCGTATAAGCTTTCCGGTGGACAGAAACAGCGAGTCGCGATTGCTGGAATCATTGCAATGGAGCCGGATTGTATTGTATTGGACGAGCCTACTGCTATGCTGGACCCCCGCGGTCGGCAGGAAGTCATGGATACCATTCATAAGCTGAATGAAGAAGATGGGATTACCATTATTCTCATTACGCATTATATGGATGAAGCGGTGCAGGCCGGTCGTGTGATCGTGATGGACAGCGGTGAGGTCTTGACGGAAGGTACGCCGGAACAGGTTTTTTCACAAGTAGAACTTTTAAAAAAACATCGGCTCGATGTACCGCAGGCTACCGAATTAAACTTTCGGCTGCGCGGAGCGGGCTGCCCGATGCCGAAGTGTGCTCTTTCGATTGAAGATTGTGTGGCGGCCATTGAACCGCTGCTCAAAAAGAAAAAGGAGGCTCTCTGATGGCATTACTGGAAGTGAAAAATCTTTCTGTGGTTTATGGCAAAGGAACTCCTTTTGAAAAAGCTGCTGTGCAGAATGTGAACTTTTCGATTGAGGCCGGCGAATTTATCGGAGTGATCGGACACACCGGCAGCGGAAAAAGTACGCTGATTCAGACTTTGAATGGGTTAATCAAGCCAACGGACGGACAGGTTTTGCTGGAAGACCGTGATATCTGGGCAGAACCCAAAAAGATTCGCGCTGTGCGGTTTAAAGTTGGGATGGTGTTTCAATATCCGGAAAATCAGCTGTTTGAAGAAACGGTACTCAAAGATATCAGCTTTGGTCCTGGAAATATGGGCTTGACAGCTGGAGAAATTGAAACGCGTGCACGCAATGCCGCAAAATTTGTCGGTCTTCCGGATGCACTTTTGGAGAAGAGCCCCTTTGAACTTTCCGGAGGTGAAAAACGTCGGGTTGCAATCGCTGGTGTGATTGCTATGGACCCCGATGTTTTGATTTTGGATGAACCAACGGCGGGATTGGATCCCGCTGGCAGAGATGTGCTTTTGAGTCAGCTTTTAAGCTATCATGCACAGCGCCATAATACAATTCTGCTTGTTTCTCATAGTATGGAAGATGTGGCACGGGTTGCCGACCGGGTTCTCGTCATGAACGATTCTCATTTGGAAATGTTGGATAAAACAGCTAATGTTTTTGCGCAGGATCAACGGTTGGAACAAATTGGACTAAAGGTGCCGCAGATTACGAAGATTATGTCGATTCTCAAATCCGACGGATATCCGGTAGAGACTGTTTTAACAATGGAGCAGGCAGTTACTCAGCTCCTTTCTTTGGTCAATAAAGGAGGTGCTGCCGTATGATGCGTGATATTACATTGGGACAGTATTTCCCGGGAAAATCACCAGTTCATAAACTGGATCCCCGCATTAAGATCGTTTTGACGATTGCTCTGATCGTTTATGTCTTTCTGGCACGCAATTTTGTGTCGCTTGGATTTTTGGTAGCAACGGTCTTTATTGTTCTTCTGATGTCCGGTGTGCCGCTGAAACTCTATTTTAAGAGCATCAAAGGCGTGATTTTTATTGTGATTTTTACTTCGATTCTGAATCTTTTCTATGGAACCGGAGAACCTTTGATTACGCTTTTTGGATTTATGACCATTACTTGGAACGGCATCTGCAATGCAATTTTTATCAGTGTTCGGATTATCAGTCTGATTCTTTTCAGCTCTGTTTTGACGTTCACAACTTCTCCTACAGAACTGACGGACGCTTTGGAACGCATTTTAAAGCCGCTTAAAGTGTTTCATGTAAAGGTACATGAAATTGCCATGATGATGACGATTGCGCTGCGCTTTGTTCCAACTTTGCTGGAAGAAACGGATAAAATTATGTCTGCACAGAAGGCACGCGGTGCCGATATGGAATCGGGGGGGCTTATGCAGCGGATTAAGGCGCTGATTCCGGTGTTGATTCCCCTTTTTGTCAGCTCGTTCCGTCGCGCCTATGACCTTGCCATGGCAATGGAGTGCCGCTGCTATCACGGCGGTGAAGGCCGCACCAAGATGAAGGTGCTGCATATGGGTGGCCGTGATGTCGTAGCTTGTATCTGCGCTGCATTTGTGCTTACGGCTATTTTGTTTCTGAATGGCATCATGCCGGTACAGCTGTAACCTTTTTGGGTTCGTTTATTTTTAATTCATATTTTAGGAATATAATATCTCTTTATGTTTATGAAAATAGATTGCTGATTTTTAGGGAAGGGAGCACTTTTATGCGGAATTTACTCCTGAGAATCTGCTTTGATGGAGCAAAATATCATGGCTGGCAGATTCAGGAGAATGCGATAACGGTACAGGAAGTGTTCCAAAAAGCTTTGGAAGATGTCCTTCATGAAACGCCGGAATTAAAAGGATGCTCCCGAACAGATTCCGGTGTGCATGCAAACGAGTTTTGCATTTCTCTCAAAACGGAGCGCAAAATTCCAGCACAGCGTTTGCCGTTTGCATTGAATCATTTTTTGCCGGAGGATGTGGCAGTACTTTCCTGCGAGGAAGTTCCGAAAAGTTTTCATGCAAGGTATTCCTGCAAAGGAAAAGAATATATTTATAGAATATGGACCTCTCCTGTTCGCAATCCGTTTCTTAGGGGACGGGCACTTCATTACTGGTACCCGCTCGACGAGCAGAAAATGCAGGAAGCCGCAGAATACTTTTTAGGGTCGCATGATTTTACTTCTTTTTGTACGCTGGATCAGCGAGAAATGGGAGATTTTGTCCGTACAGTGACGACTGCAAAAATTGAGCGAAAAGAGAATTTCTTAACTTTTACAGTAGCTGCTGATGGATTTTTGTATCATATGGTTCGAATTATGGTTGGAACGCTGCTCATGGTGGGAGAAGGGAAACTTTCGCCGGAGTCGGTGGAAAGAATTTTAAAAGCAAAGGATCGCTCAGCGGCAGGACCTACTGCGCCGTCGCAGGGGCTTTATTTGAATCGGGTATTTTATGATGAGAAGGAAGTGATGGGATGAAGCTGTTTTCGTCCAAGCAGACAAAGGATGATTCGGAATCGTCCTCTGTTGATGAACGTGCGCTAAATGCAAAAGATAAAGAATTAAAAGCAAAAGAACGGCTTCCCCATGTGCCAAAGTGGGCATATCGTGTGATTGTGATTTTGATGATTACGGTTGTGGGATTAGGAATTTGGATGAATCGTGATAATCTTTCTCCACAGAATATAGGAGACTGGGTACAGACACAGTTTTTAGGAATGGGAGTCGGAGAAGGATATCCGCTGAACCTCAATGGGGACGAAGTGGAAGCCCAAAATTTTTGTGTGTCAGATGGCCGCCTGCTTTTAACGGGGAATACGACGATTCTTTCCCTTAATAGCAGTGCAAAACAAATTTTCAGCCGAAAACATGGCTTTTCTAATCCAGTGATGCTTGCAAAGGGACAAAAGGTTTTAGTTTATAATCAGGGAGGAAAAGGATATCGGATAGAAAATCAGATTAAGACGCTGGTTTCTGACAACGCTTCTCAAAATATTGTAACAGCAGCCCTTGCTTCGAATGGAGCTTATGCGCTGATTTTGGAAGACTCCGGGTATTGCGGCAAATTAACCGCTTATACCAAAGATAATAAAGAAGCTTACAATTATTGGTTTTCCGATGCTTATCCTACAGCAATTGCACTTAATGAGGAGGGAAACCGTGCAGTGGTCACAGCGGTCACTGTAAATAATGGAGTTTTGCAGAGTAGCTTTTATTTGCTCGATTTTAATAGTACTGATCCTGTTACTCCTGTAGGGACTTATCCCAATACGGTGTTTACAAAAGTTTCCTATCAAAACGGCAGTATTACTGCAGTTGGAGATACTCGTACGGTTGTTATGTCTGAAAAAGGAAAAGAGATTGCTAACTATGATTACCAGGGCGCAAAATTGGTTTGCGCTGCACTTGATCAGAATCGGGCGGCACTTTGTCTTTCTTCTTTCGAAAATGCTTCAGCGGTCAAACTTGTAACGCTTTCAAACCAAGGAACCCAAGAGAGCAGCATTGATGTTGATTCTCGCGTGACGGCAGTTTCCCTTTATGGTGATACAATGGCCGCTCTTTTGGATGGACAGGTTTGTGCCTATTCTGTATCCAGAGGGACACAGACAGGCTCCTGTGATATAAAGAGCGATATGCGTACAATTGCGCTTAGTTCTGAAAAACAAGTCTATTTATTGGGCGTTTCCGAAGTGAGTTGTGCGACGTTTCAGGCTTCAACAGCTTCTTCCGGCGTTTCCTAAGGTTTCGAACCAAGAAAGGAGATCGATTTTTTGACGGTATTTGATGGAATTATGCTGATTCTTTTCCTTTTATTCGCAATAACAGGAATCCGGCAAGGCTTTTTGCATTCAGTTTCCGGTTTGGTCAGCATATTGTTGGCGTCACTTTTGGCTCCTTCCGTTGGTTCTATGGCAATGGTATGGATCGGAGACCAGCCGGCAGCTTCTCCAGAGGATATGATGATTCACCACATGGTGGTAATTGGAATCTCATTTTTGGTACTGCTGATTATTGGGAGTGCCGTGATGCGGATTTTAACAGCACTTGTTCATCTCCCGGGGCTGAAGCTTCTAAATCGGATTTTAGGCGGTGTTTTTGGTGCGCTGCAAGGCGGCGTGTTGATCCTTTTGATTTGCGCGTTGGCAAATTTTTGGATCCCAGAAGCAGAAAAACAAATTCCGCAATTTCGGTCTGAAATGGTTACCCAATCTTCTGTTTATCAGTTTGTAGAGGAGAAAAATCCATTTTTATTGATTTACCAAAATGCGATGGAATGGCAGAAAGAGATGAGAGAGAAAATATGACATACCATAATAAAAATCTGAATATTCCAAATGCTTTAACAGTCCTGCGAATGATTTTGATTATTCCGTTTGTTATTTTTTATGTGAACAAACAGTATATTCCAGCGGTCGTGGTTTTGATCATTTCCGGTATTACGGATGCATTAGATGGCTTTGTAGCGCGCCATTTTAACCAATTTACAGAGCTTGGGAAAATGCTGGATCCTCTTTCGGATAAACTGACGCAAGGTTCGGTTGCCCTTTGCCTTGCAATTCAGTATCCAATTTTGTTACCTTTCTTTCTGGTTTTTATTATCAAGGAAGTTGGTATGGTAATTGCGGCACTGGTTCTGATCAAAAAGAGAAAAAAACCCTGTGGTTCCAAATGGTACGGAAAAATTGCTACCATTCTGTTTTACATCTCTTTTGTCACCATTGTGGCTATGCGAATTTGGAATATTGATAATATGACGCTTACAGTCGTTTTGCTCAGCATTACGGCATTCTTTATGATTTATGCATTGATTCGCTATTTTGTTATTTTCCTTTCGATCCTTAGAAGCGATGATCCGGAAAACCATTTGGATATCAATGAGGTAATGGATAAACAGATCACATCAGACCGAAAAGATTAAAAAAGTTTACATTTGATTTGAAAAGAATACGAAATATTCAAAATTTATTGATATTTCGGCGTCCATGAGGGATTATAATAAATTAACTGCTGAGAGGAGTGGTGAATAAGTATGTTATGTTCTAGATGCCATAAGCGGCCGGCAGTGGTCTTTGTTTCACAGTCAGCGGATTCCAATGATACGCAGGGACTGTGCCTGGTTTGTGCGAAAGAACTTGGAATCAAACAGGTTGATGACCTGATGAATAAGATGGGAATTACCGAGGAACAGATGGAAGCAATGGAAAACGAATGGGGTGCACTCATGAATCCCGAAGATACCGATGGAGAAGACGGTGACGATTCGTTTACGCCGGGCGGTGCAGCAACCTTCCCGAATTTTCTGCAAAATGTTTTTCACGCGGGTTCATCCGGAAGTCAGGACGATTCATCTTCTAATGGGAACGGTGCCAGAACGGGACAAAAGGAGAAAAGGGAAAAGCCAAAGAGTAAGCGGAAGTACCTGAATGCCTATTGTACTGATTTGAACGCTAAAGCACGGGCAAACCAAATTGATGCAATTGTTGGCAGAGAAAAAGAGATTGCTCGTGTCATTCAGATTTTGTCTCGCCGGACAAAGAATAATCCATGCTTAATTGGGGAACCTGGTGTAGGCAAGACAGCCGTTGCAGAAGGGCTTGCTCTGAGAATTGCTTCTGGAGATGTACCTGCAAGACTGCGGAAAAAAGAAATTCATCTGTTGGATTTGACTGCGCTGGTAGCAGGCACACAGTTTAGAGGCCAGTTTGAGAGCCGAATTAAAGGATTGATCGATGAGGTCAAGGCAGAAGGCAATATTATTCTCTTTATTGATGAGGTGCATAATCTCGTTGGTACAGGAGATGCCGAGGGCAGTATGAATGCTGCCAATATTTTAAAGCCTGCACTTTCTCGTGGAGAGATTCAGGTGATCGGTGCGACTACTTTTACAGAGTACCGTAAGCATATCGAAAAAGATACGGCTTTAGAGCGCCGTTTTCAGCCGGTAACGATTGCAGAGCCTTCTACGAAGGAAGCAACCGAAGTGCTCAAAGGCATTAAATCCTATTATGAGAACTTTCATCGTGTAAGAGTCAGCGACGACTTGTGCCGCAGAGCGGTTGTACTTTCGGAACGCTATATTACAGATCGTTTTCTGCCGGACAAGGCGATCGACCTTCTGGATGAAAGCTGTGCCTGCGCAGCACTGCGGAATAAGCCGATGGAGGAATACGATCGAACTTCGGAACGGTTGGATGATCTGCGCAAAGAAGAAGAGACACTGACTGCCGAAGGAGCAGAGCCAGATTATAAAAAGCTAGCCGAAGTCCGTACTGAGATTTCTAAATTAGAGCAAAAAGAAGTACAGTTGGCGCCGCTTGCTTTGGGAGCACCGGTAGAGGAAGCAGATCTTGCAAAAGTAATTGAGCTTTGGACTGGAATTCCTGCCAGCCGTATTCGTGAAAATGAGCTGAAAAAACTCGCACATCTTGATGACACTCTGAATCAGAAGGTGATTGGTCAAGAAGAAGCTGTTAAGGCGCTTTCTGATGCAATCTGCCGGAGCAGAGTTCAGCTGAGCCCTCGCCGCCGTCCGGCAAGTTTTATCTTTGTTGGACCAACAGGCGTTGGAAAGACCGAATTGGTCAAGGTTTTGTCACAGGAACTGTTTGATACACCGGAGACGCTCATTCGTCTTGATATGAGCGAATTTATGGAGAAGCACAGTGTTTCCCGCATTATTGGTTCTCCTCCGGGATATGTAGGCTATGATGAGGCCGGACAGGTTACAGAAAAGGTTCGTCGTCGTCCTTATAGTGTGCTCCTTTTTGATGAAATTGAAAAAGCGCACCCAGATGTGATGAACATTCTGCTGCAAATTCTCGATGAAGGACGTATCACAGATGCACACGGTCGTACGGTCAATTTTGAGAATACTGTGATCGTGATGACTAGTAATGCCGGCAGCAATTTGAAAGAAGGCAGTCTTGGCTTTGCTAGAAGCGATCAGGAGATTACCCGCGAACGTGCAATGAAGGGACTTTCTGAGTTTTTGCGCCCGGAATTCCTGAGCCGTGTAGATGAGATTATTGTTTTCCGTCAGCTGAGTGTAGATGATTTCCAAAAAATTGCTGCCTTAATGCTGAATGAATATGTTGGAACACTCAAGGAACGTGGGACTATTTTCACTTATGATGAAAAAGCGACTCGCTGGCTTGCGGAGCATGCTCATGGGAAAAAGAGTGGTGCACGAGACCTGCGCAATCTGATTCGCAAAGAAGTGGAAGACCGTTTAGCAGCGGCGATCATTGATTCCGGCGATATGACATTGAGCGGAGTTGCTCTGACAACCGACGATAATGGAATTAAACTGAATATTTTAAAATAACGGAATTAAGAGCCGACAAGACCAATTAAAAATGGAATTGTCGGCTCTTTTCTTGACAATCGAAAACCAGGTGCTAATATAGAAAGACAGAAGAATTTGTTAAGGAATAATCCCAAAGATGAAAAGGGAGTAATCGTTTATGAATTATCATTTCGACCAGGTCGTTGATCGGAGAGGAAGCAATTCCATCAAATACGATTTCACCAGGGAATTGGGAAAGCCACAGGATATACTTCCGATGTGGGTGGCAGATATGGATTTTCCTTCACCGCCGGAAGTTCGGGAAGCACTGCATAAAGCTTGTGATTACGGCATTTTTGGTTATACACAGCCAAAAGAGCTTTATATAGAAGCAGTTTCCAACTGGTTTCTCAAGCATCATGGATTTTGTCCAAAAGCGGAGTGGCTGGTCTTTTCGCCGGGTGTTGTGTTTGGACTTTCTGCTTCGGTAAGAGCATTTACTGAACCGGGAGATTCTGTTTTGATTCAGCAGCCTGTTTACTATCCGTTTGGAAAAGTTGTTGTTAATAACGGCAGAAAACTTGTTATCAATGAATTGTGCCTTCATGACGGGCATTACGAGATCGATTTTAAAGATTTCGAAGAAAAAATTGTAAAAGAACATGTAAAGCTTTTTCTTCTCTGTAGTCCGCACAATCCGGTTGGACGTGTCTGGAAAAGGGAAGAATTAATGCGGATAGGGCAGATCTGCCTTGCCCATCAAGTATTAGTTGTATCAGATGAAATTCACTGCGATTTTACTTATCCAGGATTTTCTCATATGATGTTTCCGTCGTTGAGTGAAACTTTTGCACAGAATTGTATTCTCTGTACGGCGCCGAGTAAAACCTTTAATCTTGCAGGGCTGCAGGTGAGCAATCTGTTCGTTCCGAATGAGTCCTTGAGAAAAAAGCTCGACGAAGAAATCAAAAAGACAGGCTATGTGGGGCCAAATCAGTTGGGCACGATCGCCTGTGAGGCTGCTTATCGGTATGGTGATCTGTGGCTCAAAGAGTTATCTTCCTATCTTAAAGAAAACCTTGATTTTGTGCGGAAATATCTTGCCGAAAAGCTGCCGCAGATCCATCTCATTGAGCCGGAAGGAACCTATTTGCTTTGGCTTGATTTTCGTGCATTGAAGCTTTCTTCGTCTGAATTGGATGATTTTATCACAAAGAAAGCGCGGCTGTGGTTAGATGATGGTCCAATCTTCGGACAGGGCGGAGAGGGCTTTCAGAGAATGAACATTGCTTGTCCGCGTTCCGTTGTGGAAATAGCGATGGATCGTTTGAAATGGGCAATCGATGGATTAAATTAGGAGGGGTTTTTATGCCTTATGTACCAACGGTTGATGAGGCCAGAAAGATTTTGGAAAAGTACAATCAAGATGCGTTCCATTTGCGCCATGGAGAAATCGTTTCAGGAGTCATGGGATATTTTGCAAAGGAGTATGACCCTGAGCGGGTGGATTTTTGGCGTGCTGTGGGGATGCTCCATGATCTGGATTTTGAGCGCTGGCCGGAAGAACATTGCGTAAAAAGTCAGGAACTCATGAAAGAATTGGATTTAGATCCGGAATTGATTCGTGCAACGGCGAGTCATGGATGGGGAATCCGTGTTGATATTGAGCCTAAATTGATGATGGAAAAGGTACTTTATGCGGTCGATGAGCTGACAGGCTTAATCGGTGCGGTTGCTCTTGTAAGACCCAGCCGCAGCATTATGGATATGGAACCGAAATCCGTCAAGAAAAAGTTTAAAGATGTAAAGTTTGCAGCCGGCTGTTCTCGGGATGTCATTCGAAAAGGTGCCGAAATGCTAGGTTGGACAATGGATGAATTGATCTCAAAGACACTCCTCGCGATGAAGAGTCTAAAAGAGACCATTCCGGATCTGTAAAAATGAAGATCGTTATTATTGGGGCGGGATTTCTTGGTGGAGATTACCTGATCCCCGGGTATCAATTATTGACTTCTGACCTCTCGAAAGAGGTACGCGCAGTAAAAGGCAGCTTTGAAAATCTGGAACAGCGCGAACAGGAGCTTCCTTTTCCTTTAAGCGCAGGAAACGGCCGCGAGGTTTTGAAACAGTTTCAACCGCAGATGATTATTTTTTCTCCTCCACCGGATCAGGCAAAGGAAATTGCGGAAAATACCATTTTCCCGTATTGCAAAGAGCGGTCGAAACAGAATTTATCTTTACCGGAAATTGTTTCCGCGATTCCAGGGCTTTCTGCAGACTGGTTTTCTAAAAAATTAGAGCTTCCAATTTCTGCTGCAAAGATCATGCCCAGCATGGCGGAACCGATCGCCGGGGTGGAAGCAGGTGCTTTGGGCGCAAGTTTCGTTTCTCTTTCTCAGAATGCGGGGGAAGATTTTCGGCAGAGGGTGCAGACCTTGCTTTCCAAAACAGGAGAAGTCTTTTTCCTCAGTGACCATGATGTTATTTCACTTTTGGCAGTTAAGATCAGCAGCCATCTTTGGAGTAATGCGGCTATGGATATTTGTGATGCGGCACAGGCGTGTGGGCAGCAGATTTCCACCCAGGAAATTGGTTCTGCGGTGCGGTTTTATCATCGTAAAAGAGAAGCGAATGCACCAAAGTCTGTCTATCCGTGCGGAGAAGATGGCTTACCAAATTGGGCACGCTATTTTCTCGATTCGATGGAAAATGCATGGTTTTCCGGACTTAGCCAATATACAGCGAAACAGGAGCTTTCAATTTCATTGGAAGAAGCTGAACAAATCAATCACTTGTCTTATGAGATGAATTTATTGAATGTACAGCTGGAATCAAGAGAGAAACTGCTTTTAAATATCAAACATCATGCAACGTCGGGCGGCCTTCTGGAAAGAGGCTGCATGCTCTATGAACAAACTTTATCCGAACCGCTGAGAAGAGCAGTGGGGCAGGCAATCAGAAGTAGTTCTCCAAATGAAGCGTTTTTATTCTTGCAGGATGAGATTGACGGGATTACCAAAGCAGTGCGAAGGCATGGAATGAATCTGCAATAATAAATAATAGATAAAAAGGAAGCCAACAGAATTACCGTTTCTGTCGGCTTCCTTTTTTATGATGTTCCGTTGAGCTTTAATAATGATAAAATTTTCCTTTTGTAATTTAAAAAGGTAGAAGTCAGGGGAAAATCACTGGAACGTGGACGTGGCTCAGCAATTTTTATTTCGGCGGTAATGGTTGATGGGGTGCCGGAAAGAATATAAATACGGTCGGAAAGAAGGATGGCTTCATTAATATCATGAGTGATAAAGAGGGTGGAAAGTTTAATTTTTTCCATCACATTCAGATACCAGTGATGGATGGAACTTTTGGTGATCGTATCTAAAGCTGAAAATGGCTCATCTAAGAGGGCAGCGCCATCATTTGAAAGATAGGTCCTTAAGAGGGCAACCCGCTGCCGCATCCCGCCTGAAAGTTGAGAGGGCCATTTGTTTTCCGTGCCGGAAATTCCAAACTCCGGGAAAAATGCAGCTGCTTTTTCTCTGGCTTGTGCTTTTGTTTCGCCGCGGATTAAAAGGGGCAGTGCTGCATTATCAAGCACAGTGCGATAAGGAAGCAGCAGATCTTTTTGCAGCATATAAGCAAGATGCCCGGCTTCTCCTGTGATCTCTTTTTCGTGCAGAAAGACATGACCGCTTTTTGGCATTTGAAGGCCGGAGAGAACATTAAACAGAGTGGTCTTTCCAGCACCGGAAACGCCGAGCAGGCAGATAAGTTCACCTTCTGCGAGATAAAGATTTACCTCTTTAAAAATCGTTGTGCCGGAAAACTCCTGTGAGAGATTTTCCGCTTTTAAAAGAAATGATTCCCTCATTTTTCGTTTGGCAGATAGTCGTTGGAGAAGCCTTCTCCAGCAGGAATTTCTTTTTGGATCAGCTGATTATCATAGAGCCATTTATAAAAGCCATTCCAACGGGAAGCATCAATGATTCCCCATTGAGGGGCGTCATCTTGATATTTTGAAGCAAGCCATTCTTGGCTCTCTTTGACTAAAGCTTCATTGCTGCGAAGCTCCGGCGCTGCATCCATCAAAATTTCTGCAGCATCATCAGGATGATCGATTGCATATTGATACCCTTTTTGTACGGCAGAAAGAAATTTCTTTGCTGTTTCGGGCTCTTTTTTAAGGAAGTCATTGTTGGCAATTAAAACCGGGGTATAACAATCAAATACCGGGTCAATATCTTTAAATGCAAAATAGTTTGTTTCGACTCCTTGCACTTTAGCAGAAAGGCCATCCCAAGCATAATAAACCCATGCAGTATCAACATTGGACTGAATGGCAGCAACAGCGTCAAAACTGTTTCCACAAGGGACCATCTTGAGCTTTGTTGCATCGCCGCCGTCTTTTTGAATGATGTAATTGACCATGGCTTTTTCTACCGGGGTATCCCAAGTAGCATAAGTATGACCTTCCATCTCTTTTGGAGAAGTAATTCCCTTGCTTTTTAGAGAAATAATTCCACTGGTGTTGTGCTGAATCAGCGCGGCAACGGCTGTAATTGGGACGGGAGTATCGGCGGATAAAGCAGGAGCAATATCGGAATCCTGAAATCCTACACCGAACTGTGCTTTTCCGGAGCCGACTAAAGAAACAGCACCATCTTCCGGAGGCTGTTGGATCTCCACGTCCAACCCTTCGTCGGCAAAGTAGCCGAGCTTTTGTGCGGCATAGATTCCGGTATGATTGGTATTCGGAGTCCAATCAAGGACAAACGTGATTTTTTCCAGATTCTGCGTTTGCGAGGCAGCCTGAGAAGAAACTGCCGTGTTGGAAGAGGAAGCTTGTGTACTGCCGCAGCCGGCGATCCCGAAAGGAATGGATAGCGCTAAAAAACAGGCTGCAAATTTTTTTAATTTCATATTTAACTCCTTAATTGGTTTTTGAAGATTGCTTTTCAGATTTTTCCCAAGGCATGCAGAACTTTTGCAGAAGGTCCACGGCCTTCATTAAAAGCAGACTGATGATACTGGTGAGTAAAATAACAGCAAACATGTTGTTGTAAGCATAGGCTTTGCGAACGCGGGTCATATAGACGCCAAGACCGTTGGTGCCGCCTAACCATTCTGCAACGACAGCACTGACCATCGCATAAGTGGTACTGATTCTGAGTCCCGCAAAAAAGCGGCTCAGGCTTGCAGGAAATTTAACGTATCGAAAAATTTGTAAGCGAGAACTGCCCATTGTTTTCATTAAGCGAACCGTATCCGGATCGACAGAACGAAATCCGTCTAAAAGAGAGACAGAGATCGGAAAATAGCAGACGATCACGACTAAGACGACTTTTGGGGCAATTCCAAATCCCATCCAGATCAGTAGAAGCGGGGCAATCGCAATGGTTGGAATGGTTTGTGTAATGACTAGAATGGGATATAATGCGTGATAAAAGAATTCAAATCGATCCATTGCAACTGCAGTCAGAAATGCAAGACATACCCCAATCAGCATTCCTAAAAAAGTTTCCTGTAAAGTGAAACCAGCCTGTACCATCAAATTGGAAAAATCAGAAAAGAAAGCGGCGATTACGTCGGTAGGACTTGGCAAAAGATATCGTGGAATCCAACGAAGATCAACGGCCGCCTGCCAAAGAACAATCAGCAGAATAAGCAGCAGGGGAGACGCCAGCTTATTTGTGATATTTGTCCACTTTTTGTGCAATCGTCAGCACCCCGCCTTCCGGTTTGTAGGCAATTTTAACGTAGGAAGAGACTTGTGGGCAGCCTGCTTTGATGGCAATATACTGACAGTTTTTAACGATTTCCATGAGTTCCTCATAGTTACCCTCGATGGTGGTTTCAAATGGACCGACATAATAAGAGACCCCGGTACTTTTGATGTAGGCGATCACCTCATCAACAATACGAACTACCTCTTCATCGGAATCTACATTTGGAAGTACTTGAATAGCGACACTTGCGGGAAATTTCATACGTTTCACTCCTTTTTATTTTGTTCGGATATAAAACAGAAGCAGAATCAAAAAAACCGCCCGTGCAGAGAAAATTCCTGCGCGGACGGTGAAATCTTGATAAAATGCTACCTCCGCCGGTATTATCCGGATCAGGCAAAAGGGTTGTGAACTGTGTTCACTCTCAGCATCGTCCGATTTTTCGGGCGGAGCACCCCTGCTTTGATTCAGGCACATTATAACAATAGAATTTCATTTTGTCAAATTTCTTGACCGAAAAAGCATTCTGTAGTAAACTAAAAGATAATGAGAGTGTGAGATAGAAAGAGAAAGCGAGGGCGAAATGCTGAGAACAGTTGTGAGCAATCCGCTCATCAATATTGGCGTACTTTCTTGGTTGATAGCGCAGCTGATAAAAACGATTCGTTCTTATATACAGAACCGTTTTTATAATTGGCATCAAATGATTGCAGCAGGCGGAATGCCTAGCGCACATTCTGCTTTTGTTGGCAGTATTGTTTATACAGCGTGGAGGTTATTTGGATTTAGCTCGCCGATATTTGCGGTTTTAACCTGTTTTGGCTGTGTAGTCATTTATGATGCAATGGGTGTTCGCTGGGCGGCTGGCCGTCATGCAGAAGCAATTAACATTATGAAAGAGTGTCTTCTTGCGGATCCTGCATTGACCGAGGGGCGAAAAAAGAACTTGCTGCAGATTGAAGAAATGGATACTTCTTTGGGACACCGTCCCAGAGAAGTTCTAGCAGGGCTTGTATTAGGTGTTTTGATTGCATTTTTATGCTTTGATGTTTTTCATTTGGCATAAGAAAAAAGACTTCTGTGTATGTCTCAATGCGAGATGTACAGAGAAGTCTTTTTTAAAATCATGAATGATTCATTGGCTCAATCAGTTTAAGCTCTTCCATCTTTTTTCGAATTGCAAGGAAATCTTCAAAAGCGTCCGGCTTTTTTCTGGGATCACGCAGAAGTGCTGCCGGGTGCAACGTAGCAGTCATCCACATTTCGCCTTTCTGAGTCCATTGGCCATGCTCTTTTGTAATGCGAAGATTTGGATTGATGATTTTTTGTCCGGCGATTCTGCCAAGACATACAAGGATTTTCGGACGCATCAGAGCGGTTTGATTGCGCAGCCATGAAATACAAGCATCTTGTTCTTCCGGAAGAGGATCGCGGTTTTTGGGTGGGCGACATTTTACGATGTTTGCAATATAAATGTTTTTATGGCGGTCAAGTCCTACGGCGTCAAGATATTTATCTAGAAGTTGTCCGCTGCGGCCAACGAATGGTTCCCCTTTTAAATCTTCTTGTTCGCCGGGGCCTTCTCCGACAAACAAAATCTTCGATTGCGGATTTCCAACTCCGAAGACCAGATTGGTGCGCCCTTTACAGAGATCGCATTTTTGGCATTCGAGGCAGGCGGATTTTAACGTTTCCCAATTTTCATACATCATGATTGCCTCCGTCTGTTTATTGTATTTTTATTATAACATAAAGGGAAAGGAAGCGACACATAAAAGAATTTTTAGGACGTATTTTTAAATGAGAGTCGTCAAAAATAACAGGTAAAAACAAGCAAAAGCTAAAAAAGTAAGAAAGTGAGGAATGGAAAGATGAAAATCGTAATTGTCGGCGGCGGATGGGCAGGGTGTGCTGCCGCTGTACGCGCAGCTAAAATGGGAGCTGAAACAGTTTTATTGGAACGTACTGATATGCTTTTGGGAACCGGTTTAGTCGGCGGGATTATGCGAAATAATGGACGTTATACTGCAGAGGAAGAAATGATCGCCATGGGTGGCGGGGAACTGTTCTGCTTAATTGATCAGCACTGCAGGCACCGTAATGTTTCCTTTCCTGGTCATGAGCATGCAAGCATTTATGACGTTGGGGAAATGCCGGGGGCTGTAGAGCGGTATTTAAAAAGTTTAAATGTAGAAGTTCGATTTCAGGCACGTGTATCAAAAGTTGAGAAAAAAGAAAACTGTCTAATGGCAGTGGAACTTATGGATGGGACAAAAATTTTTGGAGATGCCTTCGTTGATGCGACTGGAACAGCAGGGCCAATGCAGAATTGTGGAAAATATGGGAACGGCTGTGCCATGTGTGTTTTACGCTGCCCTAGCTTTGGTGGTCGGGTTAGCTTGACCGGCCTCTGCGGAGTTAAGGAAACTTGTGGGCAAAAAGAAGACGGAACGGTTGGCGCTATGAGCGGTTCCTGTAAACTCATAAAAGATTCACTTTCTAAAGAATTGGTGGAGACACTGAATCGAGAAGGGGTCGCAATGACTCCAATTCCACCAGAACTGATCGAAAATCATCTTTCAATCAAAAGCTGTCAACAGTATGCGCGGCCAGAATTTGCAAAAAATTTAATTTTGCTTGATACAGGACACGTAAAATTGATGACACCCTATTTTAATTTACAGCGTCTTCACCAGATCCCTGGACTTTCGAATGCACGGTATGAGGACCCATACGCCGGAGGCCGCGGAAATTCGATGCGCTTTTTTGAAATGGCTCCACGGGATGATACGCTCAGAGTAGAAGGAATGGAAAATCTATTTTGTGCCGGAGAAAAATCCGGACTTTTGGTTGGGCATACGGAGGCGATCGTAACAGGAACATTGGCAGGATTTAATGCAGTACGACTTGTTAAAAAGCAGAAATTACTTATTTTGCCGGAATCAACTGCAGTTGGAGATGCAATTTCTTTCGTAAGGGAGCAGATGCAGACACCGGAAGGAATTCGAAAAAGGTATACTTTTTCAGGTTCGACTTTGTTTCAGCGTATGAAAGAAAAAGGAGTTTATACGACAAATATTGTCGCAATTAAAGAGCGCGTTGCTCAAGCGGGAATGAAAAATATTTTTGCAAAATAAAGAAATGGTGCCCGATAAAATATCGGACACCATTTCTTTGAATTAAGGAGCTCAGGATGTTTTTACAGCGGGAATTTCCGTTTCATCGGAGAGATCAGAATATTCCCAATAATCGGCATCATCAATTCCCGCATCTTTTGCATAGAAAACGGGATTTTTACCTTGTTTTCTCTGAATTTCATAATCAGAAAGAACGTGCAGATATTTTCGAGTCATGCAGAGCAACGCCGGAACATTTAAAATGGCCATTAGGCACATTGCAAAATCGGCGATATTCCATGCAAGACTGGTATCCATGATACAACCGATGAAAACGGCAACTACAATGCTGGTACGGAACAACTTAAAATTAGTTGGTCTTTGCAAAATATAAAGAACATTGGACTCTGTATAATAATAATTTCCGATAATGGTGCTGAATGCGAAGAAGAAAATGGAGACGGTAATAATTAAGATTCCGGGTTCTCCGAATTGAGAACCGACCGCCTTTTGTACTAAAGGAAGCGCCGATTCCCCTTGTGTAGAAACGCCGGTGCTTAGAACCATTAGAGCAGTTGCACTGCAAATCAGAATGGTGTCAATATAGACTGCCAGCATTTGTACAAAACCTTGTTTTGCAGGATGAGAGGTTGCAACAGTGGCGGCAGCGTTTGGTGCGGAACCCATGCCGGCTTCATTGGAATAAAGGCCTCTTTTTACGCCGTACATGATTGCGGAACCGGAGAATCCTGCAAAAATAGTTTTAAAGTCGAAAGCATTTGCAAAAATACTGGAAAAAACGCTAGGCAGATTTGAAGCGTTTGTAATGATAACCACGAGACAAAAAACAAGGTAAATAGCAGCCATAATAGGAACCATTACTTCGGTGATTTTAGCAATGGTTTTCTGGCCCCCAAAGACTGCATATGCTGTCAGTGCGGACATGATCAGGCCGATAATAATGATAGCTGTTGGGTCGGTTCCAACATAACGTTCCATAGAAGAAGTGATCAAATTTGCCTGTAAACATTCAAAGCCATAAGCGAATGTGACGATTAAACAGATGGAAAACAAAACGCTTAACCAGCGTTTATGAAAAACTTTTTGAATATAGTAAGCGGGGCCGCCGCTGAATGAGCCATCTTTATTTTTCTTTTTATAAACTTGTGCCATGGTATTTTCTATACAGGCTGTTGCGCCGCCGAGCAGTGCAGTTAGCCACATCCAAAATACAGCTCCGGAGCCGCCTAGTGCAATTGCTGTTGCAACACCGGCAATATTGCCTACCCCTACACGGGAAGCGGTCGAAACCATAAGTGCCTGAAAGCCGGAAACGGCTTGGGCATTGTTGCTTTTTTCAAATAATAATCGGTTGCCTTCTTTAAATTTTCGAAATTGTACAAATCGTGTGGCGACTGAAAAAAAGATGCCACTGAAAATTAAAAGTGCAATTAAAATATACCCGTAAAGAAAATCATTTATATTTCCGATTTGTTGACTGATAGCTTCCAATTTTTTTCCAACTCCTTTTAATCTTTTATCTTTTTATGCTGTGATGTCAGATTGGTTTGCAAAATAATGAAGATTAAGTTCCTTGGATAAATACTCAATCATATGTGTACCGCCGACACTGTTTCCCTTTTTATTGAGTGCCGGGCCAAAAGCAGCAATTCCAATTCCATTTGGGGCTACAGATACGATTCCACCTCCTACTCCGCTTTTTGAGGGAATCCCCGCTTTGACTGCAAATTCACCGGACTCGTCGTACATACCGCAGGTCATCATCAAGGTTTTTACGATTCGTACAATCCATCCTTCGATAAGGCGTTCTCCCGTGGTGGGATCAAGACCGTCATTTGCTAAAACCCAAGCATAATGAGCAAGATCTTTTGTGGTAACAGAAACCGAACACATCTTAAAATAATGATCCAAAATAATTTCGGGGTCTCCCTCGAGAATATGATCACTTTCCAAAAGATAGGCAATGGAGCGGTTGCGCATGCCGGCTTTTTTTTCTGACAAATAGGTAGCTTCATTTATTTTGATTTCATTGTTTGCGCATAGCTTATGTACCAAATCCAGAAATTCTTTGACGGGATCTTTGCTGTCAATACAGCTAACAGTGACGATTGCACCAGCATTGATCATAGGATTAAAGGGAATCAACTGCTTGGTTTCCAGTTGAACAATGCTGTCAAATCCATCACCAGTAGGTTCCATGCCTACTTTACTAAAAACTTTTTGGTATCCGGATGTTTGAAGTGCTGCAATTAAAGAAAAAGTTTTTGAAATACTTTGCATGGTAAAGGGCACTAACCAGTCGCCGGCGTGATAAATTTCTTTTTCTTTGGTAATGAGGCAAAGTCCTAGTTGATGTGGATCAGCTTTTGCTAATTCCGGAATGTAGGATGCTACTTTTCCGTTTGCAAGGTAGTGTTGACCATATAAAACAGCGCTTTTTAGCGAACTTTCTAATAATTGTTTCATTTTAATAAAAATCACCCCGAAATCATTTATTAATTAATGTATATTAATACTATAACATAATTTAATTAAGTCTAATTATTCGAATTACGGATAGAAATATCGGGGGATTATATAGAAAAAATCAACAGAAACCAAAAGGAAAATCCGTGTAATTATACAAAAAACAGTAATTTGCTTTACGAAAAAGTGGAAATATGATATAAATGATACAGAATTTAATAAACTAATAAAGATGATATTCTTAATTTTATAAATTAAAACTAAAAATAAATTTAAAAAATTAGGGGGCTTTGCACTTTGGAAATTAAGTACTTAGAGTATTTTGAAAAAGTCGCACAAAATGGTTCTATTAATCAGGCGGCTAAACTGCTCTATATTTCACAGCCTCATTTGAGCCACATTATTAAGGAAATTGAAGAAGAGGCTGGTGTGCAGCTCTTTTACAGAACTCGAAAAGGCTGTTCTTTAACACCGGATGGGGAACATTTTTTAGATCACTGTAAAATTATTTTAAAAGAGCTTGAGCGACTAAAAACGTTTTCAGAATCCTCTAAGCCGGAAAAGAGCACCCTTAATGTTTCTATGACTCGTTTTTCACATACGGCTGAATGCTTTAATCAAATTTGCAGAAAGCATCAGAATGAAAAAAGCTTTTCTTTTTGTTTAAAAGAAGATGCGGAAATGAATGTGATTGAAAATGTGATGGAAGGTAAATCAAATGTAGGGGTCATTCATTTTGCTTCTCGTGAATCTTCAGCAAAACAAAAACAGTTTTCTGAAGCGGGGCTTCATTTTGTTCCATTAGCACTTTTTCAGCCATCTATTTGTTTGTCACGCAGTCATGAGCTCCTTCAAAATCAGGATTTAATTGATCTTTCCGTATTAAAACAATATGGATTTGTTCGCTATATTGGCCAATTTGAAGACTTTATTTATCGAATTACAACACAGAATCTTCATTTGGACTTAAATGAGTCACCGAAGATTGTTTATGTAAATGATCGTGCAGAGCAGATGAGCCTAATTTCTGAGAGTAATTTTTTTACGATAGGCATTACAGAATTTGAACAACAGGATTCTCGCTATCAAGTGGTTTCCATTCCTCTTTTAGGGTGCAACGAATGCCTTCGCTTTGGGGTGATTTACAAGGAAAAATCCGAGTTAACGGCAGCGGAAAAAGAGTTTGTAGAGTTGTTGATCAAGCATTATCATGTGTTGCAGGCGAAAGAAGCTGAACAGATAAACAAAAGGCCGGCAGCTTTTGTTCGGCAGGTGGAAAAAACCATATAAAGGCATAAAAAAGACCCATGTCCCGTTTATTTACGGCACATGGGTACTTTTTTAATTCTTTTTTTAGGGCGCAAGCTGTTCACAAAAATTTTCAATGGCATCTTCGTCT
Organism: Caproicibacterium sp. BJN0003; assembly: GCF_026314295.1. Classification (NCBI taxonomy): domain Bacteria; kingdom Bacillati; phylum Bacillota; class Clostridia; order Eubacteriales; family Oscillospiraceae; genus Caproicibacterium; species Caproicibacterium sp. BJN0003. The sequence goes on from NZ_CP111108.1 coordinate 877,522, forward strand.
TCGGCATTGGGAAGGGTGTCAACGTGGAAGAGTGAAAGATTTTCGACATGGCGAATTATTTTTCCGGGAGCAGCTGTATAGAGTGGAGAAAGCACCCGCATTTCGGTGTAGTCATTGCAGACGTAAGATTCGAAAGAAGCTCCGAAATCTGGATAGGCGCAAGCGGTGTTATGAATAAAACGTGCCATCAGAGCGGTGTGATTGCGAACATAAACCGCCCATCCCTGCACATCGTTGATCCCGAATTTTAAATACTGTTCTGCTGCTGCATGTTTAACCGTTAAATATCGATCCCCGACAAAAAGCCGTGGGTCGCGGAAGCTTGAAAAAGGCCACAAAGAAATATGACGGTTTGGATAGTGTTTTTCATCATGCCCTTGATTTTGGGGAACAATCAAGAGACCGTCTTTTTGAGTCATTGTAATTCCGGCAAGCGCAATATTCTTATCTGAAGAAGAACAATTTTTTAGCTTGTGAACGACCATAATATCGGAAGTTCCATCCGACATCATGATATCCATGGAAAACTGAAGCTCACTGTCCTGCTGGCGGGGAGAGGTAAAAGTGACTCCGCCGTTAATAGGACCATAGACGACCGGTTCGTTATCGGGATAATAACTTTGAGGCATTACATCCGGTGCAACTGAGAGCCGGTGTCCCCCGTAGCAGTGAAATTTCGCGTCTTTTCCAAAATATTCATGCAGAATTTCATTTTGATAAACATGTTGATCCTGCTTATCTTCATATAGTGTGTTTTCTTCATTCAGAAAATTAAATTTTAAGATGCGGGGACCAAAATCGATCGAGATAATTGCCTCCAAAACCCGGTTGGAAATTTTAATACATCGTCCAAACGGTTCATATTCAATTTCCTGCATTTCGATACTCATAAGAGTTTTTCCCCCTCTTGAATTCTGGACTCTATTCTGAAACGATTATACCATGAGTCAAGTCACTGCCGCAAGGGCGTGGAACAGGCATGCAAAGTGCATATAGATCAGATGCCAGATGCTCTAATTCAATCATATGAAAGGCCTTGCTGTCAAGAGCAAAATGGTCTGAGGAATGTGTAATAATCGGCAAATTTGTGTTGCTTTTGATAAAATGCAAGAGCTCTTGCCCCTTCTTTCCAATGGCAAGAATCCGAAGATAGGGAGGAAGCAGGGCAGTATCTGTTTTTTGAATTCCTAAAAATGCACTGAGAACGATTCTTCGGATCCGGGATAAAGGATAGCGCTTCGTTTTAATCTGTGCGTAAAGAGATTCCAAAGAAGAAGCATTTCGAACGGCAGCATAAATACGATTTTCCAGGCCTTCTGAAATATCCGGGAGACGCATAAGATCTTCCGGCTGCAATTTTCTCAGTGCATAGAGAACGGCGCGCTCAGCGTATTTAAAAGAAGCCGGTGCATAACCTTTTGCGATGGCTTTTTTGAGGATGACAGTTGATTTTTCCGGCATCATGGGAAACCAGTCTCCATCGGAGAAAATTTCCTGACGAATTCGGCTGCTGCTTTGAAAAGAAGAATCACAAAGACTGTCATGCATAGCGCCCAACCGCGGAATTGTCATGGAATCCATTGAAAGATGCAGTTCCTTTTTTGCTTTTTCGTATTCGACAGCAAGAATATTGTTTGGCATTTTTAAGAGTGCTGCCATTCCTTTTCCGCAGAGAGCCTCGATTGCTTTCTCACGTGCGGCGGCAAAAGAAATTCCTTCCCTTAAAAAATCATTTAAGCTTTCTGAGAACTTTTCAGAAAGCAATGTATTGGAGAGAATATTGAGGGCATTGAGATCAGCACACTCGCTGCCGTAAGCGAGAAAGTCTGCGCCGATGGCTCTGGCAAGGGAGACGCCGCCTTTCGCAAACGTTTCTGCACCGGCTGTTGCAAAGGGGACAGGGAGTTCAATCACTAAATCGGCGCCAATCGAAAGCGCTTGAGCAGCACGTTCCCATTTTGGGAGCAAAGCAGGTTCTCCGCGCTGCACAAAATCTCCGCTTAAAATAGCAGCAATGTGAGTGGCACCATTTTTCCGCGCAGCATCAAAAAGAGCCTGATGACCGAAGTGACAGGGGTTTAGCTCACATATGACTGCGCATATTTTCATCGTTTTCTTGCTCCTTTACCTTGAAATCCCGAAAAACATGTATTATCATATATATATTACTTTGTTCATCAAGAAGTTGCAAGTAATTCTGTTCATCTTTTAATTTAGGAGGAAGTTAACAAAAATGAAAATTCTGGTCATCAATGCCGGCAGTTCTTCGCTCAAGTATCAGCTGATTGATATGGACACGGAGAAAATGCTCTGCAAAGGAAATTGTGAACGAATCGGTCAGGAGAAGGGATCATTCAGCCATAAGACTGCGGACGGCCGCAAAACCAGCTCTGAGCCTGCTCTTCCGGATCACAAGGCAGCCTTTAAACTCGTGACCCAGATTCTAGTCGATAAAGAATTCGGCGTAATCAAGAACCTTTCTGAAATCGCTGCAATTGGTCATCGTGTTGCGCAGGGCGGTTCTATCTTCCATCACAGCGTATTAGTTGACGACGAGGTTATCAAGGGCGTAGAGAGCCTTGTTCCGCTGGCACCGCTTCATAACGGTCCGGAACTGCAGGGAATCCTTGCATGCCGCGAGGTGTTCGGTACAGAGATACCGGAATGTATCACTTTTGATACAAGCTTTCATGCTACCATGCCCGAAAAAGCCTATATGTACGCGATTCCTTATGAGTATTATGAGAAATATAAGATTCGCCGCTATGGCTTCCACGGAACCAGCCACCGTTATGTGAGCCAGCATTGTGCACACCTGATGCATCAGCCGCTGGAAGATATTAAGATGGTTACCTGCCATATTGGAAATGGTTCTTCTGTTACCGCAATTAAAGATGGTCATGTTGTGGATACCAGCATGGGCCTGACTCCGCTGGGCGGCTTTATGATGGGGACTCGTTGCGGCGATCTGGATCCCTCTATTGTAACTTTCCTGATGGAAAAAGAGGGCATAACTGCAAAAGAGATGGACGATCTTCTCAATAAAAAATCCGGTATGCTTGGTGTCTGTGGTTACAGCGATGACCGTGATGTAACCAGTGCAGAAATTCGTGGCAATCACAGAGCTGCTCTAACTCATGAAATGCTGATCTATCAGATCGCAAAATATATTGGTTCTTATGCTGCTGCGATGAATGGCCTTGATGCCATCGTCTTTACAGCAGGTCTTGGCGAAAATGTTCCGAAGATCCGTTATGGTGTATGCCGCTATCTGCGGTTCCTTGGCACCAAGGTCGATGGAGTCCTCAATGACCAGATGATTCTTGGAAAAGGCGGAAAGATTTCTTCCTTTGATTCTCAGGTGCAGGTATGGGTCATTCCGACTAACGAGGAATTGATGATTGCTCGTGATACCAAGGAAATTGTTGCTAATTTTTCCTATGCAACCGCAGAGGATAAGACGGTTGTTGATCCGGAAGATATCTAATCATTCGCGTTTTATTGTTAATATAGATTATTTGGTAGCTGCTTTGCTTTCTCTCAAAAAGGGAAAAAGAAAAGCAGCTGCTTTTTTTAAGAAATAAAAGGAAAGCCGTCTCCTTAATTATCGGAGGCGGCTTTTGTAAATCTTTTGAGTTGATCCAAGTTAAAGAATGTTTAAAATATCTTGTTTGGGGCGTACACCAACAGAAGAATTTACCTGTTTTCCATCGCGAAAAACGAGCAGTGTTGGAATACTCATAATGCCAAATTTTTGTGCTAATTCGGGCTGTTCATCAATGTTAACCTTGCAGACTTTTATGTCCTGGCGCTCTTCTGCAATTTGGTCAACAACGGGGGAAAGCATGCGGCAGGGGCCACACCAGCTTGCCCAAAAATCAACTAAGACCGTTTTTGATTCTTTTAAGACTTCAGCCTCAAAATTTTCGGATGTTAAAGCTTTGATTTCCATAAGTGTTCCTCCTTAAAAATAGATTCTGATTATTTGTTTTTGCGGAAAATTTTATCATCGATTGTTTGAATTGTTACGGCTTTCAAATGATCTTTACATAGTTTGTCCAGATCTTCGTAAATTCCATCCATGATTTTTGCAATTCCAGAAGCAATTAAACAATCCATATCACTGTCTCCGCTGCGCCATGAAGATTCTACAAAACGAACGTCAAGAGCTTTGCTGATTTCGTCAAGTGTAATTGATTCGGGATTCCCAACAAAACGATAACCGCCCTCGATCCCTTCTTTGGTTGCGACCAGACCGGCTCGTTTCAGTTTAGAGAGAACTTTGCGCACTCGGGCAGGATGAGTGCAAATATTTTTAGCAAGTTCTTCGCTGGAAACGACTTCTGCTCTACGATTTAAATAGACCAATGCATGAACGGCTACGCAGAAGTCACTGTTCATTTTCTCAAACCTCCTTTTAACTGTAATCGTTTTAGTATCAATTTGCTATACTGCTATTATATTAGTTGCAGTTTAAAAAGTCAACTTATTTTAAAAAAAAATTTAAATTAAAAAGCAGACAATATTCAATTAAAACGGAAGACATGGTTGGCTGTTTGCAGCACATAAAAAGATGGGGTAAAAAACATCATTATTTTTGGGACCAATCTCTGTAGTAAAACCATTTATAATAAATTCTTGAGCTGGTCCGTTTTGATAGTATTTCTAATAAACTTATATTTTAGTACCATTAATAAAGCCAGGTAGAGATAAAAATTGCAGTGAATTATTAGAAAGTAAAAGATTTTGGTAATTATCAGACTTTTTTCATCAAACCATCACATAAGGCGTGTATCTTAAAGTTATTCAAAGTGATTATAAGACATTTTCATAAATTTCTCCTCTCTCTGAAAAGGCCGCCTGTTTAAGGCGGCCTTTTTTCGATTAATTATTTATTGTTTTTTGAGACGGTAATGTTTCATTTTAAGTACAGAGGAATTTTCTTGTATGTCAATTAAAACCAAAGCAGCGTCTACAATAACTGCAATGTAGAAAAATAAATAAGTCCTAGTACTCGAGGCCCAGACCGTAGGCGAAAATCCCATTGCAAGACGCGTAATAAATCCTGCTGCCATGGTATAAAGAGCAAGCCAAAAGCGTTTTCTGCTTTGAAAAGCAAAGAACATGGAAAGAATGATTGCAAGACAAATTAGACTTAAAATAGCATCTGGCAAAATAGTTTCCGGCAAATGTGAAAATGGGCGAGTGCCGGTTGAAGTCATAGCAGTGTTAATGCGGTTAAAAAACCGATTCAAAATGGGAACTGAGTTTAAAACAGGTTGCAGGGAAAAAATTAGACAGATACCAAATGGCAAAAAGCAAATGATTTTTTTAAAAATGGAAGTTTTTACTTTTAGTGCAGCCAAAAACAATAGAAATGTAAATGTGAGAATAATATAATTAGGTCCGCACGGGCCCATCATAAATAGGAATGCATAGAGGGTAGAGGAAAAACCTAATTCGATTTTTCCTCCTAAATGTAGGTTGGCAAATTCCGGGAGCCAGTATGCTGTATTAGAGACAAGCCTTACTTTATTACCGGGGCATGTTATAATAAAAAGAAGCATTAAGGCACAGAAGAAAAGCATAACGGCGGGGTAGTGCCAATTCTTTTTGCAGATGATTTGTTTAATTAAAAAGAAGAAAAACATAGCTGCAAGGATTACACAGCATTGCTCCTGATTAGAAGCAATGAGTACAAGCGGAATATTGATTACATAATGGTACCAGCGAAGTGGCTTATTCTGTAGAAGCTTTTTAATGGGCAAAAAAGCAGCGATTCCTGCAGCCAGTGGCCAAAGATAATTGACTGTTGTTGTAATCCAACCGGCAGTTGCCATATCATGAAATGGATAGAGAACCATTAAAAAGACAAAAAGCCAGCGAATTCCCCAATTGTTTCCCTTATCAAAAAGAAGAGAAAGCAATGCCGGGATTGATACAAAAGTTGCAACATCAAGTATTTCCCAAAGTAAAGGAATCTGAATGACATAAATTAAAATAGTTTCTAAAAGCAATCGTGAAGTCCAAGTTGCATAACGGGTGGTATAATAGTGAAGAAGAGGACCTTCTTCCTGTAAAGCTTTTGCAAAAAGAACATCATCGTCTGTTCCAAGCTGCATCGTGCAGTGGACAAAGATCGCGTAAATTAGAAAAATAAGAAAGGGCGCATAACGCCATTTTAAGAATCGAAGCACCGGATTTTCTGTACGGCGATTTAGAATTTGTTCCATTGAATCGTAAGCTCCATTCATTTGTACTTCTGTAAAATTCATTCAGTATAAAATTTTTCTCGCTTCCATTATGAATAATAAAATTAAAAATGTCAAATTAAGAGAAAAAATATTTTCCTTTTTTGAAATCTATTAAAATAAAAAGTAAAAAAATGATTGACATATCCATCAAATCTTGGTATACTATATAAGCTGTTCAAAAAAGAAATGAATCATTAGCTCAGCTGGCAGAGCACCTGACTTTTAATCAGGGTGTCCGGGGTTCGAATCCCCGATGGTTCACCATAACTTAAATGACAATAGCCCAGATCGTTGATCTGGGCTATTGTCATTTAAAAATATTGAAGTTATATGGTCCTGAATTTCAAGATAAATGATTTTTTAAGGTCGCCTTTGGGCGATCTTTTTTTATTTACCGAGGTCGCTCTTTCTTTGGCAAGGCTATTGGTTCTGCTTTGAAGTGATAGAATTCGAGTGTTTCACCGTTTACATGACACTCGAAAGCATATTGTTTTAGCGGCAGTTCCTGGAGGCTTCCCACTTTTTGTGCAGTCAGTCTGTAGTTTTGTTTTCTATATTGTTCCTTTAAAGCAGTAAGATTATAGCCAACTTCACTGCCTTCCGGATATTTTTTCCTGAGCAGCTTGTGTGTCTCTGAATTAAGCGGATAACTGAGAAGACTCCCTAAAATGATTGCCTTGTCTGAAAAATAACGCTTTGCATCATACAAGAAGCAGTTTTTGTGATAAAACTGGTGCTCATTTTCACCAAAAAAACTCACATGAATATCTACACAACCGGGGGCTAGGGGGTAATCTGTGTCAGCATCGGCGATATAAAGAATTTTTTGGTTCAGGTTGAGCAGGTCTATCAGTGATTTATACATTTCAAGCATTTCCGGATATTTGTCTACAATGATGCAGAGGCAATCGGAACTGAGTTTTCTCATATAGTTATAGAGAAAAAAATACCCGTTAATATTAGCTTCCAGAATTACCTTTCCTTGCGTATCTATTTTCTGCAATTTTTCAGAGATATAACCATAACATTTTTCGAGATCCGTCATAAAAGTATTGCCCATATTGCGGTAAAGTCCGCGCCGTAGATCCGGTTGGTCGTGGGTCCCTGTATATAGTTTTCCTGTCTTAACAATTCCGTTTTCAATTTTTGCACAATACCCGCATTTGCAGGTGAGATCCCCAGAAAAAATGTTTTGGGTGTTCAAATCTGCATGGCTTACCTCCAGCTGCTGTCCGCAGCGGGGACAAACCAACAAAGGAAGAGCCGAAAGTGGAACCCCAGTTCTTTGAGGCTTTCCGTGAACATGACCAGTAAGCTCTAAAATTTCCTGGTCAATGCTGCTGATGGCTCCTTTTAAAAAAGTAATCTGCGACTGGAGTTCTTGCTTTTTGTTATTCATCATACGTAGACATTCATCAATCGTTTCAGGTTCAATCAAATTAGAAAGTCTGCATAACGAAATGTAATCTTGAATTTCTTTAAGATTGAATTGTTGTTGTTTCATTCGCAAAATTACCTGAAGATCATGCAATTCGCGCTCCGTAAAGTTATATTGGGCGCGGTTGGTTTCTGGCAGAAGAATACCACGGTTCACATAATATCGAATGGTGTCGCGGGAAACTCCAGTACGCTTTGAAAGCTCACCGATTTTCATTTTCAGACCTTCTTTATGACGATATATTTTAAATGATTGGTTTATCTGAGCAACCTATAATGGTAAAAAATAATTGCCAATGAGATTGAAAAAGCTGTCGCCTTTCTTACTTGCTTTGTTTAAAATATCATATTTTTGTGCAAAAGTATAGATTCAACAAGCCTACGTCTTTTATTAAAAAAATATATAATTCCCCCAAAAAGTGAAGTGCACTCTGCCTTTTTTAATAGAGTATTCAAAATTACCCCTTGACATGAATTCAACTGTACCGATTATGATAATTTTAAACGATCGTTAATCTATCGGTTCAATCACAAAAAGGAGGGTTATGTTATGCAATCCGTTTTGGACGCCATTCTAGCATTTACAAATTGGCTGTGGGGAATTCCCATGCTTTTGTGGATTGTTGGTGGAGGCCTATATTTGTCTTTCAGACTTGGATTTTTGCAGTTTACCAAGCTGGGTTTCATTTTGAAAAATACTATTTTTAAGGGCTTTGGCAAAAAAGCTGAAAATGGAAAATTTTCTAGCTGGCAGGCTGTTACCGGTGCTTTGGCGTCCACTTTAGGGGCCGGCAACATTATTGGTACCGCAATGGCAATTGCCTACGGCGGTCCCGGAGGCGTGTTTTGGTTATGGGTTTCCGGTTTAGTTTGCTGCTGTGTGAAGTATTCCGAAACTACCGTTGCTATGAAGTACCGCCGCCTAAATAAAGACGGTCAGTGGGAAGGCGGTCCTCAGATTTATTTGACCGCTGGTACTGGCTGGAAATGGATTAGCCCCCTTTATGCAGTGGTCTGCATCGTCTGCCTGTTTTTGGCGGCTTCTGCACAGATCGGCTCCAGTGTGGATAACATTGTCGGTATGGGAGCTCCACGTCTGCCTGTGACAATTATTATGACCCTTTTGGTAGCTGTCGTTGTTATTGGCGGCATGAAGAGCCTACTAAGCGTAACGGAACGTCTGGTTCCTGCAATGAGCGTTCTATACATTGTAGGTACCCTGATTGTAATTATTCTGAATATTCAGAATCTGCCTGCCGCATTTGCTTCCATCTTTCGTTATGCGTTTACCGGTCGTGCTGCAGTGGGTGGTTTTGCTGGTGCTGCTGTTACTCAAAGCATTCGCTGGGGTGTTGCTCGTGGCTGCTATTCCAACGATTCCGGTACTGGTGTTACAACAATCACCCATGCAGTTGCTGATGTCAACCATCCCATCCAACAGAGTATGTGGGCGGTCTTTGAGGTCTTTTTTGATACGATCATTGTTTGTTCTTTGACCTGCTTTGTTATTTTGACTACCGGTGTGTGGCAACAGGGCAATGTGGCGCCCGCCATCATGACAGCTACTGCATTTAACAATACGATCGGAAATGTCGGGACCTTTATTGTTACGATTTCCGTAGTACTATTTACTTTTACCACCGCCTGCGCACAGATTGAATTCACTGAAGCTCAGTTTCGCAAGCTGGTTGGAGACAAACTGAGCGTTGGCTGTCGCTGGGGGATGCTGGCTCTGATCTTGGTCGGCGGCATGGTTGGAATTGATGCTTTGATTAACTATGTTGACTTCTTTGCCGGCATTTACACGATCATCAATTTGTTGGGCGTATATTTCTGCGTAAATCAAATTGTTAAGCTGACCAAAGAGTATTTTGCAGATCCCCAAAAATGGGAAACCCAAAAATGGCCTAAATGGGTAGAAGAAGAGAAAGAATATGCCGATGCTCATGTCAAACAAATTGACGAAATCGCTTCAAAAGAGTAATTTATAAAGCAATCCATCATGGAGACGACAAAAAATTGTAAAAAATAAGATTCAAAAAAAACTTCCAAATTTGATTTAGGTAAGAAAAGGAGAACTCCATTTATGAAACCACTGATTGGTATTACATGCAATTATGACTATCATGACGATGTGGGCAGAGTATCCAAAATGGGAATTGATGGTCAGGACTGGAACTTTATTGCCGGAGATTATATTAATGCAATTGAAAAAGTCGGCGGGTGTCCTGTAGTAATTCCGCTTTGCTCAAATTTTGAGGACCTAAAGGACATATTGGACCGGATGGATGGCATCATGATTTCCGGTGGTCATGATGTAGGCCCTGAAAATTACGGTGAGCGTGCAAGAGGCTGTGGCGCTATCATGCCCATGCGAGATGCGCAGGATCTTGCTATAACACGATATATCGTGGAAAATACGGAGAAACCGCTTTTGGGAATCTGCCGCGGTATTCAGATCTTGAATGTTGCAATGGGAGGGACTCTCTATCAAGACTTAGAGAAAGATGGCAGCTTTGGACACCATTTTGGCGATATTTATCCCCGCAACTATGCTTGGCACTCGGTTACTCTGACGAAAGGCTCCATATTAGAAAGCATTTATGGGAAAAAAGTAATTGATGTGAATTCTTTTCACCATCAGGCGGTTTTTAAACCTGGGAAAAATATTTCCGTTACCGCTGTTTCTTCCGATGGCGTTTCCGAGGGAATCGAAATTGCCGAGAAAAAGTTTGTTGTTGCGGTACAATGGCATCCCGAAATGATGTACGATTCGGAAGAACAACTCAAAATTTTTCGCGCTTTTGTGGATAACTGTAAGTAGTTTTTAAATATTTTCTATTGACTAAGCAATAGAATTTAAAAATGTTGGTGGCTAGATAAAATGCCCCCAGATAGGATAGTGGAATAAAAACACACGATTCTGTCTGGGGGTAGGTTTATGTCTTAAATTTACAATGTGGATGCAGTCGATAGAAAGATAATTTTAGTATGTGATTTGCAGTGGAATTATTTTTTTCGTCGGATAAAGCCCTAGTACCAAATCATAAGAGCGACTTTCTGCATGGGCCCATGAAGTGTCGGTCATCTGTACATGGTTAATCGAAAATGGCAGAACGACAGTTTTGCTTTCTCCGGATTTCATTGGAGCGCTCAATGATATTCCAGGTTTATTGACGTTTGAAATCAACTGTGCTGCGACTCCGTTATTCCATGCGCCAGATTCTGCCTCCGTCAAATAGACTCGTCCCTGTGCTGTTTCTGTGCTGCTGTTTTTTAGCTCCATTGTGATTAATAACACCTTGGTTTCTCTTCCGGGAGCCGGCGCAGTCGTTATAATTTGGTTTTCCATCATGAAATCTTGATTTTTGATCTGTGCCTGTGTGACTTTTACCTCAATTCCATCATAATCAGCCCATTCGTTCATGGAAAATGTTTGTACCTGCGGCTGAGGGTATTTCTGATTCAGCGTAAAAACACGCATAACATATCCAATCAGCAACACGCCGCCGAGAACGATTCCCAGAATTTTTAAACCCTTATGTTTCTTCTTCATTTGTTTTAGACCTCTCTGATTCTTTAAGTGGAGAATAAGTCCGAATCTGTTTTCCATCCTGAATCACGAAAATTTCATCGCAGATCTGCTCTAAATCCTCGTGGTCATGGCAGGAAAGCAGAATTAAAGCCCCTTGCTTTTTCTTTTCGAGCAGAATGTCTTTTACGACTGCAATGCTTTTTTCGTCCAGCGCGTTAAATGGTTCGTCGAGAAGGATCAAGTCTGGATTTTCCATGAGAGCCGCTGCAATTCCGAGTTTTTGTTTCATTCCCAATGAATATTTTCGGTATTTTTTGCGGTCATCCGCCGCAAGCCCAAGACGCTCCATGCTTGATGCTATTTGGGCGTCATCAATGGTTGGATTAATGGAAGCCAGCAGCTTTAGATTTTGAAATCCGGAATAGCTGCCGATAAATCCGGGATTTTCAATCAATGCTCCAATGCTCTGCGGAAAAGAAATGTCTTGGTTGAGTTTCTTTTCATCAATCCAAATTTCCCCTTCTGTGGGGTAAACCAGTCCGCAGATGCAGCGCATCAGCATGGTCTTTCCAGAACCATTTCTGCCTTGCAGCCCATAAATCTTTCCGCTTTCCATTACAAGCGAGATCTGATCCAAAATTGTCGCTTTTCGAATTACCTTTGATAAATTATGTATTTCAATTTTCATAAATTTCACTCCTGGATAAAAAGTCCATCCTGCAAAAGCGGATTTTTCCACAGAAAAAACTGAGAAGTAAAAGTCCGATACTCACAAGATAGCCTGTCTGTAAAGAGACACCGTCTTCTAAAACCAGATCCGACCGCAGCAGCATAAAATAATTTCCGATCAGAAACGGATTGCAGAAATAAGCGGAGATAACCAGCAGACAGATAACGGCAAGCAGGCTGAAAACCGGAGAAATCCACAGCGACAGGCTCAACTGCAAAAAAGCCAGCGCGATCGATACCAATATCGGTAGAAAAAATGTTGCTTGCAGCAAGGTCCATTTTTCGAATATTTGGGTTGGAATTTGCGATAGAGTCTGATTCAGCTGTGGGGTAAACTCCATCGAACTGTTTCCATTCACAGCGGAAAAACAAAATGCAGTCAGAAATAGCAGAGCATATACGCAAAGAACATGGAAAACGCACCATAGGCATTTTCCACTCCACCAGGCACTGCGCTTTTTTGATTGCAGCAGTGTCAAAAGTCCGATTCCTTCTAAATCACAGCAGGCATATTTTCCGATTGTAAACGTCAAAAATAAATTGAACAGTAAAAACGGAATCGGAAGATCGAACCTCTCATGACGATCAGTAAAAGAGACTTTCTTAATTCCTTTGAAAAAATCCAGAATATAGTCCCAGCAGCTGGGACAAGCATTTACCACACCATGAGAGGATAAAGTCTGCCAATGCGTCAAAAAGAAGGAATGAATCAAAATAAAAAGAAGAATAAAGCCAACATATTGGAGCCAATTGTTGCGGGTGCCATGGTAAATATCATAACGCAGCTGATGAAGGACGGTCCCTTGATTTCCTTTATGCATTCCAAAAGTCCTTTCTTCTCGCTTGCTTTTTCCCGATCATCCACAGGACAAAAATTAAACCGATACAGCCGAAAATCCCCACTGCAAAAATGGAGGGCTCTAAAAAACTTCGGTACCAAAGATAAAGCCTTCCGCTTAAAAGTTTAAAAGGAGAGGCCATATTCCAGCCGGTTATCAAAATCAAATAAAGCCACCCTGCAATCTCTTTTCCGCTGATCCATTGAATGAATAGCGCACAAAGTGGAATGGCAGCGAACAGCAAAAAAGAGCACAGCCAAAATAACAGCACAATTTCCCAGATAGAATAGTTCCCCACCGTTGCTTGTGTAGTTAGGAAAAAGATACTTCTCTGCTTATTCCAATTTAAAATCTGATTGGAAAAGAAGGTCCCGAGAAATGCAGTCCAGGCGGTCAAATAAGTGGAACAGTAAAATGCTGTTTTTATGAGAATGATCACCTGTAGATTCCAAACAGTTTCCCGCTTTTTAAGCCGTAAGATCATCTGACTCGAAAAAATTCGTTCCGATAAAAAGCAGGTCATAAAAAACACAAATGGAATGAAAAAAAGTCCTAGAACAGATGCTATACAAACGCTGCAAAAGCAGTCCGCATAGCATAGAAAATAGCCTTCCTTTTGGTAGGAAGCATATTCTGAAGAGAGGAAAAGAAAGAGGAAAAAGGGGAGGGCGGCTGCATAAGTGAGATAAAAATATTTTTCTTTCAAGATCAGTTTTCGACTGTTATTTATATGTTTAATAGGTTTCCTGCCTCCCTCCAATCCAGAATCTCCCAAGGCCTAATCCTGCCAGAGCGGCGCCTTCTCCGAGAATAATCGAAAAAGAATTTCCACTACCAAATCCGGGATTTAAAAAGTCTACTGGTGCAAAAGCGTGTGCATGCAAAAGCTTTGCAGTAGAATAAATAAAAAGATAAAGAAACAGCGGGAAAAGAATCACGATAAAGCGATAATCAGCAGCCTGACTGATCCCCAGTGCGATCAGAGCGAAAATTCCCGCAAATATAAAATCAATGAGCAGATAAGCAAAGACATAAGCCCACGGACTGGAATAATATAATTCCGACCACATGCTTCTTGCCGCGATACTGCCATAAGGTGCGGTTGGTTCAGGTTTTAGCGCCGGTAGAAACAGCGCTGCAAGCGCGAGGTTTAAAAGAAGCGGAATTACAACGGCCGTGCCTCCCGAAAGAAAAGCTGCGGCTGCTTTGGCGGTTAAATAATTTTTCTTTTTTGTTCGAATATAGACGTTTTTTAGATATCCGCTTTTTCGGTCGGTAAAATAGCTGTCTCCAAATGGAAGAACCGCCAGAACCGGGAGCAAAAGATAGAAAAGAAGACTTTCGATATCAAATACATTTCCGCCCAGCCATGAGGAGAAAAGCCACCCCGGATATAAACGTGGAGAGTCCATCTTTGTCAAATACAAATCAATGTTCATTGAAGTCGGAATGACATGAAAGATAATCTGCAGCAAACTTAAAATACTTCCAATTAAAATGGAAATATAAAACATTCGGCCGTGAAACGCTCTGCCGATTTCTAATTTGATAAGTTGTTTCATATAAAATCCCCTTTGGTTACTTTAAGATAATCGCTCTGGCTGCTTCGTCAATTCCATGGGAAGTATATCCGCCCTGACTGACTATAAAATGAATATGAGCAATCTTTTTAAGACGTTCGTCGGTTATGAGACTGACCAGATGAAAAGTCTCTTCGCTGTGCGCAGAAAAAACATGTCGAAAATAATCTTTTTTGCCGGGAATAAACTCTTTTTTATTTTTATCATAACTGTAAACTTCGTCGATACTGGGAGAAACTTTTTTTCCATTTTGATCAAAACAATGAAATTCAAAGTCATTTAAATAATATTCGATATCCTGATCGGTTGGATTTTCGACCGTTAAATTCGTAATAAAATAATTATATTCATTGCTGAAACTGCCGTCTTCACTGCAATTGTAATTTTTAATCATGTCTGTAATTGAAAAACTGCCATCGTACTGTTTTGTCGTCATAAAATCATGAACGGTAAAAAGCAAGTCATATACGGTGACGGCTTCTCCCATCGGAACCGAAATCTTAGGTTCAAAGGCATCTACTGCTGCTTCCTCTTCACTTGCAGTTCCCGAAGTAACAGCCGACGAAGGAGCAGAAGACTTTGTCCATAGATTCGACGCCGGCAAAAGCAGCTTGTCCTTTAAAGCAACAAACAGGATCACGATTCCCATTAGAGCAAGCAGGACCGAGAAAAGTACTGTTCTGACAACTCTTTTTGGCATGAAATTCCTCCTTTTTAGTAAAAAATAAGAGTTGGAATTTAATTATGATGATTGTTCCAACTCTTATCAATGTAAAAAATGAAATGCTTGACTAGACAAAGAAATTCATTGCTAAAACAAAATGCTAATTTTTACCATTTCAATCATATCATTTCAAAAAAGGAAGTTCAACGCTCATATTAGACAAATAAATACTCTGAAATTTGTTGCATAGGTCATATGATGTTGAGGCATCTACATATTTTTTAAACGATCAAAATAAAAAAGGCACCGATTTTAGTCGATGTCTTTTCTTATGTTATGAATATTTGGATTTCTCAACAAAAGGTCTCTTATGGTTTTGTTGCCATCAAATACATTGTTTCCATACAGATTTGAGCGTGCTTCATAAAATAGGTGAGGTCAATATTTTCATTGGAATTATGTAGGCGACGATCTGGTTCTTCAGGGAAGAATGGACCAAAAGCAACACCGCGTCCCTGAAGCTCGCGGGCATAAGTGCCGCCTCCAGTTGCATATAGATCAGGATTTTCTCCCATTACATGAGAGTATCCTTCTTTAAGCAGTTCGATAAAAGGTGCATCTTCCGGAATGAAGAGCGGTTCAGAAATCCCATGAATTTTGCAGGCAATTCCATATCCGGCCGCTGTGGCGGTAATTGATTTTGCAATCGCTTTTCCATCAGAAGTTACCGGATAACGAATGTCAATGCCGGCAGAAGAAATATGATTATCCATGTGCAGAATTCCCAGGTTCAGCGTGAGAGGACCGCTTTGAACGTCACTCTGGCGGACCTTCAAAGAATTGCCGTTTGTTTCGAGCCCAATTGTATTTTTAACAAAGGTGAGCAGAGCACCTAATTCTTGATCCGAAAAAACCTTTCCTAAGAGCAAAGCGAGATGTGCAGCGGCATTTTTGCCATCCTGTGGCTGCATAGCATGGCAAGAGAGCCCCTTGGCAGAAATGTGAAGTCCATTTTCATTTTCTGAGTATGAAAAAATGCTGCTATCCTTTTCCACCAAAGCTTTCAGAGCTTCTTTTTGCTCGGTGGAACAGTTGATTGTTGCTTCTGCATGACAGGGAACAGCATTGACCACTGTTCCTGCATCAAAAGAGGTAACAACAGTACTGTCGTTTTCTACAATCAGATCCAGACGTAAAATCCCTTTTTCACGGTTGCAAATTCCATATTCGCTGTCGGGAGTAAAAGCAAATACCGGCATTTCCTGTTTCTTAAAATACATTTTAAGATCATTACTGGCAATTTCTTCTCCGGAGCCAAAAATGACCCGCAGACGACGCTGTGTTTGAATACCGGCGTCCTTTAGAGCCTTTAGACAATATAGAGCTACAATGGCAGCGCCTTTGTCATCAGCGACTCCTCTTCCATATAAGTGATTGCCTTGCAGAGTGGTAGTGAACGGGTCGGTATCCCAGCCTTCACCAGCAGGAACAACATCAATATGGACAAGAACTGCCGCAGAGTCTTTTCCTGTGCCATATTCTGCATGACCGGCATAGTTGTCAACGTTGGCAGTTTGCAGCCCCATTTCTTTTGCACGGGTCAGAATCTTTTGCAGGGCGGCAGCAGGCAGTTTTCCAAAAGGCATGTCAGGTTCTGGCTTACCGACAACCGAAGGAATTGCAACAAGTTCCTTCAGATCTTGAAGAATTTCTTCCTGATAGTTAAGAATTTGTTTGCCGAATTGCATTTTCTGTTCTCCCTTTCAAGAAAAGATTTTTATACTACTAATCTTTTTTATTATATCATATTTTCTAGGACATGTATAATATCGGGGAGAGATCAAAAATTATTTTTATTTTTTAAGCAAATGCGAGTTGTGAAGGATGAAATCTATGAGAGTTAAACATGTTTAATTGTTGATCAATTTCGTCTGCAATCAGTTGATGTCCCTTTTCATTTGGATGGATTCCATCCGCGCAGAGGAGATCTTGATAATTTCCCTTTTGTAAAAATGCGCTACTAATATCAATGAGAGAAAGATGTTGCTCCAAAGCAATACGGCATATGGCGAGGTTATACATTTCATGCCAGCGATAGATAAATTCTACATCCCCAAGATAATCGAGGATTGCTTGTGCGTCTAAATTACGAGAAATCCATGAAAAATACCGTGGAGCGTAAATCGGCGGCAGTGTCATTAAGACTGGAGTGCCCCCTGATTCTTTGATTTCACTGACTAGCTGGCGATAGGTTTCTGAAAATTCGGTAATTGGTGTTTTAGGCAGATGAGTGCCTTTTGGATCAGCGGCGACCTGCTCCCATGAAAGATCGCAGTCGTTTCCGCCATATTCTAAAATGACAGCATCATAATGAGAAAGCTCGGCCAGATGTTTTTCAATTGAAACTTTTCCCTGTTTAATAGTGCAGCCAAAATGAGAATAATTTTTAATTTGGATTCCATCTCTTGCTCCGATTAAATTGGAGAATCGATTTTTTAAAAGCAAATATTTTTCTTTTACAGCATCGAAAGCAATGCCTTTTGCAACAGAATCTCCAAAAATGCAAACACTGGGCGCCATAATAATTCCTCCTTTAAAAGAGAAGAAACAAGTCTTTAAAATAATGTAACATGGTTTTTAATACTATATATTATAATAATCACTACTTGATAGAATGTCAAGTGCGGCCCAAAATATTCATAAAAAGTTTTTACGGACTGATAAAGTCCTGTTATGATCATAAAAATAAAAAACGGTTTCATTTTTTCATAAATCAATCGAAAATTGCTATACTAGCTAAAAAAGGAGAGAATTTTGTATGGCGGATTTTCATAAATGTGCGATCGTTGGCTGTGGATTTGTGGGTTCGAGCATTGCTTTTTCTTTGCTTGAGAGTGGAATTTTTCGTGAAATGATTTTAATTGATATCAATCAGGAAAAGGCACAGGGAGAGGCAATGGATCTGGGCGATAGTATTCCGTTTACAAAACCGATGGAGATTGCAGCAGGAAGCTGGCAGGATTTAAAAGGAGCTGGAATTATTATAATTGCTGCAGGTGCTAACCAAAAACCCGGAGAGAGTCGAGTTGACCTTGTGCATAAAAATCTTCAAATTTTTCGGGAGATGATTCCAAAGATTACGAAGTATAATCAAGATGGAATTCTGTTGATTGTGAGTAATCCAGTGGATATTTTAACCTATGCAGCTCTGCGATATTCCGGCTTTTCTAAAGAACATGTTTTTGGAAGCGGGACGGTGCTCGATACGGCACGGTTAAAATATTTGCTTGGAAAGAAGCTGTCTTTAGACCCAAGGGTGGTGCATGCCTTTATTATCGGGGAGCATGGAGACAGTGAATTGCCTGTTTGGAGCAGCGCAAATATTTCGGGGATTGATTTAAAAGATTACTGTGCGGCGACAGGGGACGCCCTAAAGGATTCAGATCTCAAAGATTTATATCGAGAAGTGCGGGATAGTGCCTATCAAATTATTCAGAAAAAAGGTGCCACCTATTATGGAATTGCGAGCAGCTGTCGCAGAATTTGCGAAAGCGTTGTGCGTGATGAGCACAGTATTCTGCCGGTAAGCATTTTTATCGACGGACATTATGGATTATCCGATATTTGCATGGGAGTTCCGGCAATTCTGAGCAGTAAAGGGGTAGAGCGAGTACTTGATATTCCATTAAATAAGGAGGAACAAAAGCTCCTGCTTCAATCTGCATCGGCAGTGCAGAAAATTCTTCATGAAGATTGCTATTGATAAATGATGAGGGGTTAAATCATTTTATTGAAAGGCGCAAAAGTTACTTTTAAATAGCAAAAAGCCGTTTGGAATTTTTCCAAACGGCTTTTTTATAAAATTAAGAAAAGATCAAACGTCCATCATCTTTAAGCAATGTCGAGGACAAACTTCAATACAGGCACCACAGCCGATACATTTGGAAGGATCGACAATCGCATGGAATTTATCGACTTTAATTGCTCCCTGAGGGCATGTTTTGACGCATTTCATGCAGCCAATACAGCCAACTTTGCAGACTTTCATGACCATTGGACCTTTGTCACAGTTCTGGCAAAGGTTAACTGCCTGCTTCTTTTTAGGAACCATATCGATCAGGTGCTTGGGGCATGCTTTTACACACATCGTGCAGCCTTTGCAGCGGGTGGGATCAACACGGGCGACGCCATTACAAACCTCAATGGCATCGTATTGGCAGGCATTTACGCAGTCACCAATTCCCATACATCCATATTCGCAGTCAGCAACGCCTCCCGCGACAATATTAGCAGCTGCACAGGATTCAATTCCTTCATAAACAACTTTGTTCTGTGTGTTGTCGTTACTTCCGAGGCAATGCACGACAGCTACTTTTTCTTCTACAGCACCGGCACTGCCGCCAAGAATTTTAGCCGTAGCTGCTGCAACAGCAGCACCGCCAGGAGCACAAAGTCCAGGCTGTGCTTCTCCTTTTGCTAAAGCGGCAGCATAACCGTCGCAGCCGGAAAATCCGCAGGCACCGCAGTTTGCACCGGGCAGAACGTCGCGAAGTTCAATCTCTTTTTCGTCTTTGGGAACGGCCATAATGATAGAAGCGATTGCCAAAACGACACCGCACAAAATACCGATTCCGGCGACTAAAACAATTGGGAATGTAATATCATTCATCGTTTTTAGCCCTCCTTAACGCAGCATGCCATCAACTAAACCTTGGAATCCAAGGAAGGAGACAGCTGTTAAAGAAGCTGCGACCAAAGTGATCGGAAGCCCCTTGAGAAATTTTGGAATATCATTGTGCTCTAGGCGCTCGCGAATACCGGCAAAGATTACCATTGCAACAAGGAATCCGACACCAGAACCAAGTGCATTGACCAGCGCTTCAATATAATTTTCACCCTTATCAATTACCAGCATAGTGATGCCGAGTACTGCACAGTTAGTAGTGATCAAAGGCAAATAGATTCCTAAAGCTCGATAAAGAGTAGGAATGTACTTTTTCAGAACAGTTTCAATAAACTGAACCAATGCAGCGATAATCAAAATGAAAAGCACGGTCTGTAAGTAAGATAGACCATTCGGAACTAGCACATAAGTGTAAATCGGATAGGTAACTGCAGTAGAGATGACCATAACAAAGATAACGGCTACACTCATACCAGTAGCAGTATCCAACTTTTTGGAAACACCTAAGAACGGGCAGATACCAAGAAACTTATTCAGAATATAGTTTTCAGTAAGGATAGCTGCCAGAAAGATGGCGAGTAATGATTTAAAATCCATTATTTGTCAGCTCCCTTCTCTTTTTCAACTGAAATTGAGCAGCAGCCTGCCATTGGGCAATGAGCACAGCCAAGTTCAGAAACAGGTTCGCCTTTGCCCGCTGCAATTTTGTTGGTAATTGCCATCAAAATACCGAAGACGAAGAAGCCGCCGGGAGGCAGGAGGAACAAAATAATTCCAGGATAAGAAGCAGGCATAATCTGGAATCCGAGAATTGTGCCGGAACCAATCAGTTCACGGATGCAGCCCATAACGAACAGGGTCAGTGTAAAACCGAGTCCCATTCCAAGACCATCGAAGATGGAAGGCAATACTTTATGCTTATTTGCAAAGCCTTCTGCACGGCCAAGAATAATACAGTTTACAACGATAAGAGGCAGATAAATGCCCATCGCAGCTTTCAGAGCCGGAGAATAGGCTTCAATCAGCATTTGTACAAGAGAAACAAAACCTGCAATCAAAACAATGTAGCAGGGGATACGAACCGTATCCGGAATAATATTTCGAAGCAAAGAAATTACAAGGTTGGAACAAATAAGAACAAAGGTTGTGGCAAGTCCCATACCGATTGCATTGCTTGCGCTGGTCGAAAGAGCCAATGTTGCGCAGCACCCAAGGACAAGACGCAAAACTGGATTTTCACGAATGAGGCCCTTTGTAAATTCTTGCCAAAGACTTTTCTTTTCTTCCATCTCAAGCGCCCCCCTTCACAGTGTTAAATTCCTTAATTGCATCATTTACGGCGGAGGTGACTGCTTTACTGGTAATTGTAGCACCGGTTAAAGCATTGATTTTATCGTCGCCTGTTTCGCCGGATTTTGTTACCGTAAATTCACCAGATGAAGGAATTGCTTTTTTGTATTGGTCACGGAATTCTGATTTTTGAGCATTTAGGCCCAGACCGGGAGTATCATTGGTAGAAAGCAGTTCAACACCAGTAACTTTTCCAGTCTTATCGATTCCGGTCATTACCTTAATGGCACCGCCATAAGATTTGCTGGAAGTCGTGAAGACATAGCCAATGACTTCATTGCCTTGTTTTGCTACAACGTAGTTGTTTTCGCTTCCATCGCCAAAAGATTGTTTTTCACCAAATGAATCGGCTTCAGAAAGAACACGCTTTTGAGTGTCGGCTTCCGTTTGCTTGTTAATCAGTGCAACCTGATCTTTTGTTGCTTTATTCGTAAAGGCAAGTCCGCCGGTAACAACTAAACAAATTATGAAAAGAACCAGAGTCGGCTTTAAAATATCCTTTGGATTCAGTTTCATTTCTTTGCACGCTCCTTTCCAAATGTTCTCGGGCGTGTTCCGCGTTCAATCAGCGGGACGAGAAGATTCATGATAATAATGGAATAGGAGACACCTTCCGGCAAAGCACCAAATTTACGAATTAGGATCGTAAGAACACCGCAGCCAATGGCATAAATTACTTGGCCTTTTATGGTAATTGGGCTGGTGGTGTAGTCGGTTGCCATGAAGATAGCACCGAGCAGTAAGCCGCCTGCCAGAATATCGAACACAACATCTCTGCCAAGAAGTGCAGACATTAAAGCAGCAGTGCCGATATAGCAGAGCGGAATAACCGGAGAGATGACTTTGCGAATCAGCAGATAAGCAAAACCGATCAGAAGCGCGAGTCCACAGGTTTCACCGAGACAGCCTCCGCGGTTGCCAAGGAACATCTGCAAATAGTTCGGAAGTGGATCGGAAAGGCCCATCTTAACAACGCCCAGAGGAGTTGCAGTGGTAGCACCGTCGATCGCGTAGTTTGTCATCGTCCAGCTGCTCATGGGACCGGGGAAGGAGTTCATCAAAATGATACGTCCGATCAGGGCAGGGTTGACGAAGTTCTGACCAATGCCGCCAAACATTTGCTTAACGACAACAATTGCAGCGACATCGCCCAGCATCATCATAAAGGGATTTAAGCTGCTGGGAACATTCATTGCAACCAAAAGGCCGGTAACGACAGCTGAAAGATCACCGATCGTATTGTCGCGTTTCATAACCTTGCGGCATATGTATTCAGCAACCACACAGGTGATAACAGACACTACAAGGAGCATGGCTGCCTGCCATCCAAAATAAATGATGGAAGCAATACATGCAGGAATCAAAGCAATAATAACGTCCAGCATAATTTTGCGGGTAGTAATGCCGGCTTTAATATGCGGGGACGAAGATACAATTAGTTTTTCTGCCATTATTTGTTCCCCTCCGCTTCTTTTGCTTTTTGGGCCTTAGCTTTATCAGCAGCCTGTTTTGCACGAACAAGTCCTTTGCCAAGGCGGATTGCCTGAACAAGCGGACGATGAGCCGGACAATTAAAGGCACAGGTACCACATTCCATACAGTTCATTACATCGAATTCGATCAGCTGGTCAATATCTTTTGCTTTAGAAAAAGTCTCAAGACGAGCAGGCATCAAATTCATCGGACAACCCATAACACAGCGTCCGCAGCGAATGCAAGCGGTAGGTTCCAACATATGAGCGTCTTTTTCATTAAAGCACAGGAGACCATTGTTTTGTTTCAAAATGGGGACTTCCATACTTGGAACAGCCATACCCATCATAGGGCCGCCCATTAAGATTTTGCGGGGCTCTGCTTTTGTGCCGACAAAAGCGATCACATCAGAAATTCTTGTCCCGATCGGAACCACTACGTTCATTGGCTCTTTAATTGCGGAGCCGTCAACGGTCAGACGCTTTTTAATAAGCGGCATGCCGGTTCTCATATAATCGGCAACAAAAGCGCAGGAAGTAATATTCATAACGATACATCCGGCATCTGCAGGCAATTTACCCATACCGACTTCTCGGTCTGTGCAGGCCTTAATCAGAACTTTCTCAGCGCCCTGCGGATAAGTAGCACGCAGGGGGAGAACGCGAATCGTATCATTTTGGCTTTTCTCTTTGTCTTCCAGTTCTTTCTTAATTGCTGCAATCGCATCCGGCTTATTGTTTTCGATAGCGATGATGCAGCGCTGCAGTCCCAGCCATTTTTTGACGATACCGGCACCTTCTACAACAGAAGCTGTGTTTTCAACAGCCTCTCTGTTATCTGGGGTCAGGTAGGGTTCACATTCTGCGCAGTTGATAATCAGAGTGTCCACTTTTTTATCTTTGGGCACATTCAACTTAACATGCGCAGGGAAGCCTGCACCGCCTAAACCGACCAGACCACTCTCTTTTAAAGCAGAGAGAAAATCCTGCAAACTATTGACCACCGGAGGTTTTACATCCGGAGATACGGTCATTTCACCGTCCGAGTCAATAATGATGGCATCGGTATAATTGCCGCCTGGCAGCATTACCTTTTTGATACCACTTACTTTGCCTGACACGGTCGCGTGGATCGGTGCACTGACAAAAGCAGGACTTTCGGCGATCTTTTGTCCCACCGTGACGAGGTCACCCGTTTTCACCAGCGGAGCACAAGGCGCACCCACATGCATGGACATAGGGATTACGACTTGTGAAGGTGCCGGCATGGAAACGGATTGCTTTTGTGCTGTGTTCTTGCGATGAGGAACTGCAGCACCGCCATGTGTTTTAAATGGCGTCGAGGGAAAGTTCAATTCCATGTTTCTGCCTCCAATACTTTCCTTATTTATATAAAAAATAAGGTGACATAAATTGCATACCTACATAGTTAGGTATGGATCCGCCCAAGGATCGGAAGGATGATTCTAAGGACCAGACCGGTTATGATACCGGTTCCAATTCCAAATAGAATCAACCAGGGAATATAAAAAACCACAGCCGGAGTTGTCAAAAGTGCGGCAACGCAAAGTTGGGCACCGTTATGAGTAAGAGCACCGGCTACACCGAGACCGATATAGCCAAACGGCTGGGATTTTATACGAAGAAGAAGCCAGATAACAAAAGTACTGGCAAGACCGCCGGCGGTGCTCATCATGAGAGCAACCGATCCGCGGGTCATTCCGGCAAAGAGCCCTTTTAAAAGAGCAATACAGAGTGCCGGGATTAGGCCGACCGAGCCGGCCGCATACATTGTAACGATATTGGACAGCCCCAATTTTGCTCCTGGTGGAAGCATGGGGATAGGAGGAATCAAAGATTCCAAACCGGAAAGCACAAGTGCCAAGGCTCCCAATAGCCCAATAAAAGCAACGTCTTTCGTGTTTTTAGAGATATTATTTAAATCTTTCATCCGGTCGTACCATCCACTTGACTATTCTTTCCAATGATCCGAACAACGACTTTTGCCGGAAGACAGACAGCCACTTGACCTGGGCTGGAAATTTTTCCGGTTCGTACACAGATCTGATCAGGACAATCACTGCTTTGAAAAGAAATCTTTCCGGGTTCTAGAAGAAGTTTTACATGATAGTCGCCACCAATGTCAATTACTTCTGTCTGCGTTTGGGTTGCAAGGTTGTAGCGGGCAATTTCACTTCCATTTTCTTCTATCACTGCGATTCCTGCATCATGGCTTTTTTGAGTCCAAAAGAGTAAACAAACGCCAAGAATTAAGAAAGGAATAATCAACAATAAATCTTTTTTCTTAAACATGTGGAAACACCTAATCTGAAAAATGAGTTTGCGATCAACTTGCCATCGAATAGTCGGAAGTATTTGTCAGCTCAAATTTTCCTTTGAGATCACTGCTGACAGTTACTTTGCCGTTTTGATCCACAAAGACGATTCCAGCTTGATAGCTTTCGGCAAGCTTCATCCCATCGTCTAAACCGAGAACAAAACAGGCAGTGGAAAGCGCGTCACTTAAAGCACCATTGTCACAGACAACAGAAACAGAAACAAGTCCATTGTCTTCTGGCATTCCGTTTTTAGGATTCAGTAGGTGATGGTAGGTCTTACCGTCCTGCGTGAATTCTTTTTCGTAAGTGCCCGAGGTGGAGACAAACTGTCCACCTTCCATACCGATGATGCCGATGCTGCCTGCATTTCCGTCTTCGGTTTTCGGGTCACGAATTGCAACGCTCCAATTGGAACTTCCGGGCTTTTTTCCATAGAGCCCAATACTGCCGCCGACCGCAACAATGCCGGCATCGATTCCAGCATTTTGGTAGGCTTTGACAACTTCATCACAAGCGGCGCCTTTTCCGATCGATCCCAAATCAATGCC
Source organism: Caproicibacterium sp. BJN0003 (assembly GCF_026314295.1). Classification (NCBI taxonomy): domain Bacteria; kingdom Bacillati; phylum Bacillota; class Clostridia; order Eubacteriales; family Oscillospiraceae; genus Caproicibacterium; species Caproicibacterium sp. BJN0003. The sequence goes on from NZ_CP111108.1 coordinate 902,953, forward strand.
TTCATAGTGCTTTTTAAGGGAAGCAGTGTTGTCGGTTTCATTGATCCTGAGATCTTGGTAATTGACATAAGGCAGAAACTTTTGCAGCTCATCTTGAGAAGGGACCCGCTGATTGCTGCCGCCAAAATTCCAGAGAGAAGTGATCGGCAGAATGGTTGGATCGAAAAGCCCATCGCTTTTTTGCGCGACGTCCAAACTGGTCTTCAGAATAGAAAGAGTTGTGGGATCAACTTTTTCCCATGTAGAACCAGCAGCGGCATTTAAACGAGAAACGTCACTGTCATCCACTCGCCAGGAAATTTTGTCCTCTAAATCGGTGACTGCCTGAGAGCCGGTTGTTAAAGCGGCTTGCGCATTTTTGCCATAAACAACTTGCTGAACATAAGTACCCATTGCCCAGCTTGTGGATTCTTGACTTTGTGTCCGGTAACCGTAATTAACCCACAGATAAATAAGAACTGCGGCAATTACAGCGAGAACCGCACAGAGGGAAATTGTGATTTTTTTCTTCTTTGTCATTCTTACCTCCATACTTTTGCAGACGTTATCTATTATATCACGATTCGTCCAAATGTCTAGTTTTTTCATTCATAATTCATTCACGCAATCTTTAACAAATTGGGAAAAACATTGTATTATTAAACTAGACTACACAAAAGTTTTAATTATTTTTAGATGCTTTGCTGAAAACATTTAAAAATGAGAAGGCTTGTCTTCTAATCTTAATTCGGTATGTTATACTAATTAATAAAACAGTTGGAAAAGAGGAAGAATATGGAGGAAGCCGCCAAACAAGTAAAGGAATATCTTTCTTCTTATGGATTAGGAGAACGCGTGATGGAATTTGATACTTCCAGTGCGACAGTTGAGCTGGCAGCAAAAGCGGTTGGAGTAATTCCAGCACAGATCGCGAAAACCATCTCTTTTGTGGCACGAGATGGATATGGGTGTATTTTAATTGTAACTTCTGGTGACTGTAAGATAGAAAACCATAAATTCAAGGAAACATTCGGAATGAAAGCAAAGATGCTTTTAGCATCACAAGTAGAGCCGCTGACAGGCCATCCGATCGGGGGAGTTTGCCCTTTTTTGTATCCACCATGCGCAAAAGTTTATCTCGATCAGTCTCTTCGTCGCTTTGAAACAATTTATCCCGCAGCAGGAACCTCCAATTCTGCGGTCAAATTGACCTGTGAAGAACTGGAAACTGTTTCGAAATGTTGCGGCTGGGTAGATGTTTGTAAAAATGGGGAGGAACAAAGAACATGAGAATGCGTGCAAAGCCATGGGCAACTCCGGAACTAAATGCATGCCCATTCTTTTTGAGAGATCCGTTTCCCCTCAAAAATCATTGGCTTGAATGGTTTTCCGTGCGTCAACCGCTTCATTTGGAATTGGGCTGCGGCAAAGGCTGGTTTCTTGCGGGAATGGCCCCTTCTCATCCTGAGATCAATTTTTTGGGAATTGATATGAAAGATGCAGTACTGGCGCCCGGTAAGCGGAAAATTGAAGAAGCTTTTGGGGATCGCCCTATTTCAAATGTTGCGCTGACGGCGTATGATATCGAGCGGCTGCCTGATATTATGGGGCCTCAGGATCAAGTAGAGCGAATTTATATTAATTTTTGCAATCCGTGGCCGCGCCCTCGTCATCATAAACGGCGTCTGACACATCCTAGACAATTGGAACTTTATAAAACGATTCTTACCCCGAACGGAGAAATCTTTTTCAAAACGGACGACGATGCACTTTTTAGAGATTCTCTCGACTATTTTGAGGAGGCGGGATTCGAAATTTATGAGCATACGTATGATCTTCATGCAGAAAATTGTCCCGAAAATGTTTTAACAGAGCATGAAGAAATGTTTATGCAGAAGAAAATTCCGATTAAAGCATTAAAGGCACGAAGAAAAGCTTGACAGAATGAAAGAGCATGACTATAATAGCCATACAATACATATCTGTTTAGTAGTATATTAATGGGGATTAATCTCAAGAAGAGGAGAACACAGGAATGAGCGAAACAATGATTCAGATCGAGTCGCTTTCCAAAACATATGAGACCAAAGTGGGATCCGTACATGCGCTACAGAACATTGATCTTGAAATTCGAAAAGGCGAAATTTTTGGAATTATCGGGATGAGCGGTGCCGGAAAGAGCACACTCGTGCGATGTATTAATATGCTGGAGCGGCCAACTTCCGGCAAAGTGATTTTTGACGGCCAAGATATGGCGGCCATGAATGAGAATGAGCTGCGCAAAGCAAGGCAGTCTATGAGTATGATTTTTCAGCAGTTCAATTTGCTGATGCAGCGTACAGCAGAACAGAATATTTGTTTTCCGCTGGAGATTGCCGGCATTCCGAAAGAAAAAGCGAAAAAAAGGGCAGCGGAACTTTTGAATTTGGTGGGACTTTCCGATCGTGCTAAAAGTTATCCGAATCAGCTTTCCGGCGGACAAAAGCAGCGTATTGCAATCGCCAGAGCGCTTGCTTTGGAGCCAAAGGTTTTGCTGTGTGATGAGGCGACTTCTGCACTTGATCCTACAACAACAGTCAGCATTCTGAAGTTATTAAAAGAGATCAATACTCGTCTTGGAATTACAATTGTAATCATTACGCATCAGATGAGCGTGATTGAGGAAATTTGTAATCGTGTGGCGATTATTAGCGACAGTAAGATCGCTGAATGTGGAGAAGTACAGGAGATTTTCCGCAATCCAAAAACAGAAGCAGCACGCCGCTTAGTGCTTCCGGAAACAGTCAGCTCCGGAAAAGGGGTAGGAACCCGTAGAATTCGTATGGTATTTGATGGGGTCGCTTCTTCAGAACCGGTTGTTGCGGAGTTGGTCCTTCATTTTCGAATGCCGGTCAATATTATGCATGCGGATACAAAGGATGTCGGCGGAACGGCAATGGGGCAGATGCTGCTTCAGCTGCCGGATGACACGGAGACCGCAGATAAGATGATCGAATTTATTAAGGCGCGGGGGTTGACTGTAGAGGAGGTGAGTGACCGTGGATAATCAGATGATGTCAGTTCTGCTGCAAAGTGTGGGAGAATCTTTTCAGATGATGATTTTCGGTACCATCTTTGCTTATGTACTTGGCCTTCCAATGGGAATTTTGCTGGTAGTAACGGCGAAGGACGGCATTCGTCCGAATCTTGTGGTATATAAGATTTTAGATGTTGTTGTCAATATCACGAGAAGCGTGCCATTCTTGATCCTTTTGGTGACGATTATGCCGTTTACACGAATGGTCGTCGGAACAACGATTGGAACGAAAGCGACGATCGTATCGTTGGTAGTTTCGGCAGCCCCGTTTGTAGCCCGTTTGGTAGAAAGTTCCATTCAGGAAGTGGACCGCGGAATTATTGAAGCTGCTCAGTCCATGGGAGCGGGAACTTTTCAGATCATCTATAAGGTGATGCTTCCGGAAGCGCGTCCCAGTCTGATTGTCAATGCTGCAATTGCCGCAGCAACGATTTTGGGTTACTCTGCGATGGCTGGATTTGTCGGCGGCGGAGGATTAGGAACCGTTGCAATTAATTATGGATATCAGCGTGGTCAAACGGACATTATGATTATTACCGTGATTCTTTTGGTTGTGATTGTACAGGTGTTCCAGTCGATCGGAATGAAACTTGCACGTGTATTAGATAAACGAAAAGAATAATTTATTTTCCGGGTAACTGGATAAAATACTTTAAAGCTGAATTTTGGAGGGAAAAATATGAAAAAACTTTTATCTTTTGTTTTAGCGTCGGCTTTACTGCTGACATCTCTGACTGCATGCGGCAGCAGTACGGGAACCTCTTCAGCCGCCGGAAGTGGAACGACTTCCGCTGCTTCTAAAGGAACGATTAAGGTTGGCGCTTCACCGACTCCTCATGCGGATATTCTTCGCAAAGCAGTTGCTCCGCAGCTTGAAAAAGAAGGCTATACGCTGGAAGTTGTAGAGTTGACCGACTATATCCTTCCGAATACGTATCTGCAGGAAAAAGAACTGGATGCCAACTATTTTCAGCATATCACTTACCTTAAAAACTTTAATACAGAGCATGGAACAAATCTGGTTTCCATGGGAGCTGTGCATTATGAGCCGTTCGGAATTTATGCCGGAAAGACAAAATCTTTGAGTGATCTCAAAGATGGAGCGACGGTAGCGGTTCCGAATGATACAACGAACGAGGCACGCGCACTGCTCTTGCTGCAGGCAAACGGATTGCTGAAGCTGAAAGATGGGGCAGGAATTAATGCTACTAAAGTTGATATTGTAGAAAACCCGAAAAATTTGAATATTCAGGAAATTGAAGCAGCTCAGCTTCCAAAAACGCTCCCTGATGTCGATATTGCAGTAATCAACGGCAACTATGCGATTCAGAACGGTTTAAAGACTTCTGATGCACTTGCAATGGAAAGTGATAATTCTGTTGCAGTTACGGATTATGCGAATGTTTTGGCAGTGCGTGATGGAGACGAAAACCGTGAGGATTTAAAAGCACTGTACGCGGCACTCACCAGTGAAGAAACGCAGCAGTATATCAAAGATACGTTTGGCGGCGGCGTTGTCCCGGTAACAAAATAATTTTTACGAGCGGTCAATAGTGAGCCAAAAAGATTTATAAAATAAAAAACACTCTTTGTATGATTCGGCGATAAACCGTTTCATATAAAGAGTGTTTTTTAGCAATTCATGATTAATTAATGACTCGGTGTATAATTTTCATTGTTACCAAAGTCTTGTTTTGCAATAGAAACAGCACAGACTACAGCAAAAATGAGAGATAAAACTCCCCAGACGATTAAATCTTTATAAATTCCAGAAGCGCCGGCCAAAGCAACAATTCCTCCGATTGCGTATAGTATCGTTGAAGCAATCGCTCCGCCTTTAGAATTTCTTGCGGCAATGGTAACAATTCCGGCGATAATTAATAAAATACCAAGTATCATTCCGTTTCCTCCGCTTGTATCGGTTCCCCCCGTAGCAAGTGCAGATCCAACTCCTGCTGCACAGCTCTGAAAAAAGATGACCAAGGACAGGACAATAGAAATAATGCCAATTGTCAATTTAGCGGTTTTCATAAAATAACTCTTCTTTCCATTCATAAAGTCTAAAATCATTTTACCCCCTAATTAGGAAAAATTCAACATTATATTCCATATTTTTCATAAATAGAAATAATTATATTAAATGAGATAGATTAAAAAAGGATCTAAAACGATTTTTAATAACCGTTTTAGATCCTTTTTGTTATGTTTCTTTAAAAACAGTGCAATGTTCCAGATAAAAATCTTAGAATTTATTTGCCTGATAGCTTACCGGACTTTTGCCGTTCAAAGCATCAATAATGCACTGGCAGGCCATCGTAGTGCACTTGCGAACACTCTGAATGGTAGTAGCAGAAGTATGGGGGGTAAGGACGACGTTGTCGAGCGTTACCAGCGGATCATTAAGCGGCAGCGGTTCTTTTTCGAAAACATCAACGCCAGCTCCAGCAATCTTCTTCTCATTCAGAGCACGAACCAAATCATCTTCTACAATGACATCACCGCGTGCGCAGTTGATAAAGAAAGCGGAAGGCTTCATCATGCAGAATTTATCATAGTTGATGCTGTGAACAGTAGAAGGCATAGAAGGCATATGCAGACTGATAAAATCAGCTTGTTTCAATACTTCATCCTGGCTCATCATTTCAATTGGAACTAACGGAGCCTTCGGCGGGAACGGATCATATCCGATTACTTTCATGCCAAAGCCTTGGCTTGCAATCTTTGCAACGATCTGTCCAATACGACCGCAGCCGAGAAGGCCAAGTGTTTGACCAGTAAGCTCCCAAGTGCCCTTCAAAGTATAGCGAACGTTGAAATTGCCTTTACGCATCTCGGAGTCAACATAGCGATAACGAACAGCACACATCATCATCAATAGAATTGCGTGCTCTGCAACAGAAGTGGCATTTCCGCCAGGAGCCCAGCCGACCGGAATCTTTTTGCTGGAAGCGTATTCCATATCAATGTTGTCCAGACCAACGCCCTGCTTTGAAATGACCTTCAAATTTTTAGAAGCATCGATCATCTCTTTGGTCACTTTATCAACGCGGCAGTAAATTGCGTCTACCTGATTGTCCTTAATCAGTTTGATAAAGTCCTCTGTTTTAGAGCCGTCTGGAGCAGTGATGACTTCGCAGTCCGCATCCTCCATCATTTTGTGGCCGATGGGATCCATAGCCTTCAGAGAAAGAACCTTGTACTTCATAATACTACAATCCTCCTGAAAAATATTTTTATTCCTAATTAAAAAATTATAATCTATCTTAATCAGTAAAATACAGAAAAGTACACAAACTGACGGAATCTTATATAATTTTTTTAGAAATATTGAATTAATGCGAAGACCAAAACAAAATCTAATAAAACTCTAGATAATTCCAATAAATACAACTTTTCTGCATGAAAAATTATAGCTCACTTAAGAGTAAAAAGTCAAGTGGTTTCCAAATCTTAGGAAATGCTTCAAAATTGGTAAATGTTAGTAAATATCAATCTTATCTTCAATTTTATTAATCACATAATAAGCGGTTCTGTCTGCCGGTTTGATATAGATCTTACAAGAACGAATGGCTCCTTTATGCTTTGATTTAAAATCATTTTTACAGCGGGCAATTATATCAGTGCAGGTGTATTGCGTAGTGCCGAATTCCACATAGACTTCTGGAGCCAATGCAGCGGCAGCTTGTTTTTTTGCTTTGCTGATCGTTTCTTTAGCGACGTTAAGCGCAGGTTCTGTTTTTTCAATCGCTTTTTGTGCGGCTTCTTTTGCTTTTTGCGCAGTTGGCTGCATCTTATCCTGCATCTCAGAAATACTTTCCTTTACGGAGGTGACGGTTGGCTCAGCTGCTTTTGAAATACTCTTAGATACTTCATTGATTGCTTTTACGGTATCATCTTTTGCTGCTTTGACTGCTGATTTAATTTTACTATTGCTCATAAGAATCATTCCTTTCTGTATTTTCTAGAGCTTTTTGTGATTTGAGAGAGAATTTCAGTATCAGTTTGTTCTTTTTATTGAGATATTATTTTAAAAGTTTATAAAAATATAAAGAAATGAAGAAATTGGAAGGAATTTAGACGGATTGATACCAATTTAAAACCGGAGTCAGATTTTCCAAACTGACTCGGTCGCCGCCGTGCAGCATCAAATCAAGCATGTCTTCTTCATCAGGTGTTTTATCCTGTTTGGCAGAAAGCTTTTTCCCAACCGTTTTTGTCATGGTATTCATCATAAATTTATAAATACCGTGCAGGCGATTTAAATTAAATCCGCCTTGTAGAGTAAAGAGAGGCAGTCCTTCCGGAAGATGGTTATGCTTTTTAACATCCTCCATCTGCGAACCGCTTTTTCCCATTCCGACCACACACACAGCACGAACTTTATATTTTTGGCAGGCGTGTGAATAGCCTTTAACAGAACCTGCCATCAGCCAACCAAAATAAAGAATTTCAGCGCCGGATTTTAATGCGCTTTCTGCTTCTGTGAGTGAAAATACCGGAAGATCGATTTTTTGGCTCATCATTTCAGCATATTCTTTTGTAAATCCAGAGTTTGAGGTATACACAATTGCATCCATCTTAGATTCCTCCTGACTTTTTAGGTAGTTTTACTTTCAACGTTCGCAGATAAGCTTTCTGTTCATCTGTGATTCGGTAACTCTCAACTGCTTTTTGAATTGCCTTGTTATGTGTCCATGGTTCCAGCCTGTACTGCTCAAGATAGGGAAGAGTCGTTTTGTACTGTTTTGCAAGTGCCGTTGCAAAATACCATGCAATCATCATATTGACATAATATTCCTGCGACTTTATTTTAGCAGGCAATTCAAGATATTCCGGCTGAAATTTGTCATCCAGATAAAAGCACATCAGCATTTCAATCCCGAAACGAATCGTATAAGTTTGATCCGATTGAATCCATTTTTTGATCTGACAGAGCAATTCCGCTAAATGTTTTTGAAAAATTTTAGGAGTCATCAAGTCACAGGTTGCCCAGTTGTCTACATAGGGAAGAAAGGCATCTAATGCACGGATACAGGCTTCATAGTCTTTCATTCGTTCAATCAAAAATCCATGCAGATTGTTTTCTTCGTAATATTTGTGAGGAAGGGTTTTCAAAAACACTTCAGCCTCCGGTTGTTTGGAAAACGCTGCGGCAAATTTTCGAAGCTGAGGGGTGCGTACACCGATGATCGTTTCTTTTTTGATCGTTGGAGTCAGCTTTGCTTGAAAGTCTCTATATTTTAAATCCTGCATCTTAAAAAGCTCAGACTGTACTTCCGTTTTTGAATCCTTCATTTTTTGTTTCCTCCATGATCCTTTTCAGAATTGGCCGATCTGCCGGACAGAATGGAAAGCCGGTTATTTCCTCCGGAGCAATCCAGCAAAGGTCATTGTGCTCTAAAAGCTTCGGGGTACCCTCTTTTATGGTGCAGGAAAACAATGTCAAATGAATTGTCATATCCGGATAGGAGTGCGTGGTTTCCATAAACTGCTCGCCGACGGAAACCGTAATGGCAAGTTCTTCCTGACATTCGCGGATGAGTGCCTGCGGTTTGGTTTCTCCCGGCTCTACTTTTCCACCGACAAATTCCCAAAGTAATCCCCGTGCTTTATTTTTAGGCCGCTGGCAGATCATCAATCGGTTTTTGTCCCAAATCAGTGCGGCGACAACTTCGGTCATATTTCATCACCTGAAATCTTTTGAGAATTAAGCTCAATTTTGATTCTTCCTTTTTGATTATTATAACTGATTCCAATTGCTTTTGAAAGAAAAACCTCATGCTTTTTGGTAAATTTTGTATGATAAAAAAATGGCTGCATTTTGAGAAACTTGTATTTTGACAAAATATGTGTTATTATTCTAACGAAATAAAAGGGGAGCTCACTAAAGTGGGCTGAGAGTAAGCAGATTCGCTTTGACCCTAGAACCTGATTTGGGTAATGCCAACGTAGGGACATGTACAGAAATGTTTTATGTGGCAGTATCCTCTTTTGCAGGTACTGCTTTTCTTTTGTCCATTTTCCCCAAATCATAAAGAAAGAGGCAAATTATATGAACGGCACAATGAAAATGATGCTTGACAATGTCAGAAAAAACACTCCGCTTATTCATAATATTACAAATTATGTCACGGTAAATGATGTAGCAAATGTACTGCTTGCCTGCGGAGGTTCTCCAATTATGTCTGATGATGAAGGCGAAGTGGAAGAAATTACTTCGATCTGCGGAGGGCTGAATATCAACATCGGCACATTGAATCACAATACAATTTCTTCTATGTTTTTAGCGGGCAAAAAAGCCAATGAATTAAAACATATTGTCCTTTTGGACCCAGTTGGTGCCGGTGCCAGTTCTCTTAGAACAAATACTGCGTCGGCGCTATTAAAACAGATTCACTTTGATGCGGTGCGGGGCAATATTTCAGAAATCAAAGCACTTTATTTAGGAGACAGCACCACAAGAGGCGTGGATGCCAGTTCTGTGGATGCGGTAACGGAACAAAATCTTGATTCGGCCGTGGAGATGGTAAAATCTTTTGCCGTACAGTTTGGTTGTATTTCTGCTGTTACCGGAGCCATTGACCTAGTAAGTGATGGAAAACGCTGCTATGTGATTCGAAATGGCAGACCGGAAATGAGCCGTATCACGGGAACCGGATGTCAGCTTTCAGGGATAATGACCGCATTCCTTGTAGCAAATAAAGAGCAGAAATTAGATGCAGCGGCAGCGGCAGTATGCATGATGGGACTTGCCGGAGAAATAGGTTGGAAAAACATGTTGCCGAGCGATGGAAATTCCACTTACCGCAATCGGATTATTGATGCGGTCTGCCAAATGACAGGAGAAAAATTAGAAGAGGGAGCAAAATATGAAATTCGATAAAGCAAGTTTGCTTTTGTATGCCGTAACAGATCGCAGATGGCTAAATGGGGAGACGCTTTTAAGTCAGGCAGAAAAGGCCTTAAAAGGCGGAGCGACCTTTTTGCAGCTTCGGGAAAAGATACTTCGGGAAGACAACTTTCGTACAGAAGCATTAGAGATGAAAGAACTTTGCAAAAAATATAAAGTTCCTTTTGTGTTGGACGATAATGTAGATCTTGCCATTGAGGTTCATGCAGATGGAGTTCATGTTGGTCAAAGTGATATGAACGCGGGGATTGTACGAAAGAAATTAGGACCTGATAAGATTCTTGGAGTATCTGCAGAGACAGTTGAAGAAGCAATTATTGCCCAAAAGCAAGGCGCAGATTACTTAGGGGTAGGGGCAGTGTTTTCTACCGGTACAAAAAAGGATGCAGACAATGTGAGTTATGAAACACTCAAGGCGATCTGCAGTGCCGTATCAATCCCTGTGATTGCGATCGGTGGCATCACTGCACAGAATGTTTTAGAACTTAAAGGTAGTCGTATTGATGGGGTAGCTGTTGTCAGCGCGATTTTTGCGCAGCCGGATATTGAAGAAGCAACAAAAACGCTTAAAGATGCAGTTAGAAAGGCTCTGGAATTATGATACGCGGAGCGATTTTTGATATGGACGGAACGCTGCTCGATACGATGCCCTTCTGGGATGATGCCGGAGAAATTTATCTAAAAGGTCTTAATGTGCAGGCTGAGCCTTCTCTTGGAAAGAAATTATTTTGCATGACGATGGAGCAGGCAGCGGAATACTTAAAACATACTTATTCGTTACCGTTTACTCCTGAGAAAATTATAGAAGGAATCAATGGGACAGTAAGGGATTTTTATCAAAAGAGCGCAGCGCTAAAAGCAAATGTACCGGAATTTTTAAAACAGCTGACCAAAAGGAACATCAAACTCGTTTTGGCAACTGTAACCGAACGGGAACTTGCCGAGGCTGCGCTTTCACGCTGTGGAATTCTGAATGATTTTGACTTTGTGATGACCGATGCTGAGGCGGGAGCGGGGAAAGACAGACCTGATATTTATCTCAAAGCTGCCGAAAAGATCGGGACCGCTCCTATGGAGACACTGGTATTTGAAGATGCGCTGTATGCCGCTAAAACAGCAAAAGCGGCGGGGTTTTGTACCGTGGGCGTATACGACAAAGTAAGTCGTGATGACCAGCAGGAACTACAGAGCATTTGCGATTATTACATTAGAAATTTTAGAGATTTTGATTCATTTGAAACAAAACTTCTAAAATAATAAAATAGCGGCAAACCGGGGGCACCACCTTTTGTCGCTCAATAAAATTAACGCTGAAAAGGAGAATTATGATGAGAACAGCATTAACAATCGCCGGAAGCGATTCCAGCGGAGGCGCCGGTATTCAAGCGGATATCAAAACCATGACGCTAAATGGCGTATTTGCCATGAGCGCGATTACGGCTTTGACAGCCCAGAACACAACCGGCGTACAGGGAATTTTTGAAGTGAGTCCTGAGTTTTTGAAAGAGCAGATAGACAGTATCTTTACGGATATACGGCCTGATGCTGTAAAAATTGGTATGGTAGCTTCTTCTGCTCTGATTGAAGTGATTGCCGAGCGGCTGCAGTTTTATAAAGCTCAGAAAATTGTAGTTGATCCTGTTATGGTATCTACAAGCGGTTCAAAGCTGATTTCGGATGATGCAGTGGCCACTTTAAAAGCAAAGCTTCTGCCGCTTGCAACTGTATTAACTCCGAATATCCCAGAAGCAGAGACCCTGTCGGGACAAAAGATTTCGTCTCCTCAGGAGATGGTAACGGCTGCAAAAATGATCAGTGAAACTTATTCATGCGCTGTGTTGTGCAAAGGCGGACATCGATTAAATGATGCCAATGATCTTTTATATCGGAACGGTGAATATCAGTGGTTTAAAGGGAAACGGATCAACAATCCGAACACCCATGGAACAGGTTGTACACTCTCGAGTGCGATTGCAGCGAATCTCGCAAAAGGATACGATTTGAATCAATCAGTCAGCAAGGCGAAAGCTTATCTTTCCGGTGCACTTAGTGCAATGCTGAATCTTGGAAGGGGAAGCGGGCCAATGGATCACGCTTTCGACTTACAGTCTGCTTATCGGGAGGAGAAAGTCTGATGAAGAAAACTTCGACTTTTCAAAATAGTTTAATTTGGTTTGGTGCCGGAGTTTCCATCGCAGAAATTTTGACCGGTACCTATTTTGCACCGCTGGGATTTTTAAAAGGACTGCTCGCAATTATTATTGGTCATGTGATCGGCTGCAGCATGCTGTTTTTTGCAGGATTGATTGGCGGGCGCAGCAAACGAAGTGCCATGGGAACAGTTGGGCTTAGCTTTGGAAAAATCGGCGGATTGTTTTTTGCAGCTTTAAATATTCTGCAGTTGGTCGGCTGGACAGCGATTATGATCTATGATGGTGCTTTGGCGGCAAATGGAGTTGTCGGTTCCGGAGCATGGGTATGGTGTGTTGTCATCGGTGGGCTAATCCTTGTGTGGATTGCTGTTGGAATCGAAAATCTTGGCTGGATCAACAAAATTGCAATGACAGCACTCTTTATCTTAACGATCGTTTTGTGCTTTGTGATTTTTCAGAATCAGTTTCCGTCGGCGGAATCAACGGAAACGATTACATTTGGAGCAGCCGTTGAGCTTGCTGTAGCAATGCCTATTTCGTGGCTTCCATTGATTTCAGATTATACGCGCGAGGCCGAGAAGCCGTTTTCGGCAACTTTGGTGAGTACGCTTACTTATGCCTTTGTAAGTTTCTGGATGTATGTCATTGGAATGGGAGCAGCAATTTTCACCGGCAAATCAGATATTGCTTCTATCATGGTGAAAGCAGGGCTTGGGATAGCAGCACTGCTCATTTTAATTTTATCTACCGTGACGACTACTTTTCTGGATGCGTGGAGCGCAGGAATATCCGCGGAAACGTTGTCAAAAAAGATAAATGGAAAATATGCCGCTATGGTCGTTGCAGTGATTGGAACTGTTTGTGCAATTTTGTTCCCAATGGATAATATTACTGATTTTCTTTATCTGATTGGGTCCGTATTTGTTCCAATGATTGCCGTGCAGATTGCGGATTACTTCATACTGAAACGGGATTGTGGAGAAAGCAGACTGGATATGGTCAATGGGATCATATGGCTTGTTGGATTCATTTTTTATCGTTTCCTTATGATGGTTGATATTCCGGTTGGGTGTACTTTGCCGGATACAGTAGCTACGATGCTTCTTTGTATCATTGTGCGTAAAATTTTAGATAGAAAAGTTGATTAAAAATCAAATGCGATTTGTTTTGATCCGTGTTGCTGCTTTTTAGCGGTCGTTTTTTCAGAGGTTCCTATTTATTCTTTATCGTAAAAAATAGAGCTTTTGGTTATACTAATTACGATAAAGAGGTGAATCCTTATGGAGAAAGGAAAAAATAAAACAGATTTAAAGAGCAATGCGGAAAATACGGAAAACCCTAATCGGTCGACTCATGTTAAAAATCAAAATGAAGAACACAATACCAAAAAAGTGGCTCTTGGGCCTAATACAAAACGTTAGGTAAAAAGGAAGGCAGAGTAAATAAAACTCTGCCTTCCTTTAATAATATTTTAGTTATATTAATATTTTAGAAATAAATTGCATATATTCTTTATGATGTTGGGAGGGGACTTTTATGAAATCAAAAACGCTGTATATTCGTTGGAAGCCTTTAATCATTAGTTTGTTGATTAGTGTTGGAACAGGAGCTGTTTCAGGCTTTTTAACCCAGAGTAATACTTTTATTTTTCAAAATATAAAAAAACCTCCGCTAGCGCCGCCTGGCGCACTTTTTCCGATTGTATGGACGGTGCTATATATTTTGATGGGCATTTCCGCTTATATGATATATACTGCTGACTATGAAGAAAAGAGCCGGGCTCTCTGGATTTATGGAATACAGTTGGCAATCAACTTCTTTTGGACAATTATCTTTTTTAATCTGCGGAATTATCTGTTTGCGTTTATTTGGCTTCTTTTGCTTTGGGTATCGGTATTGTTTATGCTGACAGAATTTCGTAAAATCAATAAACTTGCGGCGCAGCTGCAAATTCCATATTTTATTTGGATTACTTTTGCAGCTTACTTAAGCGCTGGAATTTGGCTTTTGAATCGTTAAGCGTTTAAAATCTTGACTGGAGCATCGTTAAAAGACAATCATAAGGGATAGAAATCCGTGCTGGCTTTTTGTCGGCACGGATTTTATTTTTAGCAACAAATAAAAACCCAGTTGTTTTTTAGACAAAATTATGATATTATATACAAAATAAAAGAAAAAATTAAATATAAACTGGGAGAATATTACAATGCTTATTAGCTTAATTCTTGCATGGATTGCTGTAATACTCACGATTATGACTGTTTTAAGGTATATTGCACGCATTAGCGGAAATAAAAAATTGAATGTTTTTTTCCATAAAGTCCATATCCCATTTGGAACTTTGCTGATTATTGTAGGAGGGATCCATGGGATTCTCGCAGGGAATCCTGCCTCGGCTACTTTGGCAAATTTTGAGCCGGCTTCGGTTTTGTTTACCCTTAACTGGGGAACGGTATGCTATGTTCTTACCCTTATTTTAGCTTTGACCTATTTGCTGCGCAAAAAAATGAAACGCAAATGGATGATTGCTCATAGAATAGCCACAGTTGCCATGGTTGTACTTCTTGTATTACATATATACGATGTTGGGATTCGACTTCCAAAACGCTTGTTTGGGAATAGCCAACACACACCGGTAGTCACAGAGTCAAGCAGAGTGAGCGATAATAGTGAACAAACTAGCGGACAAGCTCAAATAACATCGAGCGATACGAGTGCCAATATCGTTACATTTTCAGGGGCGCAGTTAAAAGATGGCGTTTATCAAGGAACTGCCGACGGATATAAGGGGACAATCACTGTTTCTGTTACCGTGAAAAATGGTCAGGTCACAGCGATTGATGTAATGAGTAAAAGTGATACAGATCGATATTTTGACGAAGCCAAAAGCCTACTTGACAAAATCATAGGACAGCAATCATTGCAAGTGGATGCTGTTTCCGGTGCGACTTTTTCATCAGCTGGTCTGATCAATGCAGTATATAGTGCATTGCAGAACGCAGTGGTATCAGGGACATTGCAAGTAAATAATATCAAATTATCAGAAGTCCATTAACAAGTTAAAAGAAACTTAAAAATAGAGATAGACGTAAAAAATCTCCGAAGGCCACAAAAATGTGCGCTTCGGAGATTTTAATTGAAAAGTTAGGTGATAAAAGATGCAAGATAAAAACGCGAACGAAATAGTTTCAGTAAAAGAAAAAGCCCGGTGGAGGCGAATGCGCGAAAACCGAATACGTTTACTTTGTAAATGAAACATGGTCAAGCATAAATTGTTGCAGCATTATTGTTTTTTCCTGTAAAAAAAATCGCATAGCTGATCGCCACCTGCAATCGTTTTTGTTCGGGTTAATTCTGCACCCATTGCTTCTGCCATAACGTAGTCGAATTTACACATCTGGGAGGCAAGTTCAAAGCAATTTTCCTGCTTGCACAATTTACAGATACCGCATTCATAAAAATTGATGCCGTATTCATTAACATTTTTTCCCGGTCGGAATTCACTTACCCAATCGTTGGAGAATTCACGTTTCTGCGATTCAAGAGCGATTTCGTTGCGCTTTTTCTGCCAGTCAGCGTTAAAACAATCTTTTTTTGAGAACTTTTTTACAACTGGATTGCTTCCCATTGCTTTTATGTAAATCTGTCCCATCTGATCTGCCGTAATCTTTTCTTTAGAAGCTTTGTATACAGCGATCAGCATAGAGCCATTAATCAGGTTCATGGTCATCGGATTCCTTTTCATGCCACCGATGCCGTCTGTCCTTTCGATGATTTTGCGGTACTCCTGCTTACCTTTCACCATGATTGCTTTAGAATCCTCTTCGCTTAGGAAACAGGAAAGTTCCTTAGTAAAATTATTTTTGAGCAATGTCCACATAACTTTGGCATAAATATCATATTTCATTCCGTTGTTTCTCCTTACAAATTCCTTGTGCCTAGCCTTCAAATACTATCCCATCATAATTAGCAGGAGCCACATCTGACTTTTCCATTGATCTTCTGAATGGTTAGGTTAAGCTAACCACTTGCATTTCCAGTTTACCTCCGCTAACCGAATTTGTCAAGTTTTCTCACCTGCATCACGGTATTCGCACTTAGAGACTTTTCCAATGTGGTGATACCAAAGAAAAGGTTGTCGGAGCAAATTAGAAAAGTGTGAAAGGCATCTCATCTATAAAAATGGCATAGATTCCTTATTCGGGAATCTATGCCATTTTATCATGGTGGAGGCGAGGGGAGTCGGACCCCTGTCCGAAAATCGTTCCCCAAAGCTTTCTACGAGCGTATCCATTCTTTTAAAATTCCCTCAGTCTTGCGCCGAACGGCAGGCTCAAGACTTTGGTAGCCTTTACTTCATGACCGGATAAAAGGCATTACCCGATTCACGTTCACCGCTAAATGATGCCCAATTCTGAACCGCGGTATTTTCAGAGAGGACAGCAGCTTATATTAATTAAGCTGCAACAGCCATGGCATAGCCATAGTTGTTGTTATTAGAAGATTTCTCAACTAAATTTAAAGGTGCTGCTTTTAAAGCGGTCCCGCCTCGCTGCTCGCTTACTGTGGTTCACAATCCCCGTCGAAACCTTTACGCCCCCATGAGGAGTCTTGATTGATTATCAAGACTAAAAATATCATATCATAGATTTCTCATTTTTACATGAAAAATTCATGAACGAATATCAGTTTTTATTGCGCGTTCCATATCGCGCTTGGCTGCTTTTTTGGCAAGATCTTCCCGTTTATCATAAAGCTTTTTGCCGCGGCAGAGTCCAACCTGCACTTTGACACGGCTTCCTTTAAAATAAAGCGAAAGAGGGATTAAAGTGTATCCTTGCTGCTTCATCAGACCAAAAAGTCTTAAAATTTCTTTTTTGTGCATTAAAAGTCTGCGCACCCGCATAGGATCACGGTTGAAAATATTGCCGTGTTCATAAGGGCTGATGTGCATCCCGTTGAGAAGCAGTTCTCCATCCGAAATAGAACACCATGCGTCTTTTAAATTGCATTGCCCATTTCGTAAAGACTTTACTTCGGTACCAAGCAGCTCGATTCCAGTTTCCATGCTTTCTTCTACGAAATAATCATGATAGGCCTTTTTGTTTCGAGCAATCGTTTTAAAATTTTCTTCTTTTTTCAACGAAAAGACCTCCTTTTGATAGATTAAAGCTCACTTCGCCCTTCCAATGCACGGGAAAGCGTGACTTCATCTGCATACTCAAGATCTCCGCCTACCGGAATTCCATAGGCAAGTCTGGTCACCTTGATTCCCATGGGTTTTAAGAGCCGCGAAATATACATTGCGGTTGCTTCTCCTTCCACGGTTGGGTTGGTGGCCATGATCACTTCTTTTACTTTCGGATCTTTTACACGAGCCAAAAGCTCTTTAATACAGAGCTGCTCAGGCCCGACTCCGGAGAGAGGGGAGATTGCTCCATGCAGAACATGGTACATTGCCCGAAATTCATGGGTGCGTTCCAGTGCAATGACATCCCGCGGGTCCTCCACAACACAGATGATGGAGTGATCCCGCCCTTCTTCCCGACAAACAGGACAAAGTTCCTGATCGGTCAGATTGCAGCAGATTTTGCAGTAATGAATTTTTTCGTGGGCTTCTAAAATGGCGTTCGCAAAAGCTTTTGCTTCGTCCTCTTTCATGCCCAATACATGATATGCAAGCCGCTGGGCACTTTTGTGTCCAATTCCCGGCAGACGTTCAAATTGTTCAATTAGTCGGGAAAGCGGCGCAACATTATAGGAAGGCATTTAAAACATCCCCGGAACATTCAGTCCGCCCGAAAGTGCTTCCATGCGCTCGTTCTTATCCTTTATAGCAGCACGCAATGCTTCGTTTACAGCGGCAGTAACAAGGTCGGATAACATTTCGGCATCTTCCGGATCGATTACTTCAGGTTTAATTTCCAGACCGGTAATTTCTAATTTCCCAGTAGCGGTTGCTTTAACAGCATCCCCGCCGGAAGTAGCGGAATATTCTTTTGCTTCGAGCTCTGTAGTTAATTCGTCCATCTGTTCCTGCAGCTTTTGTGCCTGGCGTGCGATTTGCTGCAGATTGCCTGCACCTTTTCCATAACCTTCCGGTAATCTTGCTTTCATAGGTAAAAACCTCCGTTTATGTAATTCGATTTTTTACTTTTCGGTAACTTCAATCCCTGCGTTTTGTGCTTTTTGGGCTAGAGCAACCAAGGGGTCTTCAGATTTGGATTTTTCAGAATCTCCACTGGGCCGATAAGGACCCAAACGGTAAACTTTTCCGGTAATATTTTGAATGGCTTCTCTCATATGATCCCGCTGACTGGATTCCCGAAGCAGCTTAAAAGCCATCTCATTTTTGGCATCGATTAAAACGTAGCCCCCGCTTAAGTAAGCGGTAGAACCATTAAAAGCGGCAGCGATTGTGCGGGAATACGTTTTAAGAGCTTCCAGCACTTCCGGCCATTCTGAAAACGGTTCTATGTTTTTGAGAAGTTTTTCAGGATCTTTTGTCGGCGTGGTAACCGGCGTGGGATTTTTGTGCTTTTCGGTTTTTTCGGCGGCAGGGAAAGAAGCACCTGAAACCTCAGGAATAGGGGGAACAACAGGAGCAGAAATAGGTCTTTTTTCTGTTTCATTAGACGCTTCCTGTGCAATCGGCAGAGTAAAATCAGCCGCTGGCTGCGTATTTTCTGCCGATTTTCTGCGTGGGGTCCCTTTTTCCAGATGATCAAGCCGCCGTAAAATGGATGACTTGCTGTCATCTAGTTCTGGAGAAGTCAGGCGAACCATGGCCATTTCCATCTCAATGCGGCGATCTCCGCCGCGGTACATTTTATCAAGAGTTTCCTGAAGAACATCTAACCCGTGCAGCAGCGTGGGGAGAGGCATCTTTAACGCCTGTTCTTGCATCGCATTCCATTCTTCTTCTGTTACAGCTAGAATTGAGCGCGCATTTTTCATCGTTTTAATCAGCATCATGCCGCGCAGGTGAGAGGAAAATTCTTCACAGAGCCGTGCCATATCCTTGCCGCCGCGGTAAAGTTCGTCAATCGTCTGTAAAGCGCTGCTGCTGTCTCTATTTTGGACTGCATCTGCAAGCGCAAAGAGATGTTCTCTTCCGGCAAGCCCAGCTGTTTCATTGACAACTTGTACGGTAATTTCCCGACTTCTCCCAAGACACTGATCAAGAAGAGAGAGTGCATCGCGCAGTGCTCCATCTGCAAGCCTTGCTAAAAGCATACCGGCTTCCGGATCGAGCGAACCGCCTTCCTGCTCAGTTACATATTGAAGCCGTTTTGCGATATCTTCTGCCGGAATGCGGCGGAAATCAAACCGCTGACAGCGGGAAAGAATCGTTGCAGGAAGTTTGTGCACTTCTGTTGTTGCTAAAATAAAGATCACATGGGCAGGAGGCTCTTCCAGCGTCTTTAATAAAGCGTTAAAAGCACCTACAGAGAGCATGTGAACTTCGTCGATAATATAAACACGATATTTGGCGGCAGCCGGGGTGAAATTTGCTTCTTCTCGCAGAGCCCGGATATTGTCGACACCGTTATTGCTGGCGGCATCGATTTCCACAATATCCATCACAGTGCCGTCTGAGATTCCACGGCAGATTTCGCATTCGCCGCAGGGGTCTCCGTCTTTTAGGTGAAGGCAGTTGACCGCCTTTGCTAAAATCTTCGCACAGGTGGTTTTTCCGGTACCGCGGGAGCCGGTAAAAAGATAGGCATGGGAAATTCTGCCGGTTTTAAGCTCGTTTTTAAGCGTTTCTGTTACTTGGGGTTGGCCGACTACATCTGAAAAGACACGCGGCCTCCATTTACGGTATAGAACTTGATACACAGAATATCCCCCCTTTTAAAGCCCTAAAATCAAAAAGCAAGGCAGCCGCAGAATTTCTGCGGCCCATGAACTCGGATATACAGACGGACAGACTTTCCTGCATCGCACGCGGCAACTCCGCTTAATGCTGCTCGGTTCCCCGCCTGACATGGTTCGCGGCGCTGCGTCGTACAGGGCCCGCCCGTCTGCATATCCCAGCGCACGGTTTTCTGCCTTGCTGCCAGATTGATATGATATATGATTTGGAAATTTATTATACCTTATTTTTAAAAAAATTACAAGCCTTATTTAGAGGGAAGATGGATCTTGGAAAGGAAGCGGAAAATTCCGTCACAGATCCCCATGGCGGGCAAAGAAAGCAGAGCCCAAAGTCCGGAATAGAGAGGGCAGATTTGTCCAAGAAAATTGAGAGGAAGACTGGAATAATCCCAAACGGAGCGGCCCATGCCAATATTCACGATGAGTCCGGTGAAAAATTCTACCGTAGTAATAGTTGCACCGCCTGCACAGCAGCGAACCAGAAGCGGCTTTTTTCCAAGATCTTGATTACATACCCGATTGATGAGACACATACAGACTCCTCCGCAACTCCCATTGAAAAATCGCTGTGACCGCGATAAAGAACTTCTAGAGCGGGATAAAGTGTACTTCCCGTGCAGAAGAGCAAAATATTTTCCTTCATCATGAACCGCCTCCTTTTTTAGGGTGGCTCACGAATTTTAAAATATGTATTGCTCTCAATAGCTGGTATAAAGTAACAAAACAGCAGGAAAATTTGTATTTTACAAAAAGAAAAAGCAAAGCATATAAAAGAAGTTTTTAGCCTTCTTTATTATGCTTTGCTTTTTTAAATTTTATCTATTTATGCTTTGAATTTTTCTTCGGATTCTTCTTCGTTTTCTTCAGAATTTTCCTGGGGGAAAAGTTCATGGCGTTTATAGCGGACCCAGACAATTGTTTCATAAACGATCATGCAGAGCCAACCGATTCCGGTACCGATGGCAACTGCATTGATTCCGAGTGTGTAAATCATTAAATAAGTAATTAAAACACGGATTCCGATTTGGATTAACGAACCCAATAATGTTACATTGAGATGTCCTAATCCACGGAACAACCCCTGCATGGTCTGGGTAAAAGCAGTTGCAAGGTAAAAAACCGCCATTGACCGTAAATAACCAGAACCCATTTGAATAATATTAATATCTCCGCCGTTTAGGAAAAGTCCCATTAAAATTTCCGGAAAACAGTAGACAATAGCGGCGATAAACAATGTATAGAAAATACCAATTATTAATCCACTATGGAATCCTTTTGGGACTCGATCGTATTTTTTTGCCCCACGATTCTGTGCGACAATCGTTGTAACAGAAGCTGCCAATGCGTCACCGGGAGAAATTGCAAAACTATCCAAGTTGAAGGCGGCATTAAAAGCTGCCATGGAATCAACACCAAGAGAGTTGACAGCCGACTGCACTAAAACTCGGCCGAGATAAACGACGGTTTGCTGCACTGCAGAAGTGGTGCCGTAACTGGTAGTTGTCTTTAGCAAGGAAAAATCTATTTTGAGAGTTTCCTTTGAGAGTCGGAGCAGCGGGACTTTGATATGAACGTAGAGTGTCAGTACGATGGAAGAGATTGCCTGAGAGAAGATGGTGGCCCACGCAGCTCCTTCCAATCCAAGTCCAAGATAACCGACAAACCAGACATCTAAAGCAATATTTAAGAGAGAGGTTATAATCAGCACAATCAGTGGGGTGCGAGAGTCGCCTACGGAACGCAGCGCTGCAGCAAAAACGTTATAAATACAGGAAAACAGCATGCCTGCAGAGACAATTCGCAGATATCGGGTGCTTTCCTCTAAAATATCAGAAGGGGTATTGGTCCATATGAGAAAAAGCGGTGCTGCGAAAACAGAAATAATAGAAATTACTAAAGTAAAAGCAATTCCAGCAATCAGCGAAGTGGAAAGTTCCCGACGAAGCCGCGGATAATCTTTTGCACCGAATTGTTCCGCCATCAGAATAGAAGCACCCATCGAAAGACCAACAATAATAAATAGAAGAATATTCATGATAGGACCTGCTGCGCCGATCGCAGCCAATGATTCTTTTCCGTTGTATTTTCCAACCACAACAGAATCCACGGTATGGTAAAGCTGCTGAAAAATATTTCCGAACAGCAGCGGAACCGCATAGACAAGCATGTGTTTTGGGATACTTCCAGTGGTCATATCGCGTGTCATATTATTTCTTCTCTCCGAATTAATCTATGATAAAGTATATTATGACCGATCAATAGATTTTTGTCAATCAAAAATAATATAATTTGAATGAATATAATCAAATTTTTATTGACAGCGCTTGTAAAAAGGGGATAAAATAAAATTAAAAAGAGGAAGGATGTGCTTTCTGTATGCTGGATTTAATAGAAGAAAGAGCATTAAAAGCAAAGCTAACAGCAAAGGATAAAAAAGTTTTAGACTATCTGCTTCAAAATAAAGAAACTTATTGCTGCTTTGAAACTTCCGGAGAAATTGCGCAGAAGCTTAAAGTTAGCCCGAGCTGCGTGGTACGGCTTTCTGCAAAACTTGGATTTGAGAGCTTTTCTCAGCTAAAACGCGTAATGCAGGAGGAACTGTGTAAAAAGCGTGCAGGGGTGAAGATTCCCTATGAAAAAATTGGGCAGTATGAAAATTTGACGGATGAGCAGAGAATTGCTGCGATTCGTCAGAATATCACTGCAAATATACAAAGGGACCAGCAGATCGAAACCAGCCGATTGATCGAAGGAGCCAATCTTCTTTTAAATGCAAAACGGATTTTTGTAGTGGGACATCGTTGTGTCGCTGGATTTGCACAGTCATTTGGAGTGATGCTTTCCTGTATTCGCCCTCACGTTCAGGTCGTTAACGGAACTTTGCCGATGGTGGATACTCTGTCGGACTTAAATGAGAAGGATGTGCTTGTTGCAATCGCTTTTGAGAGATATTCCAGTTCTACTGTTTTTGCAGTGAAAATGGCGAAGGAAGCACATACAAAAGTGATCGCAATGACGGACAGCTATGTTTCTCCAATTGCACAGGGAGCGGCGGTTACATTGGTCAGCAGCGGCGAAAATTTTTCTTTTTATAATTCTTATGCCAGCCTTGAAATGAATCTTGAGATACTAGTAGGGCTTCTTAGTGCACACAATAAAAAGCAGAATGAAGAACGCCTCAAAAAAATGGAGCAGTATCTGGAAAAGAATGGGGAATATTAAAACGAGAAACGGTCTGTTGACCCACTTAAAATTGCCGGGTCAACAGACCGTTTTAACTTTTGATGCCAACTTCTTCAAATCGAGCTTTTAGTTTTTCGAGCGCTTTTTTCTCAATACGGCTGACATAGCTTCTTGAAATCCCAAGCTTTTTGGCAACTTCCCGCTGTGTCAGCGGCTTGTGGTTTTGGAGGCCGTACCGCAGACAGACGATCGTTTGCTCCCGCGGAGTCAAAGCTTTCTTTATGTAAGCGTGAAGCTGTTCTGATTGTATCTTTCCGTCTAGGTCTTCTGCAATGCTGCGGTCAGAAGCCATTACGTCGCACAAAGTCAGTTGACCGCCGTCTTTGTCACTGTCAATGGGCTCGTTCATGGAGATATCCTGCGCAGTTTTTCGAAGAGAACGAAAATACATTAAAATTTCATTTTCTACACATCTTGCGGCGTAACTTGAAAGCTTAATCCCTTTTTCCGGTTTAAAAGTATTGATCGCTTTAATGAGGCCGATTGTGCCAATGGAAATCAAATCATCTTGATCCGCAGAACTGCTGTAGTACTTTTTGATAATATGTGCGACCAAACGAAGATTGTGCTCGATTAGTTTTTGCCGGGCGCTGGGATCTCCCTGTGCCATCCTTTTGAGGCAGTCTTGCTCTTCTGCATAAGAGAGTGCTCTTGGAAATGTTCCGTTGCCTGTAACGTGAAGAACCAGAAAAAGGATTCCGGACAAGATACCGCCGAAGAGTGCAGTCAGCATAAAATGACCTCCTTGCTGTTTCGTTTATTCCCAGTCTATGCAATTAATCAAAAAAGTGTTCCGGCTTTTTAAAACAAACGTAATTTTGGGCCGGATGAGGTAAAAGTCTTTACAAGCCGGGACACATATTGTAAAATATAAAAAAGTATGACCTGCTGAAATACAAAAAATAGGAGTGTTAAAAATGCAGCCAAAATATAAACGCGTTCTTTTAAAGCTAAGCGGGGAATCCCTCGCTGGAGATGCGGGACACGGAATTGATTTTGATACGGTCCTTAAAATTTGCCGTCCGATAAAGACTTGTTCTTTGATGGGGGTGCAGATTGCCATTGTTGTAGGCGGCGGCAATTTCTGGCGCGGCCGCTCCAGTGGAAAGATGGACCGTACTAGAGCCGACCATATGGGAATGTTGGCGACTGCAATCAATGCATTGGGGGTTGCAGATGCTTTGGAGCAGTTGGGGGTAGCGGTGCGTGTACAGACAGCAATCGCTATGCAGGAGATTGCTGAGCCTTATATCCGTAACCGCGCAGTCCGCCATCTTGAGAAAAACCGTATTGTCGTTTTGGGCTGTGGTACCGGAAATCCGTTCTTCTCTACGGATACTGCTGCTGCTCTGCGTGCTGCCGAAATTGATGCGGATATTATTTTAAAGGCAACTATGGTGGATGGAATCTATGACAGTGATCCAAAAAAGAATCCGGATGCCAAAAAGTTTGAGACACTAACTTATATGGATGTGCTCAATAAAGATTTAAAAGTTATGGACAGCACAGCTGCTTCCCTTTGCAGGGATAATCATATTCCAATTTGCGTATTTGATATTGCAGACCCTAATAATATTGAAAAGGCAATTTGTGGCCAGCCAATCGGTACAATCGTAAAGGAGGATGAAGTCCTATGAAACAGGTATTGGATCAATCAGAATCTAAAATGCAGAAAACGCTGAGCGTACTTCGGGAAGAGTATGTAGAGATACGCGCAGGACGTGCAAATCCAAATGTGCTCAATAAAGTGATGGTCGATTATTATGGAACTCCTACTGCAATTAGCCAGCTTGCGGCTGTTTCAGTAACAGAAGCGCGTGTTTTAACGATTCAGCCGTGGGATCAGTCGGTCTGCCATGCGGTTGAAAAAGCAATCCTTTCTTCTGATATTGGGATCAATCCGCAGTCTGACGGCAAAGTAATTCGGTTGATTTTTCCGCAGATGACAGAGGATCGCCGCAAAGAGTTGGCAAAAGAAATTGCAAAGCAGGCAGAAGAATCTAAAATTGCTATTCGTTCAATTCGACGTGATGCGATGGAAAAATTAAAGAGCATGAAGAAGTCGACAGAGATTACAGAGGACGATTTAAAAGAAGCTGAGAAAAAAATGCAGGATCTTACGGATAAATACTGTAAAGAGATAGATACTCTTCTTGAGAAGAAGAAAAAGGAAATCATGGAGATTTAGATTTTAAAATCAAGTGAGGACTGCGCATGGAAAAACAGTATGTAAGCGCCGCGCCGGCACCGGAGTGCCTGCCGGCGCATCTTGGCATTATCATGGATGGAAATGGCCGATGGGCCGAAAAGAAAGGACTGCCGCGTTCTGCAGGGCATACCGCCGGAGCTGCTGTCTTTAAAAAGATTACTCGCTATGCAAGTTCCATTGGAATTCGCTATCTGACGGTGTATGCTTTTTCGACTGAAAATTGGTCTCGCCCGCAGGAAGAAGTGGGAGCCTTGATGATTTTGTTTAAAAAATATCTGCAGGATTCTCTGCGGGATTTTCGCAATGATGATATCAAGGTGCGCTTTATTGGAGATACCAGTAAATTTTCCCCGGATTTGAAAAAGCTGATTGAAGAGACCCGGGAAGTTTGTAAGGACCGTACCGGTATGGTGCTCAATATTGCTATGAATTACGGTGGGCGGGCAGAAATTGTCAATGCAGTTCATGAAATTGCAGAGAACGTGCAAAAAGGAATGCTGATTCCGGAAGAAATTGATGAAAAATTGATCTCTTCCTATATGGATACCGCAGGACAGCCGGATCCCGATTTGATTATTCGGCCAAGCGGAGAGCATCGAATTTCAAATTTTCTGTTGTGGCAGTCGGCCTATACCGAATATGTGACGATGGATATTCTCTGGCCGGATTTTGTACCGGGGAATTTAAACTGGGCTCTACAGGAGTATGTACACCGCAATCGGCGGTTTGGAGGAGTGTAAACCATGTTTTCTTCTTTAAAAGACCGTTCATTTTCCGCGGGAATCATTATCCTTTTTTTGGGTGCTGTTGTCATTTTTAATTCTATTTTTCCACTGGCACTCAATATTGCGATCGCTTTGATTTCAGCTGCATCAATGTACGAGATTGCTTTGGCATTAGGTGTTTCAAAAAAGCCGATGCTCCTTTGGCCTACTCTGATTTTTGCCTGTGTTTTGCCGTTCCTCTCTATGGGCCTTCAGGAGGCAACCGCTTATTTTCTTTACACGGTTGTCCTTTTTAGTACCATGATTTTTTATCATGATCTGATTTCATTCCGAGAAGTTGGTGTCCTCTATAGTGTAGCGCTTTTGATTCCGACTGCTTTGGAAACGCTGATTCAACTGCGGCATATTGGCGGAAAGCATGGAATGTTTTATGTGATTGTTGCAATTTTTGCTGCATGGCTTGCGGATGTGGGGGCCTATTTTGCAGGAAACTGGTTTGGAAAACGTAAGCTTTGTCCGAATATCAGCCCGAAAAAAACTGTCGAGGGTGTGATTGGCGGATTCGTTTTTGAAATTGGAATGTTGCTTTTGTCTGGGTGGTTTTTCCAGGATGTTTTCTGGGCTGGCCAGGTAAGAGTTTGTTATTTTACACTTTTTGTGATCGGAGTTGGCGGTTCAGCTCTTTCTGTAATCGGTGATTTGAGCTTTTCTCTTATTAAAAGAAGCTGCCATATTAAAGATTTCAGTGAGATCCTTCCCGGTCATGGCGGAATTCTCGATCGATTTGACAGCGTCATTTTTGTTGCACCATTTGTTTCGATTCTGCTCAGATTTATGCCGCTTGTCTATACCTAAAAGAAAATTAGAAAGAATAACCTGGTGAATAGAATGAAAAAAATTGCTGTTTTGGGTTCTACAGGATCGATTGGAACTCAGACTTTGGAGGTTGTCCGCAGTCTGGGAATGTCGGTCTGCGCCCTTGCTGCACATTCGAATATTGATCTGCTCGAAAAGCAGGCACGAGAATTCAAACCGCAACTTGTTGCGGCTTTTGATTTACATGCCGCAAAAGACCTTCGGATTCGGCTGAAAGATACTGGAATTAAAGTCGTTCAGGGAATGGAAGGCTTGTGTGAAGCGGCAACGATTCCGCAGGCAGATCTGATCCTCAACGCAGTTGTTGGAATGGTTGGGTTAAAACCGACGCTGCAGGCAATCGCTGCAAATAAAGACGTAGCGCTCGCCAATAAAGAAACTCTGGTAGCCGGCGGTCAGCTTGTGATGGATGCAGTACGCCAGCGCCGAATTCAGCTGATTCCAGTCGACAGTGAACACAGTGCGATTTTTCAATGCCTTCAGGCGGCGGATCCTAAAGAGCTCAATAAGATTCTTTTAACTGCTTCCGGTGGTCCGTTTTTTGGAAAGAAAGCGGAGGAGCTAAAAAATGTAACACCGCAGATGGCTTTAAAACACCCAAATTGGAAAATGGGTGCAAAAGTGACAATTGATTCTGCTACTATGATGAATAAGGGCTTAGAGATGATGGAAGCAGGCTGGCTTTTCCATGTTCCGGCGTCTATGATCGAAGTAGTGATTCACCGGGAGAGCATTGTGCATTCTATGGTCGAATTTCAGGATCATGCGATTTTGGCACAGATGGGCGTTACCGATATGCGGCTGCCAATTCAATATGCGCTTACATACCCCAAGCGAGTGGAAGGACCTGTAGAGGAGCTTTCCCTTACAGATGTAGGAAAACTGACTTTCTATCCGCCGGATGAGAAAACTTTTACTTGTCTGCATGCTTGTAAAGTTGCTATGGATCGCGGTGGATTGGCTCCGGCTGCAGCAAACGGTGCCAATGAGGCGGCAGTATCTCTTTTCCTGCAGGGGAAGATCGGATTTTTGCAGATTGGAGAATTGGTAACTGCTGCTTTGGAAGAGCAGAAAGATGTACCGTCCTCTACACTGGACGAAATTCTTGCAGCAGATCAGGCGGCAAGACAGTTTGTACTTGAAAAAGCCGGACAACATTTTTAATTTTTACAAGGGGGACATTCAATGACCGTACTCGTCATTATCATTGCAGTGCTGCTGTTTGGATTGGTAATCCTGATTCATGAAGGAGGCCATTTTGTAACGGCAAAGCTTTGTGGAATCCAAGTAAATGAATTTGCAATCGGTATGGGTCCGAAGCTTTTTCATTTCACAAAAGGAGAAACAGAGTATTCCCTGCGCCTATTCCCAATCGGGGGATTTTGCGCAATGGAGGGAGAGGACGAGGAAAGCAATAACGAGAACGCTTTTGAAAACAAGCCAATTTGGAAACGAGCTCTAGTAATTGCCATGGGGGCAATTATGAACATGGTTTTAGGATTTGTATTTGTCATGATTTTGCTGATTCCACAGCAGAAATTTGCTTCTACGACGATCAGTGTCTTCCAAGACAATTCTGCTACACAGGCGGCAGGACTCCAAGTTGGAGACCGGATTACAGGAATCGACGGGTATTGGGTAAATACAGATAAAGATTTGAATTTTGCTCTGGCTCTGGCAAATCCCAATGACGTTGATCTGACGGTCCAGAGAGACGGAAAGACGATAGAATTTTCAGACATTAAGTTCCATACAACGCAGACGCAGGACGGCTCACAGGTGCTAACGCTGGACTTTTATGTGATGCCTGTAGAGAAAAATTTTGGAACCGTTATGACGAAAACTTTTGATGATACGATTTCAACAGTCCGAATGGTTTGGGCGAGCCTTGCAGGAATTGCACAGGGCAGATTCGGCTTAAAAGATATTGCAGGGCCGGTAGGGACATTCAGCATGATCGGAAAAGTAGCAAGCCAAAGTGTAGAGAACGGTGGATTTCGGCTTGCGATGGAAAACATGCTATATATCATTATGGTGATTACAGTTAACCTCGCTGTCGTGAATCTACTGCCGATTCCGGCTTTGGATGGTGGAAAGCTTCTGCTTTTGCTGATTGAAAAAATTCGCAGAAAGCCCTTAAATAGAAAGATAGAAGAACGAATTAATATCGTTGGCTTTTCCCTTTTGATGGCACTTATGATGCTGATTACCGTCAATGATGTGGTAAGAATCTTTAATGGAACGGGAATCGGAGGTTAACCTTTTTCTGTTGCAGAATGACTCGGAAGGAAGAATAACAGATGAGGAAAACACGGAGAGTATTGGTCGGAACGGTGCCGGTAGGCGGCGGTACACCTGTTTCTGTACAGTCGATGCTAAATTGCCCTGCTCATGATGTGGAGGGCTCTGTTCGTCAGGCGAAGGAGCTTTCTGATGCCGGGTGTGAAATTATTCGTGCAGCAATTCCGGATGAAGAAGCAGTTCGGCTGATTCCTGCAATTAAAGAAGCAGTGTCGGTTCCGCTGGTTGCCGATATCCATTTTGATTATCGTCTGGCATTGCTTTCGGCAGAAGCCGGAGTAGACGCGATTCGAATTAATCCCGGAAATATCGGCGGGGATGAGAATGTCAAAGCGGTCGCTGACTGCTGCAAAAAGAGGCATATCCCTATTCGGATCGGTGTTAACGGCGGTTCTTTGGAACCTCATATTTTAGAAAAATATGGGAAGCCTTCTCCGGAAGCGCTGGTCGAAAGTGCACTTTATCATGCTTCTCTTTTGGAAAAATTTCAGTTTGAGGATATTGTTCTTTCGATGAAGTCTTCCGACGTGGACACGATGATCAGAGCATATGAGCTCTGTGCGCAGAAATGCGATTATCCGCTTCATTTGGGTGTAACGGAAGCCGGCAGCGAACGGATGGGGATTATTAAATCTGCGATTGGAATCGGTTCGCTCTTGCAGCGTGGAATTGGGGATACGATTCGAGTATCATTAACGGCAGATCCAGTGCGCGAAGTTTATGCGGGAAAAGATATTTTGAAAGCATTGGGCCTTGGAAAACCGGGTCCGCAGATCGTTTCGTGTCCTACTTGCGGAAGAACACAGATCAACCTGATTGCAATCGAAGAGCAAGTGGAAAAACGGCTGCAGAACTGTACAAAACCAATTACCGTTGCGGTGATGGGGTGTGTAGTAAACGGACCGGGAGAAGCAAGAGAAGCGGACGTTGGTATCGCCGGTGGGAATGGCGTAGGCCTTTTGTTTCGGCACGGCAAAATTTTGCGGCGTGTGCCGGAAGAAAAACTGGTGGATGCGTTGATGGAGGAAATTGAGGCACTTTAAGAGAAGGATGAGACCGATTTGAATACTTTTCAAGGCTTTTTTGAAAATTATATTGATTGTGAAGATCTTCCCCCTGCACTTTGCAAAGGGGAACTTCTTGGGTTGCAGATTGATACGAAAAACCGGATTATTTCTGCAGAATTGTCGATGAATGAAACGATTCCTCGAGAAGAATTTTATCATGCAGAAAAAAAGATTTCGGCATGCAAAGAGCTGAATCTTTCCGGCGCTAGATTGAAGCCGCATTATCAAAATGCGAGCTTTTCGGTGGAGTATTACCCGAATCTCGTGGTGGAACTGAAACGTCGGGAAGCAAGCATTAACGGGAGTCTAAGAGATTCAATACCAACACTTTCTGATGGCGTTTTGAAAATTGAATTAAAACACGGCGGTGCAAATTTGCTTAAAACCCGTCATGCGGATCGAATCCTGAGCGACCTAATTCGCGAGGAGTTTCATGAAAATATTCAGATCGAATTTTGCGGCACTCTGCATGTCGATGGGGAGAGTGCCGCCTATTTAGAGAAACAAAATAAGGTACAGGAAACTGCCCGCAGAGAAAATCTTGTGCGCCAGGCGCAAGATTATGAAATCTCGATGAATCATCAGGCGGTGGAACTTTCTACGCAGATTCGAGAAGGCGATACACTGATGCCGACGATCGTTTTGGAAACTGCCCGGGAGTTTTTCGGACGTATGCCAAAAGGAAAGCCGATTCCGATTTCAAAAGTATCACCGGATATTGGGTCCTGTGTCATTTGGGGTGAAGTATTTTCACTAGAAATACGTACGACCCGTGACAACAGCCGTAAAATTTATTCTATCAATGTAACAGACTATACTGGTTCCATTACCTTGAAAGTGATTGAGGCAGTGCAGAACTGCCGTACTTTGGATACGATTAAAAAAGGTATGACTTTTCTCATTAAAGGCGATGTGGAATACGACAAATATGATCATGAAATTGTAATGCGGCCAAGGGGCTTTGCAACAGTCAAACAGCTTAAAGTTGAAGATAAAGCGCCGGTCAAGCGTGTGGAACTGCATTTACATACTTGTATGTCCAGCATGGATGGCGTTAATTCGGCGGAAGATTTGGTGCGCAGAGCGGCTGAATGGGGACACCCAGCAATTGCTATTACGGATCACGGCGTTGTGCAGTCATTCCCGGATGCAATGAATGCTGCCGCCGATATGAAAAAAGCTGGACATCCCATTAAGGTGATTTATGGGATGGAGGCTTATTTTGTCAACGATTTGGTTCCGGCGGTAACCGGTCACAGCGATCGGCCTCTTTCCGGAGAATTTATCAGCTTTGATCTGGAAACGACCGGACTTTCTGCAAATGAAGAACGGATTACCGAAATTGGCGCTGTTCGGGTGAAAAACGGAGAGGTTCTCGAAAACTTTGATACCTTTGTTGACCCCGAACGCCCGATTCCAGGAAAGATTACAGAGCTTACCGGGATTACGGATGAAATGGTAAAAGGGGCACCAAAAGAGGCAGAAGCTCTTAAAATGTTCTATGAGTTCTGCGGAACAGATGCGGTGCTTGTTGCGCATAATGCGGATTTTGATACGTCTTTTTTGAGAAAAGCAGCGACGCGCAGTAAAATGACCTTTGATTATCCTTATATTGATACGGTCCCGATGTGCCGCAGTCTTTTAAAGGATATTAAAAATGTAAAACTGGATACGGTTGCAAAATATTTAAAATTAGATCCGTTTAATCATCACCGCGCCTGCGACGATGCGGCGGTACTTGGAGAGATCCTAATCCGCCTTTTTAGGAGACTAAAAGAGGATACTAAGTGCAGAACGGTAAACGAGATCAATATGGCGTTAGCCGGCGGCGATCCCAAAAAAATTCCTTCTTATCATCAGATTATTTTGGTCAAAAACCATGTCGGACTTAAAAACCTTTATAAATTGGTTTCTATGGGGCATTTGCAGTATTTTTACCGCAATCCGAGAGTCCCGAAAAGTGAACTGATGAAGCATCGGGAAGGCCTTTTGATTGGCAGCGCGTGTGAAGCGGGAGAGCTTTACCGTGCCATCGAAAATGGACAGCCATGGAGTAAACTTTTGGAGATTGCTTCTTTTTATGATTATCTGGAAGTTCAGCCGCTGGGGAATAACGCTTTTCTGGTACGGGAGGGCAGTGTCCCAAATATTGAAACGTTGCAGGATTACAATAAAACGATTATAAAGATCGGCAAAAAGCTTCATAAACCGGTCGTTGCTACCTGTGATGTCCACTTTATGGACCCGAAAGACGGTGCTTATCGAAAGATTTTGATGGCTGCAAAGGGCTTTGATGATACAGATAATCAGGCGCCGCTTTATTACCGTACCACAGCAGAGATGCTCAAAGAATTTGAATATCTTGGAAAAGAGACGGCTTACGAAATTGTTGTGACGAATCCTAATAAAATTGCTGATTTGTGTGAGCCGATTCGTGCAATTCCAGATGGTATTTTTCCTCCATTCATTGATGGTGCTGAGGAGCAGCTGAATTCAATTTGTTGGAAGCGCGCAAAACAGGTTTATGGTGATCCATTGCCGGAGATCGTTCGGGCGAGACTTGATCGAGAGCTTGGTTCCATTAATAAACATGGATTTTCGGTGCTGTATATGACCGCCCAGAAACTGGTTGCTGACAGCGAAGCCCATGGTTATCTGGTTGGTTCCCGTGGCAGTGTTGGCTCCTCCTTTGTTGCGAGTATGTCCGGAATTTCCGAAGTAAATCCGCTCGCGCCGCACTATATTTGCCCTGCCTGCAAATACAGCAAATTTATTACGGATGGCAGTGTCATTTCCGGTTTTGATCTTCCACCGATGGATTGTCCTGTCTGCGGAACACCATTAAATCGCGATGGGCATACGATTCCTTTTGAAACATTTCTGGGATTTGACGGCGATAAGACCCCTGATATTGACTTGAATTTTTCCGGAGAATATCAGTCAGGCGCTCACCGCTATACAGAAACTCTTTTCGGTAAAGATCATGTGTTTAAAGCTGGTACGATCGCAACTGTTGCAGATAAGACTGCAATCGGCTATGTGAAAAAATATGAAGAAGAAAAAAATCTGATTTTGAATCGCACAGAAGAACTGCGCCTTGCAAACGGCTGTACCGGCGTAAAAAGGACAACCGGTCAGCATCCAGGCGGTATGGTCGTTGTTCCCAAGGGATATGAAATCTATGATTTTTGTCCGATTCAACACCCAGCCAATGATCAGAAAAATGATAATATCACGACACACTTCGATTTCCATAAAATTCATGATACTATTTGTAAATTGGACGAGCTGGGGCATGATGTGCCGACAATTTATCGGTATTTGGAAGAATACACCGGAATCCCTGTGATGTCTGTCACCATGAGCGATCAGCAGGTGATGAGTCTGTTCCATTCCCCTGAAGCATTGGGGGTAACGGAAGAGGACATTGATTCTAAGACTGGAACTTTTTCGATGCCGGAACTTGGCACTCCATTTGTGCGTGGAATGCTGATGGATTCTCAGCCAAGAACTTTTTCTGACCTTTTGCAGGTTTCGGGCCTTTCCCATGGTACCGACGTTTGGTTGGGCAATGCACAGGATCTGATTAAAAACGGAACCTGCAATATCAGTGAGGTTATCGGAACGCGTGACAGTATTATGACCTATCTGTTACATAAAGGGTTAGAGCCGAAAATGGCTTTTAAGATCATGGAGATAACCAGAAAGGGCAAAGCAACAAAACTTTTGACAGAAGACCATATTAAGGCGATGAAGGAACATAATGTGCCGCAGTGGTATATTGATTCCTGCTTTAAGATTAAATATATGTTCCCGAAGGCGCATGCAGCTGCTTATATGATTGCGGCGCTGCGGCTCGGTTGGTATAAGGTCCATCGTCCAGTGGAATATTATGCGGCTTATTTTACTGTTCGCGGAGAAGACTTTGACGGTGCGACCGTCATGAAAGGAAAACACGCTGTAGAACAAAAAATGCAGGAAATCCGAATGAAGGGGAAAGAGGCCAGCGCAAAAGAAGAAGCACTTTTTGATACCTTCCAGATTGTGAATGAAATGCTTGCCCGCGGAATCGAAGTTTTGCCGGTGGACCTTTATCACTCCGATGCGCGTAAATATTTAGTCGAGAACGGAAAGATTCGCCTGCCGTTTGCTTCTATCGGAGGGGTAGGCGAAGCGGCTGCTGCTTCCCTTGCTCTTGCAAGAAGAGAGGGATCTTATATTTCGATGGATGATGTGCAGGCTCGCTCTAAGGTCAGCAAGACCGTGATCGAAAAACTGCAGGAAGCAGGCGCAATGGGGAATCTGCCTCAGAGCAGCCAAATGACCTTTTTCTGAGTGTAATGAGCCCTTACTTTACTGGAGAAAAAGATTGACACTATCGATTTCATGTGATATCATGGTAGCACACTAAAGTGACAGGAGAATTCTATGAAACAGAATCATAAAATTACACCGGAAGGAACTCATGATCTTTTGTTTGAAGAATGTCTTGCTCGGCGTGAAGCGGAGCGGAGACTGACTGAAGCTTTTCGGGTACGTGGTTATCATGAGGTGATGACGCCCGGATTTGAGTACTATGATGTCTTTACGCAGTCAGAGGCCGGAATTGGGCAGGAAGTCATGTATAAAATGACGGATCGTCATGGCAGATTGATTGTTATGCGCCCGGATTCTACCATGCCCATTGCGCGTCTTGCGGCAACACGGCTTTTAAATCAGCCGCGGCCGCTGCGCCTTTATTATGATCAGCCGGTTTACCGTAGCAATCCGGCTTTAATTGGCAGAGAAGACGAAAATGCGCAGGCGGGGGTGGAGCTTTTAGGAGCCGATGGACTTCGAGCCGATTTAGAAGTCTTGACAACGGCGGTAGAATCTCTCTTTTCTTGTGTGCCGGATTTTCGTCTGGAATTAGGGCATGCAGGCTTTTTCCATGCACTGGCAGAGCAGCTTTCTCTTTCGGAAGATCGCCTGGAAGATATCCGCAGTGCAATTGAGAGCAAAAATTATGCGGCACTCGATCAGATCTTGGATGCACTGCCTGCGTCTGCCGCGGTAGATGCAATGAGGCGGCTTCCACGTCTGTTTGGCGGAGAAGAAGTCTTTGAAGAAGCGGAAAAACTTTGTGAAACACCAAAGGCAAAAGAGACGCTTTCCTACCTAAAAAAGCTTTATCATGCAGTACAGGATCTGGGATTGGGAGATCGCCTGATGGTAGACCTTGGCTTAGTGCAGCGAAATAATTATTATACGGGTGTTGTTTTTACCGCATATACGGAAGAATACGGCGATGCAGTCCTTTTTGGCGGACGGTATGATCATTTACTCGAACATTATGGGTGTAAGATGCCGGCAGTCGGATTCGGAGTGAATGTCGATGCAGTAACGAAAATTCTGCTGCAAAATGATGAATATCCGGCAGTGCAGGAGCCGCAGGTTTTGGTTCATGGAGATCATGGGCAGGCAGTCGCGGCATTGCGCCGGGCAGCAAAATTGACCGCACAGGGAATCTGCTGCGAAACAAGTCTCTGCGAAACACGGGAAGAAGCGCTCAATTATGCAAAATCCCGTAACATTCCCAAAGTGGAGTTTGTGGAGGGAAAAGAATGAAACCATTGCGGATTGCGCTTACAAAAGGGCGTTTGGAAGAAAAAACCGTAGAGATGCTGGAAAAAATCGGTCTTGATTGTTCTGCGGTACATAATAAAGGGCGCAGATTGATTTTGCCGATAGGAAATGGCGAGATTGAAGTTGTTCTGGCAAAGGCAAATGATGTGATTACGTATGTGGAACATGGTGTCTGCGATCTTGGAGTCGTCGGAAAAGATACGATTCTGGAAAAAGGCGGAAGCTATTACGAGCTTTTAAATCTTGGCTTTGGAAAATGCCGGTTTGCTCTGGCAGGTCCAAAAGGGACAGACTTCTTTTCCGGATATAGAGCAAAGACGATTGCCTCAAAGTATCCAAATGTCGCACGTTCTTATTTTGAAAATAAGGCCATGGATGTGAGAATCATCAAGATTGAAGGCAGTGTGGAATTAGCACCTCTTTTGGGGCTTTCCGATGCGATTGTGGATATTGTGGAAACTGGTTCAACTCTAAAAGAAAATGGTCTTGAGGTGATCGATACCGTTTGCACGATTTCTGCAAGGCTGATTGCAAATACGGCCAGTTTAAAATTGCGCAAGTCTGAGATCGAGGCACTTGTGGAAAAAATGGAGCGGGTAAAGGAGGAACAGGCATGATAGAAGTCGTTAAAGAAGGCGGAAAAATTAGCCGCAGGTTTATTGAACAATTAAAAGCGCGGAATGCTTCTAACGGAAAAAAAGTAGATGCTGCTGTAGCAGAGATTCTGCAGGCAGTAAAGACACAGGGGGACAAAGCGGTTTTAGAGTATACCATGCGTTTTGACGGTGCTGTTCCGAATCCAATTGAAGTAACGCATGAGCAGATGGAAGAGCTCAAAAAGAGCTGTGATCCCGACTTCTTGAAGGCACTTCATGATGCGGCAGAAAATATCAAGGATTTTCATCAAAGACAGAAACAGCAAAGTTGGATAGAACCTAAAAAGAACGGCGTTTTAATGGGACAGCGGATTCGAGGATTAAAAAGAGTAGGAATCTATGTACCAGGCGGTACAGCAGCATATCCCAGCAGTGTCTTGATGAATGCGATTCCCGCTCATATCGCCGGTGTGGAAGAGATCATTATGATGACACCTCCCGGAAAAGGTGGAAAACCAAATCCGGCAATTATGGCGGCAGCCTTGGAAGCAGGTGTGAGCCGTGTATTCTTAGTGGGCGGAGCACAGGCGATTGCAGCGCTGGCTTACGGAACAGAAACAATTCCCAAAGTAGATAAGATCGTTGGTCCCGGCAATATTTACGTTGCAACTGCAAAGCGTCAGCTTTATGGGGTTGTCGATATTGATATGATTGCGGGTCCCAGTGAGATCCTGATTGTTGCGGATGAATCTGCAAATCCGCGTTTCTTGGCGGCCGATCTGATGAGTCAGGCGGAACACGACCCAATGGCTTCTGCAATTTTGCTGACGACCAGTGAAAAGATCGCAGACGAAACCGTTAAAGAACTGTATGAGCAGATCAACACTCTTTCTCGAAGAGAAATCATTGAACAGTCTTTGGATCATTTTGGTGCCGTGATCATCTGCAAGGATCTCGGAGAAGCAGTTGATTTTGCAAACGAGCTTGCACCGGAACATTTGGAACTTTGCGCAAAAGATCCGATGGAATATCTGGGGTCCCTCGACAATGTGGGAAGCGTATTTCTCGGAAATTATTCTCCAGAGCCGCTGGGTGATTATTTTGCCGGACCAAACCATGTCCTCCCGACCAGTGGAACTGCCCGCTTCTTTTCCCCTCTTTCTGTCGATAGTTTTATTAAAAAATCAAGCTTTATTTATTATACAAAAGATGCTTTAGAGCCTGTTTGTGATGAGATTATTACACTCGCTAAAACCGAGGGACTTACAGCACATGCAAACTCTATTGAAGTGAGGAAACCGCAATGAGCTATCAGTTGAACCAAAAATTGAGTGCACTTTCACCGTATATTCCGGTGGAAGAAAATCGGGAAATCATTCATCTGGATGCAAATGAATCCTTTTTGAATCTTCCGGAGACAGTTTTAGAAGAGACCAAAAAAGCATTGGGAGAAATCTCGTTTAACCGCTACCCGGATCCGTTTGCCTCAGAACTTTGTAAAGCATTCGGTGCATTTTATGGGGTCGATCCGAATCATGTAACGGCCGGGAATGGCTCTGATGAACTGATTTCCGTGTTGCTGTCAGCCTTTTTAATGAAAGGTGAGACAATGGTCACAACAGATCCGGATTTTTCAATGTATACTTTTTATCCACATTTGACGGAATCAAATTGTGTTCTCCTCGAGAAACCGGAAGAGGGGACGATGCGGGTAGAAAACTTAATTCGTACGATTAAGGAAAATAATGCTCGCTTGCTTCTTTTCAGTAATCCCTGCAATCCTACAGGACTGGGACTTAGTAAAGAAGACGTACACCGTCTGATTACATCAGTGGATGCCTTGATAGTTCTTGACGAAGCCTATATGGATTTTTGGGGTCGTGAGCAGTCATTTTTAGGAAAAGAAAATCAATATGATAATTTGATTATTTTGCGAACTTGTTCTAAAATGGGATTTGCAGCAGCGCGGCTGGGATTTGCTGTGGCAAATCAGAAAATAACGGGCTTGATTCGAGCGGTCAAGTCGCCGTATAATGTAAATGTGATGACGCAGCGAGCAGGAACTATCTTTTTGAATCACCCCGATCTGGTAAGGGAAAACATTCAGAAAGTGGTCGATTCTCGCAAATGCCTAGAAAAAGCACTGCAGGCGCTCAAAAAGAAATATCCGGAGAAGTTTTCGATGGAAGAGAGCGTAACAAACTTTTTGTATCTCCGCTTAGAAAATGCAAAGGAAATTTATGAAAGTCTATTGCAAAAAGGAATTTCTGTGCGGTATTTCCCGCAGGCACTGCGGGTTACAGCCGGAAGTCCTACTGAGAATGAAAAGTTTTTAGAAACTTTTGAAGCACTGCTCAAAGACTGATAGGAGGCTAACCATGCGTACAGCGATTCAGAATCGAAAGACGAAAGAGACAGATATTTCAGTTCGGCTCAATCTGGACGGCGGTCCTGTCGAAATTTCCACCGGAATTGGATTTTTTGACCATATGCTGGAGGCTTTTGCTGTTCACGGTGGCTTTGGACTTTCCGTTGGGGCAGAGGGCGATTTGTTTGTAGACTGCCATCATACGGTAGAGGATACCGGAATTGTCCTTGGTAAAGCATTTGCGCAGGCTTTGGGCGATAAGAGCGGAATCAAGCGGTATGGAAGCTTCTGGATCCCGATGGATGAATCGCTTTGCAGTGTTCATGTTGATGTGAGTGGACGCCCGTTTTTGGTGTTTCAAGGGACGCTTTCTCAGGAACGTGTCGGAGATTTTGACACTTGCATGACAAGCGAATTTCTGCGCGCATTTGCGACAAATGCTGGGATCACACTGCATGCGGAAATTCTCTATGGAGAAAATGCGCATCACGAAATTGAAGGGATCTTTAAAGCATTGGGACATGCTTTGCATGAAGCAGTTGCCCCTTATGATGGGACCTTATCAACAAAAGGAAAATTAGATCCTTGAAAAATAGATTTTATTTAGGGAAAGGTAAAATCTAATAAGGAACAGTTTTTTGGAACAGTAAGGAAAAGGAGTGCAAAACGAGATGGTCATTTTACCTGCAATCGATCTGAAGGACGGACAATGTGTACGGCTTTTTCGCGGCGATTATTCGACGGCGCATCGAGTAGCGGCGAGTGCTGTACAGACGGCAGAGCAATTTCAGAAATCTGGTGCGAAATGGTTGCACATGGTGGATTTAAATGGAGCGAAAGCTGCTGTGCCGGTTAATTCAAAGCTGATTTTTCAGGTGGTTCGTTCTACAGATTTAAAAGTGGAATTAGGTGGCGGAATTCGCACGATGCAGGCGGTGGAGCATTATCTGCAAAGTGGTATTTCCCGGGTAATTTTGGGATCAGCGGCATTGGCAGATCCGGATTTTACGGCCAAAGCGGTTCGAAAATATGGGGATCAAATTGCAATTGGAATTGATGCCAGAAACGGTATGGTTGCGGCAGAAGGATGGACACACACCTCTCATATGGATTATATCGAACTTGCAAAACGAGTCGAAGCGGTTGGAACACAGTATATCATTATGACGGATATTGATCGTGACGGCATGCTCACAGGACCAAATCTTGAAATGTTGGAAAAACTGCAAAAAGCAGTTTCCTGTAAAATTATTGCAAGCGGTGGGGTTAGCCGTGCAAAAGATATCGAGGATTTAAAAGCACTTCATCTTTATGGTGTTATTTGTGGAAAAGCGCTTTATAATGGGGATCTAAAGCTGGAAGAAGCCCTTGAAATCGCGGAGGAAAAGTAAATGGCACAGAATTTGGAACGCTTTTTTCAAAAAGGAATATTGGTCCCAGCGATTGTTCAAGAGGCGAAAACCGGAGAAGTTTTGATGCTGGCTTATATGAATCTGGAATCTCTGCAGAAGACTTTAGAGACCGGATATACATGGTTTTGGTCTCGCTCCAGACAGGAACTCTGGAATAAAGGTGCCACTTCCGGCCATTTGCAGAAGGTGGTTTCCATTACCGGAGACTGTGACAGTGATACACTTTTAGTGGTTGTGAATCAGACCGGTGCTGCTTGTCATACTGGACATCACAGTTGCTTTTTTGATGAGATTTGGAGGGATCAAACAATATGAGTGAGGAAAAAAATATTTTAGCGGAACTCTATGATACCGTATTGGAACGAAAAACAGAAAAAGAGGAAGGCTCTTATACCTGCTACCTTTTTGAGCAGGGACTTGATAAAATTCTGAAAAAGGTTGGAGAAGAGTGCAGCGAGACCATCATTGCTGCAAAAAATGGAGATAATCATGAGACCATTATGGAAATTTCCGATCTTTTATATCACTTGACCGTCATGATGGTGGAAGAAGGAATCCACATTTCGGATGTGGAAGCGGAACTTAAAAAGCGCAGTGAAAAAACAGGAAATCTTAAAAAGTTTCATCAGGTTGACCATAATACCTGATTTCGGCTTTTTTCTATAAATTTTGTGAAGAAAAACATCGGATATTTTTATCCGGTGCTTATTTTTTTATAAAAAAGAAAATAATAACAAAAAACAAGTTTTTAGAAGACAAATAGAGAAACGTTTGTTATAATAATAACAGATTTAAAGATAGCGTAATGAGAAAGGAGTCCGGTTATGAGAGGTATTTATTCTTCTGTGACGGATATCCGTCGAAAGGTTTTTACCGAAGTTGCACGTTTGGCATATGAAGGCGGAGATTATTCGAGAATTGACGATCTTCCTTATAAAATTGTTCCAGGAGAAGTCGCCAATTATCGTGAAAGTATTTTTTTGGAGAGAGCAATTGTAGGGGAGCGGTTAAGGCTTTCAATCGGTTTGCCTTTACGCCCGATTACTGAGCATACACGCCTTTCACAAGGGATCATTGAGAGCGCAATCGCGGAAAAATATTACGATCCGCCGCTTGTAAATGTGATTAAATTTGCCTGTAATAAATGTCCTGAAAAAACTGTTCAAGTGACAGAACTTTGTCAGGGGTGTCTTGCACATCCCTGTAAAGAAGTTTGTCCGAAACAGGCGATTCGAATCCGTAACGGAAGAGCGGTGATCGATCAGGACAAATGTATCAAGTGCGGGCGCTGTGTTGGTGTTTGTGCCTATCACGCAATCGTGCAGATGGAACGCCCCTGTGCAGCAGCTTGTGGAATGAATGCGATTCATTCTGATGCTTATGGACATGCGACCATCGATTATGATAAATGTGTTTCCTGTGGAATGTGCATTGTGAACTGTCCGTTTGGGGCTATTTCAGATAAAGGACAGATCTTTCAGCTGATTCATGCAATGAAAGAGGGATATGAAGTTTATGCGGCGATTGCTCCGGCTTTTGTGGGACAGTTTGGCCCCAAAATGACTCCGGAAAAGCTGCGTCCTGCCATGCAGGAGCTCGGGTTTAAAGATATTGCCGAAGTTGCGGTAGGAGCGGATCTTTGCACTATAGAAGAAGCAAAGGACTTTTTGGATAAAGTTCCGGAAAAGCAGCCATTCCTAGCAACTTCCTGCTGTCCGAGTTGGAGTGTCATGGCGAAAAAGAAATTTCCGGAGTTTGAATCTTATATTTCGATGGCTTTAACTCCTATGGTGTTGACAGCTCGGCTTTTAAAAAAGCAG
The DNA here is from genome assembly GCF_026314295.1 of Caproicibacterium sp. BJN0003. Taxonomy (NCBI): domain Bacteria; kingdom Bacillati; phylum Bacillota; class Clostridia; order Eubacteriales; family Oscillospiraceae; genus Caproicibacterium; species Caproicibacterium sp. BJN0003. Next base: position 945,194 of record NZ_CP111108.1, read on the forward strand.
CATCCTGGTTGTAAGGTAGTCTTTATCGGGCCATGTTCTGCGAAAAAACTGGAAGCGAGCCGCCGGACCATTCGCAGTGATGTGGATTTTGTTTTGACATTTGAAGAAACAATGGGAATGTTTGAAGCAAAGCAGGTCGATCTTACAAAAATTACGGGAGAGAGTTCCTTGGAAGAAGGCACTGCTGCCGGGCGTGGCTTTGCCGTTTCGGGGGGCGTTGCACAGGCGGTTGTAGACTGTATCCATAAAAAATATCCGGATCGAGAAGTTAAGGTTCAGTCAGCGCAGGGGTTAAGAGACTGCTATAAGATGCTGCTTCTTGCAAAAGCCGGAAAATATAACGGCTATCTTTTGGAGGGGATGGCGTGCCCTGGAGGCTGCGTGGCGGGCGCAGGAACGCTTCAGCCGCTCACAAAGGCAACTTCTATGGTCCTTGATTATAAAGCGAAGGCAGACAAAAAGACGGCCGAAGACAGCCCTTATCGTAAGCAGGCGGATCGTTTAGACTAATAAAAATTAAAAAGCTGATATGATCGGAAAAATCCGAATTCATATCAGCTTTTTTGATGAAAAAGAAAAATTTATTTTGCTGCAATTAGTTCGATTTCTACCAAAGCACCTTTTGGAAGTGCGGCGACTTCTACACAGGAGCGAGCAGGCTTTTTAGTAAAGACTGCACCATAGAGCTGGTTTACGGTTTCAAAGTTTTTGAGATCTGTCAAAAACACCGTCGTTTTTACAACATCGTCTGTTGTCATATCGGCAGCTTTTAAAACAGCTTGAAGGTTTTGAAGAACCTGCTTTGTTTGTGCAGTGATTCCTTCTGCCATAGCTCCGCTTTCCGGAATCAGACCGATCTGGCCGGAAGTATACAAAGTGTTTCCGGCGAGTACTGCATGAGAATAGGGGCCGACGGCACCGGGGGCGTGATCTGCTTTGATTGTTTTGATGGACATATGAGAACCTCCTTCATTGTTTTCCTTTCTGTTATAGTTGTCCAGAAAAGAATGTTGGTCGTCTCCGCACCGCCAGCCGATCAAGGTTTCTAGATTCACTTGGTGGACACTGCGGAAAATATTTTTGTCAATCTGTTGATTGTCTTTTTTTAGTTCCCGAATCAGGGCTTTTACTTTTGCACGTTTTCCGGCGCTGCCTGGATTCATGTGCTCACGTTCTGTCAGCCGACAGGCACACTGCAGAAATTCGAGACCATTATAATGCTTCCAACGAATAATATCTTCTTCATGGACAAGATACAGTGGCCGAATCAGTTCCATTCCGGGAAAATTCTGACTGTGCAGTTTTGGCATCATTGTTCGCATTTCCGCTCCATAAAGTAAGCTCATCAAAATGGTTTCAATTACATCGTCAAAATGGTGTCCCAAGGCAATTTTATTGCAATGAAGCGCCTGTGCGTTTTTATAGAGATAGCCGCGGCGCATTCTGGCACAAAGATAGCAGGGAGACTGCTTTTCATCTGCAACAATATTGAAAATATCAGTTTCAAAAATATGAACTGGAATTTGCAGCAGATCGCAATTCTTTTGCAGCAACGCACGGTTTTCAGGACGATATCCGGGGTCCATCGATAAAAACTCCACTGAAAACGGAAAATCACTGTATTTTTGTAGGTGCTGCATACATTTTGCGAGGAGAATGCTGTCCTTTCCACCGGAAATACAGACTGCAATTCGATCATTTGGCTCAATTAACTGATAATCTTTAATTCCACCGATAAAGCGGTTCCAGATCGGTTTTCGATAAGTTGTAATGAGGCTTCTTTCTGCCTTGGCGTTTAAATCCATATTGCCTTCCTTTGACTTTTTAATGTTCCAGGACTATACTAAAACGAAAATTATTCTTAAAATATAAGGGGAAATCAAACATGCTGCATATCGGATGCCATCTATCTTCTTCTAAGGGATTTTTGCATATGGGAGAAGAAGCACTTTCTATCAACGCGGATACATTTCAGTTTTTTAGCCGCAACCCTCGGGGTAGCAGTGCAAAAGCGATTGATTACGAAGATGTTTTGGCACTGAGAAACTTAATGGAGCAGTATCACTTTCCCATTATTCTGGCGCATGCGCCTTATACATTAAATCCTTGTTCCAAAGAGGAACGGATACGCAGGTTTGCACAGAAAATTATGAAAGATGATTTACAGCGAATGGAGTTTTTGCCTGGAAATCTTTATAATTTTCATCCCGGCAGCCATGTGGGGCAGGGGAGTGAGATCGGAATCCAACAGATTACAGAACTGCTCAACTGCCTGATTACGCCCCAACAAACGACCACGATCCTTTTGGAGACAATGGCCGGAAAAGGGAGTGAAGTTGGCTCTCATTTTGAGGAACTCCAAAAGATTATCGAAGGGGTAGAACACAAAGAAAAAATGGGCGTTTGTTTAGATACCTGTCATGTTTATGATGCGGGTTATGATATCGTAAATAATTTAGACGGTGTCCTAAAAGAATTTGATCAGACGATCGGTTTAAATCACCTTTGTGCGATTCATCTGAATGACAGCAAAAATCCTTTTGGGAGTCATAAAGACCGGCATGAAAAAATAGGAGAAGGCAGTATTGGGTTTGAAGCGATGGTGCGGATTATCAATCACCCGGCACTTCGCCATCTTCCGTTTTTCCTAGAAACGCCAAATGAACTTTCCGGTTATCAAAAAGAAATTGCGCGCTTGCGGGAGGCTTATATTGAAGACTGACTGCGTTTGATTCTAAAATCCCATCGACTTACTGGAATTTCATTTAGTATAGCACAATTATAAAATTTTGTCAGGAAGAATGGAATGCTTTATTATAAAAAAATTAGGTGATATTTTAATAAAATGTAAGATCAAAATCTAACTTAAATAAGAATGCTAGGCGAATAATTCGCCTAGCATTCTTATTTAAGGCCTTTTAATTTTGACATAAATTCATCTCTCAATATGGAGTAATATAATCGATCGATATATTTTCCATCTTGATAAAAGAAGTCACGCAATGTTCCTTCGTAAGTAAATCCGCATTTTTCAATCACTTTGCGGGATGGAAGATTGATGGATTTATGGCATATTTGGACTTTATGTAAATTTATTTTATCGAAGCCATATTGAATGACAGCCTTTGTTGCTTCTGTCGCAAATCCCTTTCTTTGAAAAAGGCTTCCGATGCAATATTCGATTTCTGCAAAATGGTTATTGTTGTCTACTAGAAAGTAAGCAATTTGGCCGATACATTCATCGGTCTTTTTTAAAGTAATTGCCCATCTGTAAAAATCGTTTTTTTCATAAGAATGGATGTATTTATCAAGGAGTTCTTTTACTTCTTGTTTTGTGCGGTAAACTGGTTCAGAATACAATGATTGAATTTTAGGGTCGCTGATCCAATATTTTAGCATGTCGTCGTCATCGGTATAGCGGAATCTTCTTAAAATCAATCTTTCTGTTTCGATTTCCATAGTACCAATATTTGTTAACATGATTTTTAACCCTTTCTGCTATCAAAAGCTGTTCAATTTCAACAAAGAACACTTCAATTCCTATTTTGTGATCTCTTGGTTTTTAACCAATATAACTTTTAATAGTGACTAAAAGAATAACCCAGAATTGAAACAAAAGTACTCTAATATATAAAGAATATAACGGATGTAAAAGGTTGTCAATTTCTGCAGAAAATATTATAGCTTTACAAATATTTCGTAAGCGTTTATACTAAATTGGAAAATCTATTTGGGAGAAGGGTTCAATGTGGTAATGATCAATGAGGGACGGCTCAAAAATGTTTTACATAATATGGAACAGGAAGGCTTGTCTCAGATTTTGGTGACTTCTACCTCTTCAGTTTATTATTTGACCGGTTTATGGGTAGAACCATTTGAACGGATGTTGGCGCTCTATATTGACAAAGATGGAAAATGTGTGCTGTTTGGGAATGACCTTTTTGGTTTTACACCAGGAGGAAATGCACAGCTTTTCACACATAATGATATTGATGATCCGGTGAGGGATGTTGTTAAGGTAGTTAAGGGCGGAACACTGGGGATTGATAAGGAATGGCCAAGCCGTTTTCTGATCAGTCTTTTAAAGCAGCGCCCTGATATCAAGCCGGTTGTAGGCAGTGCACCGGTAGATTTTGCGAGAATGCGCAAAGACCAGAAAGAGATCGATGCTCTGCGCAGATCCTCTCAAATTAATGATGCTGTGATGGAAGCTTCGCTTGCGGCAATTAAAGAGGGTGCTCGTGAGCAGGAACTTGAAAGTATTGTGGAAAAGAATTTTGCAGAGCGAGGAGCAGATCGTTCCCCGGAGGGACAGTTGGTCTGTTTTGGTGCAAATTGTGCGGATCCGCATCATGCTTCCAATGAGACCGTGATCAAGAGCGGAGATTCCGTTATTTTCGATATCTTTATTCCAATTAAGCGCTATTGGTGCGATATGACTCGTACTGTTTTCTTTAAAGAGGCAGATGAAGAGCATCGCAAGGTTTATGAGATCGTCCGGAAGGCAAACGAAAAGGCCGAATCAGTGATTCGACCTGGAGTGCCAATGTGCGAATTTGATTTAACGGCCCGAAAAGTAATTGAAGATGCTGGATACGGCCCGTATTTTAATCATCGTTTGGGTCATGGCTTGGGAATTGACTGCCATGAGCCGCCGGATAATTCCAGCGTCTGCAAAGTAATTGCAGAACCCGGTATGGTCTTTAGTGTAGAACCAGGGATCTATTTAAAAGATCGTCTTGGCGTACGGATTGAAGATTTAGTGTTGGTCACCAAAACCGGATGTGAAGTTTTGAATCATTATACAAAAGAGCTCCAGATTATTAAATAGAGCCATTAAAAATAAACCGGATTGCAAGTCCGGCGATTAAGCATGCGGTTAGGTCTCCCATTAGGGCGGCCGGAATGGTATGCTTTGTTTTTTTGATGCCTACTGCACCAAAATAGACAGATACGCAGTAAAAAGCAGTTTCGGTGCTGCAGGCTAATACGGAGGCAACTCTGCCGGAAAAAGAATCCGGTCCCTGTTGCTTTAGAATTTGTGTGAAGATTGCAGTGGAGCCGCTGCCGGAAATTGGCTTCATAAGAATCAGCGGCGTGACGGATTCAGGAATCCCTAAGAACTGTGTTACCGGCTTTAATGCCCCGGAGAGTAGATCAAGTGCCCCGGAGGCTTTGAACATTGTTACAGCTGCCATCAGGCCAACCAGAGTGGGCAGAATTGTAAAAGAAGTTTTCAGTCCTTCTTTAGCTCCTTCTGTAAAAGTATCGAAAATCGGGACTTTCCGAAAAATTCCAAAAAGCAGCAGCAGCAGGATGGTGATGGGGAGTGCCCATGAACCAAGTTTATCCACGGACTTTCCGCCTTTCAAAGAGCTTTGCAGATAAAACGGCGACCAACAAAGCGCAGATCGAGGTAATCCATACCGCAGGCAGCAAATCAAATGGATTTTGGGCACCGTATTTTGCGCGAATCGTTGCCATATAGGTTGGAATCAGCTGAAGGGAAGCGGTGTTTAACACCACGAAAAGAACCATCGAGCGGTTTGCTTCGTCTCCGCAATGTGGGTCACATTTTTTCAGTTCTTTCATTGCCGAAATTCCCAGAGGCGTTGCAGCGTTTCCGAGCCCCAGAAAATTTGCCGTTAAATTCATGCAAATTGCGCCAGCAGCACGGGAACCTGGTTTGAGATCGGGGAAGAGGTGCTTTAAAATTGGATGCAGAACTTTTGCGAGGAGCTGTGTTAAACCGCCTTTTTCGGCGATATGCATCATACCGGTCCAAAAGCACATCATCCCCATGGTAGCAAAACAAAGCTCTACAGCACTTTGTGCGCCGGAGAGAACAGCATTTGCCAGTTCTTCTGTTCTGCCGGTTAAACAGGCACATAAAATACTGACGAATAAAAGTCCGGTCCAGATCCAATTCAGCATCGTTTTCACCCCTTTAGATAAAAAATATGAATATAAATATGAATAAATTTTGAATTTTTAATTCCCAAAACGATTAAACATTGACTTATTATGGAAAATGTATTACAATGGTGACGAATTATGGGAGCATATTATTATCAGGAAGGATGAGCAAAATGAAATCTACCGGTATCATGCGCAAAGTGGATGAATTAGGCCGTATTGTGTTGCCGAAAGAACTGCGTAATGCATTGGATATCAAGGAAAAAGATCCATTGGAGATTTTTGTCGGAGACAGAGGCGAAATCATTCTCCGCAAATATCAGCCAGCATGCATTTTCTGCAACAGTATGGAAAACATTCGTACATTTAAGGGGCACAATGTATGTCGTGATTGCATGCAGAAAATGTCTAAGTATATGAATGAGGATGACTAATTCCAATTGCTTTTTAAAGAAATTTGATTGAAGCAAAATAAAGAGCAGCTTACAGGAAAAGCCTGTAAGCTGCTCTTTTTATCTCGAATAAAACTTTAAAATGCTTTTAGGGGAATTAATTTGTTTCTTTCATAGAATCAAGAATGGAATCCACGAGAGCATCAAGTTCAATTTCTTTATCCTCATGCAGAGAAGAAGCCATTGTGACACGTTCGTTGAGCACTGTCATATCTTTCATCTCTTCATTGAGAAATTTTTGCATCAAATCACCGGATTTACAAGCCCAAGAACCATTCTCAATAATGGCAACCGTGCGCTTTTGGACATTCAGCGCTTTCATATCCATCAGATAATTGTGCATGGCAGGATAAATCCCGAGATTGTAAGTAACAGAAGCTAAGACAATATGGCTGTATTTGAAGGATTCTGCAATCAGCTGAGAAACATTTGTGGAAGAGACATCATACATGGCGATGTTGGTCATGCCTTTTTCACATAGTTTTGCGGCTAGTGCTTCGGCAACGGATTCGGTGTTTCCATACATGGAAGCATAAACAATCAAAGCGCCCTTGACCTCTGGCTCATATCGACTCCAAGTATCATATTTTTTAATAAAATACATCAGATCTTTGCGCCAAACTGGACCATGCAGTGGGCAAATATACTTGATCTGATCGAGAATTCCGCCGGCCTTTTTTAAAAGCAGCTGAATATGTGGACCGTATTTTCCAACAATATTGGTTAAATAACGGCGGGCGTCATCCAACCAGTCGCGGTCAAAATCAACTTCATCTGCAAAAAGCTTTCCATCCAGTGCGCCGAAGGTGCCAAAAGCATCTGCGGAGAATAATGCACCATTTGTAGTATCAAATGTGACCATAACTTCCGGCCAGTGAACCATAGGGGCAAATACAAAGGTAACAGTATGCTTGCCGAAGCTAAAAGTATCTCCCTCTTTTACTTCTACGATTTGATGTGAATCAATTTGAAATCCAAACTGGCGCATAAGCATAAATGCTTTTTCATTGCTGATCAGTGTTACATTTGGCCAACGCAGCAGAATTTCATTAATGGAAGCGGCGTGATCCGGTTCCAGATGGTTGATCACAAGATAGTCGAGCGGCCGTCCGGCAAGTACATGCTGCGTGTTTTCCAATAATTGACGGCAGTAAGACCAGTCGACCGTATCGAACATCACGGTTTTTTCATCCAGCAAAAGATATGAATTATAAGTAACTCCTCTTGGAATTGGATATGCGTTTTCGAAAAGAGCAAGGCGGTGATCGTTTGCTCCTACCCAGTATAAATCTTCCGTTACATTTCTAACGCAATACATGAAATTTCCTCCCTTCGATTTTATGCTTCAATAAACTGATCTTTTGGCTCGGCGCACTCGGGGCAGACCCAATCCACAGGTAAATCCTTAAACTGGGTACCAACTGCGATTTCGCTGTCTGGATCGCCTAATTCCGGTACGTACTCATAGCCGCAGCCATTGCATATGTAACGGGGACCGATTGGTTCCGGCTTTGGCATTTGTGGGCGTTTCATTTTTACCATGGGCGGAGCTGGTTTCTTTTCCTCGGTACCGAGTGCTTCAGTAAGGAGGGGCAGAATTTCATTGACATCGCCGACAATTCCGTAATCACAATTCTTAAAGATCGGGGCGTTGCCGTTTTTATTGATTGCTACAATAATGGAAGCGTTTTTAATTCCTTTGAGGTGCTGAGTTGCACCAGAGATTCCACATGCGATATATAGATTTCCGGTAAATTTTTGGCCGGACATTCCAACGTAACGATTGATTGGAATGTACTTGAGCGTTTCAGCGACCGGACGGGAAGAGCCAACGGCTGCGCCTGCTGCTTTGGCCAGATTTTCGATCAGCTTCATGTTCTTTTTATCGCCGATGCCTTTTCCTGCAGAAACAACACGCTCGGCTTTCGCGATAGGAGTATCGATCGGGATGCCGACCGTAAAGTCGAACCCATCTTTTTTTAAGGCTTCCACTAGGGAATTCACTTGATCTTTTGCATTCCCGTCACGGAACATCATCTTTTTGCGGATTCCGGTGATAGGAGTGGGCTTTTTGGTACGGTGACCGGTTTCGCCGGACTGCTTCGGGGGCTTGCCTAGAATATGGGACGCGATAACGACGCGCTGAATTTCGTTGGTGCCCTCGTAAATGGTAGTGATCTTAGCATCCCGGTACATACGCTCAACTTCCATTCCTTTGAGGTATCCGGTACCGCCAAAGATTTGAAGTGCATCATTTGTAACTTCGAGCGCAATATCAGAAGCATATTGCTTTGCCATGGCGGATTCCATTCCATACGGTTCGTGATTCTCTTTCATTTCTGCTGCGGAGTAAACGAGAAAACGTGCACAACGCAGTTTCGTTGCCATATCGGCAATTTTAAAAGAAATTCCTTGCTGAAAAGCGATAGGCTTTCCAAACTGTACACGCTCTTTTGCGTAATCCACCGCTTGATCAAATGCTCCTTGTGCGATGCCAAGGGCCTGTGAAGCGATACCAATGCGGCCGCCGTCGAGTGTGGACATTGCGATTTTAAAGCCTTGACCTTCTTTTCCGAGCAGATTTTCTTTCGGCACTTTCACGTCGTTGAAAATCAGCTCAGCAGTAGAGGAAGAGCGAATGCCCATTTTGTCGTAATGGTCGCCGAATTCAAATCCTTTCCAACCTTTTTCTACAATGAAAGCAGAAATACCGTGAGTTCCGATATCGGGAGTAGTAATCGCGAACACAACATAGGTATCTGCTAGTGGAGCATTGGTGATGAAGATTTTGCCGCCGTTGAGTAAATAATAATCGCCTTTATCTACAGCAGTGGTTTCTGTTCCTCCGGCATCGGAACCTGCATTCGGTTCCGTTAAACCAAAAGCACCAAGCTTTTCACCTTTGCATAGCGGAATTAAGTACTTTTTCTTTTGTGCTTCATTTCCATAAGCGTAAATCGGCCATGTGCCAAGAGAAGTGTGAGCCGATAGGATAACGCCTGTGCCGCCGTCAACACGCGCAAGCTCTTCTACCGCAATGGCATAGCTGATAACATCGAGCCCCATGCCGCCCCATTCTTTTGGATAAGGAATTCCCATCAATCCCATTTTTCCAAGCTCGGTTACTGCTTCCGTTGGAAACTCATTTTCTTTGTCTAATAAAAAGGTTAAAGGCTTCACTTTTTCTTCTGCGAACGCCCGAACTTTTGCTCGGAGTTCCTCATGCTGCTGTGTGGTTTTGAATAACATACCGTTTCCTCCTTTTGCAAATTCCAAATTTTGTCCTTGGGATTCCGTGATCCGAAGTAAGGGAGAGGATGCTTAGTTACCGAATAAAACAGTCTGGAGTGTATGAGACTTTAGTTCTTGATCCAGCGTTTTCTGAATTTTTAAGAGCTGAATGTGTGCATGACATATCTGATCATCATGGGATTCCTGCCATGAGCAATGCTGGCCGGGCTTGGTACAGGCAGTTAAAAACGCAGATTGCTCCATGGCATTGATCAGCTGGTATAGAGTAATACTGTTGAGATCAGAAGTTAAAGCACATCCGCCTCCGGTTCCACGCGCAATTTCAACAAATCCCGCCTTTTGAAGTTTCTTCAGAATTTTATAGGCAAAATTCTGTGGGATCTGTTCATTTGTAGACAACTCCGTAGTGGTTAGTCGGTCACTTTTTGCTAATGCACGCAAAATTCGCAGAGCATAGTCTGTTTCTTTTGTAATCAGCAAACTTTCACACCTCCTCTTCATATTTGCATTTTATCAAACTGGACATTTTTTGTCAAGATTGAATTTTAGAAAAAATTCTATTTTTGCAGATAATTTTTAAAAAAAATTATCGATTAAAGACAAAGACTACAATAAAAATGAAATTGAAGTACTAAAAATTAACATGCCATATAAAGGAAAACAGCAGATCTGTTTTCATATTTACATATTGAGGTTTTGTGGTACAATAATAGCATCAATCAGGATTTTTATAAAAGAAAAAGGTGGAGGTTATCGGATTGGATTGCTTTAAATTACACAGTAAATATCGGCCCACCGGTGATCAGCCACAGGCAATTGAAAAACTAGTACAGGGGCTTAAAGAGGGAGACCATGAGCAGGTGCTGCTCGGCGTAACTGGTTCTGGAAAGACTTTTACGATGGCAAATGTGATTGAAAAGGTGAATCGTCCCACACTGGTTTTGGCACATAATAAAACGCTGGCGGCTCAGCTTTGTTCTGAATTTCGGGAGTTCTTTCCCGAAAACGCAGTGGAATATTTTGTCTCCTATTATGATTATTATCAGCCGGAAGCGTATATTGCGCAGACGGATACTTATATCGAAAAAGATTCGGCAATCAATGATGAGATCGATAAACTGCGCCATTCGGCGACCAGTGCGCTTTCAGAGCGCAGAGATGTCATTATTGTTGCGAGTGTCAGCTGTATTTATTCTCTTGGCGACCCAATTGATTACCGAACGATGGTGATTTCATTGCGTCCGGGGATGGAAAAAAGTCGGGACGAGCTTTTAAAGAAGTTAGTGGAGATCCAGTTTGAGCGGAACGACGTTGCCCTCTCCAGAAATAAGTTTCGGGTTCGAGGAGACGTTGTGGAAATTTGGCCTTCTTATTCGAATGATACGGTGATTCGAGTAGAATTTTTTGGCGATGAGATTGATAGGATCACAGAGATCAACCCAGTTACCGGAGAATTAAAAGCCGAAATAAAGCATGTTGCCATCTATCCGGCTTCTCATTATATTGTGCCGCAGGGAAAACTGAAAAACGCACTTTCTTCCATCTATGATGAGATGGAAGAGCGCGTTAAATTCTTTGAAGAACATGGGAAGCTTATTGAAGCACAGAGAATCAGAGAGCGTACGACCTATGACATGGAAATGCTTTCTGAAATTGGCTTCTGCAAGGGGATTGAGAACTATTCTCGGGTGATGGCCGGTCGTGCTCCGGGAAGCGCCCCGTGTACGCTGCTCGATTATTTTCCAGAGGACTTTCTGCTCTTTGTGGATGAGTCCCATGTGACGCTGCCGCAGGTACGCAGCATGTATGCGGGCGATCAGGCACGGAAAAAGTCTTTGGTGGATTTTGGATTTCGTTTGCCCAGCGCCTATGATAACCGTCCGCTGACTTTTGATGAATTTTATCATCATGTAGATCAGGCAGTCTTTGTCAGTGCAACGCCGGGAGACTGGGAGCTTTCGAAAGCGTCTCAGGTGGTGGAGCAGGTAATTCGTCCGACTGGGCTTCTTGATCCGGAAATCTTTGTAAAGCCGACCGACGGGCAGATTGACGATTTGATCAGTGAAATCAATCTGCGCGCTGAGAAAAAGGAAAGAGTTTTGGTTACGACTTTGACTAAAAAGATGGCAGAGGATCTGACCTCTTATCTGCAGGGGATGGGAATCCGGGTACGGTATATGCACCATGATATCGATACGGTGGAGCGGATGGAAATCATTCGCGATCTGCGTTTGGGAGAGTTTGATGTTTTGGTGGGAATCAACCTTCTGCGTGAGGGGTTGGATATTCCAGAAGTCAGTCTAGTGGCAATCTTAGATGCAGATAAAGAAGGGTTCCTGCGTTCCGAGCGAAGCCTAATTCAGACCATCGGCCGTGCAGCGCGTAATGCTTCCGGCAAGGTGATCATGTATGCGGATACAGTGACGCCCAGCATGGAGGCGGCAATCCGAGAGACAAATCGTCGCCGAAAGTTACAGGTTGCCTATAATCAGGAGCATGGAATCACCCCAAAAACCATCCAGAAAAAAGTTTCGGAGATTCTCGAAATTTCTACTCATAAAGAGGATAAAAAGAAGAAGAAAAAATATTTGTCTCCGATTGAGCGCCGTCAGATGATCGAGCAGCTTACTCGCGAGATGAAAGCAGCTGCAAAATTGTTGGAATTTGAACATGCTGCGTTTTTGAGAGATAAGATCAAAGAACTGCAAGAGGGAAAATGAATTTTCCAAAATAGAAAGGAAACGGATTCATGGAGCCGAAAAATATCATCATCAGGGGAGCAAGAGAACACAACCTTAAAAATATCAGTCTGGAAATTCCCAGAGATAAATTGATCGTTTTTACGGGACTTTCCGGCAGCGGCAAAAGCAGTTTGGCGTTTGATACCATTTATGCAGAAGGTCAGAGAAGATATGTAGAGTCGCTTTCTTCCTATGCAAGGCAGTTTTTGGGGCAGATGGATAAACCGGACGTGGATTCCATTGAAGGACTTTCACCGGCAATTTCGATCGATCAAAAGACGACTTCAAAGAATCCGCGGTCAACAGTTGGGACCGTGACGGAAATCTATGACTATCTGCGCCTTCTGTATGCGAGAGTCGGAGTTCCGCATTGCCCGATCTGTGGTAGGGAGATCCGCCAACAGACCATCGATCAGGTTGTAGATCGTGTGCTTGCAATGCCGGAGAAAACAAAAATTCAAATTTTGGCACCAATCGTAAAAGCGCGAAAGGGAGAGCATACTAAGGAATTAGAAGCCGCACGCCGCAGTGGATTTGTTCGGGCACGGATAGATGGGATTCTCTATGACCTTTCAGAAGAAATCAAACTGGAAAAGAATAAAAAGCATACGATCGAGATTGTAGTAGATCGGCTTGTCGTCACACCATCGATTCGCTCTCGCTTGGCGGATTCTTTAGAGACAGCCTCCAGTCTTTCTCAGGGCTTGATCGTCGTCAGTCCGGTCGATGGGGAAGACCATGCTTTTTCTCTAAATTATGCCTGCCCGGAGCATGGAGTGGGCGTCGATGAACTGACTCCTCGTATGTTTTCTTTTAATAATCCGTTCGGTGCCTGTCCAAAATGTACTGGGTTGGGCGTCTTTATGAAAATTGATCCCGAGAGAATTCTTCCTGATAAAAATCTTTCCATTGCGCAGGGAGGCTTAAAAGCCAGTGGTTGGGCGATGGAGGGCAGTACGATTGCTTCCATGTATATGGAAGCGCTTTCTAAGCACTATCATTTTTCGCTGAAAACGCCGATCAAAAACTTGCCAGAGGAGATCATTCAGATTCTGCTCTATGGCACAAATGGGGAAAAGATTCAGATCGTTCGGAAAAATGAATATGGTTCTGGAAAGTATTTAACGACGTTTGAGGGAATTATCAATAACCTGGAGCGCCGTTTTCGTGAGACCAGCAGCAACTGGGTAAAGGAAGAAATCGAGTCCTATATGAGCGCCATCCCGTGTGACGCCTGTCATGGACAGCGCTTGTCCCCAATGAGTCTGGCGGTTACAGTAGGTGGGCTGAATATTTCGCAGCTTTGCGATCTTTCCATTAACAAGGCGTTGGATTTCTTTCATGGGCTGCATTTAGAAGGCCGAGATGCCATGATTGCAAAACCGATTTTAAAAGAGATTTTTTCAAGACTTGGATTTTTAAAGAGTGTTGGCCTTGAATATCTGACACTTAGCCGCGGTTCCGGTACACTTTCCGGAGGAGAAAGCCAGCGAATTCGGCTTGCAACGCAGATTGGTTCCTCTTTAATGGGAGTCCTTTATATTTTGGACGAGCCCAGTATCGGGTTACATCAGCGTGATAATGATAAACTTCTTGCCACACTAAAGCATCTGCGGGATCAGGGAAATACCGTGATTGTTGTAGAACATGATGAAGATACCATGCGCGCCGCCGATCATCTGGTGGATATTGGTCCCGGTGCTGGAATTCATGGCGGAGAAGTGGTATTTAACGGCAAGCCGGAAGATATCCTAAATTGTGAAGCTTCCATTACCGGCCAGTATCTGAGTGGGAAGAAGAAAGTGGGGGTCCCGAAAGAACGCAGAAAAGGAAATGGGAATTTCTTAAAAATCGAGGGAGCTGAGCAGAATAATCTAAAGAATATTGATGTGAGCTTTCCGTTAGGCACGTTTATTTGTGTGACTGGTGTTTCTGGTTCGGGGAAATCCTCCCTTATAAACGAAATTCTGTATAAATATTTGGCACGGGAATTAAATGGGGCTAAATCAAGGCCGGGACAATTTAAAAAAATTACCGGGCTTTCCGCATTGGATAAAGTGATTGCGATCGACCAGTCACCTATTGGCAGAACTCCACGTTCCAATCCGGCTACCTATACAGGCGTCTTTACGGATATCCGCAATCTGTTCGCAAGCACACAAGAGGCAAAACTACGGGGATTTTCTTCCAGCCGCTTTTCTTTTAATGTGAAGGGCGGTCGGTGCGAAGCATGTGAAGGCGACGGCATTATTAAAATTGAAATGCATTTTTTGCCGGATATCTATGTTCCCTGTGATGCCTGTCACGGAAAGCGGTACAATCGCGAGACGCTGGAAATTCAGTATAAAGGAAAAAATATTTATGATGTACTGGAAATGACGGTCGAAGAGGGGGCACAATTTTTCGGGGCAATTCCGCGAATTGCCAGAAGACTGCAGACTTTGCAGGAGGTTGGACTCGGATATATCAAAATTGGACAGCCGGCAACAACGCTTTCAGGCGGTGAAGCACAGCGCGTTAAATTGGCAGCGGAGCTTTCTAAAAGAAGCACCGGCAGAACGATTTATATTTTGGACGAACCGACTACCGGTCTGCATATTGCTGATGTGCATCAGTTGATCGAAGTCCTTCAAAGACTGGTGGACGGAGGAAATACCGTAGTTGTGATTGAACATAATCTGGATTTGATCAAGACAGCAGATTATGTGATCGACCTTGGGCCGGAAGGCGGCGATGGCGGCGGAACGGTCATTGCAAAAGGAACGCCGGAGCAGATTGCAGCGGTGGAACAGTCTTATACAGGACAGTATCTTCGCAAACTTTTGGAGCACACCTGAATTTCGGCAAAAAATCCCCCGAAACCCAACAAAACAGGGCTTCGGGGAATTTATAAATTTTGAAAGCTCAAAGGGTTGTGGCATCCGTCAGATACTTTAAAAACAAAATCTGATCTTCCGGGTTCGTTAGTTTAATTTCTGCAGTAATGGTTGCATTTTTGGCACTCTCCAAAAGTTGTTTTACACCATACAGCTGACAGAGTTTACTTTTGAGGTTCAGCTTGTTTCCATCATCTGTTTCAAGAATTACGTCGCCTTTGGCACGATCCAGTAACTGCATAAAATCTCCGATGTCAATATCATAAAGTTTCATCGAAAATCCCTCCTATCATCAAGTGAATATCTACTATTGCTTTCTACAAAATTTATCATACCATAGGATTGTGAAACTATCAACAATAAATTTTATAAAAATTATCTAAAATTTTGCAGACGTGATTGTGAAACATTTCTGTAGATCCGCAAAAGATTACAAAAATCGGACAAAATTAACACATTGTTCAACAAATCATCGGGTGATTTATTGTACAATAAGTTAATCTTTATTAGTAAAGAGTAAGGATGGGTGCCGTTGTTTGGTTATATCAGACCGTTTAAGCCTGAACTTTTGGTTCGGGAATGGGAAAGTTATCGTGGAATATACTGCGGGCTATGTAAAAATCTTGGCCGTTATTATGGTCGGCTTTCCCGGTTAACGCTAAGTTATGACTGTACTTTTTATACCATGATTTTGATGTCTTTGAGAAAAGAAAAGCCTTGTTATGGTGCTGGGCATTGTGTGGTCAATCCGCTGAAAAAATGCAATTTTTGTCAAAATGCTGAAGAGTCATTTCATCAGGCTGCAGCTTTAAGCGTTTTGATGACTTGCTTTAAGCTGGAGGATGATCTGCGGGATCATGGAAAAGGAAAAATTCGTGCACGGCTGCTTTTGCCGCTGTCCCGCAGAGCGCAGAAACGCGCGAAAGCTGATTTTCCTTGGATGGACAAGATTGTTACAGAGACAATGACGGCACAGAATCAGGTGGAGACGGAAGGGCAAAAGATGGATGCCTGTGCGTCTCCAACAGCACAGATGCTTGGAAAAATCTTGCAGCATGAAGGGGGAGAAAGTTCTTCTCCGCTTTCAAGAACACTGTATGAATTTGGATATTTTCTGGGACGCTGGGTTTATATTATGGACGCGGCGGACGATTTGGAAAAAGATTTGGAATCAGGTAGCTTTAATTGTCTCATCAGAGAATCCGGGCTGACTCAAAAAGTCGAGAAAAAGGATTTTGATCCCATAAGGCAAAAAGCAAATGCATCATTAAATTTGACCCTTTCGCGTTTACTCGCTGCATTTTCGCTGATGGATTGGACTTCTTTTCAGTCAATTTTGCAGAATATTATAGAAAAAGGATTACCTGCAACGCAAAAAGAACTGTTATTTCGTAAGGAGGAAAAAGAATGACGGACCCCTATCAGGTGCTTGGCGTTTCTCCTTCGGCAACGGACGAAGAAATTAAGACCGCCTATCACAATCTGGCTAAAAAATATCATCCCGATAATTATGCCGGAAGCCCGATTGCAGACCTTGCCAGCGAAAAAATGAAAGAGATCAATGAAGCGTATGATGCAATTCAGGCGCAGCGTAAAAACCGTGGCTCTGGACAGCAGACAGGCGGTTATGGCAGTGCTTACGGTGGTACTTATGGCTATGGCGGCACTTATGGTTATGGTGGTGCGCAGAATTCCAGCTTTGGAGATGTGCGCAGCTATATTATGAGTGGACGAATTTCCGATGCAGAGCAAATTTTGGATGGTGTCCCTGGAGAGAATCGTAACGCAGAATGGTATTTCTTAAAGGGAACTGTTCTTTATAAACGAGGGTGGCTGGACGAAGCTACCAATCATTTTAATCGTGCTGTTCAGATGGATCCACAGAATATGGAATATCGTTCGGCGATGAATCAAATTATGAATCAGCGCAGCGGAATGTACGGCGGATATAATCCCAATATGACAACGGGCGGCGGATTTACCGGTTGCGGCGCATGCGGCGATTTGATGGCAGCGGATATGTGCTGTGAGTGTATGGGCGGAAATCTTTGCCCCTGCATTGGATTCCGATAATTTTGAAGGGGGGATCTTCCTTTGAATCGTTCGGTACAGATTGCGTTTTCCGGCATGCTGACCGCGTTGGGAGTCGCGTTTTTGTGTGCTGCCGGACTGATCCCAGTTGCCACCTATGCGTTACCTGCACTTTCCGGTGCGCTTTTAATGCCAATTGTTGTGGAACTGGGGGCCAAATGGGCGTGGCCGGTTTTTTTAGCAACGGGAATTCTTGGGTTCTTATTAGGACCGGATAAAGAAGCTGTTTTTCTTTACATTCTCTTTTTTGGGTACTATCCAATCATAAAGGCAATATTTGAACGCCGCGGGCCAAAATGGGAGCAATGGATTTTTAAATTTGGTGTTTTTAATGCTTCTATGATTGTTGCTTATTTTATCAGTATTTATTTTTGGGGAATTCCAGAGGAAAGTTTTGAGATTATTCCTGGCATGCCGCTTTGGCTGCTCCTTGCAGGGAATGTTGTTTTTGTTATTTATGACTATGCGCTTTCCGGGTTGGTTGGTGCGTATGTTGTGCGGTTCCATTCCATGATTTCTAAATGGTTTCGTGCAAAATAGACCGATACTTTATAGAAAAAAGTCCCATATGGGGCTTTTTTCTATGTACCGAAGAAAATTTTGCAATTTTTTAAGAGGGCCCTGCAAATTTTGAAAAAAACGATTGCTATTTTTTCGAAAAAAAAGTAAACTTGGAACAAGGAGTTGATTTGATGAACACACATCTTTCGATCCGAATTCAGGATCAGATGCCGCATTTTTCAAAAGGTCAAAGATTAATTGCTAAATATATTGAAGAACATTATGATAAAGTAGCATTTATGACTGCTTCCAAGCTTGGTTCGACAGTCGGAGTCAGTGAATCCACAGTGGTACGTTTTGCAACGGAATTGGGCTATGATGGATACCCTGAACTGCAGCGTGCAATGCAGGAAATGATTCGATCGAAGCTGACCAGCGTACAGCGAATTGAAGTCACAAAGGAAAGAATCGGGAAAAATGATATTCTTGATGTGATGCTGGCTCAGGATATGGATGTAATACGCCGTACGATGGAGGCAACTTCTCATAAAGACTTTTATGAAGCAGTTGATGCAATCATTGCGGCGAAAAAGATTTATATTTTAGGAGCGCGCAGCAGTGTGGCTTTGGCAACATTTCTTTCTTATTATTTGGGAATGCTATTTGATAATGTTCAGTGTATTCAGGCGACCAGCGAGGCGGAAATCTTTGAGCAGATGATCTATATGACGAAAGATGATGTGATGATTGGACTTTCGTTTCCGCGTTATAGTAAAAAAGCATCTAAGGCGATGCGTTTTGCACACGACCGTGGTGCAAAAGTAATTGCGATTACAGATTCTCTTTTGTCACCGATTGCGGAATTTGCAGATTATAGATTACTTGCCCGAAGTGATATTTCGGCAATCGTGGATTCTCTGGTTGCACCGCTGAGCCTGATTAATTCGTTGCTTGTTGCACTGGCTTTGAAAATGGAAAGCCGTGTGACAAAAGTTTTTCAGAATTTGGAAGATATTTGGGATGAATATGGAGTTTACGAAAAAGTTGACGAAACAGAAAATGATAAAGATAATAAAAAAGAGTGATTTGATAGTAGTGGGCGGGGGTGCTTCCGGTCTGATGGCTGCCGGCACCGCCGCCCATCTTGGGCTTAAAGTCTGTTTAATTGAAAAAACAAATCGGTTGGGGTGGAAGCTTTCCATTACAGGAAAGGGACGCTGTAATGTGACGAATGACTGCACTTCTCAGGAAGTCATTGCGAATGTCCCCACGAATGGACGGTTCCTTTTTGGAGCTCTGTCTCATTTTTCGCCTTCTGATGTGATGAAGTTTTTCGAATCATTGGGAGTGCCTCTGAAAACAGAGCGCGGAAACCGCGTGTTTCCACAGTCGGATCGAGCAAAGGACATTGTCGATGCATTGGTTCATTGGAACCGGGATGGTGGGGTCCAAGTAATACAGGGAGAAGTTAAAAAGCTCTTTCTGGAAGATGAATCCGTCAAGGGAGTTGTACTTTCGGACAGAGAAACGATTTTGGCTCCACAGGTTATCCTTTGCTGCGGTGGAAAAAGCTATCCCGTTACCGGTTCTACTGGAGATGGCTATCTTTTGGCGCAGCAGGCTGGCCATACCGTTATCCCGCCGCGTCCCTCTTTGGTGCCTCTTTGCTGTAAGGAGCAGGACTGCCGGGATATGATGGGGCTTTCTCTGCGTAATATCGGTTTTCAGCTTTATGATACGAAGAAAAAGAAAACAGTTTGTACGGATTTTGGAGAACTGTTATTTACCCATTTTGGGCTTTCTGGGCCGGTGGTGCTCAGCGGCAGTACACATCTAAAAGAGATGGAATCCGGCCGTTACCGAGCAGATATTGATTTGAAGCCGGCATTATCTTTTGAAAAACTCGATGCGCGTTTACAACGCGATTTTACAAAATATCATGCGCGTGATTTCGTAAATGGACTTTCGGACTTGCTGCCGCGGCTGATGATTCCTGTGGTCGTGCGCCGCTCCGGAATTTTGGAATCAACTAAGTGCGCAGACATCACAAGAGAGCAGCGATTGTCTCTTGTGAGGCTTTTGAAACAGCTTTCATTTACGGTTACCGGATTTCGGCCAATTGAAGAAGCCATCGTTACTTCCGGCGGCGTAAAGGTAAAGGAAGTTGACCCCAAAACAATGGAATCGAAGAAAATTCATGGGTTGTACTTTGCAGGAGAACTTTTGGACGTAGATGGCTATACAGGCGGTTTTAATTTGCAAATTGCTTTTTGTACCGGACGCCTTGCAGCACAGAGCGTTGCGCAGAAAGTGCAAAATGAGAAATCTTTTTGAAAAATTTGTTGGGTTGTAGTAAAATTTAAAAAGGCGGGAATTCTAATTGACAGATTGGAAAGAATTTCCGTAGATTTTAGGAAAGAGGATCGCTCTATGAAAATTAATATTGCCATTGACGGCCCTGCTGGTGCTGGGAAAAGTTCGATTGCAAAAGAAATTTCCAGACAGTTTGGATTTGTCTATGTGGATACCGGTGCTATGTACCGTGCAATCGGGCTTTATATGCTTAGAAAGGGAATCAATCCTAAGGAAGCAGAAAAAGTTTTGCCGCTGCTTTCGGAAATTAAGCTTTCCCTTCGCTTTTCAAAAGAGGGGCAAAGAGTGCTTTTGAACGGAGAAGATGTTTCAGAGGAGATCCGTGAGCCACAGGTTAGTATGGCGGCTTCCGATGTTTCGGCAATCCCGGGAGTACGCGATTTTTTGCTGAATTTACAGCAGGAGATGGCAAAACAAAATGATGTGATTATGGATGGACGCGATATCGGAACGGTGGTTCTCCCTAACGCACAGTTGAAAATTTACTTGACTGCTTCGGCAGAGGAACGAGCACAGCGACGCCGTGCGCAGCTTCAAGAAAAGGGAATCGAGGATTCTTTTGAAACGGTTCTCGAGGACATTAAGCGCCGAGATTATCAGGATTCTCATCGTAAAGTGGCACCTTTGAAGCCTGCTTCAGATGCACAGTACTTTGATACAACGGGAAATACGTTGGAGGAATCGGTACAGATGCTTTCTAACATTATTAAAAAACATTTTAACCTGTAAGAAAGGAGCATATGGGTTTGGAAAAGCGGACTCCGATCTACATTTTTGTACAAAAGATCGCACGGTGGTTTATTCGTCCCTTTTGCCCGTTTCATGCACAGGGAAGAGAGCAGGTCCCTAAAGAGGGAGCTGCCATTATTTGCTGTAATCATCTGGGACTTACGGATGTGTTTCGGCTGGGATTTTCTTTAAAACGGCAGATCTATTATATGGCCAAAGCGGAACTTTTTCGGTTTAAACCGTTTGCGATGATTCTGCAGGGACTTGGCGCTTATCCGGTTCAGCGCGGAAGAAGCGATAGAAAGGCAATCAATGAATCTGCAAGGCTGATTCGGGAAGGACATCTTCTTGGAATTTTTCCGGAAGGTCATCGCAGTAAAGATGGGTTACCCGGCCAGCCAAAAGCTGGAGCGGTAATGTTGGCTTATAAATATCAGATTCCGATTGTGCCTTGCTGCATTGTGATGCACGGGGGCGGTCCCGTTAAACTGTTCCACAGAGCAGAAGTCGTTTTTGGGGCTCCCATTAAACCGGAGGAGCTCCAAATTACAAAAGGAAAAGGCAGTGAATATCGAGCCGCTAATCATTTGGTATGGGAAAAAATTCTCAAAATGAGGGAAGAAACTTTAAAAAAATTCTCATAAAAGTTTACATAATTTTTTAGAATGCTTCGTTTTGGGAGGAACGTTTTTGCTGTATACGATTGCAAAAAAAATTTTAAAAGGAATTAGCCGCCTTTTTTACAGGATTTGCTGGAAAGGGGAAGAGCATATCCCAAAGAAGGGGGCTTTTATCGTTTGCTGCAATCATCGCAGTTTGATAGACCCCTTGTTGGTAGCGGCTCCTTTTCAGCGGCAAATTCGTTTTATGGCAAAAGAAGAACTTTTTACAAAGCATGGCAGATTGGCAGCATGGATTCTGCAAAGTCTTGGAGCTTTTCCGGTTCGCAGAGAAACGGCAGATCGTAAAAGCTTGCAAACAGCAGAACAGATTCTTTTAGACGGTGGAATTGTAGGGATTTTTCCGCAGGGATATGTCATCCGTGACAATCGTTCGTTCTCGCCTAAATCCGGCGCTGTCTTGCTGTCTTCGTGTACGAATGTGCCTATTCTTCCAATGAGTATTTTTTGCCGAGGGCCTCTCAAATTTTTTAGCCGAATTACAGTCAGAATTGGGAAACCGATTTCAGAAAAGTTTTTTCGGGGCGCCGAATACGATCATAAAAAATTAAAATCGGGCAGTGTTACTTTGGCGCAGGCAATTAATGGATTATTGGAGGAAGAAAATTGAAAGTAACGGTTGCAAAAACAGCAGGATTTTGTTTTGGGGTTAACCGTGCGGTCAACTTGGTAAAACAGCTTTTACGGGAAGAAAAACAGGTTTGCACGTTGGGCCCTATTATTCATAACCCTCAAACCCTTTCCCAGCTGCGAAAAATGGGCGTTATCGAGGTGGAAAAGCCGGAAGAAGCACCAGAAGGCAGCACATTGGTGATTCGGTCTCACGGTGTCTCCAAAGCAGTAAAAGAACAGATCATGCACTTGCCGGTTCATTGTGTAGATGCCACATGCCCTTTTGTTTCTAAAATTCAGGAAATTGCAGGGGAAGAAAGCCGAGAAGGACGCATCCTTTTTCTGTTCGGAGATGCCAGCCATCCGGAGGTGCAGGGGATTGTGGGACACTGCAGCGGGCAGTGTAATGTCTTTTTGAATGCGCAGGAGCTGACGGATTTTATTAATCGCCGAGAAATTTTGTGCGATTCTGCTATTTCTGTTGTAGCTCAGACTACCTTTCAGTTGTCAGAATGGGAAAAATGCTTAAAAATCCTGAAAAGGGTATATACAAATGCTCGAATTTTTGATACAATATGTAATGCAACTGCTGCCCGTCAAAAAGAGGCTGCTGAGCTGGCACAAAAGAGTGACGCTATGCTGGTTCTCGGAGGGAAGCAGAGTTCTAATACAGCGAAGCTTTTTGAAGTATGCAGGCAATTTGCGCCGACTTATTTTGCGCAGAGTACGGAGGAGCTTCCGCTTAGTGCCTTGAGAGGGGTACATGATTTAGGTATTACTGCTGGTGCTTCCACGCCGGCAAGTATCATAAAGGAGGTACTAGTTACCATGTCAGAAATCAATGAGGATGTGCAGAACCAGAACACCGATTCCGCCGAGGACAGCTTTGAGGAGATGCTTGAAGAGTCTCTGAAGAGTTTAAATACAGATGAGAAGGTACACGGAGTTGTTGTCGGAATTACCCCTACAGAAGTCTATGTAGATGTCGGTCGTAAGCAGGCTGGTTTTATCCCAGCTTCGGAATTGTCTGCTGACCCGAATGCAAAACCCGAAGATTTAGTCAAAATGGGCGATGAGATGGATCTTCTGATTATGCGCACAAATGATCAGGAAGGTACGATCATGCTTTCCAAAAAACGTCTCGATGCTGCAAAAGGCTGGGAGACAGTTGCTGCTGCTGAAGAGAGCGGAGAAATCCTTACCGGAACAGTTACAAACGTCATCAAGGGCGGCGTGATTGCTGTTACTAATGGCGTTCGGGTATTTATCCCGGCTTCTCAGGCGACTCCTTCCCGCAACGATCCTTTGGAGGATTTGCTCAAGAAGGAAGTTCATTTCCGCATTATCGAAGTAAACCGCGGCCGTCGCCGTGCAGTTGGTTCCATTCGTTCCGTTTGGAAAGATGAGCGCAAAGCACAGGCTGAGAAGTTCTGGGAGACTGCTGAAGAAGGCAAGGAATATACCGGTACCGTTAAGTCCCTGACAAGCTACGGCGCATTTGTGGATTTAGGTGGCGTTGATGGAATGATTCACATTTCTGAACTTTCTTGGACTCGCATTAAGCACCCGAGTGAGGTTGTAAATGTTGGCGATACCGTTAAAGTGTACATCAAGGGACTCGACCGTGAAAAGGGCAAGATTTCTCTTGGATACAAACGCCCTGAGGACAACCCGTGGGAGATCCTGAAGAAGGATTATCCGGTTGGCACTGTTGTAGAGGCTACGATTGTTGGCATGACCTCTTTTGGTGCTTTTGCGCGGATTATTCCTGGCATTGACGGTTTAATCCATATTTCTCAGATCGCTGATCATCGGATTGAAAAGCCGCAGGATGTTCTGCAGATGAACGAAAAGGTCAATGCAGAAATTACAGATATCGATTTCGATCGTCATCGTGTAAGTCTTTCCATGCGTAAGCTCTTGGAAGAGAACCAAGAGAAAGAACAAAGCGAAGAATAAGATTTTCTAAGAATTTTTAAAAGGGCGTGAAGAGGCCGAAAAGGGTCCTTTACGCCCTTTTTAAAAATTTATTTTTCCTTTTTTCTTTCACACAAATTTCTCTTTTTGCTAATATAGAAGATAGAAGCAAAAGGGGGAATCATCTGTGCGAAGGTGGAGATATAGGCGCAGCCGCATTCCATGGAAAGGATTGTTGGCTATATTGGCTGTTGTAGGAATCATCATTGCGTTGGAGTTTCAACTAAAGCCTTTGATGCGCGATTTGGCCGCCCTGGAAGCAAAACGCTATGCTGCTCAGATGGTTAGTGTCGCTGTTCAGAAAGAACTTGAGAGCAGCGGTGTTTCTTATAGTGATTTTGCGGTAATCCAGCGGGATACTAATGGAAAAGTACTTTCCATTAGCAGTAACGTCGTAAAGATGAATGAACTAAAATCCCATTTGGTCGAAACGGTCCAAGATACACTCAGTGATCAGGGCAACGAAGACCTAACGGTTCCTCTGGGAACGTTACTCGGTGGAGAATTATTCCACGGGCGTGGGCCGGGGATTCCTCTGCGGGTTACTTTGAGCGGCAACGTTACGGCGGAATTTCATAATATTTTTGAAGACGCCGGGGTAAACCAGACACGGCAGCAAATTGATCTGGAATTGAGCGCGCAGTTATATGCTTATCTGCCGGGAGTGGATTCTACCACTGACTTTTCTACAGATGTTCCTGTAGCGGAAACTGTCATTGTGGGCGAAGTGCCGGTGTTTATGGCAAGTGGAAAATAAAATAACGGAGGTGCTTTCTGTGCAACGGGAGGAAGCGGAAAAAAGAATTCAAGAACTGAGGGAACAGATCAATTATCATAGTCGCAAGTATTATGTAGAGGATGCACCGGAAATTGACGATTATGAATATGATATGCTCTACCGTGAACTCGAAAATTTAGAACGGGAATTTCCGGACCTGCGCACGTTGGATTCCCCAACTCGCAAAGTCGGTGGCCCGGCTTTGAATACGTTTCAGAAAGTAACACATGAAGTTGTGATGGAGAGCCTTCACGATTCTTTTTCTGAGGAAGAGATGCGTGATTTTGACCGCCGTGTAAGAGAAACCGTACCGGATGTGACCTATGTAGTAGAGCCAAAATTTGATGGCCTTTCGGTTTCTCTTGAATATCGAGATGGGAAATTTTTTCGCGGTTCTACCCGTGGGGATGGAACAGTTGGAGAAGATGTTACTGAAAACTTAAGAACGATTCGAACCATTCCGAAAACGCTCAAAGAGCCGGTCCCTTATTTGGAGGTTCGCGGAGAAGTTTATATGTCTCATCAGAGCTTCTGGCAGCTTTGCGCTCGCCAGGAATTGAATGGGGAAAAACCATTTAAAAATCCGCGCAATGCAGCAGCGGGTTCTCTGCGGCAAAAGGATCCAAAGATTACCGCTTCCCGTGTCCTCGATATTTTCGTTTTTAATATTCAACAGGTTTCGGGTGAAACGCTTTCTCGTCATGATGAATCGCTGGAATATTTAAGAAGACTTGGTTTTACCGTTTCACCGTTTTATCAGGTCTGTCAGAATATTGAAGAAGCGATCGCGCATATTCGGAAAATTGGTGAACGGCGCGGAGAATTTGATTATTCCATTGATGGTGCTGTTGTCAAAGTGAATGATTTTGCGCAGCGTGCATTATTAGGCAGTACCGCAAAGTTTCCAAAGTGGGCAGAGGCGTTTAAATATCCGCCGGAAGAAAAAGAAACAACTCTTCTTTCAATTGAAGTAAACGTCGGACGCACCGGCGTTTTGACACCTACCGGCGTCTTTGAACCGATTACCTTGGCGGGGACCACTGTCAGCCGTGCAACACTTCATAATCAGGATTTTATTTCTGAAAAAGATATTCGGGTGGGAGATAAAGTCTGTCTGCGAAAGGCCGGAGAAATTATTCCGGAAATTGTTAGAGTGATTTCTCATGCGGAAAATTCAGAACCATATTTTCTGCCGAAGATTTGTCCTTCCTGCGGGAGTCCGGTGGTGCGGGAAGAGGGAGAGGCTGCGTTACGCTGTACCAATGCGGATTGTCCTGCGCAGCTTACGAGACATCTGATCCATTTTACCAGCAGAGACGCAATGGATATTGATGGAATGGGGCCGGCTGTGATCGATCAGCTGATCGGAAAAGAACTGGTGCGTTCTCCAGCCGATCTTTATCATTTGACCGAGCCGCAGCTCTTGAGCTTAGAACGAATGGGGAAAAAATCCGCGCAAAATCTTCTTTCTGCTATCGAGCATTCCAAAGGAAACGACTTATCACGTCTTCTTTATGGATTGGGGATTCCACACGTCGGTCAGAAAGCTGCAAAACTTTTGGCAGGACGTTTTCTGGATATCAAAGAGATCTTTGAAGCATCCACAGAAACAATCGCTTCGATTGAAGGATTCGGAGAGATCATGGCGCAAAGTATTCGGGAGTTTTTTGACCTTCCTGCGACCGGAGAATTGATTGGACGCCTTTCTGATGCGAATGTGAATATGACTTCTCGTAGAGAGGTACAGGATACACGTTTTGCAGGAAAGACCTTTGTGTTGACCGGAACGCTTCCAACGATGACTCGTTCAGAAGCTTCTTCCATCATTGAGAAATTTGGCGGAAAGGTCAGCGGAAGTGTCTCGAAAAAAACAAGCTACGTCCTTGCCGGAGAGGAAGCCGGAAGTAAACTGGAAAAGGCGCAGAAACTTAATGTCCCGATTCTCTCAGAAGATGATTTCTTAAAATTGCTAAACGAAAATTAAATATAAAATTTTGCCGTCGGTTTTAAAAGCCGGCGGCTTTTTCTTTTGTCAGGTTCTATTTTTTTCGGCTCGTCCATATACCTGTGATAATGAAAGGTGGGACAAGAACATGGAAAATCCTGAAAAAAGCTTTCGGGAAGCAACAGCACCGATTGCTCCCAGAATCCGGGATTTGCTGCGCACATTACCGCCCCAAATACAGACTTCCATTTCAGAGATTCGGCTGCGTGCAGGCAGACCAATTTGCCTTTGGGGAAAGGGAGTCACATGGTTTCTGAATCATGCAGGCGTTACGCTGCAGCAGGAGCAGGGATTATGTGCATCGATGGAAGATTTGCAGGAAAGTTTTCGGGAGATGTGCAGCTATTCTATTTATAGTCATCAGGAACAGATTCGCACCGGCTTTTTGACTCTGCAGGGCGGTCATCGAGTTGGAGTCTGTGGAACAGCCGTTTATCGGGAAGAAAAGCAGACGGGGATTCGGGATGTGTCTTCTTTAAATATCAGAATTGCGAGGGCGGTTCCCGGGTGTGCAGGTGCATTGCTAAAAAGGCCAGAAATTCTGGAAGGAGGCTTGCTCCTTGCGGGGCCCCCTGCTTCCGGTAAGACAACGCTTTTGAGGGATATCGCCATGTATCTTTCCGGTGGGCAGAATTCAGCGATTCATAAGGTGACGGTTATTGATGAACGAGGAGAAATCTGTGGGGTCAATAACGGAATACCTGCTTGGAGTTCCCTTAACTGCGATGTCTTGGATGGATTTCAAAAGGTCGATGGAATTCTTCTTGCAGTGCGGTCTATGTCACCGGAATATCTGATTTGTGATGAACTGGGAGGATTGGGAGAAGCACAGGCACTGGTGCAGAGCGTAAATGCGGGTGCAGCGGTGATTGCAAGTATCCATGCGGGAAGCCTTTCGGAACTTTTACATCGTCCACAGACCAAAGCGCTGCTCCAAAGCGGTGCTTTTCAGAGAATAGCACTTTTGTCACGCGGAGTGCCGGGACATATTCAGCAATTATTGAGGGCAGGTGATCTTCTTGCTCAAGTGGATCGGGGCAGTTTTTCTTCTTTTAGCAGGAGCCACAGCGGGATATCTGGAGTCGAAGAAACTGCATGATCGGGTAACAAGACTTAAAAATTTTTGCATTTTTCTTGATAATGCAGCAACAGAAGTTTCCTATGAAGGAATGCCGGTAGAAGAAATTTGTATGCGCCATGGAAAAAGTCTTGACTTTATGCCGCCATTTTTTGCGGCACTAAAAAAAGGAGAGCCTTTTCCGCAGGCATGGAAAAAAGCAGAGGCGAGTCCCGTCCTTTGTGAGGAGGACCGAGAACTTCTCAGCCAGTTTGGAGAAGGGTTTGGAGCGAGTGATACGCAGGGACAGCTAAATCATTGCAGTTTATGTGGCAGCCTTACAAAAAAGACACTTTTAAAAGCAGAAGAAGACGAAAAGAAAAAGGGAAAGCTCTATCGAATGTTGGGACTTTTTGGTGGTGCTGCGGCAGCATTACTTCTCTGCTGAAAATGGAGGGAAATTCATGGATGTGGATTTTATTTTTAAAGTTGCCGCTATTGGGATTATTGTTGCGGTCTTGAATCAGCTTTTGGTGCGTTCCGGCAGGGAGGAACAGGCGATGATGACAACGCTTGCCGGATTAATTGTAGTGCTGATGATGATTGTTCAGCAGATCAGTACCCTTTTCGGGACAATCAAATCTATTTTTGGCCTTTAGCGGGGAATCAAAATGACACTGTTTGGGATTCTCGGAATCGCGCTCCTTTCTCTGGCAATCATTCTTCTGCTTCGCCGGCAGAATGGAGAGCAGGCTCTGGCATTGGGAATTGCTGCCGGGGTTTTAATTACTCTGCAGATTTTAAAGAGTGTGCTGCCTGCGATAAGTGAGTTGACGAGCTTATTTCAGAGTGCGGGGATTAAAGCGGAGTTTGGCGCGATTTTGATCAAAACATTGGGAGTTAGTTTTCTGACGCAGTTTGCAGCGGATGCGTGCAGGGATTCCGGAGAAAGCTCATTAGCTGCAAAAGTGGAACTTGCAGGTCGGGTGGAAATTCTGATTTTTGCACTTCCGCTTTTCCAGCAAATTGCAGCGATTGCAGCTTCTCTGATCACTTCCGGATAAAAGGAACCAGAAAAGGCGGTGTTCCAAAAGTGATAGGAATACAGAAAAAAAAGACAAAATTTTTGATCGCTTTTTTTCTGATGCTTCTGCTCCTTTTTTTGAATACTCCACAGGTTATGGCAGAAGAGACAGGAGAAAGTGTATCGGAAGACCTCTATCAGGAACAGGTGGAAAAAAGTGGAGCAAATAGCCTTTGGGGAGATCTTCCGGATTCCACAAAAGAGCTGATGAATCACTTGGGCGCAGTGAATGGGGATTTTCGGAATATCGGAAAGATTACGCCCCAAGAGTTTTTTTCGATGGTATTTGGGTTAACAGGCAAAGAGGGATCAACCCCCTTAAAAGCAGCAGCTTCTTCTATCGCAATTATGGTTCTGTGCGCAATGGTCAGCGCGCTGAAACTTTCGGTGGGAACAGAGGAAATTGGGAGTGCCGTTGGGGTAGTGGGGGCTCTTTGTGTTTGTGTTTGTGTGGTAGAACCGCTGATTTATTCGATCGTTGCTGCCTGTGCAGTAATTAAAACCGCGGCTGGATTTTCGCTAACAACGATTCCAATTATGGGAGGAATCCTTCTTGCAGGAGGACAACCGGTTTCTGCAGCGTCATGGCAGATTTTGACAGCAGCTGCCGGCAATGGAGTCGAATTGATTTCGGCACAAATCCTGGCGCCTGCTATGCGTATTTTTTTAGCAATCTCGATTGTTTCTTCCCTTTCACCAGACCTCAAACTTTCTGGAATCTGTCAGGCGTTTTCCAAAGGAGTCAAGTGGATTTTGGGGTTTCTGATGACGGTTTTTACGAGTCTTCTTACGATGCGCCAAATGATTTCTACTTCAGTAGATACCGGCGGAAACCGCGCCGCAAAATTTGTGGTCAGTAGCTTTGTACCGGTCGTGGGAAGCGCTTTGAGCGAAGCAATTCATACGGTCAGTGGGTGCGTTGGAATTTTAAAGTCCGGCGTAGGGGCTTTTGTATTGCTTGCAGAAGCAATCATTTTTTTGCCGTCGCTTCTCAGCTGCCTTGTTTGGATTATTCTGCTTAGCTTTTGTGCAGGGGTGGGTGACATTTTTGATTTGAAAGAACTTTCCGGTCTCTTAAGAGCTTGCGCTTCTGTGATGGAAACCCTTCTTGCAATCCTGATTTGTTCTTTGACCGTACTGACTGTTTCCAGTGTGCTTTTGGTAATCGTTGGAGGGGGAAATACTGCATGATTGAATCATGGGCAGTTGGTATCTGCCTGGTGGCGGTGGCTTCTGCGATGCTGCAGTTTTTGCTGCCGAGCGGCTCTACGGCAAAATTAGTGCGCCTTGTCATGGGAGCGCTGGTCCTGTGTGTTTTGATTGCTCCGTTAAAGGAGGTCGTTCCACAAGTTTCCGAAAAATTGGATCATGCTACTTCTCAGAAAACGCCGGATTCAACACTTTCTAAGGCAGTGGATGATCAATATGTAGAAGCGGCCAAAAGCAGCATTGTGGGGCTTGTCAAGTCGGAACTCAAAAAAAAATCACTTAGCTGCACAGACGTGTCCGTTTTGATGGATAATAGCGAGGATGGAAGCATACACATTACCAAAGTTATCGTGACACTGCCAATATCGGAGTCTGCTTCCAAAGAGGATATCCAAGATTTTTTAACCAAATCTCTGGGACTCGAGACGGAGGTGAAAACAGATGGAAGCTGAAAAGAAGGATTTTTTTAAAAGACTGATGGAGCACGATTTCAGCCGAAAAATGGTTTTGATTCTTGCGTTTGCGGGAATTGCACTGATTTTTCTTAGCTCTGTTTTCGGAAAAACCGGAAAAGAAACACAGCAGTCTGTACAGACCGCCGCCTCTGCGGTTTCTTCCCAGGAGAGCAATCAGGATTATACAGCGCAGATGGAGCAGCGCTTGAGTGAACTGATTTCTCAGATTTCGGGCGCCGGAACGCCGCATGTTTTGGTGACCCTGGAGCAGGGAACGGCGCAGGTCTATGCAACAGAAGAGAAAAAGACAACCCAGAAGGCTCAGGATTCTTCCGGAAGCAGAAATACTGATAATAGCAGCCTTGAAACGAAATATATTCTTGTAAAAGACGCAAATGGGAATGAGCATCCAGTGGAAATTACGCAGCAGCAGCCGAAAATTCAAGGCGTTGTTGTTACTTGCCCAGGCGCTGATAATCCTGCTGTACAGGAGAAAATCATTTCTGCAGTAACAACAGCGGTAGGAATTAGTTCTGCCAGAGTCTGTGTGGTGCGTTCTGATTCCTGAAATACTTATTTTATTCACGACAAGGAGGAGTTTCAGATGAAAATGGGAAAACGTCAGGTGATTCTGGCAGCTTTAGTCGTAGCGTTAGGCGCGGCGGTTTATCTTAACTGGCAGTTTGCAGGGGGCAATACGGTGCAGATGGCCGGAACAACGGCTTCAGAAAAAGAATTGGGTCAGGCACAGCTTGTCAATGCAGATCCGAGCACTTCTTCGGTGGCTGATTCCTCTGAAGAAATAACGACTTCTTCTGCAGCTTCCGGCAGCGACAGTTTTACGCAGGCACGGCTTACCCGTCAGAAGGCAAGAGATCAGGCGGTAGAGCTTTTGGAAAAAGTCACATCGGATGTTTCTTCCAGTGACGATGCCAAAAAAGAAGCCGTAACGCAGGCGGCACAAATTGCACAAAATATTCAGCAGGAAAATAATGCTGAAAATTTAATTAAAGCAAAAGGGTTTAATGATTGCGTCGTATATTTGCAAAATGGCACCTGCAATGTGGTTGTCAGCAAAGGCGATAAGGAAATGTCCGAAGCTGTTATGCTGATCAAAGATATTGTTGTTGGTCAGACCGGCGTTACTTACGATAAAATTAAAATTATCGAGAGCAAATAATAGTTGTTCTGGAGAATTTTCGTGGTATAATAAAGCCGTGGATGTTTGAAAATCGAATGTTATTTTGTCATCAAAACCCTCCACATATTGGAGGGTTTATTTTTTTAAAAAAATCAGGAGGCTTTATGAAACGACGCGAAGCGAGAGAACAGGCATTTATTCTGGTGTTTCAGCAAAATATCAATCATGACAGTATTGATGAGATTATCACAGATGCGGAAGAGTCAGAAGAATTTCGGGTGGATCCTTTTGCAGAGAGAGAATCAAAAGGGGTCGAATTACATCTTAATGAGATTGATGAGATCATTTCGCGCTATACGAAGAGCTGGAAGATGAATCGCCTTTCTAAAGTGTGCATTTCCCTTTTGCGGCTTTGTATTTATGAGATGAAATGGGAAGAAGAAATTCCGGTGAGCGTTTCGATCAACGAAGCGGTGGACCTTGCGAAAAAATATGGCGGTGCAGAAGATCCCAAATTTTTAAATGGGGTTTTGGGAAGCGCTGCAAAGGAATTGGAACAGCATGATTGAGTGTTTGGGAATTGATACCAGTAATTATACGACCTCTGCGGCGCTTTGGAATCCGGTAGATGGAGTAAGACAGCAGAAAAAGCTTCTCCCCGTAAAACCGGGAACACTTGGTTTGCGTCAAAGTGATGCGGTTTTCCATCATACGCAGCAGCTGCCGGAAATCTTGGAAAAGCTAATGTCTACTCCTCATGGAGAAATTGGTGCTGTTGGCGTTTCTTCCCGGCCGAGAGCGGTAGATGGCAGCTATATGCCTTGCTTTACCGTAGGGGAAGGAATTGGCAGAATGCTATCGGTGGTACTCAATGTTCCGCTTTTTAAATGGTCTCATCAGCAGGGGCATATTGCTGCGGCTCTCTATTCTTCCGGGCGTCTTGATCTGATCGGAAAAGAATTTTATGCCTTTCATGTATCGGGTGGAACAACAGAAGCACTCCATGTGCTTCCAGATCCGGAAATTCCCATGGAACTTGCGGCACATTCGTTGGATCTAAAAGCTGGACAAGCAATCGATCGCGTAGGCGGCCTTTTGGGACTTCCATTTCCGGCAGGACCGCAGCTCGAAAAGCTTGCGCAGCAGTCAAAAAAAGCCTTTAAAGTCCATGTGCCGATGAAAGGCTGCGACTGTTCGCTTTCCGGAGTCGAAAATCAGTATCAGAAAATGCTGCGGGAAGGCGTGGAAAAAGAAGATATCGCAAAATATTGCTTGTCCTTTATTTTGGAAGCACTGTGCAATATGACAGAAGCACTGCTCAAAGAGCGACCTGGGCTCCCTCTGGTATTTGCGGGAGGTGTGATGTCCAACGCTTTTCTAAAAGAGGGTATCTCTAAAAAGTATCAGGCTTTTTTTGCAGAACCGGTCTTTTCTGCGGATAATGCAGCGGGAATTGCAGTATTGACTGCCCTGCGGGAGGGAATGCTATGAGTGCACATACCAATGTTTTGACAGTTACTCAGCTCAACACTTATGTCAAATCCATTTTGGAAGGCGACCGCAATCTGCAGGTCGTTTACGTGCAGGGCGAAATCTCTAATTTTACCGATCATTATCGTTCCGGTCATCTTTACTTTTCTCTCAAAGATTCAGGTGGTGTAATTAAGGCGGTGATGTTTGCAGGGAATGCCCGCAGGCTTCGCTTTAAGCCGGAAGACGGAATGAAGGTACTGGCCTGCGGAAGAGTTTCTCTTTATGAAGTGACCGGTCAGTATCAATTTTATGTGAATGAATTGCAGCCCGTAGGAGCCGGTGCTTTGGCAATCGCTTTTGAACAGCTGAAAAGCCGATTGGAGAAAGAAGGGCTTTTTGCAGAAGAACGCAAAAAAGCACTTCCAAGATGTCCGGAAAGAATTGGTGTTGTTACTTCTCCCACCGGAGCGGCAGTCCGTGATATTTTAAATATTCTTTCCCGCAGATGGCCTTTAAGCGAAGTGGTTCTTTGCCCTGTATTGG
The DNA here is from genome assembly GCF_026314295.1 of Caproicibacterium sp. BJN0003. Classification (NCBI taxonomy): domain Bacteria; kingdom Bacillati; phylum Bacillota; class Clostridia; order Eubacteriales; family Oscillospiraceae; genus Caproicibacterium; species Caproicibacterium sp. BJN0003. Next base: position 979,139 of record NZ_CP111108.1, read on the forward strand.
TGCAGGGGGAAGAGGCGGCACCGCAGATTGCAGAGGCGATTGCGCGTTTTAACCGCGAAAAAGCCGCCGATGTTTTGATTGTCGGAAGAGGCGGCGGCAGTATCGAAGATCTCTGGGCTTTTAACGAAGAGTGCGTGGCGCGAGCGGTGGCAGAATCAAAAATTCCAGTTATTTCGGCGGTTGGCCATGAAACGGATTTTACGATTTGCGATTTTGTAGCGGATTTGCGTGCACCAACTCCCAGTGCCGCTGCGGAACTGGCGGTGCCGGATCGCGGAGAAGTGCTGAGAAATCTTTTGCATACAGATGAGATCCTCAGAAATTCTTTGCAGAATCGTATGAATCTTGAACGGCAGAAGTTAGACCGGGTAACAATGGCATTGGGAGAATCACTCAATCAGCCTTTGGAAAAAAATCGTCAAAAGCTTTCAAGGCTGATGGCACAGCTCGATGCACTAAGTCCTTTAAAGGTGCTTAGCCGCGGATATGCGGTCGTCAAGAAAGAAGATGGTGCCGTTTTGGAGAATGCTTCAGAGGCGGTACCGGACGAAATCCTTCATCTCAGACTGAAAAACGGGGCACTTAAGTGCCGCGTTTTGGAACAGGAGCAAGTATGAAATCAAAAATGACGTTTGAATTGGCAGTTTCCCGGTTGGAAGAAATCGTAACTTCTTTGCAGGATTCTACAGTTTCTCTGGAAGAATCATTGAAGCTTTACGAAGAAGGAGCTAAACTCAGCAAATATTGTTATGAAACGCTGGAAAAAGCAGAACAGAAGGTTCGTACTTTGACCGGGGAGGAAACAACTAATGAAGCTTGAGTTTGATTTAAAATTAAAGAAGCTCTGTAAATTAATCGATCAAGCGCTGGAGGTTTACGTTCCGGAAGAGACGGGATTGATTGCAAATTTGACGGAATCCATGCGGTATAGCCTTTTGGCAGGTGGAAAACGTCTTCGTCCGATTCTGGTGCTGGAGTTTTGCGGAATCTGCAAAGGGGAGCCTGAAAAGGCGCTGCCGTTTGCCTGTGCGCTGGAGATGGTGCATACCTATTCTTTGATTCATGATGATCTTCCCTGTATGGATGATGATGATTTACGCCGTGGCAGAGCCTCCAATCATAAAGTGTATGGGGAAGATATTGCGCTTCTTTCCGGAGATGCCCTGCTCACAAAGGCATTTGAAGTGATGCTGGCACCGGATTCTGTTGCTTTGGCGGGTGCGTCCCATGCAGCGGAGGCCGCAGGCATTTTAGCTAGGGCTGCAGGTGATCATGGAATGGTTGGCGGTCAGGTGATCGATCTTGAGAGCGAAGGGCATGAAATCGATCTTAAGACTCTTCAGATTATGGATGCCAATAAGACCGGTGCATTGATTCGTGCGGCGGCAGGGATGGGATGTGCACTTGCCGGAGCCTCAGAAGAAATGCGGAAAGCTGCCGATGATTATACGAAGGCGATCGGCCTTGCATTTCAGATCCAGGATGATATTCTGGATGTGGAAGGCGATACAAAATCCCTCGGAAAACCTGTGGGAAGCGATGCTGAGAATGAAAAAAGCACTTATGTTTCGATTCTGGGCATTTCGAAAGCACAGCAGATGGTAAAAGATCTTACAGAAAAAGCGGTTTCTGCATTGGAACCATTTGGAGAGCGTGCGGAGTTTTTGAAAGCACTTGCTGAGAATCTTTCAGAGAGAAAGCATTAAATTAAGCATTTTTAAGAAACCATTGACAAAAAAATGCTGTTATGATATTATTGTTAGGCCGCTTATTGCGGGCTATTGAAGAAGCAGAAATGCTCACCCGTCGTAGCGAGTCTATAAAAAGGCAGGATTTATCACTATGTTTGCAATCATCGAAACCGGCGGCAAGCAGTATAAAGTACAGAATGATGATGTCATTTTTGTCGAGAAGCTTGCAGCAGAGGATAACACCACGGTCGACTTTAAGGTTCTGGCAGTCGAAACAGACGACGGCTTGAAGGTCGGCACTCCTTATGTGGAGGGTTCTTCCGTTCAGGGCAAAGTCCTTAAGAGCGGAAAAGGCAAGAAAATCAATATCTGGACCTATAAGGCTAAGAAGCATGAATCCCGTAGAATGGGTCATCGTCAGCCTTATACAAAAGTGCAGATCGAAGCCATTAATGCGTAATGGTTGTCTGTGACTTCCTAAAAGATCCCAAGGGCGAATTGCTGGGATTCTTAATGGAAGGACATGCCGGTAGCGGCAGAGAAGATAAGGGCGAAGAAATTGTCTGTGCGGCAGTTTCCTCTGCAGCATATCTTGTTGTTAATACCATTACGGATGTTCTTCATGCAGAGGCAGTCGTCGATACGGCGGATGGCAGATGTTCCTTAAAGCTTCCGTCGGGGCGTGCTTATTCCAGTCAGCCAATTTTAGAGGGCTTTAAGCTCCATATGTTGGGGTTGGAGGAACAGTATCCGAAAAGAATTAAAGTCAGATATCAAGAGGTGTGATAAATTATGTTAAAGATTAACATTCAATTGTTTGCTCATAAAAAAGGTATGGGCTCCACAAAGAACGGCCGTGATTCCGAGTCTAAGCGCCTCGGTGTCAAGCGTGCGGATGGTCAGTATGTCCTGGCCGGAAACATTTTGGTAAAGCAGCGCGGCACTCATATTCATCCCGGTGAGAATGTGGGCATCGGTTCAGATGATACGCTTTATGCAAAGATCAGCGGCAACGTAAAGTTTGAGCATTATGGCGCAGACCGCAAAAAGGTCAGCGTATATGCTGCAGAGCAATAAGCTTTATTGAGTGAAATGATAAAAATCCCAGGCCGGAATTGCCTGGGATTTTTTCACTTTTTTGAGGAATTATCATTGTAAAAGGATTTTTCCAGGAGGATTCTTATGTTTATAGACAATGCCAAAATTCATTTAAAAGCGGGAGACGGCGGTAATGGAGCCGTAACTTTTCGTCGGGAAAAGTATGTGGCAGCGGGTGGCCCGGATGGAGGAGACGGCGGCAAGGGAGGAAATATTGCTTTCTTGGCAGACGACAATCTTTCCACACTGGCTGATTTTCGTTACAAACGCAAATATGTGGCCCAAAATGGAGAAAACGGGCGTGCAAAGCGTTGCTTTGGAAAAAGCGGTGAAGATCTGGTGATCCGAGTTCCCCGCGGAACCCTGATCAAAGATGTAGGAAGTGGACGTATTTTAGCGGATATTTCAGATGTAGAGGCCCAGGTCGTACTTCACGGCGGACGCGGAGGATGGGGAAATACCCATTTTGCAACACCGACAAGACAGGTCCCACGCTTTGCAAAACCGGGAACGCCCGGCGAAGAGATGGATGTTCAGCTGGAGCTTAAACTTCTTGCAGATGTGGGATTAGTCGGCTATCCAAATGTCGGAAAAAGTACACTTGTCAGTGTTGTCAGTGAGGCAAAGCCGAATATTGCAAACTATCACTTTACAACTCTTACTCCAGTCTTGGGGGTTGTCCGTATAGGAGAAGGACGTTCCTTTGTCATGGCGGATATTCCTGGCCTGATTGAAGGCGCTTGGAAGGGCGCCGGACTTGGACATCAGTTTTTGCGTCATGTAGAGCGTTGCCGTATGCTTGTTCATGTGGTGGACGTTTCCGGCAGTGAGGGAAGAGATCCAAAGCAGGATTTTGACACGATCAATCAGGAACTTGAAAAATTTGATCCAGAGCTTGCAAAACGGCCAATGATTGTGGCAGGCAATAAATGTGATATGGCGAGCGATGAACAAATCGCAGACTTTAAAGCTTTTGTAGAGCAAAAAGGATATTCATTTTTCCCGATCATGGCGGCAATTCGATATGGAGTAGATCCACTGCTCAATAAGATCAGCGAAATGCTGTCGAAACTTCCGCCCATTCGGCGATATGAGCCACAGCCGGCGCCGATTATCCCACCAGAAGAATTGGGACAGGGAGAAGTTCAGATTAAGAAAGAAGACAATATTTTCTTTGTAGAAGGAAAATGGCTGTTGCAGGTGATCCGTTCTGTCAATTTCGATGATTATGAATCTGTTCAGTATTTTCAGCGTGTGCTGATTGAAACTGGTGTGATCGATAAGCTGAGGGAAGCTGGAATCCAAGAAGGGGATACAGTCAGTATCTATGATATTCAATTTGACTTTATTGAATGATTGCGTAATCGGAAAGGAACAAAAGGAATGGATCGTTTTCTTGCGGAAACAGATTGTGACCCCAAAAGCTATAGTCCGTTGACACTAGCATTTATCGGAGACGGTGTTTTTGAACTTTTTGTTCGAGAGCGTTTGGTGCTTCAAGGGAATTGCCCTGTAAAAGAATTGCATAAACATGCAGTTAAACAGGTACAGGCGGCAGCACAGGCAATGGTGGTTCCAAAACTAGAACCAATTTTGTCGGAAGAAGAAATATCAGTGCTAAAACGTGGGCGCAATGCCCATGTAGGGCATGTACCTAAAAATGCGTCGGTAGCAGACTATCATGCAGCAACAGCATTGGAATCCCTTTTTGGATATTTATACTTAAAAGGTGATTTAAAACGTCTGCAGGAACTTTTTCGGGAAATCTGCGAAATTCAAATGCAGAACATTGAAAAAACAGATGTCTAAATAAAAATAAACAAAAATCAGGGGGTGCTGCAGAAATTCTGCAAACGTCCCCTGATTCTCTGGTTTTTAGGAATATTGGAAGAAGGGTGAATTAATTCTGATAATTGCGACCAGAGCAGTCCTGAGCATTACTGTCGGACTTTTTGTTCTGATAAGACTGGCTTTTCTTGTCCTGGTAAGACTGACTTTTCTTGTCCTGAGAAGACTGACTCTTCTTGTTCTGAACAGAGTTGTTGGTATAATTTTTGCTGTCAGTGCTGTCAGAGCAGTTCTGACTATTATTATTGCTGTAACGATCCAAATCACTCACCTCCTTCTTGGGTAGTATGTGAGGATTTAAAAAAAATATACAAATATACAGAGAAAGGGAGTTGATTCTATTTGGAATTGCCGCAGGAATTTGTGGAAAGAATGAAAGAGCAGCTACAAGAAGAGGCACCGGCTTTTTTTGATTCTTATCAGAAACCGCCTTTTCGTGGAATTCGAATCAATCCGCCCAAATGTACACTTGAAAATTTAAAAAAATCGCTTCCATTTTCACTTGTTCAAACACCATTTTCTCCTTTGAGTTATTATGTCCCGGATGATCAGAAAATTGGCAGTTTTCCAATGTATCATGCCGGTGCATTTTATTCACAGGAACCTTCTGCTTCGTCGGCTGTGACCGCTTTATCTCCTCAGCCTGGAGAACGAATTCTGGATTTATGTGCGGCACCGGGTGGAAAGAGTACACAAATCGGCGCGCTTTTAAATGGAAAGGGCCTTTTGTGGAGCAATGAGGTTGTATCCTCTCGCGTCTCAATTTTGCTTTCCAATATTGAGCGAATGGGAATTCGAAACGCAGTCATCAGTAACTGTGAGCCGGAACATCTTTGTACTTCTTTGCCGGGATTTTTTGATCGAGTGCTGGTAGATGCGCCTTGTTCCGGTGAAGGAATGTTTCGCAGAGATCCGCGTGCGATTGAGGAATGGAGTCCGGAACATGTAAAATCCTGTGCGGTCCGCCAACTTGCAATCCTTGAAAGTGCGCAGAAAGCTTTAACGCCCGGTGGGATTTTAGTTTATTCTACCTGTACTTTTTCAGAAGAGGAAAATGAGGGTGTCATTGAGGCATTTTTAAAAAATCATTCGGAATTTGAGCTGGTTGATTCTGGAATTTCCGGCGGACGTCCGGCACTTACAAAGGCTAGAAGAATTTATCCGATGGACGGAGGAGAAGGCCATTTTGCGGCGAAACTCAAAAAATCGGGAGAAAAAGCAGTAGAATCGCTTTTTTCAGAGCCAAAACCAATTAAAGTTCCGAATTTTGTCAAGAAATTTTGGGAGGATACTTTTACAATTCCGATGTTTGGAGTACCGGCTTCTGTTGGAGATCAGTTTTTATTATTACCCAAAGTGCCGCTGCCTATTTTAAAGGGATTAAATGTTAGAAGGGCCGGAATTCTGCTTGGTAAGGAACGAAAAGGCAGATTGGAACCCGAACATGCGCTTTTTATGACACTTACTCCGGAAAACTTGCAGCATTGTTTGGTGCTTTCTCATGATTCACCGGAGTTGAAGGCATTCTTGCGTGGGGAGCAGATTTTGGCTTCAGATCAGCTTTCCGGATATGCGGCAGTAGCAGTTGACGGCGTTATTACCGGCTTTGGAAAATGTTCCGGTGGGTTTCTAAAGAATCATTACCCTAAAGGACTGCGGGTTCATTAAAATAGAATTTTTCGCTTTAAAGAGTAAAAAAATGCAGTTTTTGACTTGAAAAGTTGCAGGAACAATGATAAAATAAGTCAATACTTAATTGAAAGAGGGCATTTTTTATGCAGGAAATCAGGGTAGAATTGACAAAAAATCCGAAGCAAAAGCCAGCGCCGGGAGCGCCGCTTCCCTTCGGGACGATTTTCTCTGATCATATGTTCCTGATGGACTATGATAAGGGGAAAGGATGGCATGACGCCAGAATCGTACCGTTTGGTAATCTTGACATGTCTCCCGCAGCAATGTGTCTGCATTACGGACAGTCTGTTTTTGAAGGAATGAAGGCTTATCGTGCGGTAGATGGCCGAATTCTTTTGTTCCGTCCGGATAGAAACATGGCGCGTATGAACAGTTCAAACGATCGTCTCTGCATTCCTCAGATCGATGAGAAATTTGCAGAAAAGGCGATTGAGAAACTGGTTTCGGTAGATAAAGATTGGATTCCTACAAGTGAGGGCGCTTCTCTTTATATTCGTCCTTTCATCATCGGTATGGATCCTCACATCGGTGTTCATCCTGCGAATCATCTGCTCTTTATTGTAATTACCTGCCCGGTTGGAAACTACTATCCGGAAGGTCTTAACCCGGTTAAGATCTATGTTGAGAAGAATTATGTTCGTGCAGTTCGCGGCGGTATGGGCTATACCAAAACTGCCGGTAACTATGCGGCTTCTTTGAAAGCACAGGACGAGGCAGAAAAGCAGGATTATACACAGGTCCTTTGGCTCGATGGCGTTGAGCGTAAATACATCGAAGAAGTCGGTACGATGAACGTCTTCTTTAAGATTAATGGAGAAGTGGTTACTCCGGAACTACAGGGCTCTATCCTGCCTGGAGTTACCCGTATGAGTGTCATTGAGATCCTCAAAAAATGGGGGGTACCGGTGGTTGAACGCCGCCTTTCCATTCAGGAATTGGCTGATGCTGCAAAAGACGGCAAGCTGGAAGAAGCTTTCGGCAGCGGCACTGCAGCAGTTATTTCTCCAATTGGCCATCTTAAATGGGGCGATGACATCATGGTTATCAACGATGGTAAAATTGGTGAACTGAGCCAGAAACTTTATGATACCCTGACCGGCATCCAGTGGGGCAAAATCCCGGATCCGTTCGGCTGGACAGTTGAAGTTAAATAAAATAGCTGAGTGAAACATAAATGAAAAACCATCTTCGGAAGGGTAATTCCGAAGATGGTTTTTTTGTGGAGGAAATCATGCGGAATTTGCAATTTTCTGTTCCGGAAAATTATAATGGAGTTACAGTAAAAGGTTTCTTAAGAGGCTATTGCCAAATATCGGCTCGTATGCTTGCAAAATTAAAGAGAGTTCCAAAAGGAATTACAGCCGATGGAAAATTGATGATTGCAACCGATCATTTAAAAGCAGGGCAAAAGGTGATCTTGCAGCTTCCTGAAGATGAACCATACTTGTTGCTTCCCAAAGATGTTCCTGCTCCCAAAGTCTTGTGGGAGGATCATGATTTCCTTGTTGTTGATAAACCGGCGGGGCAGATCCTTTATCGGCGTCCCGGTCATGAAGAACGCGATACGCTGATGGCTTCTGTCTGCACATATCTAGGAAAAAATGGAGAGCCTTCTGCTTTTCGGCCATTGTATCGATTGGATAAAGATACGACCGGAATTGTTCTTCTTGCAAAAAATGCATATGCGGCATCTGCTGCGATCGGCAAAATTCATAAGATTTATTATGCAGTTTGTGAAGGGATTTTATCCGGTTGTGGAACGGTGAATGCACCGATTGGACTGGCACCGGGACATTCTTTGCAGAGGATGGTTCGAGAAGACGGCGCTCCGGCGATTACGCATTGGAAAGTGATAGGATCGGGTAAAAATCAGACGCTGATTGCCTGTTCTATTGAGACCGGCAGAACGCATCAAATACGGGTGCATATGGCTTATTTGGGGCATCCGCTCTGTGGAGACGATTTTTATGGCGGCAGAAAAGACTGCATTTTTCGTCAGGCCCTTCATTGCGGATATTTAAAATTTATTCATCCGATTACCAAATCTGTTGTCAAAATTCCGGCACCATTTCCAAAAGACTTTTGCACACTTTTGAGTGTTTGCAATATAAATTGCACAAAAGCTGTCCATGAAATGGACCCGGAAACTCTTTTTTGACAAATATACAAAAAAAGCTTGAATTATGAATATTTATGCGATATAATCAAAATCGTTCAATTGATAATTCTTGAATGGTTTTATGGAGGAAAAGATTATGAAAAAAATGAAAATGTTTGCAGCTTTTGCTTTAGCGGCTGCTATGATCGCTGGCTGCACCGCTTGCGGCGGCAGCTCTTCCAGCAGCACTGCTTCTTCTACAGCAGCTTCTGGTACAACTACTTCTGCAGCTTCTGCGGCTTCGGACAGTGCTGTTGCTAAAATTAAGGCAGCGGGTAAAATCACGATGGTAACGAACGCAGAATTTGAGCCTTTTGAGTATAAAGATAACGACAAAATTGTTGGTATCGATGTAGATATCGCACAGAAGGTTGCAGATAAACTTGGAGTCAAACTTGAAATCACCGATATTGCATTTGATTCCTGCGTGCCGAGTGTCCAGACCGGAAAAGCTGATTTTAGTGCGGCAGGTTTGAGCGTAACGGAAGATCGGCTTAAGAATGTTGATTTTACGGATACTTATTATAATGCTTCTCAGGCAATCATTGTTAAGAAGGGCAGCGATATTAAGAGCCGTACCGATTTGAACGGAAAAACCGTTGGTGTTCAGCAGGGAACTACCGGTGATATTTATTGCACGAATGAAGATGGTTCCAGCGACATTAAAGTTGGCGAAGTAAAACGTTATCCTAAGGGCATGGATGCGATTTCCGATATGATTGCAGGACGGATTGATGCAGTTGTTATTGATAACTTCCCGGCTGAAAAATATGTGTCCAAGAATTCGGATAAGATTCAAAAGCTGGATGAGGCACTGACAGAAGAAACCTATGCGATTGCAGTACCGAAGAACAGCGATCTTAAAGAAACAATCAATGGAGTCATTAAAGAACTGAATGACAGCGGAGAGATGGATAAGATTGTCAGCCAATATATCAGTGCAGACTAAAAATTAACATCTAATTAAACCGCAGGACGTGCCAGAATCGCCGTCCTGCGGTTTGGTGTTCAAAAGGGGGAAGGAAACCCTATGGGTTTTTGGAATGATCTTAGCGCCAGATTATTTGATGATTTTATCCGTCAGAATCGGTATCTGTATCTGGTCAAAGGACTTGGAAATACGCTGTTGATCACAGCAGGAGCTTTGTTGATTGGTGTGATCTTGGGCGTTTTAATTGCTCTGGTGCGTGTAGCATATGGCAATGGACAGCGTAGCTGGTGGATTCGTATTTTGAATGCAGTTTGCGGTCTCTACCTGACAGTGATTCGTGGTACACCTATGGTAGTTCAGCTGATGATTATGTATTTTGCGATTCTGACTAGTGGCGCGCCTCTGGTGATTGCAGTTCTGTCATTCGGAATTAATTCCGGTGCTTATGTGGCTGAAGTAATCCGCAGTGGAATTCAGTCGGTGGATCGCGGTCAAACAGAAGCAGGACGTTCTCTGGGACTGAGTCAAAAGCAGACGCTGATTAAAATTATTTTGCCGCAGGCATTTAAAAATGTAGCTCCTGCGGTGTTTAATGAATTTATCGCGCTTTTAAAAGAGACTTCTGTTGCTGGATATGTTGGCATCCAAGATTTGACCAAGGGTGGCGATATTATTCGTTCCATTACCTATGATGCATTCCCACCACTTCTTGCAGTTGCTTTGGTCTATCTGCTGATTGTGATTGGGCTTACAGCAATCCTGCATCATATTGAAAGGAGGCTGGCAAGAAGTGATCTCCGTTAAAAATCTTCATAAATCGTTTCATACGATGAATGGCACAGTGGAAGTGCTCAAAGGAATCAATCAAGAAATTGTAGATGGAGAAAAAGTTGTTATCATTGGGCCTTCCGGTTCCGGTAAGAGTACGTTTTTACGCTGTATGAATCTGCTGGAAATGCCAACCAGCGGAGAAATCTGGTTTGATGGAAAGAGAATCAATGTGCCTGGAGTCGATGTCGATGCGGTTCGCCGTCAGATGGGCATGGTATTCCAGCATTTTAACCTTTTCCCACATTTAACAGTGCGGCAAAATATTACATTAGCTCCTGTGATGTTGAAGCTGAAAACACAGGAGGAAGCGGATGAAAGAGCAACGCAGCTTTTGAAACGGATTGGACTTCCGGATAAAGGAGATTCTTACCCTTCTCAGCTTTCCGGAGGACAAAAGCAGAGAATTGCAATTATCCGTGCTTTAGCGATGGACCCTAAGATGATGCTGTTTGATGAACCGACCAGTGCTCTGGATCCTGAAATGGTTGGTGAAGTGCTGCAGGTTATGAGAGAGCTTGCCCAAGAGGGCATGACGATGGCCGTTGTAACTCACGAAATGAATTTCGCCAAAGAAGTTGCAACGAGAGTATTGTTTGTCGATGACGGTCAGGTCTTAGAAGAAGCGGTGCCGGAAGAATTTTTTGAAAATCCAAAACATCCCCGTTTAAAGGATTTTCTTTCAAAAGTTCTTTGATGGACAAGATGGATTTTTCAAATTGGATCGTCTGAAACTCCTTTTCTTTTCATAAAAAATATGATACGATTTAGAGTACGGAGAAATCCGCACTCTTTTTTTATGGAATTAAAAAGGACAAGTCTTTTTATGAAAGAGATTTGGAAGGGAAGTATCAGCTATGCCTGCAGCAATTACACATTATCTGCAGTCCCAAAAAGTTTTGGAAGAAATGAAAAAGGAAAACATTCAGGTCCAAAATGGTGATGCGTTTCTTTGGGGCGCACAGGGACCGGATTTTCTTTTTACACATCGTTATTTGCCGTGGCAAAGGGGAAAAAGTCTTTGTTCATGGGGAGGAAAAATTCATCGGGAAGCTCCCGAACCTTTTTTTCGTGCGCTGCGTAATGTTTGCGGTCAGATGCCGGGTAGTTTGATGCGTTCCTATGCTTATGGATTTTTATGCCATTATTCTTTGGATCGGACTGCTCATCCATATGTGTATTATTGGTCTAATTTTTTGAAAGAAAAAGATCCTTCTCAGGATTTAAGTGTTTATCACAATGAGATTGAATCCGCTTTGGATACGATTGTCTTAAGGAGTGAATTAGGAGAACTTCCTGTTGATTTTCCGCTGATTCGTACAGTTCCGCAGGATGAGACCGTTCAACAAAAGATTGCAGAGCTTTATCAACAGGTTATTTTATCGGCTTATGGGAAAAAAGTATCTCAAGAGGCCCTTTATCAGGCAACAAAAGATTGCCGCACAGCTTTTCGATTTTTGACTGATAAAACCGGTTTTAAGCGTGCCTTTTTGAGAAAAATCGAACATTCAGGAAAAACGATTACCAGCCATATTCGTCCTATTATGGAAGATGAAAATTTTGATTATGCCAATATCTTACTGGCACCGTGGTCATGGGAGGGCGCAGAAGGAACTGGAAGCTTTTTCGATTTGATTGATCAGTCGGTAGAAGATAGTATGGAATTAATTCGTCATTTCTTTTCTACAGATGATTTTCATGAATTTACAGACGACAGGAATTTTGAAGGGAGAGTTATTTTAAGTGAATCTGATTAAAAGTTTTTGTGTGAACCACGATGTATTAACGCCTGGTATTTATACTTCTCGTATTGATGGGGATATTACGAACTATGATATTCGTATGCGCAGGCCAAATCATCCACCATTTTTAGAAAATGCCGCACTGCATACGATTGAGCATTTGTTTGCAACTTTTGCCCGCAACAGTCCCTATTGTGACCAAGTCATTTATTTTGGACCAATGGGTTGTCGAACAGGATTTTATTTTTTGGTGCGCGATCTTCCTCCCCAAACAGCAATTAACTTGATCATCGAGATCTTTCAAAAGATCGCTCTTTATCAGGGAGAGATCCCAGGAGCAAAAGCGAAGGAATGCGGAAACTATAAGGAACACGATTTAAATGGAGCAATTTGGGAGTCAAAGAAATTTTTACCTGTCATTGAGCATTGGACTGTTGAAAATTTACAATACAAGCAATAAAAGACAAATTCCGTTGTAGAAATTGACAATTGAAAATGGTTGCAAAATTGTAATCTTTGCGGTAGAATATAATTCATTACAAATATGTAACACAAATTACGAATGAGTAATATATTCTATATGCAAGGAGGAACAATCATGAGAAATCCAATCAGAGATCGTCGTTCTCATAGTGATCATTCTTTTTTTTCTCACGCAGACCGTGAGACAGAGACTTATTTTTCTGCGGAGAACGGCTGGCAGAAAGAAAGTTTTTCTGCTACGTTTCGGGATCGAAGGGTACGCTATGCAGCCAGTCTTTTAGTAGTGGCTTGTTTGATTGGCGGCATACATTTGATGACGCCTAGAATTACCGCTTATGCGTCGGTACAAAAAGCATCTCAAAATCAGGAAGTACAAACAACGACTTCTGATTTTAAAATCAATACAAATCAGAATTACGTGCCTGCCTTTCGCGCAACGCCATCTTCCGCATCGGATCATCTTTCTTCTTCGGCAGATAATTTGCTTTTACAGAAGGATCAGCAGATCGGAGTTGACAGCTGTGGGCTGTATATAGATGGGAACTTCGTAGGCGCAGTAAAAGAGGAAAGTGAATTGCAGAAACTTTTGCAGAATTTATTGGATTCGGCAAAAGGAGACGGAGAGGATGATACTGCAACATTCCTTTCTGATGTTAGATGTATTCCCGGCACTTATCCGGCTTCGTCTGTTTTAACCGATGAAACAATGAAAGCATTGCTTTTATCAAAACAAACGGTACAGACGGATTATCAAGTTCAGAATAATGAAAATGTCCAGGATATTGCAAATGAAAACGGGCTTACGGTTGAAACTCTTTCTCAAAAGAATCCGAATGTTGATCTCTCCTCTCTTAAGAGTGGAGATACCATCAAGCTTTCTCAGGAGAAGCCGCTGATTTCCATTCAGTCCGTTTCTACAAAGCAGGTAACGGAAGAAATTCCTTATGACACCGTACAAAAAGACAGTGATACGCTCTATAAAGGAAAAACTTCTGTAGAAACAGAAGGAGAAAATGGACAAAAGCAGGTTACCTATTGCATTACTAGTATCAATGGCAAGGAGGTAAATAAAGAGGCAACTCATACAGAGGTGCTTAAAGATGCGGTTTCTAAAGTCATATTGAACGGAACGAAAGACTGCCCTGCAGGAATGGCGACCGGTACTTTTGAGTGGCCGACACCGACCATGCATACGATTACGACAGGATTTGAATATCGTTGGGGAAAGTTTCATCCCGGCATTGATATTTCTGACGGAAACGCTTTTGGCTCTCAAATTGTTGCAGCAGATGGAGGAACCGTCACTAAGGCTTCCGATACCGGAGATGGATACGGAAACTGCGTGATGATTGATCACGGTAACGGCTATGTGACTTTGTATGGCCATGCTTCTCAGCTTCTTGTTTCTGTTGGTCAACAGGTACAAAAGGGACAGTTAATCGCGTTAGTGGGCAGTACCGGATATTCTACCGGCCCTCATTGCCACTTTGAAGTGATTCATAACGGCACGAAAGAAAATCCGTTTTCTTATGTTTCCCAATAATTATCTAATATAAAAAATAGGAGTGCTTGGCTGATTCAAAAGCAGCGAAGCACTCCTATTCTTTTTAGAAAAATTCAGCGCGGAAAATGTTCATCCTTTTATTTCGAAAAAACTTTTTAACAGCTTTATATATTGCTCCGTATGTACCAAACTGAGCTGACCATGTTTCATGTCTTTAGCAATATACAGTTGGCTTTTTGGAATCGTACGATGCAACAGTTCGGCGGATTCCTTCATCACTTTAATTTCGTCTGAGCCGACAATAATCAAGACTTTTGCATGAGTAGCCGCAATAGAAGGCTTTAAACGATAATTACCATTACTCAGCGTAAGGTTAATTAAAGACTGTTTGCTGATCTTTTGACTGTCCTGATAATAAGTTTCAAATAGTTCATCAGGAACACATAAGGATTTTGCCTGTAGTTTAGAGAACCAGCGCTTTTTAATCAGACCATAAAGGAATTGATAAGCTGGAACTGTTATGGCTGTTGTCCCTTTAATGGGAATTGTTAGAGCACTTTCAATGATAGCATATTGAGTAATATCAGGCTTTGTAGACAGTATTTCTACGGTAATCTGTGCACCGATAGAAAGTCCGCCAATCGCAAAGACTTTTCCATCGCAATTGTTTTCAATATAGCTGATTAATTTCTCTGCACATTTCTGAATGCTGATAAATGTTTCCGAGCCGTCTTCACCATGTCCGTCTAAAATAGGGGTTACTAGATGAAACTCAGATGACAAAAGCTGTACAGTATGATTCCATGACCAGTCAGATAATCCACCACCATGCAGTAGAATAATGGTTGGAAGTTTTTTCTCTCCTGCTTCTTTAAAAATCATAAATTCGTTTCCCTTTTGTAGATTTAGTCTGTTTATTAAGTGTAAGGTGTATTATAGACGAAGGTTTGTTAACTGTCAAGAAATTGAAAAAGTTTATCAGGATCAATAAAAACAGGCAGTACAATTTTTTTCGTTTAAAAATTGTACTGCCTGTTTGATTAGTTTGTGATTTAAACTTTTAAAAGAGGTTTTGCAAGGTTGGAACTTCGCTTTCTTTTAGATATTCCAATTGAACAGATCCACGATCGCATTCGGAGTAAAACTGTTCAATCGAATTCGTTTCACATAATTCCGGTAATGTGGAAAGTGTTTGATCAATCGCCTCTAGCCTAGCGTGAGGCATAAAAGTACAGAGAACCTCATGGCAGCCCTGCCAGTCCTTATTTATTTCCTCGCAAAGTTCCTGTGCATGGTTATAATCCCCAGAGGCAGAGACCGATTTTGCATTGGCAAGTTCCTGTATCATATTGTCTGTATACTGCAAAGTCGTGTGCATTCCCAGATTGCAGACTATGCCGAGCAGAACTGCAAGAACGCCGATGATGAAAAGCCGATTCATACTTTGCCTCCTTTCTGAATAATCTGATAATTACCACTGGTGTCGGCAGTCATGATAAAAATATCTTTTGACTGTAACTGTTTGCTTTTCAGAATATTCTGTAACCAAATACGATTCTTATTACAAAGATTGAGGGAAGAATCGTTGATTACACCATCACTGATCACAACGGTTTCGAATCCGGAGTCAGTTTGAGCAACTCCAAGAGCTCCTGCAGTTGGCATTTCCTGTTCAGGCTTTTTTAAGATGCTCATTTTTCCGTTTGTTTCAACGATTGCGTAGGAGACATCAGAAATATGAAAAACATTTTTTTGCCGAATTGCTTCAAATAAATCTTCTGTTGTCATTCGGAGACGGTGCATTTCCTGCGGCTGAATTTTGCCGTCTCGGATGACAATGATGGGTTTTCCACAGATCATTTCACGGAATCTTCCGCTTTTCATCATGATGAAGGATACGCCCACTTCGCAGATTGCCAAAACGGCGATTGGAATGAATCCGCTTGCGAGAGGCTGACCGGTATCCTGCATTGGAATGGCCGCGATATCAGAAATTAAAAGGGTTACAACCAATTCGCTTGTCTGCAGTTCACTGATCTGTCGTTTTCCCATGAGCCTAACCGCTGCTATAATCACTATGTATAGCAGTAGTGTACGGATTAAAGAAATCATCATAAATACATCACCAATTTTATTATGAACAAAAGGGGAAAAGCTATTCATGTTTGGCAAAAGATTGTAATCTGTTTTTGCAGATGATATAATATAAAAGTTCGTATAAACGTCTTTATGAGCAGAAATTTTGAATGGAGGGATTTATTTGCCTGCACTTTCAGTGATTGTACCGGTATATAACGGTGAAGAAAAACTGAATCCATGTGTAGAAAGTATCCTGAAGCAGAGTAATCCTGATTTGGAATTGCTGTTGATCAATGACGATTCAAATGATCGTTCACTAGAATTTTGCCATCAGTTTGAGCGTCAGGATTCTCGCGTTACAGTGTATGATAAGCCTCATGGAGGAAAATATGACTGCTTTAATTTTGGGGCAGTTCGCGCAAGAGGGGACTATCTTCTGTTTTTGCCGTCGGAAAGCCGCCTGATGGAGGGAGCCGTTAAAACACTGATTTTCTGTGCTCAAAAGGAAAAAGCAGATCTCCTACTCTTTGGAGAAGCGACGGTCGCTGGAGAGAAATTTTCTCTTCCGATCGGAAAAGATACTTCTGATCCTAAAATTTGCGAGTTGGTGCAGAATGCATTAGTGGGACCAGGAACAAGGGAGCAGGAGTGGAGAAAAGTAAAAGGATTGGATTCTCCATGGAGAAGACTTTATCGGCGAGAATGGTTTTTAGAAAACCACCTGCACTTTTTTAAAGAGACCGAGCTTTTTCCACCGGCGCGTCCGGCAGTGATTATGGCACATTATAGTGCGCATAAGACCGTCCTTTTGCCGGAATCATTTATTATTTTTCAAGAGGCTCCGATAGAAATTTCAGAACAGAAAAAGAGCCTGATCGAACGGTATCAAGCCTGCTTTGAGGTGGTAGCGGATTTTTTAAAGCAGCAGCATATTTATGAGCATTTGGAAAAACGTCATCTTGCATGGTTTTTGCTGGAGGCAGGAAAGTCTTGTTTGGAAGAAGCGGTTAAAAGTTCTTTGGAAAATCGGGAAAAACTATATGACCGCTTAAAAAAGATTCTTAGAACTCCGCTGATGATTCGAGCAATCCAGTCGGATTTTCAGGATGGATTTTCCCGAACGGAAAAAAGAATGCAGAGAATCTTAAGGATCAATCATTTCCATTTGATTGAATCATACTTTCGTTATCATATTCGGTCAATGACTTAAATTTTGACATCAACGGAGGAATATCCATGATTTTAAAAGAATTGATACAGAATCTGCCTTGCAGTTTAAAAGGAGACAATACCGCCGAAGTTACGGGTGTTGTTTATGATTCCAGAAAAGTTGTTAAGGGCAGCGTCTTTGTTTGTATGGTAGGCCCCAATTTTAATGGGCATCAGTTTGTGAAACAGGCTCAGGACGCTGGTGCAGCAGCAATTGTTGTGCAGGAAGAGGTTCAAACACTTTCCTGTGCTGTTGTACAGGTAGAAAATACAAAATATGCGCTTGCTGTATTGTCGGCAGCATGGTTTGGAAATCCAGCCGAGGAACTTACGGTAATTGGAATTACCGGAACAAAGGGGAAGACGACTGTCAGCTACATGGTACACTCTATTTTAGAGAGCGCTGGAATCCATACCGGAATTATCGGGACGATCGGTACGGTTATTGGAGACCAGATTACAAAGACAGAGAATACAACGCCTGCCTCTTATGAGATTCAGTCGGCTATGCGTCATATGGTGGAATCTGGTTGTAAAGCTTGTGTGATCGAGGCAAGTTCTATTGGCCTTCGGGAACATCGGGTCAGCGGATTTACATTTGACATTGGTTTATTTACGAATTTTTCTCCCGACCATATCGGCGGCGTAGAGCACAAAGATATGGAAGAATACCGTCGCTGTAAAGCAATGCTGTTTCAGCAGAGTAAGTTGGGGATTATTAATCTGGATGACCCCAATTGGAAGGGAATTGTTGAGGGGCATACTTGTCCGCTTGAATTCTATGGATTTTCAGATAAAGCCGAGCTGCGAGCTTCCAATGAAAAACTTGTTTCCCGCCCAGGCTATCTGGGAGTTCAGTTTGATTTGGAAGGAGCGGTTAACGCTAAAAATATTACGGTGGATATTCCGGGAAAATTCAGCGTTTATAATGCACTTTCTGCAGTGGCGGTTTGCCGCCATTTTAATGTTTCTGAAAAAGCGATCCGAGAGGGTCTCGATACGGTTAAAGTAAAGGGCAGAGTAGAGCCTGTCCCTGTACCCGGCAATTATACATTGCTCATTGACTACGCTCATAATGCGGTCAGCATGGAAAACATTCTGACTACGTTGCGGGAGTATCAGCCGCATCGTCTGATTTGCCTTTTTGGAGCGGGTGGAAACCGCCCGAAAATCCGCCGGTACGAAATGGGCGAAATGAGCGGAAAATTTGCGGATTTGTCTGTTGTGACAGCAGATAATTCCCGCTTTGAAAATGTGATGGATATTATCGCTGATATTGAAGTTGGTCTGCATAAAACCGATGGAAAGTATCTTGTAATTCCGGACAGAAAAGAAGCAATCCGCTATTGTATGGACCATGCGGAAGATGGGGATGTCGTTGTCCTCGCAGGAAAGGGTCATGAAGATTATCAGGAGATCAAGGGCGTAAAATATCATCTTGATGAACGCGAAGTTGTCCGTGATATTCTAAAGGCGGAAGGGAAGGCGTAAATAATTTTATGCAAATGACGGTAAAAGAAGCTGCGGAGGCTTGCGGCGGAAAGATTCTCTGCGGAGATCCGACAGCCTTGATTACATCGGTTTGTACGGATAGTCGGCAGGCGGGAGTGGGTTCACTTTTTGTCCCAATTCGCGGAGAACACACCGATGCACATATTTATATTCCGGCAGTTTTTAAAGCGGGCGCTGTTGCTACTTTCACACAGAACCATCAGTCGATGCATGACAGCCATGTGTGGATTGCAGTGCCGGATACTTTGAAAGCACTGCAGACACTTGCAGGTGCCTATCGCAAAAAGTTTTCCCTTCCGGTCATTGGGATTACAGGGAGCGTCGGAAAAACAACGACCAAGGAAATGGTGGCGTTGGCGCTTTCTTCGGAGCTCAAAGTGATGAAAACGCAGGGAAATCAGAACAGTCAGGTTGGCTTGCCGCTTACGATGTTTCAACTGGAAGAAAATCAGCAAGCAGCAGTGATCGAAATGGGAATGAGCCAATTTGGAGAAATGAGCCGCCTGGCGGAAATTGCAGCGCCAAAGTATGCGGTGATGACGAATATCGGAATTTCTCATATTGAAAATTTGCATACACAGGAAAATATTTTGAAGCAGAAGTTGCATATTACTGATCAGTTCCAAAAAGATTCCATTCTATTCTTAAATGGAGATGACCCGCTTTTAGCTTCTTTGCGAGGAAAGTTTCCGTTTGAAGAGGTTTATGTTGGGACTTCTGAAACATGTGATTATCGAGCTAAAAACATTCAAATGGAAAATGGACATACCTATTTCCTTGTAAGCCATGGAAAGTCGGAGTGGCCGGTTGATCTGCCTGTCCTTGGAACTCACCATGTGATCAATGCGATGTTGGGAATTGCAGTGGCAGAAAAGCTGGGAGTATCCGCCCAAAACGCGATTTGTGCTCTGAAAAATTATCGTCCGCTCGCCATGCGTCAGCAAATTCATGAGGCGAATCGTATTACAATTATTGATGATTCCTATAATGCCAGCCCAGATGCGGTCAAGAGTAGCTTGGAAGTGCT
Organism: Caproicibacterium sp. BJN0003; assembly: GCF_026314295.1. Taxonomy (NCBI): domain Bacteria; kingdom Bacillati; phylum Bacillota; class Clostridia; order Eubacteriales; family Oscillospiraceae; genus Caproicibacterium; species Caproicibacterium sp. BJN0003. The sequence goes on from NZ_CP111108.1 coordinate 998,941, forward strand.
TTCTTCTTTTAAGAAGGGAAGACGTGTGGCCGCACTGGCTGATATGTTGGAGCTTGGAGAATGCTCCCAGAATGCACATTTTGATTGTGGAATCTGTGCGGCAAAATCCGGTATCGATTTTCTGGTTACAGTAGGGGAACGCTCAAAAGAGATTGTAAAAGGGGCACTCAGTGTAAACTCTAAACTTGAATATAAAGAATGCGAAACAAACGAGCAGGCAGTAGAGGCGTTGAAACAATATTTGACTGCCGGAGATACGGTTTTAGTGAAAGGTTCACGCAGCATGCATACAGATGAGATTGTGCGGGCTTTGCTATAAAATCAAAGCCTTTTTGTTAAAATAAAAGTAAAAGTAGCGGTCTTTGCAGATGATGCAGAGATCGCTTTTTCTTGTTGTGAATGCCGTAAAAACGGTTGACAACAAAGGCGAGATATGATATTATATTCAAGTCGGAAAATTGAAGATAAATGCGAGAGTGGCGGAATTGGCAGACGCGCATGGTTCAGGTCCATGTGAAAGCAATTTCATGGGGGTTCAAGTCCCCCCCCTCGCACCAGTTTATATAAAAGGATTTGAACCATTACGGTTTGAATCCTTTTATTATTTTGATTTTAACTATGAAAGGGGGGAACATTGTGATTGAAATTGTGTTTAATGACAGCGCAGGTGGCAGCTTGAAGTTGGCACAGCATTATGGTGAGGGAAAATACTGTAGTGGAGCAGTCGGAGTTATCATAAGTCATTCAGATGGCAGCAAACCCACAAAAGCTGAGATTAAGACCGCACAGCGTGAATATGAGGAAAAGGAACACCGTGCATGGGAAAAAGCTGTCCCTTTGGGCGGTGATTCTACGGATGTGTTCAGTTTCAATCTTGCATGGAGCGTTGGCAGCATCGCAGACAGCAGCGTGGGTCTAGAACGCCTTACTGTGCTGGAGCGACTTTTCAGCACCTATCCTGAGAATGTTGGAAAACCAGCTGCTGAAGAATTGTATCAATTGGCCATAAAAAATCTGGATGCTATCCGTAATCGGGCAGAGAATGGTGAGACTCTGCGTATGTGGTATAGTAATCAGCCAGACGAAATATGTGGGTTATATTGGCTTATGAACCTGTTGGAAAGTTGGAAAAACTCTTCTATCAAGGTTGTTCTTGTTAAACTCTCGGAATGAGAAGTGGAAGAAGCAACGATTATTCGGCATAGCGGCTGGGGTGAGGTTGAGCCGGGAAAGTGGCACAACTATCTTGATATGCAAAAGGCCGTACCGGAAGTCTTGCTCCATGCCCTCGCTTCAAACTGGGCGGAACTTCAAAAAGAAAATGCGCCATTGCGTGCCGTTATAAACGGGAGACTGCAAAGTGTTCCCGAAAACTTTTATGATGATTTTATCCTACGCGAGATTGCTTTAGAAAAAAATGAATTCCGTGAAGCCAATTTGATTGGCAGAATTCTTGGGAAATATCAGCTTGGCATTGGTGATGGCTGGCTGGCTCTGCGTATTGAAGAAATGATTCGTGCAGGAAAGTTGGGAATTGTTTCGTCTGCTCCGGAGGACAGGCCAAGTTATTACCGGATTCTCAAGAAAAAGAATTGAATATAATGAGCATAATCGGAACCTGCATCTAAATTGAGCAATAACACAATATCAGAGTCGTTGAATTTGGCGGCTCTGATTTCTTTTTTCTTCGATCCTTTGATTTGTTCGCTAAAGCGGCCTCATTTGACGAAAAATGCTATAAGAATACTCGCATTTAAGGTGAGGGTAATAGAACCTTTTTGGCTCGTCATGTATAGCAATCATACGCTGTTAATCACTTTAATTACCTAAATGAATTCACCAAGATTAGTAGCATTGTTTAATAATACAACGTAAAACAAAAACCGTGTGGTTTTAATTCCACACGGCTTTTTACTTTGCTGCTCTAGATTTTGGATTTTACATACTAGCCATCATTTTACATTCATTTGCGCAAGTCTGACACTCAGCAGCGCACTTTTTACAATGGTCGTCTTTAAACATTGCGCATTCCTGAGCACATTCATTGCAGATCGTTTCGCACAATTTACATAAATCTTTTGCATGCTTTGCTTCCATTGACATAAAGGAAGATGCTTCTTTGCAAATGCAAGCACACTCGTTAAGAGTCATGATACACATTTTTCTTGCGCTTACATCGGTTTCGCTAAGGCACAGATTCATGCATTCAATACATACTTGTGTGCATTTGTTGCAGGCGTCGATACATTTTTGATACTTGTCAGTTGCTTTATTTACGATTTCCATGTTTAACCTCCTAAATGTAATTTTTGAAATAACTATAACCTATTTTCCCTCAAATGACCGTCTTTATGCTATGCGTTTTTATCTTATTTTTTTTATTATTAAGCGTAAATACTGTTATGTAATTGTCCAAAATCATTAATTTTATTGGGCTTTTTTATTTAAAGTTTCTTAAAGAGATAAAAAAGAGACACTTTTAAAAAGTGTCTCTTTTTTACATTTAAAACTTAATAGTCTCCGCGTGTTAAATTATCTGCGTAATTTCGCAGACTTTCAAACGAATTGACGTTAAAAGATCTAGTGCTGATTTGCTGCCGAACAGTCGGCGGAAGATTATCAAAATAGGCTTTTGCTTCCGGGTTATCCTTGAGCATTTCAAACATGTTTCCATATTTTTTATCCATAAAAACACCTCCGAAAAGAGTATGGACAAATAAAAGCAAAAAATACCATTTTTAAAAGACAAAAAGCAATTATCAGCGAGGTTTTATTGTTATATCAAAAGGTAAAAGAGGGATTGATGTTTCTTTCAATCAAAAATCCTGTGATCAGTTGTAAAATTAAAATAAATGGAATTCCAATCATGAATTTTAATTTTCTGGTTTTGTGATGGAAAATCAACATAGAAAAAAAGATTCCCGGACTGCCGCCTAAAATTGCCAAAATAAAAAGGGTTCGTTCTCGAATTCTCTGTTTATTCAGTTTTGCAGCACGTTTGTCGTGAAATATGGAAACAGAGGAGAGTAGGTTGATAAAAAGCAGGTAGCTAATTAGAAATTTTTCCAAAAGGATAGTCCTCCGTTCTAAAAAATAAGATTGTCCCTATATATGATAGTACCGGATACTCTGATCGAAGTCAAATAACGAGGAGGATGTAAAAATGGTGTTTTCAATTCACAAGCATACAATTTTACTTGGAATTTTAGCATTAGTATTAGTTGTTATCATCTCAATGACTTTTGGAAGACGAAATGGTGAAGTGACTTCTAGTTCCTCACAGTCGGATTCTTCAAAAAGCGCATCTGAATCGTTGCCTTCGTCTGCTGTAACCACTGCCGGGACATCATCTGCAATCGGCAGCACAGACGAAATGCGGGCTGTTTGGGTCCCTTATATGACGCTGGATATGAGTCGTGAATCAGATAAAAGTGAACAGGCCTTCCAGCAGAAATTTGACAAAATTGTAGAAACGGCGAAACAGAATGGAATGAATACTCTGGTTGTTCATGTGCGACCGTTTGCGGACTCACTTTATCCCAGTGCATACTTTCCATGGTCACATTTAACCGGCAGCACACAGGGCGTAGATCCAGGTTATGACCCACTTGCCTATATGGTTCAGAAGACGCATGAGGAAGGACTAAAATTCCATGCATGGCTTAATCCACTGCGCATTCAGGTGAATCAGACGCCTTCTATTTTATCGGAACAGAATCCTTATAATCTTTACCGTTCCAAGGAGGATACCGCCGATTATGTGGTTGATTGGGAAAATGGAAAGTATTTTAATCCGGCATATCCGGCGGTGCGAAAGCTCATTGCAGACGGAGCTGCAGAAATTGCTCATAATTATCCGGTAGATGGGATTCAGTTTGACGATTATTTTTATCCGACCGACAAAGAAGAATTTGATCAAAAAGCTTATCAAAGTTATTGCAGTGGGCAATCCGACGGTAGCCGGCTGTCTCTCTTAGATTGGCGTGCAGCCAATATTAATGCGATGATGGCAGAAGTATATCAGGCGATTAAAAATGTTTCTGCACAGACTGTTTTTGGAGTGTCACCGCAGGTGAATTTAGAGAATGACCGGAAAATGGGAGCAGATGTTGCAGCGTGGGGGCAAACAAAGGGCTATGTGGATTATATTTGCCCTCAGGTTTATGTGAACTTCAATCATCCGGTTCTCCCCTATGAAAATGCGATTGAAACGTGGAGAAATTTAGTAACAGAACCGCAAGTAAAGCTTTATTTTGGTTTGGGGCTGTATAAAGCGGATTCCAATGCGGACAGTGGGGCATGGGAAAATAGTACAGACGTGATGGCGAGGCAGGTAGAGGCAGGCCGTGCGGCTAAATGCGATGGCTTTATGTTTTATGCTTATGATGACTTTCTGGCTCAGGAGAAGCAGCAGGAGGTTAAAAATGTAGTCAAATTATTTCAATGATTATCTTGTAAATGATAGGGAGCAGTGGTATACTAAGTCCCACGGAAAAATCAAATAAAGGATGGTTATTATGCAGCAAATTTTAGGAATAGTGCTTGTAGCAGCAATTTTATGCTTTTTTGCATTTTATGGATTGGGGAGAACAGGACATGCCAATCAAAAACTTAGAAAGATTCGTTTTTATCAATATGGAACTTCTGCATCGGCTGCGAAAGATAGTGATTTAGTCAAAAAATTTTATTCCGCATTTGAGGAATGCCTAGCGGAGCAAAAACCACTTACACATGAACAACGTGTAGATGATGATTTTATGGAAGCGATGCGCAAAGAAAAAACATGTGCGGAGATGGAATATGAAAAAGATGCGCCGGCACTTCACTTTTTAGGAGAGCTTGGTAATCCGGATTTTTTAAAAATGGGATATGACCGTTTGTTTCTCTGTAAAGAAGATGGATTGCTTTTTATTAGCTTTCATGGACAATATCAGAATGATCCTGTTTTTCTTAGAAATCTAGATCCTGTTTTTTCGTATCTTGAAGAAAAATAAAAATTTATAATGATAAAAGGGGTCGCTTTGAGTAGCAATCCCTTTTATCATTTTTTTGTAAAAAACACCCGGATGAAAAATCATCCGGGTGAAAAATTTTATGTAGTTTCTTTAGAGTCTACCATAGCAGTAGAAATGCTGCAGATTATAAGAAGATTCTGTTGAGCATTCGGAGACACCGCCATCTTCGGCATCGATCATCATATTGCTGCCAATGTAGATGCCAACGTGTGTAACAGTTTCTCCACAGTTATAAGTTCCTTGGAAGAAAATCAAATCGCCAGGCTGTCTTTCAGAAACAGAAATTCTAGAACATTCATTGCAAAGTCCTTGTGCAGTGGTCCTGGAGACTCCATAAGCCCAACAGATCAAACCGGAACAGTCAAAAGCATCTGGTCCAGCGGCACCCATTACATAAGGCTTTCCAAGAGCAGATTCCGCTTTGGCAATCACGCTGGAGAAAGAGGAAGAAGATCCTCCGGAAGAACCAGAAGAACTAGAAGAGCCATTATCGGAAGAACCACCACTATAGGAGCCGGAATTGTTGCTTCCACTGTTTCCAGAAGCGGCAGTTGTTGTTTGAGCTGCAGAAGTGTTTGTTGAAGTTTGTGCTTGCTGTCCTGACCAACTGTTGAGAGCGGCAGAAATTTTAGCAGCTTGTGCGTCCAAAGAAGAACTCTTGCTTTCCAGATCAGTTTCTTGCTGTCCAATGTTCTGTAGGAATTGTGTGGTTTCCTCCAGAGAAGAGGTTAACTGTTGCTGCTTCTGATCAACAGAGTCTTTCAGAGCTGCGACTTCCTGACGCTTTTGATCAATAACTTGTTTTTTGTCCTGAACTTCTTGCTTTTCTGATTTCAACCGATCAATCAAGTCGGTATCATGCTGTGTGACCATGGTGACTGCTTCTGTTTTGTCAGCCAAATCCAATAGGTCTTTAGAAGAGAGAAGAATTTGCAGGTTACAGGCATCTCCGCCCATGTAAAGTGCGCACAAACGCTCTTTTAATTGATTGGTGTCATCGTCAATTTGTGTTTGCATTTTGTCGATGTCATCCTGAACCTGTTGTGCCTGTAAATCTAAGTCTGTTATCTGATTGTTATAATTGTTGACTTCATCTTCGATTGTAGCGAGCTGTGACTGCAAGGCGGCGGCATAAGCTGTCTTGTCATCTTTGTTTTGCCGCAATGCAGAAAGTTGATCGTCATTTTCTTTTTGTTGATTGCTAAGCTCAGACTGTTGTGACTGCAGAGAAGCACTGTCTTCTGCATGAACAGCAGGAAGCGCCATGTTTGCAGTAACAACGGAGAAGGCCAAAACGACTGTTAAAATACGTAAGGCTGCAGATCTTTTTAATTTCAATCGTATCCTTCTTTCTGTTTTATTATCGTTGATTTTAAAATAAATGTAAGTTTTGTAATCATCAATTACATTTTTGTTACATTATATCACAATCTGATGATTTGTCAAATTTTTAATAAAAAAATCGTTTTTAGAGAAAGCAAATGGAAAAACAAAGAAAATATAAGAATAATAGGGAATAGGAGCTAAACGATAATTTTTTAAAATTTGGATCTCGGTGTTTTATAAATTATGGGAACTGTCTTTTTATCATCATTACGAGTGCTGCTTTTATTTGTCTTCTTTGGAAAAGAGGTGTTAAATACATTCACAAAGCCCCAAAATCAGCAGAATGCAGCCGGAAATTGCTTCTGCATAATGCCCTAAAATTTTAGCAAAATAGGTTTTTCCGAGGTATTGCCCAAGGCATAGCATGGCAATGCTCACGAAAAAAGTGCAGCAGGAGGTTAAAACGGAAGGAAGCCCTGCAATACTGGCACTGATTCCCATACCCAGATTATTAAGGGTTAGCGCGCAGGCGATCAGGAAAGTTTGAGAAAGTGAAAGGAGAGAGGGGGAAACAGCAGGAGATTGAGCATTTTTGTTTTTAGCCGATGTCTCTTTGGGAGAAATCGGTCTTATACCATCCCATAAGAAATAGAGGCCGAGAAAAATCAGCAAAAGATTGCCAATCGTTTGTGCATATTTTGGGGCGAGAGAATGAGCTGCAAAACTGCCAAGAGTCATTGCAAGAAAGGTTCCGATACAGGAAATAAGAGCAATAATTACATTATACAGAAAAGGAATCCGAATTTTTCGGATTCCATAAGTAATGCCAATTGTCATATTATCAAGATTTGCGGAGCAAGCGAATAAAAAAGCCTCAAAAAACTGCATATGATTGCCTCACCTTCAAATAATTTATACCCCAGTTTATACAAATTTTATTTGAATGGTGCTATTTTGAAAAAAAGGTTTCCGCCTTCCTAAGATAAGGAAGATGGAAACCTTTATAAAAATGATATCAGAAAATTATTTAATTTTTAAAAAGATTGACCAGAGTCGTTTCTGCTTTTTGAGCATCTGCACGGCCATGGGTTGATTTCATCACAAAGCCAACTAATGCTTTAATCGCTTTTTCTTTGCCACCGAGATAATCTTTTACAGCGTTTGGATTCTTTTCCATTGCCTCTTTGCAAAGCTTTTGTAGATCTTCATCACTGATACCGGCAAGATCTTTTTCTGACAAAAAGTCAGTAGCAGGTTTTCCGGTATCCAACATTTTTTCCAAAGTGGACTTTATAAGGTTCATTCGAATCTTTCCATCGTCCAACAATTTAATTAGTTCATGGAGATTTTTAGGAGTAACGTTGATTTCGAAAGATTCCTTGGCACTGTCGCTTTCCAGACGGCGAAAAATCTGTCCTAAAATACAGGAAGCGAGCGCTTTTTTATTTTGAATTCCCTCAGAAGCCTGATCAAAATATTGCCAGCAGCGACGGTAACGGAGAAGATTTTTGGCATCCGCTTCGCTGATTTGATATTCTTCGGTGTAGCGATGGAATTTATCTTCTTCCGGTTCGGGCAGAAGAGCTTTTAATTCGGCAATTTTTTCTTTTGAAACATGGATCGTAACGAGATCAGGGTCACGGAAATAGCGGTAATCCTGTGCATCTTCTTTTCCGCGCATTCCTTCGGTGCAGTCATTTGTTTCATCATAGCGGCGAGTTTCCTGTGTGACCTCTTTACCAGCTTCCAGAAGATCAATCTGCCGTGCAAATTCATATTCTACCGCTTTCGTGATAAAATTGATTGAGTTCATGTTTTTGATTTCGGTACGAGTCCCCAGATCTTTGGACCCTTTTTCTCTTGTGGAGATATTGACATCGCATCGTACGGAGCCTTCCTGCATTTTGCAGTCAGAGACGCCAATGTAGCGCATGATAGACTGGATCTTTTCTACATATTCGCGAACTTCATCAATTGTACGGAAATCCGGTTCCGTGACGATTTCAATCAAAGGGACACCGCCGCGGTTATAGTCTACATAGGTATTTCCGCGGGAATGAACGAGCTTTCCGGCATCTTCTTCGATATGGATACGCAGAATCCGAATCCTGCGTCCATCGGAGAGATCAAGATAGCCGTTTTTACAGAGCGGCTGATCGAACTGTGAAATCTGGTAAGCTTTTGGCAGATCAGGATAAACATAGTTTTTACGATCCATTTTGCTTTCTTCTGCAATTTCGCAATGGGTGGAAAGGCCTGCCATGATGGCATATTCCACAACCTTTTGATTTAGTTTTGGAAGGGTACCGGGCAGCCCAATGCAGATGGGACAGCAGTGAGTGTTTGGCTCTCCGCCGAACTCAGTGGTACAGCTGCAGAAGATTTTTGTTTTAGTGGCAAGCTCCACATGGGTTTCAAGACCCACAACCAGTTCGTACTGACTCATTTTTTCACCCCCATTTTTACCGGGCAAAATACGGTATCACGAACAGCTTTTTCATATTGGTGAGCGGCCCGCAAAATCGTTGCCTCCTCAAATTTTCTGCCGATCAGCTGCATTCCCACCGGCATATTGTCTTCATCTTTTCCGCAGGGAACGCTGATTCCCGGTAATCCGGCAATGTTAACCGGTACAGTGCAAATATCTGTACGATAGTTGTCGACCGCGTTTGAGCTGTAATGTTGGGGAAGCGCTGTTACTGGAACAGTGGGGGCAAGAATTATATCGCATTTTTGGAAGGCGGATCGAAATGCATCGACGATTTTTCCGCGCAGAATCTGTGCTTTCTTGTAATAGGCATCATAGTAGCCAGAAGACAGCACATAAGTGCCGAGTAAAATTCGGCGCTGAACTTCTGCACCGAATCCTTCACTGCGGGTCTTGCAGATCATTTCATTAAGATCATTGTAATGTTCCGTCTTGTAGCCGTAACGGATTCCATCATAGCGGCCGAGATTGGAAGAAGCCTCTGCACAAGCCAGAATATAATAGACAGGCAGTGCATATTGAAGCTCCGGTAAAGCGAGAGGAACCAGCTCACAGCCAAGTTCCTGATAGGTTTTCTGAGCATTTTCCAATGCTTTTTGAACACCGGGGCGCAGACCTTCGTAATATTCTTTCGGAATACCGATTTTCATGCCTTTAATGGATTGATTTAAACTTTCAGCACAGGGAGCTCCTTTTCGTCCGCTGCAGGTGCTGTCACGTTTGTCATAAGATGAAATCGCATCAAAGACTAGTGCGGCATCTTCGGCACAGCCGGCGATTGGCCCAATTTGGTCAAAGGAACTTGCAAATGCGATCAGACCATAACGAGAGACGGCACCATAGGTTGGTTTTAACCCGACAACACCGCAGAACGAAGCAGGCTGCCGAATAGAACCGCCGGTATCACTGCCCAATGCGTAAGCGGCGAGATTTGCGCAAACAGCGCTGGCACCTCCGCCGGAAGAACCACCAGGGACCCGATTTAGATCGTGCGGATTCTTGGCGCCGCCGTAGCAGCTTGTTTCACAGGTGGAACCCATTGCAAATTCATCCATATTGGTTTTGCCGAGGAGGATAGCATTCTGTGCTTTTAAAATTTCCCAGACAGCAGCATCATAGATTGGAGTGTAACCGCTCAAAATTTTAGAGCAGCAAGTTGTCGGAATCTTGTTGGTGCTGATATTGTCCTTTAAGGTCATCGGAACCCCTTCTAGGGGAGAAAGTGGGTTCCCAGCGGCAATTTTCTGGTCAACTCTTTTTGCAGCGAAAAATGCTTCTTCCGGAGTGACAGTCACATAGGAATTTAAAATCTGGTTATCGCGCTCGATTGCATCCAGATAACTTTTGGTCAGTTCTTCGCAGGAATAGTCCTTGTGGAGGAGTCCTTCCTGAATTTTTCGAATCGTACTGTAAGAATCCATTTGTTTCCTCCTTATGACCGCTTCTTTACAAGAAAACAGCCGTCGTCCTGATCCTGCGCATTTTTTAGGATTTCTTCTTGCGGCAGGCTTTCCTGTATGGTGTCTTCACGAAACACATTAGAAAGACCATTAATATTATCAAAATCGTTCTGATCTGCGGGAATGGAATTAATGGTATCCGCAAAATCAATGATGGAATTCATTTCTTCCGCAAGATTCTGAAGCTTTTCGGGTGGAATAGAAAGTTTTGCAAGCTTTGCAAGACTTAGCAGTTCTTCATGGCTGACCATAAGGTTCCTCCTTTTGCCGGGTTTAAAAATTGTGCAGTCAAGAGGGGAAAAGAAAATTCCCATGCTGGCTGCACAAGTGGTTCCGGCGGATTATTTAATATGCGGTTCATCCGCTGATAATGCTTCTTATTTAGAGGCGCGTTTTTCCTGGATATGCCGAATAAGCTGCATAACGAATGCGACTAAAGCACAGAGCAGAGCCAGTTTGACTAAAGTGATTGCAAGGTAGCCCAGCCCTTTGATCAGTGTTAAAATCAAAACGCAGGCAACAACGATTACGACTGCAAGAGAAAGAGTCTGTTTAAAGTTTAAATTTCGCATTTTAAATCTCCTTTCAGACAATTACCGCAATTTAATGTGGATCTCCCGCAGCTGTTGTTCGGTAACCGTGTTGGGAGAACCCATCATAACGTCCTGTGCATTGGAATTCATGGGGAATGCGATGACTTCACGAATATTATCTTCGCCGGTCAAGAGCATTACCATGCGGTCGATTCCAGGTGCCATTCCAGCATGCGGCGGAGCACCATACTGGAACGCATTATAGAGAGAAGAGAATTTGTTTTTGAGGTCATCCTCGGTATATCCTGCAATCTCGAAGGCTTTTTTCATAATTTCCAAATCATGATTGCGCACGGCACCGGAAGAAAGCTCTACGCCATTGCAGACAATATCGTACTGATAGGCGAGAATGTCTTCCGGGGCTTTATGAAGAAGGTCATCCATACCGCCTTGCGGCATCGAGAAGGGATTGTGCGTGAAGATATATTTTCCGGTTTCCTCGTCAATTTCGTACATTGGAAAATCAACGATATAGCAGAGTTCATAGCGACTTTCATCGATCAAATGCAGACGTTCGCCGAGCTCTGTGCGAATCTGGCCTGCCAGCTTTGGAGCGAAGTCTTTATCGTCCGCAATAAAGAAGATAACGTCTCCCTTTTTCAGACCGGAACGCTTGATCATTTCTGCACGCTGCTCTTCGGTTAAAAACTTATCGATTGGGCCTTTAAAGGAGCCATCCTCCATCGCTTCGATATAACCAAGGCCTTTCATGCCGATAGAAAGAGCAAATTTCAGCATCTGCTCAAAAAAGCTGCGGGACTGTTTGACGCAGTCAGGAACTGTGATGGAGCGTACACATTTGCCGCGAAATGGTTTAAAGGCAGTCTCTTTAAAGAGATCAGAGAGATCGACAATCAAAAGAGGATTGCGCAGGTCAGGCTTGTCTGTACCGTAGCGCAGCATGCTTTCTTCATAGGGAATCCGCTTAAAAGGAGCAGGGGAGACTGTTTTTCCATTGCCGAATTTGCAGAAAGTAGGATAGAGAACATCCTCAGCTACTTTAAAGACATCTTCCTGAGTGGCAAAAGCCATTTCAAAATCAAGCTGATAAAATTCTCCGGGGGAGCGGTCAGCTCTCGCATCTTCATCGCGGAAGCAGGGAGCAACTTGGAAGTACCGGTCAAATCCGGAAACCATCAAAAGCTGTTTAAAAATCTGCGGAGCCTGCGGCAGCGCATAAAATTTTCCTTGATGTTTACGGCTTGGAATTAAATAATCTCGGGCACCTTCCGGAGAAGAGGCGGAGAGAATCGGCGTCTGCAGTTCCAAAAATCCCAGTTCTGTCATTCGCTGACGAAGATAGGAAATGATTTTACTGCGCAGAATAATGTTGTCGTGCACTTTTGGATTGCGCAGATCCAGATAGCGATATTTTAAACGTACATCTTCTTTTGTGTCGCGACTCTGAGAGACTTCAAAAGGAAGATTCGGCAGGCATTTTCCGAGGACGGTAAGACTATCCACTTTGATCTCTACGGTACCGGTTGGGATCTTTGGATTAATGGTATCCTGATCTCGGAGAACTACGGTTCCGCCAGCAGTAAGACTGCATTCTTTATTGACTTCTTTGAGCATTGCTTCATCGTGGACAACAATCTGTACAACGCCGCTTTGGTCGCGCAGATCTAAAAATTGAACACCGCCGTGGTCACGAATGTTTTCCACCCATCCGGCAACACGAACCTGTTTTCCAATTTCGGATTCCAGAATTTCGCCGCAAGCGTGAGTGCGATATTTGTTTTGGCAGATCATCTATTCTTACTCCTCATGCTGATTTATTTGCCTACATATTGTAGCATTTTCTTTTACAAAATATTTCATAGATACTTATTATACTATGAAAAAAATCTTCAATCAAGGCTTTTTCGGGATAACAAGAGGAAAAGGAGCTTCTTTTTGGCTGTTTCTATCCATTAAAAAGAAAAACGTTTGATTATTTATACAAAATTTTGTTCCATGCGCGTCCTAATGCTTTTACGGCAGGAACAATTTCTTCTTGTGGAATTCCTGCAAAACTCAGAAGGATCGTTCCGCTTTGCCCGGGAAGAACCCGGACGCTTTCGGCTGCCGCAAGTTCTACAAGGCGCGGAACAGAAGGGGCGTTTTTAAGTCGGATCACTGCATAGAGTGGAATCTCCTGTAATGAAATGTCAGCAAAATCTCCAAACTGTGTTTTTAAAGATTGCTGTAAAAGTTCACTCTTTTGTGCATAAACTTTTCTTAGCCGCCGCAGATGACGCTGCATCTGGCCGCTTTTAATATAATCGGAAAGAGCAAGCTGCTCAATACGGGAAGCAGTTTGATTATAATGCCCAACTCGTTCCAGGTAGGTGGGCAGCAGCGCGGAAGGAAGTACCATGTAACTAATTCGGACACTTGGAAGCAGAAGCTTTGAAAAAGAACCGAGATAGATGACTTTGCCGCCGTTTCCCATTCCCTGCATTGCACTGATCGGGCGGGCACGGTAGCGAAGTTCTCCGTTATAGTCGTCTTCGATAATTAAGCCATCGGTCTCTTTTGCCCATTGAAGAAGTTCCTGCCGACGCAAAAGGGGAATTGGTTGCCCAGATTGCGGACGGCTGGAGGGGGTTACATATAATAGACGAACACTGCTCTCATAAAGGTCAGAAATTTTCGGGCCGTTTTTATCTGCAGAAAGTTTGATGACACCAATTCCACAATCTGAAAAGACTTGTTCAGCCTGTAAAAAGCCAGGAGACTCCATGGAGACGGCGCCAACTTTTCCCTGTAGAAGTCCGCAGAGCAGATATAAAAGCGGCTGTGTACCGGCACCAATCACGATTTGTTCGGTATTACAGATCACACCGCGCGCTTCATAGGTATAGTCTCGCAGAGCTTGCCGCAGCGGTAATTCTCCCTGATGCTCACCGTAACGGACCAAAACTTCATGGCGGTTCAGATAGTCCCGAATATGCTTGCGCCAAGCTTTAAGATCGGCACAGTCACTGTCCACTGATTCTGCACCAAAATTGTAACGATAGAAAGGGGCAGAGGAAGTATCAGAAAGGATAGGCGGTTTTACAGGTCTTTGCCCGCCTGCCGCCAATACATAATAGCCGCTTTGCGGTTTTGCTTTGAGATAACCTTCTACACAGAGCTGCTGATAAGCAGCTTCGACCGTAGTACGGCTCAGAGAGAGATCCTCACACAAAACGCGGATAGAGGGGAGCTTTTGTCCCGGACGAAGTGCTCCGTTAGCCGTTGCCTGCTTAATTTGATCATATAATTGCTGATATAGCGGAACTTTTCCGTTGCGCTTTAATTTCATATTGTCATAAAACATTTTTTCACCTACAAACTGTGCATATTAAATTTTTAATAATTGTAGCTTTCTAAAAGCACAGTCGCCGAATATAATAGTACCATTCTAGTAAGAAGAAGTAAAGGACCAAAACAGGAAATGAGGGAGAACAACATGGAACAACATGCACAAACACAAAAGAAGACTTTAATTGGTTATGTAATGGCAGCTCTATTTGCGATTGGAGCAGCTGTTGCGGGGAGTATGATGCAGCTTTGGCTGGCACTGCCGTTAGGGCTGATAGCAGTATTTTTGCTGATTGCTTCCATCTCCTTGAGAAATCTTCAGTATAATATTACAGGAAAAGACATGACCAGTAATCTTGCATTTACGGGATTGCTTGCGGCGGTTGTTTTGGCTGGGTTTTTCCTCAGCATTAAATTTCCTTTGATGGGTACGAAAGCACAGGTCGGTTTCGGAAATGTCTTTTGTGTTTTGGCAGGCCTTGTCCTTGGACCGGTTTATGGAGGATTTGCGGCAGGAATCGGTGGATTCTTTTATGATTTGCTCACCGGTTGGGCGGATTCCAGTTTGGTTACGTTTGCATTGAAATTTTTGATGGCGTTTATTACAGGACTAATTACCTGGGGGGTTCATGGAGATCAGAAGCCGACTTTAAAACGAATTATTCCGGCAGCGATCGTTGGATCTCTTGCGCAGTGCCTGTTGTATTTAGGGCATGGTTGGCTGGAAGCAATTCTGCTTGGAAATCCGGAAGATGCAATTAAGTATATTATGGGTGTAAAAGTAGCGGTAACACTTGTAAATGCAGCGATTGCCGATGTTGTAGCGATTCCGCTTTTTGAGGCGATTCGTTCGGCGCTAAAACGGAGCCATTTGGCTTTTAATCGTTAAAAACGTGAAAACAATAAAAAGGGCTGATTTTAAATCAGCCCTTTTTGATTGTTTTCTTAGAGTTTCTTTCCTTTTTTCCAGTGTTCAAAGTCTTGAAGAAACCAAATTTCCGAAGCTGTAAATTCTTGTCCATTTAGAGAATTCAGAATGCTGGCATCTGTTGAAAAATCGAATCGGAGTTTATAAGAATAAAGAGCCTGATAGGGAAGTCCAAACCGTTTGTTGATTGTGTTGGTGCCGTATTTTCCATCTCCAATCAATGGATGACCAATGCTTGCAAGGTGAGCACGAATTTGATGGGTACGGCCGGTTAGAAGTTCCACTTCCAAAAGTGAAACATCCGGGGCTTCGTCCAGCACTCGGTAGCGGGTACGAATCATTTTCCCTTCTGGGAGCGGCTTATTGCTGATGTAGACGCGATTCTGAGATTCGTTCTTTTGCAGATATCCTTCCAGGGTATCCTCTTTTTTCTTCATATGGCCATAAACAAGGCATAAATATAGTTTCGTCAATTCCCGATCTTTTACTTTTTGATTCATGATACGCAGTGATTCTGAATTTTTAGCAGCCATTACGATGCCGCCGGTATTTCGGTCGATTCGATTAATTAAAGCGGGCGCGAAGGAGTTTTCTCCTCTTGGGTCATATTCGCCGGTAGCATAGAGATGATGCTGTACGCGGGCGATCAGAGAATCAAAATGATAATGTTCGTCTGGGTGTACGATCAGACCTGGCTTTTTATCGAGCAGCATTAGATTTTGGTCTTCATAAAGAATCTTTAGTTTATCTGGAGCTTTCAAAAAATCAAAAGGCTGTTCTGATTGCTGGAAAAATTCATCTTTCAGATACATTTCCAGCACATCTCCTTCTTTTAGACGGGTGCTGATTTCACATCGCTTTCGATTGAGTTTGATATCCTTTTTTCGAATACTTTTATAAAGCATGGACTGCGGCAGATTTGGATAAGTTTTGGTCAAAAATTTGTCTAGCCGTTGTTCTGCATCGTTTTTCTGAATGGTGACGCTTTTCATGAATTTCCTCCTCGATATTGATCGACAGAAATATTTTTGTAAAAATACTCTTTTATCATACCACATGAGAAAAATAAGAAAAAGGATAAAATGAGGAAAAAACTTTTCAAAAGGGAGAAAGTAGGATATAATGAAAAATCAGAAACAGAAATCGAATAAAGGAGCGTATAAGCGTATGATTACAGAGGCACAGATCACAGAGATATTAAAAGAGACCGGCGCCTTTCTAGAGGGACATTTTCTCTTATCTTCCGGTAGACATTCGAATGCGTACTGCCAGATGGCAAAACTGCAGCAATATCCGGCAAAAGCAGCTGAAGTTTTGGCGCCCGTTGCAGAGAAGCTCAAAAAGATGAATGTGGATGTCGTAGTCGGACCTGCCATGGGTGGAATTGTCTATGCGTATGAAATTGGATGTCAAATCGGAAAATGTGCCATTTTTACCGAGCGTGTCGATAATATCATGACGCTGCGTCGCGGCTTTGAAATTCATGAAGGAGAACGCTGCCTCATCATGGAAGATGTTGTAACGACCGGAAAATCCAGTTTGGAGACGGCGAAAATTATTGAAGATCATGGTGGGATTGTTTTGGGAATTGCCTGTGTGGTGGATCGTAGTAAGGGTACTTCTCCATTGCCGGTTGTTGCCAGTGCTTTGCAGTTGGATTTGCCAAACTGGGCGCCGGAAGATTGTCCGCTTTGTAAGGAGGGAGCCGGTGAACCTGTTAAACCGGGCAGCCGGAAAATGAAATGACAGGGAAAACATCTCCTAAGAACCCTCATGCAGGCCATCGGGAACGAATGCGGGAGCGGTATCGTAAAGAAGGCATTGAAGGTTTCGCAGAGCATGAAGTATTGGAAATGATGCTCTTTTATTGTGAGCGCTGCAGCGATACCAATGCACTTTCTCATCGCCTTTTGGAACGTTTCGGTTCTCTTTCCGGCGTGTTAGATGCTCCGGAGCAGGAACTGCGTAAGGTAAAAGGAATCGGAGAAGTAGCGATTACTTTCTTTAAACAACTTCCCGATTTTTATCGTTGTTATCAGATTAGTGCTTCCAAGGCACCTAGAATTTATAATTATGCGGAAGCCGGGCGCCTTTTCTTAAATCGTTTTCAGGGCATGAAGGAAGAATGCGTGCAGATGATGCTGCTAGACAGTAATCAACGAATGCGCTGGTGTGGAATTTTGACAAAAGGCAGCGTAACTGCATCGGCAATTTATATGAAACCTCTTGTAAAAATGGCTGTGCAGTATGATGCGGTGTTTGCAATTCTTGCGCATAATCATCCCAGCGGAGCAATTTTGCCCTCAAAAGAGGATTTGCAGGTAACGGAGGCGGTGCGTGATGCGCTCCGTACAGTGGAAGTAACTTTGGCGGATCATATTATTGTCGCCGGAGATCAATTTTTATCTTTACATGATGGTGGTTATTTTGATCGTTTGTTTGAAGTTTGTCCTTTAGGAAAAGTAGCAGATTCAAAAGAATCCGATTGATCATAAAAAGGCTTGCTAAACATCGTTAGCAAGCCTTTTTTGTTTGTTGATTTTAAAATAGAATCAGTGTAATTGTAATAAAAACGCAAAAAATATCGAGAAACCTCTTGACATTCTTCTAGTATTTGGTATAATAAATATCGCTGTTTCCAGTAAATATTGCGGAATTGTGTAAAGGTAGCACGACAGACTCTGACTCTGTTTGTGAGGGTTCGAATCCTTCTTCCGCAGCCAAAGAGCCCCAGAGTTTTTGGGGCTATCTTTTTCGAGGTGTGGCTCAGCTTGGTAGAGCGCTACGTTCGGGACGTAGAGGCCGCTGGTTCGAATCCAGTCACCTCGACCAGATTTTAAGAGCCGAAAAACCGCATTGGAAAGCCAATATAAGGCTTTTTGATGCGGTTTTTCTTATATCATTCTTTCATGAAGAAACACGCACAATAATGATAAAAATTAAAAATACGTGAGTCTAAATATATTTTGCATTATGTTATAAATGAGAAATAAGTCCACCGGGAAAACTTTCTTTTTTGTTATGGATTCGATCTTTGATCTAATAACAATGATGTTTTAGCTATGTTTTTCGTAATGAATATTAACAAGCAGCGCAACAATAAATAATATACAAAGCACAACACATAAAGTTAGTGAAACGATAAGAAAAATCTGTGTTTTAAATACTCCATACAAAGCTAAGCAGATAAAACAACCTGCGCATAGAATGTAATTCAATAATTTTAGTGTCAATCGACTGCTTTTCATCGTTATGTAGATATCCCGTTCGTCAGTGCTGTCTGCAAGATGTTCCAAAGCTCCTTTTCGTGAAAAGGCAAGGGAATAGTTTATTGTGGTCACGACAATTAGAAAAACTCCAGCAATCAGAAAGCGCCACTCGAATTTTATGAACAATCCCACCAAACAAACAATGGCAAGAATGGTACTTATACAGCCATACACAAAGTTACTTTGACTTTTTATTTTCGGCAGATCTCTTTTTTCAGACATAAAATTTGTCCTCCTTTAAGTGTGCTTTTCATAATAAATACTAGAGATAATCTCAGTTATCATCGAAATGTTGAAACCAAAGTTCAGACCAACTCCAGCGTAAGTAAGAAATGGTTCTTTTGCGATAGTACCCAGAAACATAAAAGCAATCATCAAGATAAAACAGACTATCTGTGTAACATTAAATGCATTGCTTTTCGACTTCAATCGAATCAAATGATTCCTTTCATCCAGATCATCAACCTTATCTTGCTTTGACATTTGATACGATGTACTTCTCCGTATTTCATCCATTCCGAAGAGAAACAATGCGATCATTAATAAAATTGACTTAATATCAAATGTTTTAAAAATACAGCACAATAACAGTGCTAAGCTTAAAAGAAATGAAGTTATTCCTGAAATGAAAGATTTTTTGTTATAAATTTTCATATTGTTTATCTTCGAACTCCTTATTTTCTTTTAAACAGCATAAATCTTCTACGGTGACCCCAAAGATTTGCGCTATCCGATATGCCAACAGAAGGGAAGGACTATACTTTCCTGTTTCAATAGAAATAATGGTGCGTGAAGAAACATGGACCAAGCTAGCTAACTGCTGTTGGGTTAACTCGGCTGAAGTGCGAAGTTCTTTTACTCGTGTTTTCATGTGGAACTTCCTTTCACTTATATGAAGCATGCTTCATGTGAAGCTGACTTCATATTAGCATGCAACCAAAATTTTATCAAGAGAGTAGATTAGCCTGCAAGCAGTTTATGTGTATTATTTTATGCCTACTCTGAGACCTATATCTTTATTGAAATTGAAAAACAACACGGACTTTAAGAGCCAAAAACCGCATCAAAAAGCCAATACAGGATTTTTGATGCGGTTTTTCTGATACCATTTTATAGGGATTCAAACATTAAATTTTGAATATTTTAAAGCTATTCTATCAAAAATGCCAGTAAAAATTTTTAGATTACAATATTTATTGCGGCGTTTTGTTTTTTCTGTCCTTTTTAGATATCAAGAGCACAAATGTCGTTTGCTTAGGTTCACCTAAAGTTCATAACTTTCTCACGAGAGCACCACAAAGCAACCGTACACTATTTTCAAATAAAAAATGCGGATGAATGATATTTGTCCGCGCCTGAAAGGCGAGATGAAAATATGTATATTGTTCGCAATGCGCTGCGGAACATTGCACGCTCTAAAGGCCGCAATATTTTAGTTGGAATTATTGTGTTCGTGATTGCTATTTCCAGCTGTGTGGCTTTGTCGATTCGACAAGCAGCATCTAAAGTAGAATCCCAAAGTTTGGATAATTTAAAAATCACCGGGCAAATTTCTGTTAACCGTGAGTCCTTATTCCAGAATACCCAAAGCGCCACATCTTCTGGTAGCACTTCGAGTGAAGATATTCGCTCGAAGCTGTCATCACTTCAAGGACCGACGCTCGATGAGCTAAAGACTTATGCGTCCGCACCATCCGTCTCAAGTTTCTATTACACCATTTCCAGCACAGTCAACGCAAACAACAATTCTTTTGAACCCGTGGATACTTCATCTTCCAAAAATTCAAGTGATTCCTCCGCATCCGCCTCAACAGAAGATCGTCAGAGTATCCGCGAAGGAAAAGGAATGAGTGGGAATATCCCGGAGGGGATGGGTACACAGGGGAACTTTTCCCTTACCGCATACAGCAGCGAAAGCGCGATGACAAACTTTCAAGAGAATAATAGTTCTATTACGGATGGCTCCATGATTGATTTGACAGCTGCGGACAATACTTGTTTAATTTCAGATGAATTAGCATCCCTCAATAATTTATCTGTAGGGAATACCATCACGATTACCAATCCAAACAACGACGGGGAAACCTATACATTTACTATCATAGGTATCTATCACAACAGTAATACGGAATCTACCAACACTATGATGCAATTTTCTACTTCCAGCGATCCGGCGAATTTGATTATTATTAGCACCGGAACTATGAATAATATTGTTGCTCAATCAACATCAGCGGCGAAAACCTCTACAAACCAGGATACTGGAGTTACTTCTACCACTGCATTACGTACTAAAACCTCTGGCACCTATGTATTTAACGATGTGTCAGCCTATGAATCTTTTCAAAACGAAGTAAAAGATATGGGATTATCAGATGACTATTCGGTTTCCTCAACCGATCTAAACAATTATGAACAGAGTCTGGTACCGCTGAAAAACCTCAGCAAATTTGCTGGCATTTTTCTTTTGATCGTGCTACTGGTTGGCGGAGTTGTTCTGATTGTACTTAATATTTTTAATATCCATGAACGCAAGTACGAGGTTGGGGTGCTGACAGCCATTGGTATGAAGAAAGGCAAGGTAGCTCTACAATTTGTAACCGAGTTATTTACAGTGACTTTGGTTTCTATTATCATCGGAACCGCTGTAGGAGCAGCCATTTCGGTTCCCGTTACCAATTCACTGTTGGCATCACAGGTTGCTTCCCAACAGACTCAGTCAAGTCGTGTAGAGCAAAACTTTGGCCGCGGCAGACAAATGGAAAATGGGCAGGGAGGCACTTCTGCCAATACAGCCGGCGAAGGGACAATGGCTTCTCCTTCTGGTTTTTCCGGACAAACTGGAAAATCGGTTACTAATTATATCAGCAGTGTACAATCAGCTACTGATATGACCGTTGTTGTAGAGCTTTTGGGAATCGGCGTATTGCTCACTTTGATTTCCAGCCTTGTCGCCGTAATTTTCATATTGCGCTATGAGCCGTTGAAAATTCTTACCAACCGGACATAAAGGAGGAGATTATTATGAGCATATTGGAGCTGAAAAATCTCAGCTATTCCTACGACGGAATACATCCTATTCTTAAGGATATTACCTATACATTTGAACAAGGAAAAGTATACGCTATTATGGGAAAGTCTGGCGCTGGAAAAACTACTTTGCTGTCTCTGTTGTCTGGGTTGGCCAAGCCTACGAGCGGCACGATCCTTTTTCAGGACAAAGACATTACCACCATTGACCGTTATCATTATCGCAGCAAATATGTAGGCGTTGTGTTTCAGGGATTCAATCTTCTTCCGCAACTGACTGCTGTAGAAAATGTGGAATTGTCTATGGATATCTCGGGTATGAAGATCAAAGACCGATGTGAAGTAGCGATGAATTTATTAGATAAAGTGGAGTTAGACGAAGTAAAGGCCAATCGTCGAGTACTGAAGCTTTCCGGTGGCGAACAGCAGCGCGTTGCCATTGCACGAGCACTATCTTACAATCCAGATATTTTGTTAGCTGATGAGCCTACTGGAAATCTTGACGGAGAAACACAGGATGCAGTAATGAATATTTTTCTTCGCCTTGCTCGAGAAGAAAATAAATGCGTTATTATCGTTACCCATTCACCTGAGGTGGCCCATCAGGCTGATATTGTGTATGAACTAAAATCTGCAAAATGTACTGACCTTTCTCCCTTACAATAAAATCTTGTTTTGCTAAGAAATTCGTTCTAACGAGCACTCTTATATATCTGCAGCAAAAAAATTTACGCATTAAAAAGGTACCACCAACTATCATTTTTTCGGATGGCTGGTGGTATCTTTTTCATGTAACTGCCTATAAGTTATTTCTTTTCATTGTTTAATTCTTCTTTTAGCTGCTCTATTTTGGCGTAGATTAAATTTAAGTTATCAACAATATTATTGGTAGATATTATTAGTGATTTTAATCTTTTTTGTTCTTTCTTTTTATATTTTTTCTTATATTTCTTTTTGAACTTTATATATTTTTTATCTTTTCCCATATTTTCATCTCCAACACAATTATATGCACAGCTAAATTGTAATTAAATACATTTTTTTAACAAAATTATATGAATTTATTCTTAAAAGAAACAAATAAAATATTGAAAGTTGATATAAGGTAGATTAAAATAAAGAAATATAAAAAATGACGACTCAAGAGTCGTCAAAAGAATGAAACCAATTTATTGCTGTTTATTATTTTCTTGTGGAAATATGAAGGAAAGAATACAGGGGACATACCCCGGAAATAGCAGTGGCCAATGGTATAAATCCGAACAGACTAAACCATTTTTTATTTTTAGGAAGTGAAAAGAACAGACTAAACAGAGTTACAGCAAGGACTGCCCGTATCGCTCGGCCTACATTTCCTATATTTTTCACTTTTACGCCTTCTTTCGAAATTATGAAAGATAAAATAATCTTTGCTCTTATCATAACCAAAAAGGGTACATTTTTGCATGAAATATATTTTTAGAAATTCTTTCGTGATTTATTGGATATAAAAACAGCGTCGACCGCCAAAGCGGAGGACGCTGTAAATTTTATTTCTCTGTAGCAAGCGCATCTTTTTTTGTTTTGTGCACTGTTCCATGCGGATGATGTGGTGGCGCATAAATGGAATATAATTTTAATGGAACATTTCCGGTGTTAATTAAATTATGCCAGGTGCCTGCCGGAACAAATATTGCATATCCAGAAGAAACATTTTTCTGAAAATTTAAATCATTTTTATTGCGTCCCATTTTTGCGATTCCGCGGCCACACTCAATTCGCAGAAACTGGTCTGTATCAGGGTGCATTTCCAATCCGATGTCTCCATTGACTGGAATGCTCATTAAGGTCGTTTGTAGATAATTGCCCGTCCATAATGCAGTACGATAGTTATTATTTTGTTTAGTAGCTGCTTCGATATTGATCACATATGGATTAGGGCCATAATCTTTTAATGTTTCACTCGTCGGGTGAAAACATCTATTCATAATGTCGTCGACTCCTTTAAATAAATTTTACCCATTCAAATTATATGGAAATCTTCAGAAAATTGTGTGTTGCACACAAGAAAAGCAATCCTTTTTCACGAATGATATAAACTTAAATAATTCACTTTCACATAAAAAGTAAGTAAAAATCCACTTTTTCCAATTTTAAAAAAAATTCTCAAGGAATTCCATATAATTTATTTTATTTTAATTGACTTTTAGATAATTAGAGGATATACTAAATAAGTCACCAAACGGTGAACTATCATAATTTAAGAGGTATTATATGTATCAAGACAAAACCCTCGTCTGCAAGGATTGCGGTCAGAATTTCACCTTTACTGCTGGAGAGCAGGAGTTTTTTGCTGAGAAAGGCTTTACTAATGAGCCCCAGCGTTGCCCTGAATGCCGCAAAGCACGCAGACAAAATTCAAACGGTGGACGCGGAGAGCGCCAGATGTATGATGCTGTCTGTGCTTCCTGTGGAAGACCTTGCAAGGTTCCTTTCCAGCCGCGCGACGATCGCCCTGTTTACTGCAGTGAATGCTTTAGCAATAAAAGATAAATTTTAGTCTTTTGAAAGCCGTCCCTTAACGGGGGCGGTTTTTTTTGATTTAATGTTGTTTTTAACTTTGATTTTTCGGATTTTTCCAAGATAAATAAGAACTTTCCTATTTCTTCATTTTTACAAGTTAACGGATAAATTTTATCGGTTTGTACATTCTAGTTTTGAGGTGATTTTATGAGCAAATTTGATGGACAACCAGATCATACTTTTGGTGACCCTATTCCAGATAAAGAACCCCATGTGGTACGAAAGGAACACGAAATCCGAAAAACAGACCGTCCTATTCGTAAAGATATTTATCCGGTAATTGATACCGATCTCGGAAGGGATAATCTTGAAAATGATATGCCCGAAGCTGATCTTCAGGATCTATGATTCTAAGTGACCCTTGCTTTTACAGCAAGGGTCACTTTTATTTATGCTGACTTGCTTTAATTTTTCTGCTTAAAAACAAAAATAAAAAAATTATAGTAGATTCACACAAAATATGATATAATTAAAAACAAAAAGGAAGCAATTTGTGGAGGTGCTAAATGAAGTTTCTTTCCTGGAATGTAAATGGTTTGCGCGCTTGCCTGCAAAAAGGATTTCTGGAATTTTTGAAAGAATCGAATGCAGATACGATTTGTTTGCAGGAGACGAAGATGCAGCCGGAACAAGCAGATTTCGAATTACCTGGATATACACGTTATTGGAATTCCGCCTTCAGAAAAGGATATTCCGGTACCGCAATTTTTACGAAAAATTTGCCGATCAGCGTTCAGCAGGACATTGATGATCCTGACCATATAGGGGAGGGGCGTTCAATAACCCTGGAATATCCGGAATATTATTTGGTAACTGTTTATACGCCGAATTCTCAAGACGAATTAAAGCGCTTGTCCTATAGAATGGAATGGGAAGATGCGTTTCGTACTTATTTAATGAAGCTGGATCAAAAAAAGCCGGTAATTGTCTGCGGCGATATGAATGTAGCGCATGAGGAAATCGACCTAAAAAATCCAAAGACAAATCAAGGTCATGCGGGATTTTCAGATCAGGAGAGGGAAAAATTTACGCAGCTTCTTGAGAGTGGATTCGTGGATACATTTCGGCGAATTCATCCGGAAGAAACCGGTGCATATAGCTGGTGGAGCTATCGATTCCATGCACGAAACCATAATGCAGGATGGCGCATTGATTATTTCTTAGTGTCTGAGCGCTTTTTTTCACATGTTCAGAAGAGTGAAATTCTCAGTGAAGTCATGGGGAGCGATCACTGTCCGATAGAACTCGATTTTGAATGATAAGGAGTGATAAATAAGATGAAGTTGAATTTTTACGGTGCTGATAAAGAGGTAACAGGCAGCTGTCATTGCCTTACAGTGGGGGACAAGACCATTTTGATTGACTGCGGACTGCAGCAGGGAGCCGATGTAACAGATAATGCAAAATTGCCGTTTGCTGCAAATAAAGTAGATTATGTTCTTGTTACCCATGCCCATATTGATCATTCAGGCCGACTGCCGCTTTTGGTTAAGCAGGGCTTTCAAGGGAAAATTTGTGCAACGGGGAAAACGTGTGAGCTCCTTTCTATCATGCTGCGAGATAGTGCGCATATTCAGGAAATGGATGCGGAATATGAATCCCGTAAAGGAAAACGTGCAGGTAAAGCCCCTGTGGAGCCGCTTTATACCGTAAAGGATGCAGAAGATACCCTAAAGTATCTTACTCCGTATTCGTACGATGAGATGATTGATCTCTGTGAAGGAGTAAAAATTCGTTTTGTAGATGCAGGACATCTTTTAGGCAGTTCCAGCATTGAAGTTTGGGCTACGGAAAATAATATCACAAAAAAGATTGTATTTTCAGGTGATATTGGGAACATCAATATTCCAATTATTAAAAATCCAACCTACATTACCGAAGCAGATTATGTGATTATGGAATCCACTTATGGAGATCGGGAACATGAGCATATAGATGATTATACCAAGGCTTTTGCCGATATTATTGATAATACTCTGTCAAATCACGGGAATGTAGTGATTCCATCCTTTGCGGTAGGACGTACGCAGGAGCTGCTTTATGCGATACGGGAGATCAAAGAACGTCATCTGACGCCTAAAAATCCAAATTTTCCGGTTTATGTGGATTCTCCTCTTGCAACTGAAGCCACCAAAATATATAGCGGAGATCTCCACGGTTATGCAGATGAGGAGACTGCCAAATTAATTGATCAGGGCTTTGAACCGATTTCTTTTCCAAACCTGAATATGACAGAAAGTGTGGAGGAATCCAAAGCACTCAATACGGACGGCGTTCCAAAAGTAATTCTTTCTTCGAGCGGTATGTGTGAAGCAGGAAGAATTCGCCATCATTTAAAGCACAATCTCTGGCGGCCGGAGTGTTCCATTATCTTTGTTGGGTTTCAGGCGAACGGAACCCTTGGAAGAATCCTTTTGGACGGAATTGATTCTGTAAAACTATTTGGTGAACAGATTGCGGTGAAAGCGCATATCTTTAATTTTCGGATGCTGTCAGGACATGCAGATCATACTGGACTTTTACGTTGGATTAAAGCTTATCAACCGACGCCTAAAAAGGTCTTTGTTGTTCATGGAGAGCAGAAATGCTGTGAAGGATTTACGGAAGAACTGAAGCATTATGGATTCGATGCCTATGCGCCAAATTTTAATGCCTGCTATGATTTGCTTTCGGATCGTATATTGGATTACGGAATGGAAGCGCAAGTTCTGCATCCCAAAAAGGTGGCACTTTCCGGCAAACAACCTTCTCCTATTTATGCGCGGTTGGTGGCGGCTCAGCATCGCCTGGAAGACGTCATTCGGCATAATGAGGGAGGGGCCAATAAAGATTTGACTCGGTTTACAAATGAACTCATAAAACTTTGTGAAAAGTGGGATCGCTGAGTCAACTAACATGTAAATAAAAGATCCGGCCTTCTCAAAAGAGAAAGCCGGATCTTTTATTTTTCTGATTGGCTTTTTAATAGATCACGAATTTCGGTTAAAAGCAGTTCTTCTTTTGAAGGTTCTAAAACTTTTTCTTTTTGCTCATTTTGTTTCTGACGAAGACTGCTAACCTTGTTTGCGAATTTCACCATTAGGAAAATCGAAAGAGAAATCATCAAAAAGTTAAAGACACTCTGAATAAAAGAACCATAAGTCAGTACGGCTTTTCCAAGTAAGGTGACAGAAAGATTGGAAAAATCAAGGCCTCCGGTTAAAAGTCCAATGAGGGGCATAATGATGTCTTTTACAAGGGAAGTGACAATTGCACTGAAAGCAGTGCCCATTACAACGCCGACAGCCATATCCATGACGTTGCCGCGCATAGAGAATTCTTTAAACTCCTGAATGAATTTTTTCATAAAAAATCTCCTGCCTTTCTAGAAGTTACTTTTATTATCAACAAATTTAGCAAAAAAGCAACTATGGCAGGAGACTTTTGTTTAATTTTAATCTTTTTTGTCAGATTGCACTGCTTTTTTCTGCAGGTTTTCACGAGCGACCGCCAGCATTAACTTGATACGGTTTTCTTGATTGACCATGGTTGCACTAGGATCGTAATCGATCGGGACAATGTTGCTTTCTGGCCGCAGGGTTTTGATTCGGTGAATCATTCCTTTTCCGCAGATATGATTGGGAAGACAGCCGAAAGGCTGCGCGCAGACGATATTTTCATAGCCTGTTTCGCAGAGTTCCAGCATTTCGCCGGTCAAGAGCCACCCTTCGCCCATCTTATCCCCATAACCAATCACGCCGTTTGTTAATTCTTTTACTTTAGCATATGGGGTGGGCACTTCAAATTTTGGCTCGCTTTGAAAAGCCTCTGTCAAAATATTCTGCATTTTCGTGAGATAATCAAATAAAACGCTGACCGCGCCAAATTTAAATGGATTTCCTCCATAAAGTTTGATGTCTTCCAAACGGTTATCAACCTTAAAAATTGCAAAATTCAAAAGACCCGGAACATTTACTTCGCAGCCTTGATCAAAGAGAAAATCCTCGAGATGGTTATTTGCAAAGGCTGCATATTTTACGTAGATTTCTCCAACGATACCGACCCGAATTTTTTGGACCGCCTGGGTTGGAATTTTAGCAAAATCATGAACAATTTTCAGCAGATTTTCTTTTTCTGCTTTTAAGCCTAATCCTTTCCCACGTTTAAACTGGGAACAAAGTTCGTCGACCCAATCTTTTACGAGCGCCTCACTGTCACCAACATGTGTTTCGTAAGGCTTGATTTGGTTGCGTAGTGCCATCAGAGCATCTCCATAGGCGATGGCAGCGATTACTTTTCGCAGCATACTCAGAGTAATGGAAAAACCGGGATTGGATTCCAAACGGGAAAGGTTTAAGCTCACGACTGGGATCTGATCCATCCCAGCTTTATGAAGCGCTTTGCGCAGCAAGTGAATATAATTGCTTGCACGGCAGCCGCCGCCGGTCTGAGTAATGATCAGGGCGGTGTGATCGAGATCATATTTTCCAGAGTGAAGAGCGTCTATAAATTGTCCGATTACAAGAAGTGCCGGGTAACAGGTATCGTTGTGAACGTATTTGAGCCCTTCCTGGACAATCGCAGGCCCGTCATTTTGCAGCAATTCCACCTTATATCCACAGTTGCGGAAAACATCTATGAAAAGAGAAAAATGAATGGGAAGCATCATCGGACAAAGAAGGGTATAATCTTTTTTCATCTCTTTTGTAAAGAGCAAACGTCCGGTATCAGTATATTTCAGTTCTGCCATGATAAAGCCTCACTGGTCGAGGGCGGCAAAAAGGCTGCGAAGCCTAATTTTTACGGCGCCCAAATTTGTAATTTCGTCAATTTTGATCTGCGTATAAATCTTATCGTTTGCTTCCAGAATGCTGCGGACTTCATCCGTTGTGATGGCA
Source organism: Caproicibacterium sp. BJN0003 (assembly GCF_026314295.1). Lineage (NCBI taxonomy): Bacteria > Bacillati > Bacillota > Clostridia > Eubacteriales > Oscillospiraceae > Caproicibacterium > Caproicibacterium sp. BJN0003. The sequence goes on from NZ_CP111108.1 coordinate 1,027,777, forward strand.
TCTACGCCGCAGCCAAAGGAGACCAACTGAACCAGATTCATATCTTTCTGTGAGCTAACGTATTTAGCGGCAGCATAAAGTCTGGCATGATAAGTCCACTGATTTAGAACGCCGGTATGAAAGCGCTTGACTAGGCAGCTAACGACGTCTTCGCTGATGACGGCAGCTCCAAGAGAAATAATTAATTTATCGATTCCGTGATTGATTTCGGGATCGAGGTGATAGGGGCGTCCACTTAATACAATGATCGGCTTTTTCTCTTTGCGCGCTTCTTTGATGATTTCGTTTCCTTTTTCGCGAATATCGGAAAGATAAGCATTATAAGCGTCGTAGGCGGCATCAGAAGCTTTTTTGACTTCCTGCAGAGTAATTCCAGAATAATATTTTTCAAGGATTTTATGCATCTTTTTGGGGAAATCATGTCTTCTATGAATTCCGACATAGTCATGGATAAAAGTTTTTCCCTGAAGCGCGACGGTGTTGGCATTAATGACTTCCGGATAATAGGCGACGACAGGACAATTATAATGGTTGTCGCCGAGTTTTTCATCAAAATTATAACTCATGCAGGGATAAAAGATATGATCAATTCCCTGATCAAGCAGACTCAGAACATGCCCGTGGGTCAGCTTTGCAGGGAAGCAGACGGTGTCACTGGGAATGGTGCTTTGGCCACGGATATATAGTTCTCTGCTTGAAAGGGGAGAGAGTACAACTTCGAATCCCAGCGTGGTAAAGAAAGCATGCCAGAAAGGCAGCAATTCGTAAAAGTTAAGTCCCATCGGAATCCCAATTTTTCCGCGTGGACCGGGAACTGGTGCATAGCTGCGAAGCTTTTTAAGCTTATAAGCATAAAGATCTAAATCGTCACTCCCGCTTTTCTTGGTTATCGGACGCTCACAGCGATTTCCGCCAATGAAGCGGCGGTTATTGCCAAAGATATTGATGGTCAAACGGCAGTGATTACTGCACATTCCACAGTTTGTCACTTTGACTTCGTGTTTGAAATCGTTTAGTTCTGCGAGAGAAATCAAAGAAGTTTGATGCGGTGATTTTTTTTGCTTCTTGATTGCATAGATTGCAGCGCCATAGGCTCCCATTAGTCCGGAAATATCAGGGCGGACGACTTCAACGCCCAATTCGTTTTCGAAGACTCTTAAAACGGCATCATTGAGGAAAGTACCTCCCTGAACGACGATTTTGCGGCCCAGCTCTTCAGCAGAGGCAGCACGAATTACTTTATAGATTGCATTTTTTACAACACTTACGGATAGTCCGGCAGAAATATCCGCTGTGGTTGCGCCATCTTTTTGAGCTTGTTTGACCTGACTGTTCATGAAAACCGTGCAGCGGCTTCCCAAATCAACAGGATGTTTTGCAAAAAGGCCCAATTTTGCGAAATCAGCGATTTTATAACCGAGAGTATTGGCAAAGGTTTGCAGGAAAGAACCGCAGCCAGAAGAGCAGGCTTCATTTAAGAAGATATTATCAATTGCCCCACGGCGAATTTTAAAGCATTTCATGTCCTGACCGCCGATATCAATGACAAAGTCAACATCGGGCATAAAGCATTTGGCGGCTGTAAAATGTGCAATGGTTTCTACAATGCCGTAGTCGAGTCCAAAAGCGTTTTTGAGCAGCTCCTCGCCGTAGCCGGTTACAGCGCTGGAGACAATCTTTAAATCCGGCTTCTTTTGATAAAGAGAGAGCAGATATTCCCGTACGACCGGAACCGGATTTCCACTATTACTTTGGTAGGTGCTGTCAAGAATTTCACCGTCTTTGCCGAGAAGCACCGCTTTAATGGTTGTAGAACCGGCATCAACCCCTAAAAATGCAGGGCCGTCATATGTGAGAAGATCTCCTCTGGGCGCTTTGCAGGAATTGTGACGTTCCAAAAACTCCTGATATTCTTCTTTGTCTTTAAAGAGAGGGGGAATACTGCGGAAATTTCCACTGGATCCGTATTGCTTGATATTTTTGAGTGCTGTATCTAAGTCTGTTTCGATTTCACTGCTGTAAGCAGCGCCAAGCGCAACAAAGTATAGACTGTTTTCCGGACAGGTTCCGGTTGTTCTCAGCGCGGTATCGAAAGCGCGCCGTAATCCGGATAGAAAAGTCAGCGGACCTCCAAGGTAAAGCACATTTCCGGCAATCGGGCGCCCTTGTGCAAGGCCGGCAATCGTCTGGTTGGCAACAGCCGCAAAAATGCTGGCACAAAGGTCACTTTTCCGCGCACCTTGATTGAGCAGCGGCTGAATGTCGCTTTTTGCGAAAACGCCGCAGCGGGATGCGATTGTATAAATTTTTTCATATTGAGCAGAGAGCTGATCCATCTCGTCCAAGGAAATGTTTAATAAGGTTGCCATCTGGTCAATAAACGCACCCGTACCTCCTGCACAGGAACCGTTCATCCGTATTTCCATGCCGCCGGTCAGAAACAGAATCTTTGCATCTTCTCCGCCGAGTTCAATAATACAGTCGGTCTTTGGAAGAAGCTTTCCAGTGGCAATACGGGTGGCATAGACCTCCTGTACGAAAGGAAGATTACAGGTTTGTGAGATTCCCATTCCAGCAGAGCCGGAGACGGTGAGTTGGGCTGGACTTCCTTTTAAGATGGTATCTCTTACTTTTGTAAGAAGCTCGGTCATCTTTTCTGTAATCTGGGAATAATGCCGTTCGTAGGATTGATAAATTATTTTATTTTGATCGTCTAAAACAACGCATTTTATTGTTGTAGAGCCGACATCGAGGCCAATTTTCATAAATACTACCTTTCTTTTTCTAAAATCGAAAAAGCGTTTTTTTCAGCATTTTTTCATGTATAATTTTTTATCTAATTAGAGTCGTTTGGAACAAATCAGAATCATTCTATGCCACTGTGAAATAACTGTCAAGTATCTAATAAAAAAAGGAACACCCCCTTGAGTGAAAAAGTCAAATATGCTAAAATATAAAATAAAATGAACAAAATCTTATCTAAAAGACAAATGTAAAAATAACAGAAATGAGTCAAGGAAGAGACAAAGTGTTGATATCACATTTTGATTATGTTATAATATAACGTAACTATTTCAAATTATTAGTCGGGAGGCTGCGAAGAACATGTCAGGCCATTCAAAATGGAATAATATTAAGCGCAAAAAAGAGAAAACCGATGGCGCAAAGGCAAAAGTCTTTACTAAAATCGGACGTGAATTATCAGTTGCAGTAAAAGAGGGCGGCGGACCAGACCCCAACAGCAATTCTAAGCTGAAAGATTGTATCGCAAAGGCAAAAGCAGCCAATGTCCCAAATGATAATATTGAGCGTATCATTAAAAAAGCTGCTGGCGAAGGAAACGAACATCAATTTGAAACCATTAATTATGAAGGATATGGACCAAATGGCGTTGCTGTCATTGTAGAAGCATTGACAGATAATAGAAATCGTACGGCGGCCGATGTCCGACACGCATTTGATAAATTTGGCGGAAATCTGGGAACAACCGGATGTGTTTCGTTCTTATTTGAGAAAAAGGGACTGCTCATTATTGAGCGTGAAGACCGCGATGAAGATCACGTTATGGAAGATGCACTTGAGGCGGGAGCTTCCGATTTTCAGGCGGATGAAGATGTCTTTGAAATTTATACTGAGCCAGAAGATTTTTCTGGAATTTTAGATGATCTTTCTGCAAAGGGATATGAATTTGAAACTGCGGAAATTGAAATGATTCCGAGTACTTATGTAAAGCTTCCAGATGAAGAAGCGGAGCAGAAGATGCAGAAGCTCTTAGATAGTCTGGAAGATAATGATGACGTTCAAAACGTATGGCACAACTGGGAAAGTTCCGATGTTAGTGATGAAGAATAAACTGCAAGCGACTTTCAAGAGTTATTAAGAATCATTATCAAGTTGAATGATGGAATCAAACAGCCGATAATGCCATATACAATAATGACTCTTTGAGTATCCTATATTCGGTTTGTATGGCGATATAAACCCTCTTAGTATGTGTATCAGCATATTAGGAGGGCTATTTTTATGCTCTTAGATGACAGCGTAAAGGAATTCCTATTCGAGTGCCAAATAAGGCAGTACACAAAGAAAACCGTAAAGGGCTACAGAAACGGTTTGGAATTCTTTGTAAATTATCTGAAACAGGTTCATCAATTGACAGACATTGAACAAGTCAAGGAATATCACTTGAAAGCGTTCTTTGCCTATCAGGTCAAGCGCAAGCGAAAAGAATCATATCTCAATGGACTCATAAAGGTATTTCGTGCTTTCTGGAAATATCTTATTGAGGAAAATTATGTGTTTGATAATCCAGTGCTAAAAGTGAGTTGGATGCGTGAACAAAAAACCATTATCAAGACATTTAGTGATACAGAAGTAAAGCATATGTTGAATGTATATCCTGAAACAGAGTATATGAATATGAGAAACAAAGCAATTATGGCTATGCTTTTTGATACTGGAATCAGATGCTTTGAATTATGTTGTTTGCCGACTGATGCTATAAAAGACAATTACATTACAATCGTAAATTGCAAGTGCAAGTTGGACACCCCCGGTAGAATGGTAGCGAGGGTTCATGCAGCGTAGACGCCGTCCAAGAAAGCATCAAAAAGCTCCTCCGGTGTCTGGTATCCAAGCCGCCTGCGTGGGCGCCCATTTAGCTCGTCAGCAAAGGTCAGGACCTGCGCCGGGGAGAACTTTTCAATGGAGGTTCCCTTGGGAATGAAGTCCCGCAGCAGGCCATTGTGGCGCTCGTTTACAGGGCGCTCCCATGACGAATACGGATGTGTAAAGTAAACCATTGTGCCCCACTGTTCAGTCTGAGCGAAGTTCTCAAACTCTGAGCCGTTATCGGCAGTGATGGTTTTGAAAACACTGCTGAAATGGTCGCCAAACTCGGCGTGAAGCGCCTGCATAGCGGCTTGTACATCCTCGCTGGTCTTTCCGGCAATCTGCATGGCAATGTAGTTGTCAGTCACTCTTTCAACGAGAGTAAATACAACCGCTTCTTTGCCGTTTCGTAGGCCAACGACAGTATCGGCTTCCCAGTGACCCGGCACAGTACGGGCAGTGACCTCATCGGGACGTTCCTCAATACTACGACCCTTGGGACGCTTGTTGATTCGGCTCTTTCCTCTGGTGTTACGGCGTTTCAGGGCATCCGGCACCTCAAACAGAGATAATGACAAGCCTCCAGCCCACAGTTCGTTGTAGAGAGTCTTAGTGCTCATCATCTCATTTTCCTTGAATAACATGTGAAGCCTTGCATAACCCACGCAGGCATCCAAAGACCAGCGATGCTCTCTGACCCGCTGCACGACCCAGTCGATGAAAGCAGTGCAGCTATCCACCTTATGGGGCTTATGGCACCGGCTCCTGTTTGACCTGTACACCGCCTGTCCTCGCTTTGCGGAATAGCCCGGCACTCGGCCTTTGTTGCTCTTGCGGGGCGGTGTGCCCCGACGCAGCTCGTTTCCTACAGTGCTTGGTGAGCAGTTAAGCTCTCTGGCGATTGCACGATTTGAGTAGCCAAGGCGGCGCAGCCGCTCAATTGCGCCTCTATCTTCTCGCTGTAAATGCTGTCCCGGCTTGCGTTCTGGCTCCACTGTGATATAATCTGGGCAGTCCATAGTGATTGTCCTCCTCTGGCAGTTTGAGTGTGTGATAACTCCATTCTACCATGTAGGAAAATCACTGTGGATTTTTCTGTTCAAGTGTCCAACTTCATTTTACAACCGACCATTACATTACAATTTATGGCAAAGGCAAAAAAGAAAGACAAGTCGGTAAATCACCTTATCTGTCTAAAATCCTTATGAAATATGAGCGTACTAAGAAATATTACTTTGAATTCAAAAATGTAAAATATAATAACTACTTTTTATCAAGGACAGGCAGACCATTGACAGTTGAAGCCGTTGAACGTATTGTAAAAATTGCAGGGAATAAAGCAAAGGTATCGGATACTATAAGATGCAGTCCACATACTTGCCGACATTGGTTTGCACAGGCACAATTGAGGAATGGCATAGATGTGTATTCCCTTAGTAGATTGATGGGGCATGAGAATATCAAAATAACTCAACGCTATCTTGAAGGATTAAGAGATAGTCAAATTGTAGGTGAATCTATTAAGACCAGTCCGTTAATGAATCTGTAATCGTTTGTGAGCTTGTTAGAGCGTGTTTTATTGTATGGTAGTGTAAGTTTAACTATTAAGAATGTATCGTTTTATGAGAACGTAAAGACAAGATAATGTAATCTTGTGAAACATTCTGTGAAACATTAATTAAAATACCTTGAATTAGAATACTATTTGTATTACTTGCAGTAAGAGAAGTGTACAGATAGTATTCTTTTTTTATTGCAATGTATACTAAATTAGTATAGTTTATATGATGTGGATATGAATAGTATATATAGGTGTCAAGACAGTGTAAACTAAAATGATAATAATTATTGATTTTGAGCAGCAAAATTTTCTATGTTCTTGATTTCAAAGTGAGAATGAATCAATCATATCTGTAATCAGACAAAACTATTCCAAGGCATAAAAAAATAGTTGCATCAACGAATCAATGCAACTATACATTTATACATATTAAATTCATTTATTATACATTGTCTATATAATGGTAGTATACTACCCGATAATCAATGGTTAGCAGTATTGAATTATACAAAACGATTCTTTTGTACTAGTTGAATTGTATATTACAAACAAATAAGAGTTAATAAAAACGAATTAGATTGTACAATATGATACATTCAATTTGACATATACAATATCTTGTAATGAATAGGTGATTTTACATTGAATCCGGTAAGATATTGTACATAATGACAAGATAAAATATTTGTTTTATCAGGTAATAGAAATTGTAATATACACTATTTATACATAATAATGTAGACGGTAATAAAGCAATAGTATTGTATCACATTATAGTTAGGGGAGGGTATTAGTAATATTGTACAGTATAATTGACATGTTATTGTACATATTAAACAAATATAACAGCCCCCTTTTCCAAAAACAGACCTATAGCTAATACACTTTTTTTCTACCAAAAAAATTTCACAAATATTATTATTAATGTTGTAAAAAGATTATTCTGCATTTGGTAAAACATATGCCCATTTGTGTTAGGTTGGTGCCATTGGAACTATACGGCTTATTACAGACACTTTTATTTTACCTATGAAATTTTTTATACTACTTAACTACAAACAACGCTCTATGACGTTTGTATAAAGCGATAACATCATGTCGCTATATAAACTCTGACAAGGTTTCAATTAAAACTGCGTTAAATATATCACACCTATGTTTTATATAGGGGGGGGACGAAATTTGATCCACCTTGAAATTTCAAGCAGGGTAGTTACAAAAATTTGCACCCAATAACTATATATCAATTTTATTATAAAATACAAATGATTCTCGCTCAAACTTCTTAGGGTATAATTACTCTACCTGCCTATAAAAACTGAAAATAGCATTAATTTATAAATAAATTACTTATAAAAACACCTATAGAAAGGACTGATAGAATGGCAAGCACAATAACAGTATTAGATCGTTTAAAAATAGAACTCAATAACAAGGATTATTATTCGGATGATACTTATTCTATGTATCTGGAAGAAAACGGACTTTATTCAAATGCGTTTTTTGATAAAGCAACAATGAAGAAACAACTATATCAGACCGTATACGATATATTGGATTCCCTTGCTAACAATATTGATTTATTCCGCTCTGTAGTCACTGAATTCAGTACCACAAGTGAAGCGTATAAATACCTTCAAGAGAGATTGAATGATATTCAAGCGAAAATACTTTCTATTCCGGATGATACAGCAGAAGAAGAATCCAATATTCATTTCTTGTTCCATGATTAAAAGAGGTGATATAAATGTATGATACACTTTTTACTGCTTTTATGGACACGCTTAATAGGGAAGGAAAATCTATAAACGACTATCAAAATAACACGCCATATAATGTAATATTTCGCAAGAATAAAGATACAAATTCTTTTCAAGACCGTGTTACAATTTTTTATCCGGTACTATCAGATATTCATGCAGGACAACTACTGTCTTATAGTAATAAAATTTATCTTGCAATTAATAAAGAAACAGCCGAAAACGGAATATATTACAAATCGGATTTACTAAAAACAAATGCAGTAATTCATACAATAATTAATTCAAAGGAAATTAATATGCCTGTCTATGCTTATGATATTGCAGATGGGCTGACACAAAAAAATAATGTAATGTCACTTATTAGCGGCAATATCCACATTATAGCAGAACCGAATTCAACTATAAAATCATTAAGTATTGATAATGAATTTGATGCAGTCGGCAGACACTGGAAGATAGACAATATCATTTCAAAGGATAATGTAATTCATTTGTATTGTGAAGTTTGGGCAACAACATCTCATACATATACGGTTACTATTACTGCAAATGATTCATATCACAGGGGAGAATCCGCACAATTAACGGCAGTTGCAAAACAGGATGATACCATAGTCAATAATATTTCCTTTATCTGGACTTCTTCTGATACATCTTTGGCAACAGTTGATAATACTGGACTTGTTAAATTCCTTGCTGATGGTAATGTGACTATAACAGCAACATGGACAAGTCAGAATGTAAGCGGAACAAAAGCGATTACAATTACTGAACCTGATTCTTATTCACTTTCTATTACTGCCAATGATTCCTACACAACAGCAGATACACCTACATTGACAGCGACAGCACAAAAGAATGGAACAACAGATTCTACAGCTACTATTACATGGATTTCCTCTGATACATCTATTGCAACGATTGACAGTACAGGCAAGGCCACATTCCTTAAAGCAGGAAATGTCACCTTTACTGCCACATGGATACAGCAGAATGTAACCGCTACAAAGTCAATTACTGTAACACAAGCAGTTAGTGGTTCTTGTGTTGTTAAAGCAAATAATGGTAATACAATAAGTACAGTTCAAACAATACACTATGGATATGGTTCAAAATATTATTATAATGCAGTATTTCAAGACGGTTCTGGTAATGAAGTTACAGGAGTAACTCCAGCATGGACATTAATTAATTTGAATAAAATAACAAGTTCTGATATTACTATGTCTACAGTTTCTGGTTATCCTTTAAGAATAGGAATATCATTAAAAAATAATAGCAGTATTGCAGGAGCAACATTTACATTACATCTTGCTTCAACAACTGGAACATATGGAAGTTATGATGTAAATTGTAAAGTGGCATTTTAGTTATTAATTGTGTTGATTGTCATAAACCTTTTACTGTGGGTTCTAAGGATAATCAAACAGTAAGATGTGATGAATGTCAACATGAACGAGATAAGGAACGTAAGAGGAAATGGTGGAATCAGAATCACTAGACGTAGCAAATTGAATAAAAAGTATTAAATAATGTACTATTCATGCGATAATTTAATACTATAAAAATATTATACTTAAAATTGTAATATGGTAAGGCAAGGATAATCAAACATTCAGACGTATCAAATTAAACACAATTTATTAAAAAATGTACTATTCATGCGATAAAATTAACCATTAGTTTTTTATATAACTAATGAGTAGAGTGTATAGAGGAGTGATTTATAAAATGGATACGCAAGCAGTAACCCAGCTAATAACAAATTTAGGATTTCCTATTGTTTGTTGTTTGGCTTTAGGATATTTCATTTGGAAATTTTCAAATAAACTCAATGATGATTCGATCAGTCGTGAAAATAGATTGATGGATTATTTCGATAAACAAAATGCAGTTTTAACCACAATGAGCAACAACATGGAAAAGATGAGTACAACTCTCGATGGTATGAACCAACGATTAACGATAGTGGAAAGCAAGGTGGAAGATAAGGTACAGGGAAAGTAAAACTTTAAGTAGGTATCAAATTGAATTGCCTTTTTATGCGGTGTTTCCTACACTTTATCAAGTGTTTATGCGGATTTTCAGCCGTGAAACAATATATTCCCAATATTTAACATAATGCTGGAAACCATTGATATACCTACACTTTATAGAAATTAATGTTTCACGAAATGTTTCAACTATAGGAGAGCATAAACATAAATTGGAATACGTAACAAATTAAAAGTTAAATATTAAATAATGTACTATTTATGCGGTATTTTAGACATATGCTATTTTACATATAAATGAATACAAATAATATGTGAAGTGCACAAATTAAATTACTAGACGTAGCAAACTCCCTTGAAACCTGCATGATTCGTGAGTTAGTCGATACTATACTTAAATTTGTAATATGGTATTATTTGTACTACTTGTGGTAATAAAGATGTGTGCCGTGGTGCAACGATTAACTTTGCGCATATATCAGAAGTTGCTTTCTGCAAAGATACAATTCAACAACAGCTAATTGCGATTGAACAGGCATTAACACCGCATGGCATTATTATCCTTGAATCTACTGCTAATGGTATGAATTACTTTCAAGAGATATGGGGTAAGGCAGAGCGCGGAGAAAGTATGTATAAACCTTTTTTCTTTTCATGGATTGACGATAAGATCATGTTTAAAGAAGAATATAAGGAATTCTGTGATAGATACATACAATTACATGGCTCTTTGCCAACGGATAAACAATTCACGTCTGAAGAAAAGATGCTTATGAGTAAAGGTGCTTCACTTAAACAAATTGTATGGCGCAGAATGAAAATAGCCAATACGTCTGAAAAAGCATTTAAACAGGAATTCCCTTCTGAACCTTTGGAAGCGTTTATTTCAACAGGCAATAATATATTTGATGCCGAAGAAATTCACACTAATTTGATAGGAATTAATAATTTTAAGGCAATCAATAAGAATTCACTTCCTAAGAATTTTCCTGTTTCTTTAAAATCATGGTTAAACAATGGATTGACTATTTGGAATTTACCCAAAATAGGGCAGAGATTTTATATTGGTGTAGATACGAGTGAGGGGATCGGAAAAGATTATAGTGCTTTTGAAATCCTTAATGCGAATTGTGAACAGTGTGCGGAATTTAAGAGCAATAACATTAAACCATATGCCTATGCTAAAATTTTGCGTGAAATAGGTGTCTTTTATAATAATGCCAATATGGTAATTGAGAAAATGAGCGCAGGACATACCGTTGTTGATAAACTTTACAATGAATATCATTACAGAAATATGTATTCCTATTTGGAATATGATGCAAGAAGTCAATGTATGTTGCCGAAAGTTGGGTGGGTAACGAATCCAAAAACAAAACCTATGCTTGTGAATGACTTTGTAGAAATGTTTGAAACAAAGCAGATGATTATAAAGAGCAAGGATTTATTACAGGAAATGAAAGTGTTTGAATTCACCAATGATGGCAAGATGGGAGCAATTATCGGTTCTCATGATGACCTTGTAATGAGTATGGGTATGGCTATTCAAGGGGTGAAGTGCGGAATTAATTATAAGTAAGGAGTGATAGCATGGTAGATATTACAAAACCATTTTGGTTTCAAGATGTTCCGCAGGAAATAGAACATCAAAAACGAATTGGTAACGTTTTAGATATAAAAGAATATTTTTTGAGATTACATAAGATTTTACAAAGACCCGATTTTAAATTCAAGGGAGAAACTTATACAACTGCTAAAATTGTGCTACAGACATTAAAGAGCATTATTAATTTTCATGCGAGTTATATATTGGGAAATCCCATCTCTATTACAGGAGAGCAAAACCTTGTCAAGGAATTCAATAGAATCTATAAAAAGGGAAAATACAATACAGCAGATTATCAGATCGGGCAGGATTTAGCGAAATATGGCAATGCTTTTGAATATGATTATCTTGACAGTGGTGTGGTAAAATGTCATATCATTTCAAATGAAAGCGCTTATCCTGTTTATGATGATTCAGAAAATTATATTGCTTTCGTTGAATATTGGAAAGATGCTGACGAAGGCACGGAACATTATTATGTGTATTATCCTGACAAAGTGCAGATTTGGAAGAATAATGTAATGGAATCTGAAAGACCAAACCTAACAGGACTTCCGATTCATTATGCTTCACTTGATAAAACGGAATACAATTTCTTTGGCGATTCTCCTATGAACGACTTAATTCCTATTATGGATAGAATTGAAAAATTGCTTTCTAAAATGGACGATAGCATTACTACATTATCTTTAAATCCTATCGGGGTGTGTGCAGGACGTACTACAGATGCAAGTGTAAGTAAAGATATGTGCGGAGAAATGCTTGTCTTTGAAGCAGGTGGAAACTTCCAGTATGCTACTGCTACATTGGATTACAACAGCATTAAATTGGAACTGGATAATCTGATTCAACAGCTTTATACAATCGCCTGTGTGCCAAGTGCAGTAATAGGACAAAGTAATATTGCTAATGTATCTGAAATCAGTTTGAAGTTGCTTTTTAGTCAGAGTGATAATAAGGCAAAGAAAATGACTAAGGTATTGAAGGATGGATTTTATCAGAGATTTATTTACTTTAGACAATTACTTGCTTTACAGAATAAAACATTCTCTGATGATGATTTTGATGAACTGGATATTACATTCAATTACAATCGTCCAGTCGATACACAGTCCATGATAAATGAATTAAAAACACAGTATGATATGGGCGCTATCAGTAAGCAAACAGTCATTGACCTTAGTCCTTATACCACTAATACGGCATTGGAATTACAGAGATTAAATGATGAGGATAACAGCGATGGGGATAAGCAGGATAGCACAGTGAACGATGTGCAATCTGCTATTCCCCCGAAATCGGGGGATATGAAAAATAGCAAGTAATTTTGTTGACTTGAGAACACATACATCATAATCTAATACAATAATTACTACAAAAAATTGTATATCATTGTTTAACACTTGATAATTTGCCTTTGATTATGTTATAATTATCGAGTTAATGGAAAAGTGCCTTAACAAATAATGATATATATACTAATATAGAGTTTGTACTTTTATAAAGGAATGTAGGGCTGATGCAGATTGTTATTCTTAACCCTCATGACGTTCAAAACGTATGGCACAACTGGGAAAGTTCCGATGTTAGTGATGAAGAATAAATAGTGGCAATCTTGGAGTTGTAGTATATGGGTTTAAATATCGACATGTTTTAGACATGCCTGAAGGAGGAACGCACGAATGGCGGATTATGACAGGCTGTGTATGGCCTGCATGGAAGAGACCGATGAAGCTGAAGAATGCCCGCATTGTGGATTTTCTTTAGCTGAGTTGCAGCTTCCTGATGCTCTTCCATATCGAACAATATTGAAAGATCAGTATTTGGTCGGCCGCGCAATGCGTAAAAATGGGGAAGGAATTCTATATATTGGTCTCGATTTAAAAACAAAAGAAAAAGTGGAGATTAGGGAGTTCTTTCCGCAGACTTTGGCGGTTCGCAATTCTGATGGATTAAAAATCAGTCCGCAGGAAGAGCTGAAAGAAGTTTTCCAAAAAGATCGAAATACCTTTTTGGAAAACCAACAGGCTTTGCTGCGTTTTCATACCCAGCCTGCAATGGCACATATTGAAGATGTGTTTGAGGAAAATGGAACTGTCTATGCAGTAGCTCCATGGATGAATGCAATTACATTGCGCTATTTTGTAAAGCGCAGCGGGGGTTCTTTAAGCTGGAATGAGGCAAGACAGCTTTTCATGCCGGTTTTAATGGGACTTTCTACCTTGCATGCAGTTGGAATTTCTCATTTGGGTATTTCCCCAGACACGCTGTTTATTCTGCCAAATGGAAGTATGATTTTGGGGGATTTCTGTATCGAGCAGGTGTGGCGTTTTGGAACAGAACTTCAGGATTCATTGGTATCAGGATGCGCTGCATTGGAACAATGTGAAGGAACAGCACCGCTCGGAGAATCAACAGATATCTATGGTTTTGCGTCGTCCCTTTTCTTTGCATTAACAGGTAGTTTTCCGAAAAATGCTTTGGCAAGAAAAGAGGATCCTAGACTTTTAATTCCATCTTCAATCCTTCAAAATATTCCTCCGCATGTTGTAACTTCATTGGCAAATGCACTGCAGGTTTCTGCGGAAAAAAGAACGCCTACATTTGAGCGTATGAGAGCAGAGCTGTCAGCTTCTCCTACCATTACGGCGACAATCGAAGAGACAGAAAGTTTGCGGCGGATTCCGAGTCCGATTCCTGCTCAAAAAGAGGAAAGAGTAGAAAAGAGTCCGGAAGAAGGGCATGATTTAAAAGAAGAAACTTCTCAGAAATCTCAGCCTGTTCAACCATCACGACCCTCTCGATCGCCGCAGATTCGTAAAAATACAGGGCACAAAAACAAAAAGAAAATTCCTATGTTTGTATGGGCTATTTTAGTATGTGCTGTTTTGCTGATTATTGTAACGGTGGTTGCTGTTGTCCGAATGTCTTTTGGCAATAATAAAGGTCAGCAGCAGACGATTGTTTCTCAGACGTCTGAAGCAGGAACTGCTGACTCAGAGACAACTTCTGCAGTGAGTTCTACAGTGGCGGAACAAATTACGGTTCCGAATCTTGTAAATAAAAAATATGAGGATAACCAGCAATCTTCCTCGAATGCTGATTATCAGGTAGCTGTTTCAAAACATGAATACAGTGATACGGTGGAGGCAGGATATATTATTTCGCAAACACCGACAGCTGGAGAGAAAATGGTAAAAGGGACGGCTATTTCGGTGATTGTAAGTGATGGGAATGCACTTATAACGTTGCCGGATCTTGCGGGACTAACCGCAGAAGAAGCAGTGAGCGCATTGAAGTCGCGAGGATTTACTTCTGTACAGCAGGAAAATGGGCATAGTGAATATGTTGGAATCGGACAGGCTTATGGTTATAAAAATCAGAATGCCGGAGACAAAATGGCAGCCAATTCAACAATCACAATTTTGATCAATACGAATTCTTCTTCAACTTCTTCAAATGGTTAATGAATAAATAATAAAAAGACCTTATTCAGGAGATTGAGTTTTTCCTGAATAAGGTCTTTTCTTAATTAAAGAAATCTAATAACAGAAAAGCACCAGCTCCTTAATTAAGAGCTGGTGCTTTTTAAAAGCTATAAAGCTATAAAACAAAATTAGTCGCTGCTGAACGGCAGAAGCGCAAGATGACGCGCACGCTTAATTGCGGTGGTCAATTCACGCTGATGACGTGCACAAGTTCCAGTCGCTCTGCGAGGCAGAATCTTTGCACGCTCAGAAATAAAGCGGCGAAGTTTTGCAACATCTTTGTAATCGATGGAGTCTACTTTATCGACACAAAAGCTGCAAACCTTTCTACGACCTTTACGACCACCATATCGGCGGCCGCCTTCACTTTTTTCTCTATCGGCCATGATTAGGAAAACCTCCTTTAAACTAAAAATCAGGGAATACCGTCCTTAGATTTTAAAACGGCAGATCATCGTCTCCGGGGATTTCTTCAAAATCTCCGGTGTCACCATTCGAATAGGCGGGGGCGGGGGACTGCTGCTGAGCAGAAGCAGTTTCGTGATGGTAATTTCCATTTGCAGAATTAAAATCTCGTTTGCTTTCTGCAAAATGAACATTATCCGCTACAATTTCGAATGCTTTGCGTTTATTTCCGTCACGATCTGTATAAGAACGTGTCTGAATAGCCCCTTGAACAGCTACTAACTGGCCTTTGCGGAAATATTTGCAGACAAAATCTGCAGTATTTCTCCACGCGACAATGTCAATAAAATCTGTTGCACGCTCAGCACCGGATTTTACATAAGAACGATCGACAGCCAAAGTAAAACTGGTAACGGCAATGTCATTAGAAGTATGACGCAATTCCGGATCAGCCGTTAGCCGACCCATTAAAACAGCAACGTTAAGCATTCGTAATCACCCTTTCGCCTAATTTTCAGGCTCCTTTTTTCACGATCAGGGAACGCAGCACACCGTCGGTGATTTTGTAGATACGATCGAGTTCAGCCGTAAAAGACGGAACACTCGTAAAGTTCACCAGAACATAGTAGCCTTCATTTTCTTTGTTGATCGGATAAGCTAATCTGCGCTTACCCCATTCATCAACACCATCGATAGTACCATTCGCCGCGATCAGATCCTTGAATTTCTGGATCATGGCATTCGTAGCATCCTCGTCTAATTTAGCAGAGAGGATAAATACGGTTTCATAAGCTCTTTTTACTTCTTCCATGATTTGCACCTCCTTATGGACATATGGCCCCAAATGAAGATCCGGGGCAAGGATCAAGCCACTGCAACACACAGGGCAACAGATTAATTATATCAATCTGAAAAAAGATTGTCAATAAAGAATTTTAGCTTTCTCAAAGCGTTTTAGAAAGTTCTTTTAAGTATTCGCGAAAATCCTTACCGACTTCCGGGTGGTTAAGAGCAACCTCTACTTGTGCTTGGAGGATCCCAAGCTTATTTCCCATGTCATAGCGCTTACCGGTGAATTCAACGGCCACCATACCTTGTGAACGTGCCAGTGTGCGCATGGCATCAGTCAGTTGGATTTCTCCGCCGACTCCAGGAGGTGTTTGGTCAAGAATGTCGAAAATTTCCGGCGGAAGGACACAGCGGCCAAGAATAGAAAAGAGGCTTAAAACTTTATCAGGTGTCGGTTTCTCAACCATGTCCGTGCAATTATAAAGATTATCGTGAAGAGGTTCCACTTTTAATGAAGAATATTTATGAATTGCTTCTGGAGAAACTTTTTTAACGCCAAGGACCCCTTTTCCGTATTCCTCATAAGCACGAATCAACTGACCGCAGGCGGGATCTTCTCCGATAATGACATCGTCTCCATAGAGGACGGCAAAAGGATCGTTTCCAACGAAGGAGCGAGCTCGGTTAACAGCATGACCAAGCCCACGGGTTTCCTTTTGACGCACAAAATAAAAATTTGCAAGATGTGAAATATCAACGACTTCTTTTAAAATCTTTTCTTTTGCAGCGCCGCCGCCTTGCAGCTTCGCTTCCAATTCGGGAACACGGTCGAAATGATCTTCAATCAGTCCTTTTCCACGGTTTGTAATAATTAAAATATCGGTGATTCCGGAGCGTACCGCTTCTTCAACGATATATTGAATGGCAGGCTTGTCCACGATGGGGAGCATCTCTTTCGGCATGCTTTTTGTGGCAGGCAGCACACGAGTGCCAAGGCCTGCTGCAGGAATCACAGCTTTGGTGATTTTTTTCATTTTTGAAAACACTTCTTTCAGATTGAATATTCGGATGAATGCGCAAAAAATCAGAAAAAGAAATAGGGAACATAAGTAATCAGTGTATAACAGAGAACGATGCCCAGCGCGAGAGCCATGTTAACTCCGCCTTTTTCCTGATAGAGGATTGTCTTTTCGGAGGAAGTACCGGTTTGCGGATGACTAGTTTCGATTTCTTTTACAACACTGACACAGTGTGCTTTATACATTTGATTTGCTTTAAAGCCAAAAACTAATTTGATCAGAAAAATCCCAATCATTAAAATCCCAGGAAGAGCCAGTGCAATCTGCTGGCTAGTTGAAAGAGCAGAAATCATTCCGCTCATTGCAATCATCTGATTCGTAGAAGGATAAGCATCTGATGCGACACCTGCACTGTTCATCAGGGACTGCATCACCGGATAGGAAACCACGTAAGTGACATATTGGTAAAGTGCATGAAGGATTAGAAGGACGCTTGCAATCGTCCAACCTTTTTTATATTGTTTTCGATAAAGAAACCAGCTTCCGGTAAATAAAAAAGCGGAAAAATTAAAACGCTTTTTATGATTGTTTACAAAGTTACGAAAAACCGGAATATAATAAGAGGTGTTAGACTGAACCACTTTTGCCAGATCAGAAGCAGAGATATCGTCTATTTTTTCAGTAGGGGCAACTCCGCCTAGGGGATCAAATGCAACATAGGGCATTTGACCATTGCCGGGATTTACAGCGGTTGGATTTTGATGGGGTTGTTGGTAGCTATTTTGCTCGTTTTTAGAGAGAGAAGTTCCGCAGAGTTCACAGAAAAGTGCATCTTTGCGGTTTGGATGACCGCAGCGCGGACAAATCTTTTCTTCTTTTTCCGCTGCTTTTTGAGGTGGCTTCCATGCATCTTTAGTGCCGTGCCGATCTTCATAGAGACAGTGTCCTACCTGCTGATAGCAGTTGCGGTGATAAGGCGCGCCGCACTGTGGGCATACGACAATATCATCCCCTTTTAGAAAGGGCTTTCCGCAGACCGGACATTTCATATCGGTAAAGTCAGTCATTTATTTGCCTCCAGACGAATGTAATCAATTAACTTAAATTATTGTATCGGTTTTTCCTAAAAACTGCAAGTTTTTTGCACAAGAGTTTTAAGACTATTTACAATCTGTGTAAAAATCGCAAGAAAATATTCGGAAAAAGCGGATTTGCTTTACAATTTTCTAAAAACAAGATATAATAAAAAACTATGTTAAGTTACTATTTAGGGGACTGCAATTTTAGAAAGTAGGATGGATAATAATGCTGCAATTTGAGGAATTAAAACTTGCTCTGCAAAATCTGCTGCCGGAAATTGAAGATCTGCAGGACGCATTGGGAATTAAAGCCATGCGCAATGAGATCGAAGAACTGGATATGAAAGCAGCGGAGCCGAAGTTTTGGGATGATATGGAGAAATCCCAGAAGATTCTGCAGCGTTCCGCCGAACTAAAAAACAAGCTGGAATCTTATGAAAAACTTCGTGCTTCATGGGATGATGCACAGGCTCTTTGTGAGTTGGGAGACGAAGAAGGCGACCTTTCTCTTTTGCCCGAAGCACAGACTGAAGTGGATAAAATTCAGAAGAATTTGGAAGACCAGCGTTTAAAGACGCTTTTAACCGGCGAATATGACAGTAAAAATGCAATTCTTACATTCCATGCCGGAGCCGGCGGAACAGAAGCACAGGATTGGGCGGAGATGCTTTATCGGATGTATAATCGCTGGGCAGAACGTCATGATTATAAAATAAAGCTGCTTGACTATCTGGATGGAGAAGAGGCAGGCCTCAAGAGTGCGAGCATCCTTTTAGAGGGTGAAAATGCTTATGGTTATTTAAAGGGCGAAAATGGAGTGCATCGTCTTGTGCGTGTTTCTCCGTTTGATGCTTCTGGGCGCCGCCATACATCGTTTGCTTCTCTGGAGGTAATGCCGGAAATCGACGATTCCGTAGAAGTGGAGATCGATCCGGCAGATATCAAAATGGATGTTTACCGTGCAAGCGGTGCAGGTGGCCAGAAGGTTAATAAGACCTCGTCAGCTGTCCGTCTGACTCATATTCCTACCGGAATTGTTGTTGCCTGCCAGGTGGAACGCAGTCAGTATCAGAACCGTGATGTAGCCATGCGAATGCTGAAAAGTAAGCTGGTTGAAATCAAAGAACGCCAAAATCTGGAGAAAATTTCAGATATCAAAGGTGTCCAAAAAGAAATCGCATGGGGAAGCCAAATTCGTTCCTATGTCTTTATGCCATATACGATGGTAAAAGATCATCGTACGGGGTTTGAGACCGGTAATATCGAAGCTGTGATGGACGGAGATCTGGATGGATTTATCAATGCTTATTTAAAAGCACTGAGTCTGGGAACGCTGGAAGATAACAGGGGAGAAGAATAACTCTGGAAAAGAAGCAGACACATTTTTTGTGCCTGCTTCTTTTCTGTTGATTTAAGAAGGGAGAGAGCTTTTTGTCGGCACCAATTTTAGAGCACTTTGAAGGAGAAAAAGCGGTAGAACTAATTCGTACATCAGGAAAAAAAGAAAGTGTAATTTCTGATTGTGTCTTAAAAAATGCAGCATTTTCAGGAATTACTCAAAGTTTAATTCTAAGAAATGTTGTGATGGAAAATTGTTGTCTTTCCGAAAATGTATTTTTGGAAACAGATATTCGAAATTCTCAGATTAAAAATTGTGACTTTTCAAATGTACAAATGGAAGATGCTTTTTTTGAAGCCAGTACTTTTGAAAACTGTAAGTTTGTTGGAAGTGTTTTATGGAATAGCTCCCTAAAAAATATTGCTTTTCAAAATGATAATTTTTGCCTGTCCAATTTTGACGGCACACGGTTTCACGAAGTGCATTTTGAAGATTGTGAAAATGAGGGAGCGTCGTTTTCCTCCTGCGAATGGAAAAAATTAATTTTTGAGAAGACAGGATTGCGAAAGGCCAATTTTTTTAAGACTCCTTTAAAAGGGATAGATCTTCGTTCCTGCCGGACAGATGGAATGATCGTATCGGCAAAAGAACTTTCCGGAGCGATTGTTACTCCAATCCAGGCAGTGGAATTTGCGCGGCTGCTGGGATTGATTATCCGAGAAGAAGAATAAGATTAAAATAATCAAGTACGCCCGATCCTGCTTTTGGATTCGGACGTACTTTTTTGTTAGTTCTCATTTTTTTCGAATCGCTTAATCTGGCGAATATCTTTTCCAAAGAACGGAAGTAAAATATAACTTCCGATGCGGGAAGAAAAGCGCTCTGTGTAATTGTTTGCCATTTCCTTTAAGGATAAATTGGTGCTGATAATCATAGGCTTTTTAGAAAGCTGACGAGAATTCACTAGATTATAAAGAGCCGCCACCGTAAAAGCGGTCCGGAATTCTGTCCCTAAGTCATCCAGAATCAGAAGGTCACAGTTTAAGAGACTTTGCAGGGTGACTTCTTCCTGATTACTAAAGTGCTCTTTTTCCATTCTGGAAAAAAGTGTAGAAGCAGAACCATAAACTACGCCAAAACCTCGGTTAATGACTGCTTTTGCAATGGCAAGAGAAAGGTGGGTCTTTCCTAATCCTGTGCCGCCAGTCATAAGAAGACTGGCGGAATCCGGAGAAAATGTTTCGGCGTATTGCTTACAGCGCTGATAATTTTTTTCCATCAATTTCTGCGGAGAGAAGGATTTTCCTGAAAAATTTTCAGAAGGATAATAATGAAGGCTGAATGTTTCAAAAGAAGATAGCTGAAGAGGTGATTCGTCATTGAGCTCCCGATATGCTTCTTCTTTCAGAAGCTGTTTCATGCAGGAGCACATTCGGCCATCTAGATATCCGGTATCACTGCATTTTTTGCAGGAATATTTCGGCTCAAGATCGGCGGCAGTGAGCCCCTCTTTGGCAAGTAGAAAATTTAATTCTTTTTGCAGACTTTGATTCGCATTTTTCAGCATTTCCAAATGTTTATGTACGTCGCCTCCTCTGAGAACGGCCTTTGCCGCAGTAATCGAAGTATCGGCTAGACTTCGCTCAATTTCTTCTGCTTTCGGCTGCTTTTTAAAAAAAGCAGCTTTGAGACGTTCACAGCTTTTTTCGGCTTGATCGCGCCGCAATTCCATCTTCTTCTCAGCGGTATCATAAATTGCTTTGCTGTATCCCACTTATTTCACCTCTTTCAGGATTTCGTTCATACTATTTTGAAAATACTCATCTAAATCGTGCGTTGTCTCGGACGCCTTGGAAGCGTATTTTTGAGAATCTTTCTGTTCCAACTGTTCCGGAGTTGAAATCCCCTTTTGATGCCATCCTTCGAGAATCTTATGCATATATCCGGCCGTATATTTTCCAGTGCGGTCTACATTGCGGTCGTAAGCCAGTTTCAGCATTTGGGGAGAGAATTTCCAGTCCATTACCCAGCAGGAGGCAAGATTGCTTTCACGGGCAGAAGGTGCGCGTTTCTGCAAACCGATTGCCTGTTCCACTATGCGCCATGCGCGATTCTCTTCACAAAGGCGATGAAGCTTTTCTTCCGCCTGCTCATGTGTGGTGATTCCTTCGTCAGACCAATTAATCGCAACTTTTTCTATGTAGCGGAAATTTCCCTTTCCAATGCTGACTGCATATTGAATCAACATGAGAAGAACATCGGTAGGAAGACCATAATCGTCATGCAGCATCAAAAGGACTGCCGAATCCCCATGCGAAATCAGGCGCCCCAGAATTTGCTGTGCTTCCTGCATCAGGCATGCGATCTCTTGGCTTTCCTCAATCCTTTTTGCCACAAATTCCGGATCTGGGCGTTGCGGACGAGAAAGCATGGGCGTCGGCTTTATTCTTTGAGCGGAAATTTCAGAAGGAGTCACTGGCGCTTTGATAGGAGCTGCAGATCTTTCTGTGCCCTTTTTCTCTTGATTATTTTGGGTGTTTTGGAGCAGTCCTACTTCTTGCCAGTAACGAAGTGCATCGTTGGCATCGGCAGAACTGATTCCGAGAAAATCGGCCAGTGCATGCTCATCCAAAGAGCCTTCCTGACAATGTCTGAGTACCCAAAGCAGTGCTTTTATTTGCACGCTGCCCGCCAATTTTAAATATCGGTCTACCACCGCGTTGGGGACAGCAAAAATGCCCCCCCAGGGGCCAAGATCAATTTTATATTCCATAAGCGGGAGCCTCCATATTTCGATCAATTTTTATTTATTATATCATTTGGATTGAAAGATTACAACGCAGAGTGCATGAATTTCGTGTAAAAACAGACTTGACAAATTTTTCAGAAAAGTGTATATTGATACCCGTAAGTTTTGGCCTTTTGCGAATGTAGCTCATCTGGTAGAGCGCCACCTTGCCAAGGTGGAGGTAGCGAGTTCGAGCCTCGTCGTTCGCTCCATGTTATTGGCGCACCTCATAAAGTTGGGGTGCGCTTCTTTTTGCCTGAAATTGCATAACCTAAAAAATTGAGTGAATTTTTTCAATTCCGACAGAGTTTTATGAAAATGTTTATAAATCTTTAGTCATGTCAACCTCGATTTTTTAGGCTCAGGTTATTACTATTTCTTGCAAAATATGATATAATAACTTAGTTTGCTTAATTTGCATTTATAAAAAGGCCCATTGAAGAAGAGTAAAAGAGGTACAAATTGTTATGGATCAAAGAACAGATTTAAGAAACGTCGCCATTATTGCCCACGTTGACCATGGTAAAACTACGCTGGTTGACCAGCTCCTTCGCCAAAGCGGTGTTTTCCGAAGCAACGAAAAAGTGGAAGAGCGAGTGATGGACAGTAACGATCTGGAACGCGAACGTGGAATAACGATCCTTTCCAAGAATACCGCTGTCAGATACAAAGATACGAAAATCAATATTGTTGACACGCCCGGCCATGCCGATTTTGGCGGAGAAGTGGAACGAATTCTGATGATGGTCGATGGAGTTCTGCTTTTGGTAGATGCTTTTGAAGGCTGTATGCCGCAGACGCGTTTTGTCCTAAAAAAGGCACTTGGACTTGGAAAAAAGCCGATTGTTGTTGTGAATAAGATTGATCGGCCTGGTGCTCGTCCGATGGAAGTCGTTGATGAAGTCCTCGACTTGTTTATCGAATTAGGGGCCAATGAGGATCAACTTGATTTCCCTGTAATCTATGCTTCCGGTCGTGACGGTTATGCAACAGACGATCTAAATGTTCCAGGGAAGGATATGCGTCCCCTTTTTGAGGCAATTCTCAAAAACATTCCTGCGCCCGCCGGAGACCTGCACGGCCCAACTCAGGTACTGTTCAGCAATATCGATTATGATGATTATGTTGGACGGATTGGAGTCGGCCGTGTGGAACGCGGTGAAGTTCATGATGGGGAGAGCGTCGTTCTCTGCCATCGTGATGGTACAACGCAGAATGTGCGCGTAACAAAGCTTTATCAGTTTGAGGGTTTAAAGCGTGTTGAGGTAGAAGAGGCACATCTGGGAGATTTGGTGGCTGTTTCCGGCATTACCGATCTTAATATCGGTGAAACGATTTGTTCACCAGATTGTATTGAACCGCTCCCATTTGTTAAAATTGACGAGCCGACTGTTTCCATGATGTTTATGGTAAATAACAGTCCCTTTGCCGGACGTGAGGGAAAATATGTGACTTCACGTAATCTGAGAGATCGTCTGATGAAAGAAATCGAGACAAATGTTGCGCTGCGTGTAGAGGAAACGGATTCTCCGGATACCTTTAAGGTTTCTGGTCGAGGAGAACTGCATCTTTCAATTCTGATTGAGGAAATGCGGCGTCAGGGATATGAATTCCAAGTTTCCAGCCCTACTGTTATCTATAAGACGATTGACGGCAAAAAATGTGAACCAATTGAATTGCTGATGATCGAAGTACCGGATAATTATGTTGGCGCAGTCATGGAAAAACTGGGCAGCCGTAAGGCCGAAATTGTCAACATGGGTACCCGTGACACAGGAATGAGTCATCTGGAATTTAAGATTCCGGCGCGTGGTCTTATGGGATACCGTCAGGAATTTTTGACCGATACAAACGGCAACGGAATTATGAATAATGTTTTTGATTCCTATGAGCCATATAAGGGTGAAATTCAGACACGTAATCAGGGCAGCTTAATTGCACATGAAGCCGGAACGACAACAGGTTATGGACTTTGGTATGCGCAGGACCGCGGCCGTTTGTTTATCGGGACAAGCGTAGAAGTCTATGAAGGAATGATTGTCGGAGTTAGCCCTAAGAGCGACGATATTGTTGTGAATGTCTGCAAGAAAAAACATGTCACCAATACCCGTGCATCAGGCTCTGATGAATCGTTAAAATTAACGCCTGCCAGCATTATGAGTTTGGAGCAGTGCTTGGAATTTATTAAAGATGATGAATTGGTGGAAGTGACACCAAAAAGTATCCGTATGCGTAAAATGATTCTAAGCAAAGAGCTTCGCATGAAAAAGGCAAGTCATATGAAATCCTGAAAGATAAGGATTGGTCTATGAAGCAGATTGTTATTCTGGATTTGGAGTGGAACGGAACTTACAGCCGGAGAACGAAGAGTTTTTTCAACGAAATTATTGAATTTGGAGCAGTTAAATTGGGTCCAGATCTGAACCCGATTGATACTTTTTCTGAATTTATCCATCCGCAGGTTGGAAAAAAGATCAGCGGAAAGATCAGTATGCTGACCAATCTAAAGGATGAGGATTTAGAAGAAGGCCTTCTGTTTACGCAGGTGATGAGCCGCTTTAAGAGATGGGCCGGAAAATGTATCCTGATGACGTGGGGGACTTCGGATGTTTTGGCATTGATCGAAAATTGCCGCTATTTTACCGGAAATCCTAAAATCCCTTTTTTGACAGAATATGTGGATCTGCAGGCTTTTTGTGAGGCTCAGATGCACGATAAGAGTGGTCGGCAAATGGGCCTTTCGTCTGCAGCAGAAGCTTTGGAAATTGAAGAAGATGACCTTGATCATCATCGGGCACTTGACGATAGCTTTTTGTCACTGCGCTGTTTTCAAAAATTATATCAGGAAGATGCCTTAAAAGAATTTATTAAGGATGCTTCCTGTAAAGAATTTTATGATCGAATGCTTTTTAAAACAGTGACGATTTGCAGCTTGGATAATCCGCTGATCAATTCTGCAGATATGCGGTTTTGCTGCGACATCTGTGGGCGTCGTGCTCGAAGAAAAAAAGATTGGGAGCTTAAAAGCAAAAGCTTTCGGGCACCTTTTTACTGCCGTCATTGTGATCATCAATTTATCGGCCGTGTGCAATTTAAATTAAAATACGAAGGATTGGTTGTCAAAAAGAAGATCCTTCCCTATGAGGAGCCAGAAGCGAAAGAAAACGAAGATGCTCCCCAAAGATCAGAGAGCCGTTCTTAAAGAGCGGCTTTTTTCTGTATGATCAGCTGATTTTAGCTTCTTTTTATGATACACTGAACTTATCTAACATAAAGGAGTATTTTTTTATCTATGCAGAATCATATGAAAGAATGCAGAAATGAGGGCGTTCCCTTTTTAACGTTTCCGGAACTTTCCGAGTTGCCGCAGTTTCATCATGCTTTTTCGACAAGGCTGGGTGGTATCAGCCAAGGATATCTTGCAAGCATGAATTTGGGGTTTGGTCGTGGTGATGATGAGAAAACAGTTCTCCGAAATTATAGAATCTTTTGTCATGCTACGGGATTTCCAATAGGATCCCTTGTGTTAACTGCACAGGATCACCATACAAATATTCGTCGAGTTGGAAGAGAAGACCGCGGCGCAGGAATTTTATTTCCAAAGCCATGGCAGAGCATAGATGGACTGATTACAAATGATAAAGGAGTAACACTTTGTGTTTTTGGTGCAGATTGTGTACCAATTTTGATAGTCGATCCGATTTCTCCTGCAATCGGAGTTTGTCACGCCGGCTGGCGCGGAACAGTCGGGAAGATTGCTGCTAAAACAGTTCTTTCCATGCAGCGGGAATTTGGTTCTTTGCCCCAGAATCTACAGGCTTTTATTGGACCGTCTATCGGACCATGCTGCTTTGAAGTAGACGAACCTGTCGAACGGGAATTTGTTGCTTTAAAGACACTTCAGCCGGAGACCTTAATTGAAGAGAAATCCAATGGAAAATACTATATCGATTTGTGGGAAACAAACGCACGCATTTTGAAAGAGGCTGGCGTCCTAAAAGTAACGATTGGCGGTTTGTGTACAAAATGTCATCCGGGACTTGTTTGGTCTCATCGTGCTTCCGGCGGAAAACGGGGCGGAATGTGCGGAATGTTGATGATTCGGGAGGAAGAAGAGAGATGAATGCTTGCAGACTTTGTCCGAGAGAATGCGGCGCACTTCGTTTAGAAAAATCCGGGAATGGGTATTGCAGAATGGGGACGATGCCAAGCGTTGCAAGGGCGGCACTCCATTATTGGGAAGAACCATGTATCAGCGGAACAAAAGGAAGTGGTACCGTCTTTTTTACCGGATGTTCGCTCCAATGCGTTTTTTGCCAAAATGAGCAGATCAGTCTTCGCAGGGAAGTGGGAAAATATCTGACGCCAAAACAGCTTTCAGAAGTTTTCTTTCACTTAGTCGATCAGGGTGCACATAATATCAATCTGGTGTCGGCCTGTCATTTTGCACCGGCCGTCGCAGAAGCTCTTTCTTATCGGAAACTTCCGGTTCCGGTTGTTTATAATTCCAGTGGATATGAATCGATCGAGACACTGCATATGCTGGAAGGATTGATTGATATTTATCTTCCAGATTACAAATACGATGATCCGGCACTTTCGAAAGAACTTTCCAATGCAGAAAATTATGTAACATCTGCCCGTCAGGCAATTTTGGAAATGGCTCGTCAAACGGGTCCGTGTGTGATCGACCATGAGGGGCTGATGCAGCGAGGAACGATTGTCCGACACCTGATTCTTCCCGGTCACACGAAAAATTCGATTGCAGCGCTTGATTGGATGAAAGAGAATTTGCCGAAAGGGGTTCTTGTTAGTTTAATGGCGCAGTATTTGCCATGCGGAAGGGCAAAAGAGATGCCTCCGATTGACCGCAGAATTACAGAGCGTGAATATCAGAAAGTACAGTCCCATTTATTCCAACTTGGATTAGAAGGATTTGTGCAGGATCGGGCTTCTGCACGGAAAAAATTTATTCCCTCTTTTTGCTTAGAAGGGCTGGAATCGTTCGAATGAATGAAAAAGACACATTCATTTCTTTGAAAATTTACAAATCCGCCAAAAATAGATTCCTAACTTTTTGTATAATAAAATAGAAGAAGATCTCATACAAAAGGAGGGATTTCTTTTGGAAATTGTGGAAAGAGAGCTGTCTTTTGATTCTTGTGTAGACAGCGAGCGAATTTTTGTCAGAATGTTTGAGCCAAAGGAACAAGAGAATATTCGTGCGGTGGTACAGATTGCCCACGGAATGGCAGAGCATAGCCTTGAATATGTTCCCTTTTGTAAATATTTAGCTTCAAATGGATTTGCAGTGGCGATAAATGATCACCTTGGACATGGAAAGTCAGTTTCTACAGGCAGTGCTTATGGATATTTTGGAACCGGTGGAACAGACAATCTGATCGGCGATATGCATAAGCTTGCTTGTATGGAGCAGGGAGCGCATCCTGGGAAGCCTTATTTTTTAATTGGCCATGATATGGGATCCCTTCTTGCAAGAGAGTATTCAGTGCGGTATGGTAGTGATCTATCAGGAGCAGTTTATATCGGGACCTGTGGCCCAGTACCGGATCCTATCTGTGGGGTGGAACTGCGCCTTGCAAGTCATATGATTCGAAAGAAGGGTGCTTTAGCACATGACCCTATTTTTAAGTGCCTGAGCACACAGCAGTATAATAAACATTTTGCACCTAATCGTACGGAAAACGATTGGATTTCGAGAGATGAAAAGGCAGTCGACCAGTATACGGGAGACCCTCTTTGTGGATTCGATTTGACAGTTTCCGGATATCGGGATATCTTAGAACTGCAGAGGAGAGTTTCTTCTGCTCAGTGGTTTCGCTTGGTGCCTGATATTCCAACGTTGCTTTGTTCCGGTGACCACGATCCAATAGGAGAGAACGGAAAAGGTCCTTTGCGTGTAGCGCAGCATTTGCATCGTGCAGGCAAAAAGAAGGTAGAGGTAAAATTGTATCCCGGTGCGCGTCATGCGGTTTTAGCAGAGACCAATTCACAGGAAGTATTTGAAGAAATCATTTCTTTTCTCCAAAAGATACTGATGGAATCGTTTTCAGAATAAAGCAGATAAATTAGGATTTAATTGCATAAATGGTACATCTGCCCCGTACGTTTTAGGAGGAGGCGGATGTGCCATGTTTTTTATTGGCAAAGTTCACCGCGGCATATTAGCTGCTTGTCTTGCAGTTGCCGCGGGGCTTTTAATTTGGGGAGCTTCACACACTGCGGCAGTGGCAGTTCAAGAACAGCCGGTAAAAGGTGTTAATCTTCCCGTTATCATGTATCACAGCATTCTTCCATATAATACGTCAAGGAGTAAATATATTGTTTCCCCAAAAACATTGGAGAACGATCTTGTTTATCTGCAGCAGCAGCACTTTACAACGGTTACAATGCAGGATGTGATTGCCTATGTCAAAGATGGCACAGAGCTTCCGGAAAAGCCAATTCTGATTACATTTGATGATGGATATTATAATAACTATGTGTACGCATATCCGCTTTTTAAAAAATACAATATGAAAATGATGCTTTCTCCGATTGTTCATTTTTCGGAGCTTTTCAGTGAGAAAGATGGTGGACATAAAACTTATTCTCATGCAACATGGGATCAGCTTTCGGAAATGCAGCAAAGCGGAGTTGTAGAGATCGAAAATCATACTTATAATCTGCACAGTCAAAAAGGACGTTTGGGAGCAAAAAAATTAAAAACTGAAAATACACAGGAATATCAAGTGATGCTGCGTAAAGATTTGCAGAAGGCGCAGAGCATGATAAAAGAACATGTTGGGGTTGACATGAATGTTTTTGTATATCCTTTTGGAGCTGTCAGTCCCGAAGCATTGCCAGTTATTCGTTCGTTGGGGTTTGAGGCAACTTTGACTTGTGAAGCAAAAATGAATGTTCTGACTCATTCGGAGAATTGCCTAATTGGTTTGGGTAGATTTCTTCGTCCACCAGGAGAAAGCAGTGCTGCATACTTTTCAAGAATTATGAAATAAAAAAGCACCGACAGATGGATTAGACTGTCGGTGCTTTTTTATTTAAGGTTTTATAAGATTTTTAATGAAGAGCTTTTTGTCTGTGCGCTTTTTTGTGTGGGCGCATAATGATTCGGTCGATCAAATGCGATAGGAAAACCATCATAGCTGTTGCACAGAACAGCAGCGGAATTAAAAGCAGCACCATTGGAATTGTAAGAGGAACCAGAGAGAAAAGAGGCTGAAAATAAATTTGTGCAATCAAGAAGCCTACGCACATCAAAGAAAACAGAATGGTATGAATCGCATTAAAGGGGAAACAAACTTTAAAGAGGTTCATTAATCCGGTATAGCAGGTTAGCATCACAGATAGAGTGGAAAGCTGACCCGCATTGAGTCCCAGGAAGGAAGCACACGGAACCAGAAGCAAAATATTTGCAGCCATTGTGATTGCACCTGGAATGGATTTTTTAATAATATTGAGAATGAATTTTCCGTGAATTCGTTCTTTATTGGGTTCCAATGCAAGGAAGAACGAAGGAATCCCGATTGTCAGTGCGTTAATCAGTGTAAACTGGATTGGCTCAAACGGATAAGTAGTTTGGAGAAAGATAAAGCAGATTGCAATAATGGTGCTAAAAAAAGATTTTACTAAAAACAGGGAGGAAGAGCGCTGAAGATTATTGATGGAGCGCCTGCCCTCTGCAACGATCGAAGGCATCGAAGCAAAATCAGAATCCATTAGAACGATCTGACTGACTGTTCTTGCAGCATCACTTCCAGAAGCCATTGCAATGCTGCAGTCGCTTTCTTTTAGTGCCAATACATCATTGACGCCGTCTCCTGTCATTGCAACAGTGTGACCATTTCTTTTTAGTGACTGAACAAGCTGAAGTTTTTGCTGAGGAGTCACCCTTCCAAAGACTGTGTATTTTGTTGCAGCTTCTCTAACATCGTTTTCACTTTTTAAAGTGGTGGCATCAACCCATTGATCGGCATTTTTAAGGCCGGCCTTCTGCGCAATTTTAGAAACAGTGATCGCATTGTCTCCGGAGATTACTTTTAAATCAACTCCCTGATCAGCAAAGTATTGTAAAGTATTATTAGCACTTTTTCGGATTCGGTCACTGATCATGAAAAGTGCTTTTGGTGCAATATCTTCCGGGAGAGTTTGGTTACAGATTGGCTTTTCACTATAAGCAAGAACCAACACCCGCTGACCTTTTTGGGAGGCCTTCTCAACCTGAGGACGGATTTCCGAAAAGCGACTTCCCAATACAAATTCGCCTGCACCCAATACATAAGTACCGTGCCCATCAAAAGAGACACCGCTCCATTTGCGTGCAGAGGAAAATGGAACACTTACGATGGAATTCCATGAGGGCGGCTGGGAACAAAATTCTGAAATTGCGGCAGATGTTGGGTTTGCATCATTCAGTGTATGAATAACGGCTGAAGCGGCATCTTTTAATAACGCTGTTTCCTCATCGTTAAAAGGTGCAAATTTATCCACCTGCATGGTGCCTTCCGTAATGGTACCGGTTTTATCAAGACAAAGCGTATCAACCCTTGCAAGAGTTTCAATTGAATAGAGTTCTTGCACGAGTGCGTGCTTGTGAGAGAGGCGGATAATTCCGACGGCGAGCACAACGCTGGTCAGAAGGACAAGTCCCTCTGGGATCATCCCAATCAAAGCAGCAACGGTACTGATCATACTTTCGCGAAAATCAATATTGGAGATAAAAACCTGTTTGTAAAAAAGGGCAAATCCCACTGGGAATAAAATAAATCCAATGATTTTAATCAGCAGATTGATTGACTGCATGATTTCGGAATTCGGCTTTTTGATGTATTTCGCGCTGCTTGTAATTTTTGCAGCATAATTATCTTTTCCAATATGTTCTACTTGTGCCTGGCAGGAACCTGATACTAAGAAGCTTCCAGAGAGCAGATGATCGCCCGGTCGTTTTATGATTGGGTCTGATTCGCCGGTGATCAGTGATTCGTTGACTTCGCATTCGCCGGAAATGACAACTGAATCGGAGCAAATTTGATTTCCTGAAGAAAGCACCATCAAATCGTCTAAGACAATTTTTGAGATCTCAATTTTTTGCTTTTTTCCGTCTCGAATTACCTGGGCTTTGGGAGAGGCAATCAGAGAAAGCTGATCAATCGTTTTCTTTGCACGAATTTCCTGAAAGCATCCGATAAATGTATTGCAGATCATGACGCCCAAAAAAAGCGCATTTTTAAAAGAACCTACAAAAAGAACAAGAGCACCTAAAATCAGGTTCAAAATATTAAATGGGTTGATTGTGTTTTCAAAAATAATCCGTTTTGTGCTTTTGGTCTGAATATCTTCTGTGCCATTTACGAGACCTTTTCGAATTCGTTCTTGAACTTCTGCTGAGGTAAGACCACCTGTATGCGACGTGTGATTTTCGTGCTCCATATGTTGCTCCTTGTCGTCTTTAAATTATTAGTTTTCATTATACTATTTTTGTGTGACTATCTCAACCGTAAGAAAACGTGTTTCACAAATTTCAAATATATTTTTTCAATTTGTTCATAATTTAAATGGTGTTTTAAGAATGAAAAGCTTTTAAATAGAAGAAGATTGCATTTTGGTGCATTCATGGTATAATAAAATTTCAGAATAATGGGAATGTTGCGGAAATACGTAGATGTTTCAAAGAAGAAGGAGGTTGGTCGATATTCAGGATCTGATTGCGAAAATACGTTATTCTGTTTCTGAACAGCCTAACGCAGTTTTCTATTTGGCATTGATCCTTACGGCTTCCATTTTTCTTCCGTATATCATAACGGCAGGCGTTTTGATTTTGTCTTGCATTTATATATTATTTCATAAAAAGCAGCGCCGGGCTGCTTTAAGAGTTCCTTATGGAAAGGTATTGATTGGATTCTTCGGAATCTCCGCTTTACTTTCCGCCTATTATGGGAATCGTTTAGGAATAGCCTGTTGCTTTGGAATTTTTACGATTTATGTATGTGCATTTTATTTGCGTTCCGTTATGACGTATGCGCTGTTTTATCTTATGATGGATACGGCTTGTGCTGGAAGTGTTTTAGCAGCTTTGTTCGCTATTTATCAAAAGTTATCCCAGTATAGCACAATGCCTACATATCGCCCGGAATCGTTTTTTTTGAATCCGAATTATTATGGAGCAATCATTGAATTTATTGTCATTATTGCGATTTATCGTGCGGATATTAATTCAAAGGGGAGACCCTTTTATGCGGGAGTCATTGGAATCAATTTAATTGGGCTCTATCTTTGTGCATCGATGTCTGCATGGACGGCTATGACTGCTGGAGTTTTGGTTTTCTTGCTTTTAAAGAAAAAGTATAAAATTGCAGCTATTTATCTTACAATTTTAATTTTGTTTATTTTGGCCTGTAATTTTATTCCCAGCCTTTTCCCACGTTTCAATAGTATCGATGATACAACCAGTAATCGAATGGATGTCTGGTGGGGAGCGTTTCATGGGTTCCTTGATACGCCCATGCTCGGACGTGGCCCGATGGCTTATACGATTGTTTCCAAAGAACTGGGAACTTACAGTACCTATCATTGTCATAATCTCTTTTTGGACATGATGTTAAACTATGGCATCATCGGCTGTGGTGTTTTCTTGACTTTTATGATTGCCCAGGTAAAACAGCTTTGGAAACGGCTGAGACGAAAAGCTTATAAGGGTATTGGATTATTGACTGTGAGCCTTACGATCGCTGTTCTGATTCATGGAATCACAGATGTGACAATTTTTTGGATTCAGACGGGGCTGCTTTTTATGTTGGCTTATGCTGGAACGGGAATTCGAAATTGGCCGGAAGATCCAACAATTTCAAAAAAAGATCAATAAAAAAGCGGCTGCTTTTAGGCAGCCGCTTTTTTATTTTTAAGGTTCGCTTTTTGAGGCTGGACCTGTTTTACTTAGAATAGTAGGCAATTCAGAAATGAGCATAGCTAGAAAGATCATTGCAAAACCTGCTACCAGTTTTATGGTGAGAGGTTCTCCGAGAAAAACAATGCCGCTGATGCAACCGATCAACGATTCCAGAGACATGATTAAAGAAGCTTTCGAAGGGTTTACATATTTTTCTCCGACGGCCTGTAGTCCAAGTGCGATCATCGTGCAGAAAACAGAGAGATATAAAATAGGCAAAAGGGAAGCTGGCGATAATGCGGGAACGGGTTCGGTAAAAACAGCAACCAAAAAGCTGAGAACGCCGACGACAAAAAATTGAAGGATGCTCATTAGAATCGGGTCATATTGTCTGGAAGCGATGCTTAGAAAAATGATATGAGACGCAAAGAAGAAACCACAGAGAATTGTCAAAAAATCTCCAAAATTCAGAGAAAAGGAATCTCCGGAAAGAGAGATCAGCGCGATTCCAATGATACAGAAAAAAGCGGAGATTAAATTGGCTGGCCGAGGACGGACTTTTCGAATGATCCAGTATAAAAATGGAACAATTATCACATAAATCGTTGTTAAAAATGCATTTTTCCCTGCAGTGGTGTATTTTATGGCAACGGTTTGAAGATAGTAAGATAAAAAGAGAAGCCCACCAAGAACAAAACTGAATTTTAGAGAGTCGAGTGTGAGAAGTTTTAGCTTTTTGTGAAAAATCAAGGCCATCATGACGGCCGCAAAAAGAAAACGAATTCCAAGTAAATATCCTGGTTCAACTAGAGTTGTTGCTTGTTTTATAATAACAAAGCTAGTCCCCCATAGGATGGTGACCAAAAACAAACCAGACTCAGCAAGATGGACCTTTTTTTGATTTTGCATAAATTTATAATTCCTCCAATGAAAATACAAATCAGTATAACATAATTTTTAAGTAAAAGCTATTTTAAGAAAAGGAAATTTAAATGTATAAATAGCGTTATTTTTGTGCAAGTTCATAGAATATTTAGAATATTCATTCTTTTCTA
Organism: Caproicibacterium sp. BJN0003; assembly: GCF_026314295.1. Classification (NCBI taxonomy): domain Bacteria; kingdom Bacillati; phylum Bacillota; class Clostridia; order Eubacteriales; family Oscillospiraceae; genus Caproicibacterium; species Caproicibacterium sp. BJN0003. Next base: position 1,062,180 of record NZ_CP111108.1, read on the forward strand.
TCGGGGGAGGATGTGTTATAATAAATAAATTAATGAGGCTTGAAATTGGAGATGAATAATATGCCCGAACTAGAACAGACGGCGCTTGGAAACGGGATTCGTTTTCTCGGCGTTCGGGATCCTAAATTTAAAACATTTCGTATTTCTGTGAACTTTTTTCTACCGATGAAGAAGAACCGCGCGGCTGCAACGGCAATGATTCCATTTTTGCTTAGCCGTGCCAGTCGTGAGTACCCGGATTTTTCTGCCATGAGTAAAAAAATGGCGGATCTTTACGGCTCGGTAGTGACCGCAGAAGCTTCTAAATTAGGAGATGCGCAGGTATTGACACTTTCTGCTGCCGGAATATCAGATCGCTATGCACTTTCGCAAGAGAAGATTTCTTATGAACTTGCGAATGTGCTTTGCGGGATGATCTTTGATCCGCTGATCGAAAATGGTCTGTTCCCAAAAGATGGATTTGAGCAGGAAAAACGGCAGTCATTGGAACGTATGGATGCAGAGTATAACGACAAACGCATGTATGCACTTTTGCAGTGCCAAAAGTTAATGTTTTCGGATGAGCCTGCTGGAATCGACCGCTTTGGAGGACGAAGTGCGGTAGAAGCACTTCGTCCGGAAGAACTTGTTCCAGCATGGAAAGAACTACTTCGCAACTCTAAAATTGAGCTGCTCTCTCTGGGAGATTGTGATTCACAGGCTGTTTGCAGCGGATTCCAAAAAGCATTTTCGGGGATTCATCGGGAACCGGAAACGTGTGATACGATTGTTAAGGCACCTTCCGAAAAAATTCTAGAAAAGACGGAAAAACAGAACGTTGCACAGGGAAAACTTGTCATGGGATTCCGCTCTGCAATCAATCTGCAGTCTCCCAAGTGGCCTGCAATGGCTCTGATGAATACGGTTTTCGGCGGTTCTCCCAGCAGTAAATTGTTTCTGAATGTACGTGAAAGATTGAGCCTATGCTATTACTGCAGTTCCCTTTTTGATAGTATGAAGGGGGCAATGTTTGTTCAAAGTGGTGTCGAGACCAAAAATTTTGAAGCGGCACAAGCGGAGATTCAGCATCAGATGGATGAAATGAAGAAAGGAAATATTACCGAAGAGGAAATTTCTTCTGCAAAGCTCACGATGGAAAATTCCTATCGTACGGTGATGGATTCTCTCTGGTCTTTGGAAAACTGGTATGTAGGTCAAACGTATGCGCCAAAAATTAAGACGCCGTTAGAATATGCGGATCAGATTTCAAAAGTCAAGTCGGAAGAGATTGTCGAAGCGGCACAGAAGATACAGCCTGCTGCTGTCTATCGTTTGACGTCATCTGAGGGGGCCAAGTCATGAATTTGAGTGAATTAAAAGAAGTCCGCAGCGAGCGATTAGGCGATTGCTATTATGAAGGAAAACATCCTTCCGGGCTGCAGATTTATTTATACCCGAAGAAGAAAAATGCTTCTACCTATGCGATTTTTGGGACACGGTATGGCTCAGTGGATACAAGATTCCGCCGTTCTGATGAGCAGGAAGAAAGTAAAGTCCCAGCAGGAATTGCACATTATCTGGAGCATAAGCTTTTTGAGAGCGAAGACGGGGACGCTTTTACTCGTTATGCAAAAACAGGCGCTTCGGCCAATGCATATACCTCTTTTGATGTGACCTGCTATCTGTTCTCCTGTACGGAGCATGTTTATGATTCGCTGGAGATTTTGCTGGATTTTGTCCAGTCTCCTTATTTTACGGAACAAACAGTCAAAAAAGAGCAGGGAATTATCGGGCAGGAAATCCGTATGTACGACGATGATCCGGATTGGCGTGTCCTCTTTAATATGTTGGAGGCTATGTATCAGAATCATCCGGTTAAGGTGGATATTGCAGGAACAGTAGAGAGTATTGCTAAAATCACGCCTGAATTGCTTTATCGGTGCTACCATACTTTTTATAATTTGAATAATATGGTGCTTTGCGTGGTTGGTAATATTGATCCGCAGAAAGTGCTTGATCTCTGTGATAAAATGCTGAAACCGAGCAAAGCGGTAACAGTAGACCGGATTTTTGAGCCGGAACCGGAAACAGTGCTGAAATCCCGTATAGAGCAAAGCCTTAGTGTGGCTTCTCCACTTTTCAGCCTCGGCTTTAAAGAAAAAGCGGAAAGACGCGCAACGACAAAAGAGATGGCAGAAACCAGTATTCTGCTGTCACTTTTAGCCGACGATTCCTCCCCACTTTTTAGAAGACTTTTGGATGCCTCCCTCATTAACGAGAGCAGCTTTGGATATGAGAATTTTGAAGGACCCGGTTATGCCTGCGTTATCTTTTCCGGAGAATCAAAAGATCCGGATGCTGTCCAAAAGGAAATCTTAAAAGAACTCGAAAGCTATCGTAAAAATGGTGTTTCTGATGAAGCATTTGAGCGTGCGAAGAAAACAGTATACGGAAAAAATGTGTCCTCGTTTAACAGTGTCGAAAGTATTGCGAATGCGATGGCTTCATTTTCATTTGCAGACCGTTCTTTGTTTGCGTATGTAGATGCAATTGCAAATGCGACAAAAGAAGAAGTATTGTCTCGTTTGAATACGCAGCTGCTGCCGGAAAATCGTGTCCTTTCGATCATCCATCCGGAGAAAGCTTAAAGCTTTTTTCGGGTTACATAGAACTGAAAAAGGTGGAACAATATCATGCAGATTATACACAATGTTACTTTTCCAAAGATGGGAATCACGTTGCAGGTCAATGAAATTGCTTTTACGATCGGTTCCAAGCCGATTTATTGGTATGGAATTATTATTGCGACTGGATTGATTCTGGCAATTTTATATACAATGAAAAGCTGCAAAAAATTTCATGTCAATTCTGATCATCTGATTGACTGTATTCTTGTCGGTGTGATCGGTGGTGTGATTGGAGCAAGGGCATATTATGTTATTTTTTATCCAGGGGATAAATACATAAAAGATCCCTCTCAGATTTTTCATATCTGGGAAGGCGGATTGGGCATTTATGGCGGTATCATCGTAGGACTTCTGTGCGGGGCTTTGATGGCAAAGCATCATAAGATGAGCGTCCCTGCCGTATTGGATCTTGCTTCTATGGGCTTTTTGATTGGACAATGTATTGGCCGTTGGGGCAATTTTATCAATCAGGAAGCTTTTGGCATCGAAACAAATCTGCCGTGGGGAATGCAGAGCGATATGACAAGAGCATTTGCTCCCAATCCGGTGCATCCGTGCTTCCTTTATGAATCATTGTGGTGCCTGATTGGATTTTTGCTGCTTCATTTCTTTAGCCGCAAATTGCGTCGTTATGATGGACAAGTATTTTTGTTGTATTCGTGCTGGTATGGACTAGGTAGATTCTTTATAGAGGGCCTGCGCACCGATAGCCTCCTTTTACCCATTGTTCCGTTGCGTGTTTCGCAAGTTGTAGCTGCTGCTGCAGTTCTGGTGTCTATTATTTTGCTGATCGTTTTTCGAAACAGAACAACCCTTTCCGGCTGTGGCGCTCCGGAAGTCGTTTCTTTAAATCATCTGGTCGACGAAATTCCGGAAGATATGATTGAGTCTGAAACAGAACAAAATGCGTCATCAGAAACTGTTAAGGATGAAAAATCGGAAACAGAAACAGTAGAAACGAAAGAATCAGTCCAAACAACGGATTCAGATAAGCAGGAAGATTCCGCTTCTGAAGTAACTAATCAACCTACACAGCAAACGGATGAACCGCAAAAGAAGGAATAAAGGAGAAGCCATTATGGGAAAACGAATTGATGGAAAAGCAATCGCTGCAGAACTGCGAGCGCAGGTAGCTCTTGAAACAGTTGCGATAAAAAAGCAGGGAATAGAACCATCTTTGGCGGTTGTAATTGTCGGGGATGACCCGGCTTCTCGCACTTATGTGAATAATAAGAAAAAAGCCTGTGCCGAAGTAGGAATCCGCAGCCTCGAATTTGCACTTCCAAAAGAAACTTCGCAGAAAGAATTGGAAGAATTGGTGCAGCGTTTAAATAAGGATCCGGATGTTGATGGAATTCTTGTGCAGTCCCCGCTGCCAAAAGGGTTGGATGAAAAAGCGATCGTTAACGAGATCAATCCACAGAAAGATGTAGATGCTTTTCATCCAGTCAATGTAGGACATATCATGATTGGTGATTACAAATTGCTTCCTTGTACGCCGGCGGGTATTATGGAGCTTTTGCGCCATGAAAATATTTCCGTAGAGGGAAAACAGTGTGTGGTGATCGGTCGAAGCAACATTGTTGGAAAACCGATGGCGATGCTTTTAATGCATGCAAACGGAACCGTAACCATTTGTCACAGTAAAACGAAAAATTTAAAAGAGATCTGTAAGCAGGCGGATATCTTGGTGGCGGCAGTTGGCAAAACAAAATTTGTTACAAAAGAAATGGTCAAGCCGGGCGCAGTTGTGATTGATGTCGGAATGGATCGTGACGAAAACGGAAAACTTTGCGGGGACGTTGATTATGAAGCAGTGGAGCCGATTGCGTCTGCAATTACACCGGTTCCCGGAGGGGTTGGTCCCATGACGATTGCGATGCTGCTTAAAAACACGCTGACAGCTTCTAAACAGCGCCGCGGTTGATAGCAATGAAATGCAAATTGGAAAAATGTTTTCGAAAAGGAATTGAGGTTTTAAAGAATGGCAAACCTGTTGGATAAGATTGATTCACCGGCAGATCTGCAGTCTCTTACAAATGAGGAACTGGAGCAGCTCTGCGCAGAGATTCGGCAAAAAATTATAAAAATAGTTTCTGCAAACGGCGGACATCTTGCCTCCAATCTTGGTACAGTGGAACTAACGGTAGCACTGGAGAAAGTTTTCGGTAAGCCGGAGGATCGAATTGTCTGGGATGTTGGACATCAGGCTTATACCCATAAAATTTTAACCGGACGGAGAGAAGCAATCTCTACGATTCGTACGAAAGGTGGAATTTCCGGATTTCCCAATCGACAAGAAAGCCCGTGGGATGCATTTACAGCAGGACATAGCAGTACTTCTATTTCTGCAGCCCTTGGAATTGCAGAAGCGAAGGCAATTCGCGGAGAAACTGGGCATGTAGTTGCCGTGATCGGCGATGGCGCATTGACCGGCGGCCTTGCCTATGAAGGGTTAAATAATGCGGGAAGGTTTCACAAGAATTTTATTGTGATTTTAAACGACAATAAAATGTCTATTTCGCATAATGTGGGTGGTATTGCGCGCTATCTTGCACATATGCGCACAAAACCGGCTTATCTAAAAGCAAAGAGCGATGTGGAATCAACGCTCCACCATATCCCGATGGTGGGAGATCCAATGAGCAATATTATAAAAAAGTCGAAAGCTGTTTTGAAGCAGCTTCTTTATAACAGCACTTTATTTGAGGACCTTGGCCTTTTCTATTATGGGCCGTATGATGGTCATGATCTGCCTCAGCTGATCGAAATTCTGCAGAATGCAAAACAGATTGACCACCCGATGCTGATTCATGTGCTTACGGAAAAAGGGCGCGGATATGCGTTTGCAGAAAAGAATCCGGGCGCTTTTCACGGCGTTTCAAAATTTGATGTCAAAACCGGAAAGTCTGTTCATCCGGGAGGAGAAAATTTCAGCTCTGTTTTTGGTATGCAGATCTGCAAATTGGCGCGTGAAGATCCAAAAATTTGTGCGGTAACAGCAGCAATGAGAAGCGGTACTTGTTTGGAAGCTTTTTCTCATGAATTTCCGGAGCGCTTTTTCGATGTCGGAATCGCTGAAGAACATGCAATTACTTTTTCAGGAGGACTTTCCAGTGCAGGAATGCTTCCTGTTTGTGCAATCTATTCCACGTTTTTGCAGAGAAGCTATGATCAGCTCATTCACGATGCAGCGCTTCAGCGCTTAAAATTGGTCATTGCAGTCGACCGTGCGGGCGTTGTGGGAGAAGATGGAGAAACACATCAGGGAATCATGGATGCAGCTTTTCTCAATACGATTCCAGAGATTACTGTTTATTCCCCCGCTTATTATGAAGAGCTTTGTATGGATCTTCAAAAGGCACTTTATGAAGATCAAAATGTTGTTGCCGTCCGTTATCCGCGCGGCTGCCAGCTTTTTAAGCCGTTTGATTTTATTCCCGATGGAATGCCATATCAGACTTATGGAGAAAAGAGTGCACCTTTGCTTTTGGTAACTTATGGCCGTTTATTTTCCTATGCTTGTAAAGCAAAGACTCTTTTAAAAGAAAAGAATATAAAAATTTCTATTTTAAAATTGAATCGGATCAAGCCGATTGACGAAAAGGCAATTTCTTTTGCATCTGCTTACGAAAAGATTTTCTTTTTTGAAGAGGGTATGGAAGAAGGCGGCATCGGAGAACATTTTTTGCGGATGTTGAAGCAGGAAAATTTTAAAGGCAACTATTATCTGCGCGGGATTCATGATTTTGTGCCGCATGCAACGGTTGATCAGGCACTGAAAGAATTACTTTTAGATGCAGACGGAATGTGTCAAATGATTTTAACGGAGACTTTAAATTGATAGAGAAAAAAAGACTAGATATTCTTCTGGTGGAACAGGGCTACTTTGAAAGTCGAGAAAAAGCGAAAGCCATTATTATGGCTGGAGATGTTTATATTGATCATCAAAAATTTGATAAGCCGGGGACGATGCTGCCGGTGGGCACAGAAATTGAAGTGCGCAGCACAGGCCCAAAATATGTCAGCCGTGGTGGATTGAAGCTTGAAAAGGCGATGCAGCTTTTTCCAATTTCTTTAAAAGCAAAAACGACCATGGATATTGGGGCAAGTACCGGCGGATTTACAGACTGCATGCTGCAAAACGGTGCAAAGAAGGTTTATTCTGTCGATGTGGGGTATGGCCAGCTGGCGTGGAAGCTCAGAAATGATGAGCGTGTCGTCAATCTGGAGCGGACAAACGTCCGTTATCTTACAAAAGAGCAGGTTTCAGAACCAATTGATTTTTTTAGCGTTGATGTTTCCTTTATTTCTTTGCGTTTGGTTTTGCCGGTGGCACGGGAGTTTTTGGCGCCCAGTGGTCAGGCGGTTTGTTTGATTAAGCCGCAGTTCGAAGCTGGAAGAGAAAAAGTCGGGAAAAAGGGAGTCGTCCGCGATCGAGCCGTGCATGAAGAAGTCATTCGAACAATTTCTGATTTTGTTTTGACCATTGGGTTCTCTATTTTGGGAATTACTTTTTCACCGGTAAAAGGGCCGGAAGGGAATATTGAATATTTAATTTATTTGCAAAAATCAGATACACCTACCAGCATTCAATTTGATCCGAAAGCTTTAGTAGAGGAATCTCATCTTTGCCTAAACGGAGGAAAGTAACATGAAGATTGCGGTTGTACCGAATTTAAATCGTTCTCTTGCAAGATCTGTTACTCATAGAATTCTTATGCAGCTGCATGCTCTTGGACAAGAAATCTTTATGGACGAGATTTACCGTAAAGAAGGATTTGAAGCCGATGCATTCTGGGAAAGCCATGCCGGATTAATGAATGCCTGTGACTTGATCCTCGCAGTTGGTGGGGATGGAACGATTATTCACCAGGCACGACACGCAGCAGAAGAGCGAAAACCGATTCTTGGAATCAATACGGGGCGTCTTGGATTTGTTGCCGGGTTAGAAGCGTCTGAGATTTCTTTTTTATCAAAGCTTGTAGAAGGGGATTATAAGCTTGAAAATCGCATGATGCTTCGTGCTTCCTATGAAAAAGAAGGAAAAAAGTATTATATGGATGCCTTAAATGACATTGTAATTTACCGGGGACCAAAAATCTTGGATTTTGAAGTCAGTCTTTCAGACCGAGAGATGAGCAGTTATCGGGCGGATGGGCTAATTTGTTCTACGCCGACCGGGAGTACCGCTTATTCGCTGGCTGCAGGGGGACCTGTGATTGATCCGGAAATGCGGTGTATTCTTCTGACGCCGGTATGCCCACATTCTTTATTAACGCGTCCTGTGCTCTTTTCGGAACATGCATGTTTGCAGGTGAAAGTTTCTTCTGCGGTAAATAGCAGTGCTCAACTGACAGCTGATGGTGATGATCCAATACAGTTGGAAGAAGGACAGAGCATTACCGTTACAAAGTCTCCATTATCAGTTCGTCTGATTAATTTAAAACGCAGTAATTTTTACGAAGTGGTCAATGCCAAATTAGGAGAGAGGAGAAATTAAAATGAAATCTCGGCGACACGCAAAAATATTGGAATTAATCACGCAGTATGATATTGATACACAGGAAGAATTGCTTCGACGATTGAGGGAAGATGGATTCGATGTGACACAAGCGACAGTTTCCCGCGATATCAAGGAATTGCGCCTTGTAAAAATTCTTTTGCACGATGGAAAATATAAATATTCAACCGGAAAAACCGGCGGTAAGGATATTTCTGCAAAATTTTATTCTTTGATGTCTGATGCCGTTATTTCGGTGCAGTCTGCAGGAAATGTGGTTGTCATAAAATCGCTTTCCGGGATGGCTCAAGCAATTTGCGCGGCGATGGATGCCATGCATTGGGATTCAGTTGTGGGTACGCTTGCAGGAGACGATACGATTTTTGTAATTGCAAGAGACGATCATAGTGCACAGCTTCTGATGAACGATCTGAAGAAGACAATGGGGTGAGGGTATGCTGGATCAGCTGTATATTGAGAATATAGCAGTGATAGAAAAAGCTTCCATTGATTTTTCAAAAGGGCTTAATGTGTTGACAGGAGAGACTGGTGCCGGAAAATCGATTGTGATCGATTCGATTCATGCTGTTTTGGGACACCGCACTTCCAAAGAATTGATTCGTTCCGGAGCAAAGAGTGCTTTTGTCAGCGCTGTATTTCGTAACCTTTCCGCTTCTGTTTTAAAAAGACTTTCGGAACTTTCCTATACGCCGGAGGAAGATGGAAGTCTGCTCTTGCAGCGGGAAATTCGGGAGGATGGGCGTACTGTTTGTCGGATTAATGAGCGTCCGGCCACGGTTTCTATTTTAAGAGATATCGGTTCTTTACTTGTCGACATTCATGGACAGAATGAAAATTATGGCTTGCTTTCTCAAAATCAGCATCTGCGGTATTTAGATCAGATGGCGCAGGACGAGGGTGCACTTTTAGAATATCAGAATGCTTATACCGCTATGCGCAGCACAGAAAAGCAACTGAAATCTCTGCAGATGGATGAGGCGGAAAAAGCCAGAAAAATCGATCTTTTAAGCTATCAAGTTGAAGAATTGGAAAATGCAGATTTAAAACTTGGAGAAGAGAAAGATCTCAAAGAAAAGCGCGCATTTTATAGAAACAGTGAAAAGCTTGCAAATGCAGTTGGAGAAGCTACGGATGCACTTTCCGGCGGAGAAGAAAGTATGGGCGCTTTATCAGAACTGGAAACAGCAGCAAAAGCACTTGAAGAGGTTCAAAACTTACCACAGGCACAGCAGCTTTCTTCCCGACTCAGTGACCTTTCTTACGAATTAGAGGACTGCCTTTCTGAATTGCAGAACCTTTCGGAACAGCTTTCTTATGAGCCGGAGGACGTTGAAAAGACTGAAGAACGCTTAGATCAGCTTTATCGTCTCGGTCAGAAATATGGGCCGGATGAAGAGACAATGCTTTCTTTTCTGGAAAAAGCGAAAAATGAACTCAATCAGATTCAGTCGGCGGATGAAGTAGTGGCTGAGTTAAACGAAAGGCTCGAAAAGCAGCGTGAAGAAGCTCAAAAGCTTGCGAAAGTCCTTTCAAATCTGCGCCGTGATACCGCTAAAACTTTTGTAAAGCGTGTGCGGAAAGAACTCAATTTTTTGGATATGCCGAATGTTGAGTTTGAAGTGGAACAGCTTTCTGCAGAAATGGAAATGCAGGGAATAGACCGTGTTCAATTTTTGATTTCTACTAATGCTGGAGAACCTTTAAAGCCAATTTCTAAAATTGCTTCCGGCGGAGAGTTGTCACGTATTATGCTTGCAATTAAATGTGTTTTGGCAGACAGAGATGAAATCGGGACTTTGATTTTTGATGAGGTGGATACCGGTGTTTCCGGCAGTGCCGCTCAAAAAGTTGGACTGAAATTATGGGAAACCTCCAGAGGACGTCAGGTGCTTTGTGTTACTCATTTGGCGCAGATCGCCGCTCTTGGAGATCAACAGTATTTTATCAGTAAACGTGTTGACTCCGGCAGAACTTTTACAAAAGTGGATCTGCTCGATCGTGAAGGAAGAGTAGAGGAGCTTGCGAGAATAACAGGAGGCGGGGAGCTAACTCCTCTGCTTTTGCAGAATGCTTCGGAAATGCTTTCCCGTGGGGAAAGAAAAAAATTAGCCTTGACAAAACAAGGGTGATTTCGTATACTGATTATTAATGGCAGAGAAGGGAATTATGTAAAGGGCGATAATCGGCGCAGAGAGTCGGCAGATGGTGTAAGCCGGCGGGAACCGTCTTCGAAGATACCTCCCGGAGCTGCAGGGCTGAACGATTTTTTTCAGTAAGTCCTGTCGTGAGCGCACGTTACAGCGCAGGGGTATTTTTTGTACCCGTAAGGCCATGCTTGTGAGAGTATGGTAAACTGAGGTGGTACCGCGAAAGAAGATTTCGCCCTCTGCAATTTTATTTTTGCAGGGGGCGTTTTTATTTTGCTTTCCTGCGACAAGATTTCACAGGAGGAATTTATAATGGGTGTGTTTGAAGAATTAAAAGCGCGCGGACTGATTGCGCAGATGACGGATGAAGAAAAAATTCGTGACCTTTTGGATCATCACAAGATTGCATTTTATATTGGATTTGATCCTACGGCCGATAGTTTGCATGTAGGACATTTTGTGCAAATCATGGTGATGGCGCATATGCAGCGTGCAGGTCATACGCCGATTGCGCTTTTTGGCGGCGGAACCGGTATGATTGGGGACCCTTCTGGAAAGACCGATATGAGGAAAATGCTGACTCGTGAAGAAATCGATCATAATATTGAATGCTTCCGTAACCAGATGGGTCGTTTAGTCGATTTTTCGGATGGAAAAGCTATCATGGCCAATAATGCCGATTGGTTGATGAATCTCAATTATATTCAGTTTATGCGGGATATCGGTGTCCATTTTTCGGTGAATCGCATGTTGGCAGCCGAATGTTATAAACAACGTTTGGAACGCGGACTGACCTTCTTCGAAATGAACTATATGATTATGCAGGGCTATGATTTTTATGAGCTTAATCGTCGTTATGACTGCATGATGGAACTTGGCGGAGATGATCAGTGGAGCAACATCATCGGCGGAGTAGAGCTGATCCGGAAAAAATCCGCAAAAGAAGTTTATGGGATGACCTTTGGACTTTTGACGACCAGCGAGGGTAAAAAGATGGGGAAGACCGAAAAAGGCGCTGTGTGGCTGGATCCTAATAAAACATCTCCCTTTGATTTCTATCAGTATTGGCGCAATATTGGAGATCAGGATGTGGAAAAGTGCCTCAAATTCCTGACATTTTTGCCTCTTGACGAAATCCATGAGCTGACAAATGTAGAAACCGGAGAGCAGATCAACCACGCAAAGGAAGTACTTGCTTACGAGGTAACGAAGCTGATTCACGGAGAAGAGGAAGCTAAAAAAGCGCAGGCAGGGGCTCAGGCACTCTTTGGAGCCGGTGCTGATACCGAGCATATGCCAAAAGCAGAAATCAAAGATTCTGATTTTGTGGATGGTTCTGCTTCTTTGCTTGATCTTTTGCTCAAAGTAAAATTCATTCCCAGCAAAAGTGAGGGACGCCGATTGATTCAGCAGGGCGGATTGACAGTAAATGATCAAAAAATTACGGATGTTGCCTATGAACTTTCTGTAAAGAATTTTGCAGGTGGATCTGTCATCGTGAAAAAAGGAAAGAAAAAATACCTAAAGCTGATTCTTGCATAATTTTTATGGAATGAGGTGAGTCCATGACCAAAAAGCGAACTCTATGGTGGCTGGCACCATTTACCGTGTTAGTTTTAATGAGTGTTGTTTATTTGGTTAATGGGCTCTTTCCTTTTGGGAAAAACACCATTTCATGGTGTGATATGAATCAACAGGTCGTTCCGCTTCTGATGGATTTTAAAGATATTTTGCTTGGAAAATCCAGCATGCTTTTTAATTTGCAGAACGCCGGAGGAATGAACTTTTGGGGAGTCTTTTTGTTCTTTCTCTCCAGTCCTTTTTCTTTTTTGGTGCTTTTGGTTCCAAAAGCAGATTTCTACTTATTGATGAATGTCATGGTGGCACTCAAAATGGCTTGTAGTGCATTGACAGCAGGCTTTTTGTTCCGCCGTTTTTTCCCGAAGATGGAAACATTTGCAGTTACGGCTTTTTCGGTCATGTATGCCTGCAGCGGCTTTACCATGATGTATTTTCAGAATTTGGTTTGGCTGGATACGGTATGCCTGTTCCCACTCTTTTTAATAGGATTGCGCAAGTTGTTTTTAGAGAAGAAACTTGTTCCTTATATTTTGAGCTTTTCCGCACTTTTAGTTGTCCACTTTTATCTTAGCTATATGATTGTGATGTGGCTGGTTTTAGCAAGTGGGATTATTTGCTTTTTTATGACGTCAAAGGAACAAAGAGGAGAGCGCATTTTCCTTTTAGGGGTAGCTACAGTAGCAGTCTTGCTTTTAACCGGTGTGATTTGGCTCCCTGCATTGATGCAGTTCTTGGAGTCGGGACGTGGGGAGAGCGTTGTAGAGAGCATTTCTTCTGGAAGCCTTTTGACAAGGTGGAATACAACTTTACCAGTGCTTACTTGTACCGGTATGGCGGTTGCTGCGATTCCGCTGACAATTTTAGAAAAGAAGCAGACAGATGTTCATAAAGTTAGTTTTATCCTTTTTGTTTTATTATTGATCCCGCTTTTTATAGACCCAATCAATAAGATGTGGCATACAGGCAGCTATCAGGCATTTCCGGTACGCTATGGATTTATTTTAGTATTAATGGGACTTTTAGCGGCTGCTTGTTCGATTGAGCAAACAGATCGTTCCAGACTGCCTTTTCATACAGATAAAGATATTTTGGGGGTCAGTATCGGAATTTTAATTTTGATAGGGACCGCTGTTTTGTGGCTATTGAGCCATCAGTACGAAAATCTGACCATTTATGTCAGAACTCTTTGGATGAGTCAGTCTGCGTTTTTATTGATGATGATTTTTGCGATCCTCGCGGCAGCTCTCTATTTTCTGCTGGGATATTTTTATCGTCATCACGCGATGAGCAAGCGCTTTTTTTGCGTTATTTTATGTTTGATTACTTTGACGGAAGCTTTTTTCTATGCAGAAGTTTTTATCGCTTCTGCTGAGCATGATGGGACAACAAAGCAAACGGTTACAGATCTGGAAGGAAAGATCGACGATAACAGTTTATATCGATTGAAGATGGATAAAAAATATTTTGATGTAAATCTGATCGGTGGGATAGGATATCCGTCGCTTTCCCATTATACTTCTCTTACGGATGGTACCTATTTGAAGGCAATTCGCGAGATGGGCTACAGTGGATATTGGATGGAAGTAAACTCTAATGGAGGAACAGCCCTTTCCGATGCGCTGTTTGGAAACCGTTACAGTGTATTATCTGCTTTTGCTTCTACTGATGGGAGAGAAAAAATTTATTCCAATGAAGACTATCAGATTGTAAAAGAAAATTTTACGATGCCGTTTGGAACAGTGATTTCAAATTTGGGAGAGCCCTTAACGGATCGAAATCGATTTGAGATCCAGAATGACCTATATCATACTGCTTTTGGAACAGAAGAAGATTTGTTTACTCAATATCAGCCGGACTTCACCGAGAATGTCGAGATGTCCCATTCAGATACAGGAGAAAAGATCACTTTAGACGACGGCGCAGCATACTTACAATACCAAATTCCGGTAAAGGGAACGCAGACTCTTTATTTTGACTGTTTTCAAGAAGCCACAAACGCCCTAACGGAACCGGTAAATGGAGGCTGTGCAATTGCGGTAAATGGAAAAATAATTCGTTCTCTTTATCCCACTTCCACAGAAAATGGGATTTTGAATCTTGGAACCTTTACAGACGAGACCGTTCAAGTAAAGATCAGTTTGTTTCATTCGCTGAATTGTACTTCATTTGGCATTTACGGGATGGATTGCAAAAAATTACAGAATTCGATACAAAGCTGTGAAAGTTGTCAAGACGTAAATCTTAAAGAGTCTAAAAATGGATTATCTGGAACTGTTTATACAGAACAAGATGGCTATTTGTTCCTTCCGATTCGAGGAGGAAATGGATTTACAGCGGAGGTGAATGGAAGTTCCGTCAATATTGATTCTGCTTTTGGAGCTTTTCTTGCGATTCCGGTTACCGCTGGAGAAAATCAGGTGACTGTTACTTATTGGCCGTCAGGTTTCCGCCAGGGAATTATTGTATCAATTTTGGGGCTTTTCTATTTAATACCTTTGCTGTATTTGCATAAGAAAAAGATGTTTTTACGTTTAAAATTCCTTTATCGGCCGGCTCAATGGATTTTTGCAGTACTTTGTATTGGTGTTGTATGTTTACTTTATATTGCCCCGGTTGTAGTTTGGATTGTTTATTCTTAGACTAAAAAAGCGCAGCCCTTTTAATAAAAAAGGGCTGCGCTTTTTTAACTTTAGAGTTCAAATTTATAAATGGTTGTTGTATGAAATTTTTCATTTGGTAGGAGAGGGGAACAACAAAATTCCGGATGATTCATTGCGTCTGGAAATTCCTGTGTTTCTAAACAGAAAGCGTGGTGAGGTTTTAAGGGAATTTGACCATGATCGGCCTCTTCCGTATCAAAACTGTTTGCAGTGTAGAGCTGCATGGATGGGCGGTCGGTAAAGACCCGCAGATGTCTTCCGCTTTTCTGGTCAAAGGCGTTGGCGACCCGTCTCATACCACTCCCTTTTAATTTGTAAGCATGGTCATAGCCGCCGGCTTGTCGGATTAAAGGTTCTCCGGAACGAATATCCTGACCGATCGTTTTTCCGCTTCGAAAATCACAGGCGCCTTCTACCGAGAGAAGTTTGCCGGTCGGAATTAAATCAGAAGTAACTTCGGCAACTTCATCGGCTTCTATCTGTAAAATGGTAGAGAGCACGTCACGCTGTGGTCCGCCGAGATGGAAATAGCAATGATTTGTTAAATTTAAGTAGGTAGGTGCGGTCGTTTTTGCATGATACTCTATGATCAGCGCATTGTCGGCTGAAAGCGTATAGCAGACAGAAACATCACATTTCCCGGGAAATCCTTCTTCTCCGTCGGGGCTGCAGTAACGGAAAGTGAGGGAGGGGGAATCGTCATGATAATCACTACACTTTAGTTTCCACACCCGATGACTGAATCCAATATTTCCGCCGTGCAGATGGTTTTTCCCTTCATTTTGTGTGACCTGATATTGCTTTTCGTTTATTACGAACTGACCGTCTTTAATCCGATTAGCCCACCTGCCGATCATTGCTCCTTGGTAGTTTCCGCGATGGGTATAAGGCATGAGCTCATTATGGCCCATAATCATTTCATCGAAATTTCCGTGTTTATCCGGCATCTGAATCGATTGTACCCGTGCGCCGAAGGAGAGCAGCGTAACAGAGGCACCATTCGTATTCTTGAGTGTATAGGAAGAAATAACAGTTCCATCTGAAAGTGTGCCGAATTTTTTTTCTGTAAGACTCATAATGGATTATCTCCTTTTATTTTCCTAATAAAGCAGCGCCAATAATTCCGGCGTCATTTCCAAGCTGTGCGACTTTTAGTTCCGTGGCCTTTCCATTTGGAACTGAAAAGACTTCTTTTTCAACATAAGCTCGAAGCGGTTTCAGCAGTGTTTCTCCCTCGTTGCAGATTCCTCCTCCGATACAAAGAATATCCGGTTGAAAGGTATTGATGCAGTTTACAATTCCACAGCCTAAATGGCCAATATAGGTATCAACAATTTCTTTGCCGAGAGGATCGCCTGCCCGCATAGCATCAAAGGCAGTTCGTCCATTGATTTTTTTGAGGTCCCTATTGATAAGATGCCAAATAGGAGATTCTTTATTTGCAGCTTTTTCCATAAAAAGGCGAGTCGTCGTAATTAGACCTGTAGCGGAGGCATAAGTTTCCCAACAGCCCCTTCTGCCGCAGGTGCAGAGTCGGCCGTTATATTCGATGACAATATGTCCCATTTCTCCGGCAGCAAAGTTGCAGCCGCCGTAAATTTTTCCATCTAAAATAATTCCGCTTCCAATTCCGGTCCCCAATGTAATGGCAAGTGCACTTTTTGCACCTTTCATTGCTCCGGCCATATATTCACCGTAAGCTGCAGCATTGGCATCGTTTTCTACGATTACCTTGCACTTCATCCGTTCTGACAGCCGTTTTGCAAGCTCGTAATTTTTCAGGTATAGATTTCCGGCAAATCCAACAATGCCGGTACTACGATTTACGCTTCCCGGGGTACCAACACCGATCCAGGGAAGATCGTTTACAGAGATTCCAGCATTTTTCAGAGCGTCGAGTGCTACTCGGCTAAGCTGTTCAGTCATTTCTTCATGGGAGCAGGGGACAATAGTGTCTTGCTTTGCCCGAGCGATGATCTCATAGGAATCATTGATGACCCCTGCAGCCATATGGGTGCCTCCGAGGTCAATGCCAAGATAATACAAAGAAATCCCTCCTAAAATGCAGAGTTCGTTTGACAACAGTATAACATTCTTTTATCTTGATGAAAATAGTTTTTCAAAATTTGCAGATCCTATATTTTGGGGTTATAATAACGAACAACAGAGGAATCAGTAAGGGGGAAAATTTTTTGAATATTTTCGATATTATTGGTCCGGTTATGATTGGTCCCTCCAGTTCTCATACAGCTGGAGCAGTGCGGATTGGACTCATTTCCAGAAAACTTTTGGGAGAAGCACCAAAAAATGCGCAGATCCTGCTCCATGGTTCCTTTGCGGATACCGGAAAGGGACATGGAACAGACCGCGCTTTGATTGCCGGACTTTTAGGGCTAAAACCGGATGATTCAAACATTCCGATGAGCTTTTCATTGGCAGAAAAAGAGGGACTCCACTTTTCATTTGGAACCGTTCATCTGAAAGGTGCACATCCAAATACGGCGGTCCTTCGTTTGGAAGGGGTTACAGGAAAGACTTTGGAGATTGAAGCGAGTTCTATAGGTGGAGGACAAATAAAGGTATGTAAACTTGATGGGATCGAAACAAACTTTTCCGGAGATTACCATACACTGATTGTCCATAACCTAGATCATCCTGGGCATGTGGCGCAAGTGACAACGGTGCTTTCACAGAGAAATGTTAATATTGCTCGTATGCAGCTATATCGGAATGTTTTAGGTGGATATGCGGTTATGGTGATTGAGTGTGATCAAAAGATTCCGGAAGATGTTGTCACGTGGCTGACAAAATTAGATGGAATCATTAAAGTGACCTATTTAAATATTGAGGAATAGGGGGATATCAAAATGTCTTTTTCTTCGATTGCACAAATGCTTTCCGAATCAGACAAGAATCAACTGCCTTTATGGAAAACAATTTTGCAGGATAATTTAGCGGAACAGGGCGGTACGGAAGAGAACTTTTTTGCCCGCATGCAGGTAATGTGGACAGCAATGCAGGAATCAAGCAAAAATTATAAAGCAGAGGATCATTCTAATAGCGGCCTTACAGGTGGAGATGGGGCAAAAGTCTTTTATGCAGCACAAAAAGGCCGGCTTTTTGGAGATTCATTTTTAAACGAGATCATTACAGAGGCACTTAAAGTTAGTGAGTGCAATGCCTGTATGAAACGGATTGTTGCAACACCGACGGCGGGTTCCTGTGGGGTTCTGCCGGCAATCCTGCTGCCGCTAAAGCGCAGAGACCTTTTTCCTGACGATTCTTTTGTAAAGGCACTTTTTGTAGCGGCAGGATTTGGACAAGTAATTGCTCAGCGTGCTTCAATCGCCGGAGCTTATGGGGGATGTCAAGCGGAAATCGGAACAGCTTCAGCAATGGGGGCGGCGGCTTTGGTGAGCCTAAAGGGAGGCAGCAATCAGATGTGTGCAAATGCTTGTGCAGTTGCACTTTCAAATTTGATGGGGCTTGTTTGTGATCCGGTGGCGGGCTTAGTTGAAGTCCCATGTGTAAACCGTAATGTGATCGGAGCCATGAATGCGTTGAGCTGTGCTAATTTGGCGCTTTCCAATATTCAGAGCAGAATACCGCCGGATGAAGTGATTGATGCAATGAATGAAGTCGGAGAAGAGATGAGCCCAGATTTGAAGGAAACCGGAAAAGGGGGGCTTGCTGGAACCCCCACCGGGTGTAAAATTGCGCAGAAACTTTCTGAGGAAAAAGATTATTTGTGATGGCGTTGGAGGGAATATTATGAAAAAGATAGCTGTACTGATAGGAAGTGCCCGAAAAGGCGGCAACACTGAACTTTTGACAAATGCTTTTGTAAAAGGTGCTCAGGAGCATCATGAGGTAACAATGATTTTTGCTGCAAAGGTAAAAGTGAATGGTTGTATAGGCTGTAATGCCTGTTATTCTGATGAAAAACACCGTTGCATCCAGAAAGATGATATGGAGCAAATTTATTCTCAGCTCAAAGATGCTGATGCGATTGTGATTGCCACTCCGGTTTATTTTTATAATGTAAGCTCTCAGCTAAAATGTATCATTGATCGGCTGCATAATCCAATTCGAGATGAGTTTAAAGTGAAACAGCTTTTTCTCCTTGCAGTCGCTGCGGATACGAATCCAACCGTTTTTGATTCCATTAAGGTTATGTACCAATCAGTACTGCATTATTTTCATCTAAAAGATGGTGGTATGATTACAGTGCCGGGAGTGAAAGACCGTGGGGATATTGTTGGGCATAAAGCTTTAGAAGATGCCTATCAACTTGGTAAAAATATTGAATAAGTATTAAGGGACTCAAAACGCTGATTGGCGATTGAGTCCCTTTTTATGTTATCTGATTATATCAGGAGAGCGTGGATAATCACAACGTTTGACCATAATTTAAAAAAAGATAATCTTTCTAATGGATTTTCATGCAGGCAACAAATATGCGGTATTAAAATTTAATTACGGAATTAAGAGGATATTTGTCATAGCGTGTAACAATCATGTAAAAAGCTTCATAAAATATCCTAAAGGATAGAGATTATCAATAGACTCTATCTAAATTTATTAAAAGGAGATTTGTTATGGACTGCGTGAAAATCGGTGACTCCAATTTAGATATAGATGCTAAAGACGGCACACAGAACCTAGATACTGCAGCGGATTGGTATACAAGTTTTAAAAACAGCGTTGAATTTGCAAAAGATGAGGCGGCAAAAATATCTTCGCAGCAGTTCCCTCAATTGGTGCATGACATCTGTACGAAAGATGTTCGAGATATCGGTGTGGCAAATAGAACTATTTACCAAACGGTTCCTTGCAACCCCGATGGGAGTGCAGGCTGTCGTGGGGGAATGCTCCCCGATGGAGTTCCTTCTATTTCCAGTATCCGCGTTTTGTGCGCTGATGAACGTTTGAGTCCATCCACCGGCTGCGACCGCATTACAAATACGGTTGAGTTTGAAGTGGTGTTGAAATACGGAGTGAATACCTTTGTAGTAATGACACCAAAAGAGTCGTTTGATATATTATGGAGCGATTTTAAACGTTTCCCAAGTTTCCAACCTTTCTCGAGCGTTCGTGAATTTAGGCAGGAACTGAAAAATATCGATGGGTCCTGCAAAGCAATTAAAATCGTTGGTACGAGTGTAGTACAGGATGGAAACAATTGCGTTTTGAGAATTGATTATCAGGTGTTTGATAAACTTTGGAAGTTTGAAGATCTTATCATTCTGGCAGTGAAGCCAATCTCCGACAATACCACCGTTTGCGACTTGTTCGATCAGGGACATCAAATTGGGCCTTGCTCAAATGGATCCGGTGGCAGTGCCTGCTGTGGCGGTTAGTTTTTCGACCAATTTGTTAGTTAATAAATATCCATTGGGGTTTTCTTCCGTTGTGAAATTACAAAGATTTCACCGGAAGAGCCCCTTTTTATTTCATTTTTCTAATGAACAACTAGTTTGTGATGAATCAAATCATAGAAACAGCTAGTATTGAGATTTGCCCTATAACTTTTTAAACAACAAAACATATATTATGAGAGAAGATTAATTAATTTTTTAATTGAATTTCATGAGATATTAATTGAGTTACGTATAAATCATGATATTCATGATGCGTGCCTTCAGTGATATTTTATTGAAATTTAAAAGGAGGTTTTTATATGTCAGAAAAGCAAACAGATTCAAATATGAGTTTTTCCCCATTTAAAGTTGGTGCAACGGCAACTGGATCGGTAAGTGTAAAAGAGGGGGAGAGTCCTCAATCGATTAGAGCCATTAGTAATGTTATTATTACTGATGTAGTGAAAGCTGTTGTAAAAGAATCCGCAGATAAGGAATTTGACAATGATGGAGAAAGAATAAAATATACCGTAACCTTGCAGAATGATTCTTCTGTTGATCTATATGACGTTAAAATTATAAGCGAATTGTGCTCAAAGACGACTTTGGTAAAAGATTCTATTATCCCCACACCTCAGCTTGATGAAACGCTGGAAACTGGAATTTCTATTACAAGTCCAAATGAAATGTCTGTTGGAAGTGTTCCTAAAGGAACATCAGCAGTATTGGAATATGAGGTAACAATCAATGAAGGAGAAACCGGCGATGTTGTGAACGACTCTATTGCTGAGATTAAGTTTAGGGACCAAATGGGCAGTGAATATACCGGAAGAACAGAACCAAGCATAGCTGTGACCAATATTGCAAAAGCAGATCTTCAGATCATTGAGACGGCAGATAAAACATTTGTAACAGAAGACGATGAAGAGATTGTATTTAGCTTGACTATTAAAAATACGGGAAATGTCAAAATCAATGATATTGTTGTTACAAGTCCATTCCCAGCTGGAATGAATTATAAATCAAACTCAACCTTAAAGAATGATACAGAAGCTTTGAGCGATGAAAACCCTGCGGACAGCATCAATATTGGTGATCTTGATCCTGCACAAATTTATAAAATACAATTCAGCGTAACAGTAAATTTATAATGGGCAAGTGATCTATCAATTGTGAGGTAGGTGTCAATATGCGAGAATTTATAAATGTGGCGCGTGTTAAGGGGATGTATCAAGGAAAGGTTATCAATTCGGTCAGTAACCCTTGCAAAATTACAGTACAGCGTAAATATCATTGTATCTGCGAACATGTCTATAAAACTTTTCAAATAACCGATGCACGCAGTGTTGAGTCACGCGTTTATTATAATGGTGTGCGGCAATTTGAATGGAATCATGTTGTAATGATTGCCGCCGGATATGAAATTCGCACCAAGTATATTGATAGCAAAAACCATAAAAAAATCATGACCGATTATGGAAATGTTTTATTTTATAGTCCGACGAATGCACGCAAATACTTGTTGAGGATTCCAAATTTACCTGCCTGCAGCATCTTGAAGGATAAAGTGACAGTTGAGTTTCCAATTATAGCAGCATTCAGTAACATTTAAATAAAATTTTCTTAAAACAATCAATTAAGGCTGCCTGTTATTCGGCAGCCTTTTTATAATACGATTAAAAATGATCAGATAAGAATGTATTGACGAAGAGTGATGAAAATGACATAATAAATAATGTCGTAAATATCAAAGGTGACGATATTGAATCCAATATTAGGGATTGTATAAGAGGTGAAAAATTTGCCAAATCAAAACGAATTTGAAAATTTATTGACAAATAGAAATTTAAAAAGGACGAAGACAAGAATTTTAGTTCTTGAAGTTCTGAAAGATTCATCACCCAAAACGGTCGACGAAATTTTTTCTGTTTTATATCAAAATAATAGGAAGCTAAGTTTATCTACTGTTTATCGGACTTGTGAAACATTGACGGAAAAAGGGATTCTGTCAAAAGTGAATTTAACAGATGATGGTGTTGCTAGATATGAATATATGAAGTCTGAGCATACGCATCATGCGATTTGCCTTGGCTGTAATAAAATCATTCCGATTGATGACTGTCCTTATGGTCAATTTGATCAGATCATGAAATCTAAATATGGATTCGATGTTAAAAGCCACCATATTGAGATTTATGGATACTGTCAGGATTGTATTAGAAAAAGAGAAAAAAAGGAATAGATTCGCTCTTTTGTGCCAAAGTGGGGGAAAAGAGAATAGTGACTTTTATACTGCCTTCATTTTTATTTGGAATGCGATTCTTCGGACTAGAATGACAATCACAAGGATGGAGACGGAGACTAGGGCGGTAAATCCTCCTGGTGCTACGTTTAAGTAGTATGAAATAAACAGTCCGGATAAAATATCTATCATGCTGAACACGATGGAAAAAATAAGCGTTAGTTTAAATCCTTTTCCAAGTTGCAGCGCAGTAGCGACCGGAAGAGCAATCATAGAACTTAATACCAGGACGCCGACAATGCGGATTGAAACTGAAATTGCCGATGCAACGAGGATTGAAAACACATAATTAATCAATTTTACTTTTACACCTGCTATTTTTGCGGCTTCCTCATCATAAGCAATATAGAGCATTTGGTTATATAGAAAAATGAGAGTGCAAACCGAAATGACGCTAAGGACGAATACGGTGATCATATCAAATTCTGTAACAGTCAAAACGCTTCCGAACAAAAAAGAGTCTGCATTAGCATGGAGCTTTCCGGAACTGATGATTGTAATGGCAATGCCAACACTGAGCGAAAGTACGATTGTTAAAATCAGGTCGGTATATTTTTTAAAATAGGTCCGCAGAAATTCGATTAAAGCTCCGCAGATTGAAGTGAAAACAAAAGCGCCAAGAATTGGGCTTTGATTACACAATAATCCAATTGTAATACCGGCAAGGGATGCATGTGACAAAGTATCTCCTATCATGGAATATCGTCGGAGTACTAAAAAAATTCCGATACATGGACAAAGTATGGAAATGAAAACAGATACAAACAGAGCGTTTTGCATGAAACTATAATTTAACATTCTAATGGATCCTTCCTAATGATTCATTCATTCTTTAAAAATTCAGCAGTATATTTTTCCGGAGTGCAGAGGTGACCTTTCCCGTTACTCAGATGATAAATTAGTGTAGAGTTTGAAATAGCAGCATCAAGATTGTGTTCTACAGAAACAATCGTGATGCCGTTTTTTTTATTGATGC
The DNA here is from genome assembly GCF_026314295.1 of Caproicibacterium sp. BJN0003. Taxonomy (NCBI): domain Bacteria; kingdom Bacillati; phylum Bacillota; class Clostridia; order Eubacteriales; family Oscillospiraceae; genus Caproicibacterium; species Caproicibacterium sp. BJN0003. The sequence continues at coordinate 1,085,396 of NZ_CP111108.1, forward strand.
TGGTAAGAAAATAATAGATTTCCTTCTGACTGCCGACATCTACGCCTGTAGATGGTTCATCTAAAATAAGTAAATCAGGATTTCCCATTAACGCTCGTGCGATCAATATTTTTTGACTTTGTCCTCCCGAAAGCGTTCCCATTAAAGAATTTGAAAAGGAATTCATACCGACTTTTTGTAAGATGTCAGAGATTACCTCTTTATTTTTGATTTTTAAAAGCTTTCGGTAAGCGTTTAGCGTTTCATAAACGGTGATAGGAAAACCGGAATTCGAGAAATCGTTTTTTTGAGGAACATATCCAATCCGTTTTGCGTGTATGACAATCATTCCTTTGGTTGGTTTTAAAAATCCTAAAATCAATTTCATAAGGGTACTTTTTCCGCAGCCGTTTTCGCCTAATATTGAGACGTAGTCACCATCTTTTATTTCCAGGTCAATTCCATTTAATAAGTACGGAGGTAAACCAGTATAGGAAAAATACAATTCGCTTGTTTCAATCGTAAAAAACACCCACCTTTAAATTTTCTCTTGACAAAGACATTGTGTTAAGACTATTATAAATGCAAATGACAGTCATTTGCAAGTAAAATTTTGGGGGTCAAAGCAAAATGTCTAAAAAAATAGTTGCCTTATTATTAAGTTTGCTTATTGTTCCGGCTCTTTCGGCCTGTGGCAGTACAAACAACAGTACCGCTGGGAGCAACATTAGCAGCAGTGTTGCCAATCAGGCAAGCACAACGAAAAGTGAAAAAGTTAAAGTATCTGTGACGTTTAATGCAATGAAGGAATTCACTGAGGCTGTCGGTAAAGACAGAGTGGATGTTTCAACGATTATTCCGGATGGCACGGAACCACACGATTTTGAGCCGAAAGCACAGGACCTTGCCGGATTAAGTTCTGCACAAGTCTTTGTTTATAATGGTTTTGGCATGGAATCCTGGGCGGACCAGGCAGTTAAAGCAGCCGACAATAAAAATTTGGTTGCAGTTGAAGCTTCCAAGGGCGCGACACCGATTCAAAATACAGATGCTGATGAGATAAAAGAGCATGGACAATATGATCCTCATATTTGGATCAGTTTAAAAGGTGCTGAAATAGAGGCCGCAAATATTCGAGATGGATTAATAAAGGCAGATCCCGCATCTGCTGATTATTTTAAACAGAACTGTGATGATTTTGTTTCGCAGTTGGAAAGTTTGTATTCAGAATACAATACGAAATTTCAAGCTGCCCAAAACAAGAGCTTTGTGACCGGACATGCCGCTTTTGCTTATTTGTGCAGAGATTTTGGATTAGAGCAAAACAGCGTGGAAGACGTATTTGCAGAAGGAGAGCCAAGTGCGCAGAAGTTAGCGGGACTTGTAGATGACTGCAAAAAGAATCATGTAAAAACAATTTTTGTTGAAGATATGGTTAGTCCTGCTGTTTCTCAGACACTTGCTGATCAAGTTGGTGCAAAGGTTGAACAAATCTACACAATTGAGAGCAACGAAGATGAAAAAACCTATCTGGACCGCATGAAATCAAATCTGAGTGAAATTTATGATAGTTTATCCTAATAAAAAAAATAAACCAATAAATCACTTAAAAAGCACCGTAAGCCATTGCTTTCGGTGCTTTACACACAAAAAATGCTCCCCACATTTGTGAGGAGCCATTTTTATACAAGTTAAGCTTGTTTAATTAGATTTTATAAGGCTTTGCACGTCACGTCGCATACTTAGTGGAACACTTTTGGTAGCAGCACCAACGCGAAAGAGCATTTGTACGGTACCGCCATCCGGTGCATAGGCCTCTTTAAATTCGGTATAAGGAGATTCCATTTCGGGATACTCTTCCAGCACTTGGCTGAGAGGCTGCATCGCTAAGTCTAGTGTGTGTCCAGTCAGTACCAGCTTGCTGTAAGTCATTCCGCTTTCAACTTGCTCGAGGCGAGTATTTCCAGTGGTTATGATCATAGCGTATGCGGGAGTGTGTTCGACGGATGTTTTGGTAGAGTTAATAAAATTCTGAGAGGCGGATTTTCCCGTGTTCATGGATGGAAAGAGCGTAACCAGTCCTTGTAAAATATTTTTCATAAAGCCGGAAGTGCCTTGTCCCTCCACTGAATAGCCGTAACGGTATTCATTTTTCTGATATTCGTTTGCCCGAAAAATGGCGTTTGATTCATCCATTACACGGGTGACGCCTGCCTCAATTGTTGCACTTTGCAAGGCAAAATTGCCGATATTGCTGAGATCTTTCTGATCTTGATACAGTTTGATGGAAACGTTGCTCATAGAGGAAAGCGATTCGATAGCCGAGACCTGTGAATCAGTTAGCTTTCCCGGCTGATAAGCTTCTCTGTTGGTATCCGGCAGAAAAAGGGTGTCATAAATCGCACTGCTTTGGGGCTGTGTCTTTGTAAGTGTAATCTTTGCAACCGGATTTGAATCCATGCTTTCTGCAAGATTGGATTCGTCGTATGTGCCGTCTGGGAAAAGGGCGATATCCGCGTGGTAACCTTCTTTTTCACCCGCCACAGCGACATATTCTAGAAATGTTCCCTGTGAAATCATCATCTGCCGAGCATATGGATCGACTTCTTTCGTTGTACGTGAGCTGTCGGCGTAAAGATAAAATACCATAGGATCAGATTCGTCGAGGCGGATTTTCCAGGGCTGCATATTATGATTGCTTGCTGCAAGCAAACCGGCGGCCGCAAGACGTACTCTTGGATCAGAATACTTTTCGGCATAATTTTTTGACCAAGGTTCCATATATGTTTGCTTCATAGATCCTCCACTAATACAGTAAAGTATGATTATTAAGATGAGACATAACACGGCAATGCCTGCTAAAATAAAACTTCCTATTTTAAACGCCCTTTTCATTTTTATTTTCTCCATTCCTGTCAATCAGTCGCATAATCAACTGAAAGGATTCCGAGATAAACTCATTGGGGTCAACACCGTGATAATTTTTTATATAATCGCCTTTTTTCTTTCCCGTGTTGTAAACTCCGATTGTACATGCCCATAAAATTAAGGCAGCTTGTTCGGTATCAAGCCCACTGCGGAGGGTGCCTTCTGCAACGCCCTTTTGCAGTGCACGAAAAAGATATCCGAAAATCATTTCGCCTAACCGATAGCATTCCGCTTTGGATTCGTCCTTCACGCTAAGCTGGTCATTCGAATCTTTTGTTTCATATTCCATGATTGCCTTAAAATATTCCGGGTAATCTCGGCTAAATTCAAAAAACGTGAAAAAGATGTTGCGCAATTCTTCCAAGGCGTTTCGTGGCGGTTTTGTTTGGAAACTGTTTTCGATCATTTGAATCATCAATCGGTACCCTCTGATCATGATTTCAAAATAGATTTGTTCCTTGCTGTTGAAATAGAGGTAGACAGTCCGTTTGCTAAACTCTGCTTCTTTGGCCACCTCATCCATCGATGCATTTTCAAACCCTCTGGAAAAAAAGACTCGTTCTGCAGCATTGATAATATCTTTTCGCTTGATTTCTTTCTCTTGTCGTTTCCTGTCGTTGTATCCCATTGATGCACCTCAAACTTCACATAGATGTAATTAAGTAAACTGATAGTTTACACGATTATATGGGAAATATCGATATTTGTCAATGCCTAATAAAAAAATCGTTTCGATAGGAGCGAAATGCTCATTCCTATCGAAACGATTTGGTGCCGCTGACCAGACTTGAACTGGTACGGTATTGCTACCGAGGGATTTTAAGTCCCTTGTGTCTGCCGATTCCACCACAGCGGCATATCTATTTTAAGCTTTTTATATCCATTAGCTTTACCATGGCGGCAAATATGAAAATATTATAGCATAGCTTTCATTTAAAATCAATTCATTCTTGCATTTTTTTGAATGTCTCTCTTATGAGACCCTCAAAACGATGAGCACAGGAATTTTTCAAATGGCCAAATTTAATTTTTGTTTCCTATATGTCTTGGTATTTTTTAATTCTAGATCATGAAAAGAATATTTTATTTTAGCCAATCGTTCCGAGGGCTATTTGTCAAGATCTTTTTCGATGGTTCCTTTTTGCTGTTCGCTCAGGATTCGTTCAGCTGCTACTCTGCGTGCGTCTGCTTCAATCGAGAGATCCATTGCAAGCTTTGTCAATGCCGAGTCTCCTTTTTGGGCAGCACTATCAACTCTTTCGCACACTTCTTCAATCGATGTTTTCTGTGCTTTACAAAAAGCATCATAAAGTTCACTTTCACTTTGGGTGTCAAGTGATGTTTTTAAAAGAGCGTGAATATCCTGAAGGGAAAGGACTTGCTTTAAAAGGCAGACAATTGTCAAAAGGGCAAGGTGAGAACGGCTGTATTTTTTGGATTTTGGGCGAGGCAGAACCCCTGCCTTTACATAGTTGTTAATCATACTGGAAGAAAGCAACCCCGTGTGTTCATCCCGTTCAAATAGAGAGAGTTGTTTTTCCATAAAAGTAAGGACTTGATCCATATAAAGATAAATTTCAGGAAGTCGGTCCCATGAGACTGCTTGATAATTTTCGATTTTTTGAGACCATTCAGAAATTCGCTCGGTTGGTTTGCTCATTTATGATTCCTCCTCTACTATGATTGGATTCTTAATATATTGACTGGGTGGGAATCCCATATGCTTTTTAAAAACCCGAGAAAAGTATAATGGGTCAGAAAATCCAGCGGAATATGCTGCTTCGCCTACACTTAACTTTTTCTCCTTTAAGAAAAAAAGTGCTTTTTGTAGGCGATAGTGCGTCAAATATTCATTGGGCGGCATTTTCAGATATTGGACAAAAAGCCGATAAAGATGACTGCGTGAAATTTCTGCGCTTGCTGCAATCTGGCCGATTCCGATTGGCATAGAATAGCTGCGGTCAATAAAGCGCATTGCTTTCTGAACGTAGTGAAATCCGGATTCACAAGTATCTGCTTTTTTTCCAAAGCGATCCATTAAATAGGACAAAAACCACAAGAGGCAACTTTCCATCTTGGCTTCATTACTATCTCCAGACCCCGAAACTGAAATGATTTTCATGATCAGATCTTTGCAGGAGTTTTCTTTTCCACAATCAAAAACAGGGCCACCGCTCAGAAGACCGGTCTGCTCCATCAGATGAGGAGCATCACTTCCATTAAAACCAACCCAGCAGTATTCCCATGGAAAATCCGAGTCTGCACGGTAAGAAGCAATTACGTTTGGTTTTACAAGAAAGACTTGTCCGGCAGAAAGGCGCCAACTCTTTCCTTCGGCAGAAAAAGTACCGTGTCCGCTGACAATATAATGGATTAAATAGTGGTCACGGATGGCAGGCCCCCAAGAATGATTGGGAGCACAGCGCTGAATCCCACAGCTGTAAACGGCAAGCCCAAGATTATATTTGCTGCCTTTAAATGAATGGCGAAATTCATCACTTGTCATTTTAAAAACTGCCTTTCATGGTTTTATAAATTTTATTATAGCATTTTTTTAGAAAGAATCAATGGAAAATAGACGATTTTACTTTGAAGGTTAACGAGCCCTTTCGGACTTTAAAATAGAATTTCATTGAAATCATTTCTGGAATCGGTTATAATAAACGCAGTTCTTTTTTAATCACAACACAAAAAATTAATTTACCTAACATCATTTTTGGGGGTAAAAAGTGTATGAGATTAGAATCATCAGTAAATGACAATCAGATTTCAGTTACTGTTTTGTTAACTGGTATTGTGGTCGTTTTTGCTGTCTTGGTTCTTTTACTCGTAGTGATGGAAGCGTATTCAAGTGTACAGAAGCTTAAACAAGGTTCTGAAGGATCTTGTAAGATTTGTGAAGAGCCAAAAAAGAATTCCATTCAGAAGGGAAAGGGGGAACCATCCGTGGCAGTTCAGACAATGAATCGGCCTTTTACTTCAAATCAGCAGATTTCCGGAGAAATTTTGGCGGTCCTTTCTGCAGCAGCGCAGACGGAATTAGCCAGCTCCCGAGAGGTACAGATTCCTGGAGAAGTTTTGGCAGCAATTTCGGGAGCAATTTATACAATATATGGAGCAGAAGTTGCAGTGCAGAACGTAAGTCGTTCAGTAGAACCGCAGAAATCCAGCAGACATCAGACAGAACATAAAAACCGTCGTTCACGTTCGGCATGGGCTCAGGCGGGTATTTTCCAAAATACGCGTCCATTTTAAATATAGTTAAGAGACCTTGTTTGTATCATAAAGAAAGGTCGTTTGTATGGGGATTTTACAGGGCCTGTGGAATTCGGTTCAAAATATGTTTAGTTCTTCCGGTTTTGCCTCTAATGATTGGAAAAATTACATAATGATTGGAATTGCCTGCATATTGCTTTATTTTGCAGCAGCAAAGCGATTTGAGCCTTTACTGCTTTTTCCGATTGCATTTGGGATGCTTTTAGTCAATGTGTTTCCTGGGATTATGGCAGCACCTTCATCCGAAATGCAGCCGTTAATGCAGTATATGGCAGCACATCCCGGAGTAAACGTTATGTATCCTATCGTCACAATGAATGGTGCAGAATATGTACAGGTATCTCAAGCAGGGGGCTTGTTTTACTATCTTTATCAAGGGGTAAAGTTAGGCATCTATCCGCCGCTGATCTTTTTCTGCATTGGTACTATGATGGATTTTGGACCTTTGATTGCGAGTCCAAAGAGTCTTATTCTGGGAGCTGCAGCACAGCTTGGTGTTTTTTTAGCCTTTATCGTAGCTGTATTAATTGGAAATCTCGGAATTCCGGGCCTTTCATTTACACTTCGTCAAGCTGGTTCCATTGGAATGATTGGGGCAGCAGACGGCTCAACCGTAGTTTTTGTGGCCAATCGATTGGCACCGGAGCTTTTGGGGCCGATTGCAGTTGTTACTTATTTTTATATAGCGTTCCTCCCAATGATTCAGCCACCGATTATGCGCCTACTGACAACAAAAGAAGAGCGCATGATTGTAATGACACCGTTAAGACCTGTTTCTAAATTGGAAAAAATGTTGTTTCCAATTATTATTACAATTTTAGTTGTGCTGCTTTTGCCGGATGCGGCTCCATTGGTCGGAATGCTGATGTTTGGAAATTTGGTGCGTGAATTCGGTGCAATCTTGAAACTGCCCGATACAATTCAGAATACATTGATGACGATTCTGGTTGTACTTTTAGGTGTTACAGTTGGCGCAACAGCTACTGGAAAAGCTTTTTTGAACGTACAGACACTAGGGGTTATTTTGCTGGGGTTGATAGCTATCAAAATTGGAACAGCGGGAGGAATCCTTTTTGGAAAAATTTTGTGCCGGGCAACGCATGGAAAAATCAATCCTTTAATTGGTTCGGCAGGGGTATCAGCAGTACCGATGGCAGCGCGCGTTTCGCAGAAAGTGGGGCAGGAGGAGAATCCTGAAAACTTCCTTTTGACGCATGCTATGGGGCCGAATGCGGCCGGAATCATTTATTCTGCAGTAGTGGCCGGAACCTTTTTAAGTATTCTTAAATAATTGATAATATGATTATATAGGAGAGAAAGGCTCGCACACGCAATGCGTGCGGGCCTTTCATTCACGGAGGGATTGTATGAGTAAAAGTAGGGAACAATTAAGAAAAGAATTTTTGGAAAAACAGTTTTCAAGGATGAATGATCGACAGAAAGAGGCGGTCTTTTGCGTAAAAGGACCACTCTTAATTCTAGCGGGAGCAGGCAGCGGAAAGACGACTGTTTTGGTCAACCGAATTGCTAATTTGATTCGGTTTGGAAACGCATATCACAGTGACTGGTTTCAGCGGTCTTTTACAGAAGAAGAGGAGAAAACGCTCGCTTCTGCGCTGGAAAATGGAGAAGAGGTTCCGCAGACAATTCAGTCTCATCTGGCAGCTGAATCATGCTATCCGTACCAGATCCTGGCGATTACGTTTACGAATAAAGCCGCAGGGGAACTGAAAAACAGGCTGATGTCTATGCTTGGAGAAGACGGAAATGAAATTTGGGCCAGCACGTTTCATTCAACCTGTGCGAGAATTTTGCGCCGTTATGGCGATAAAATCGGATATAGCAATCATTTTACGATTTATGATACCGACGATAGTAAACGTTTGATGAAAGAGTGCCTAAAAGAGCTTCATATTGATGAGAAGATTCTTCCGATTAAGACGGTCCTCAATCAGATTTCTCATGCAAAGGACAGTGTGATTCCTCCCCAAGATTACTTGAAGGCTGCCGGAAACGATAATCGTCTGCTTTCCATCGGAAAGGCGTATGAACTTTATCAGCGCCGTTTAAAGGAAGCAAATGCGATGGATTTTGATGATTTGATTTGTAATGCTGTCAAATTGTTTTCGGAACATTCAGATGTCTTGGAATATTATCAGAATAAATTTCGTTATATCATGGTGGATGAGTATCAAGATACCAACCATGCGCAGTACTTATTGATCAATTTGCTTGCACAAAAGAATCAAAATCTCTGTGTGGTCGGTGATGATGATCAGAGTATTTATAAATTTCGTGGGGCTACCATCGAAAATATTATGAGTTTTGAAAAGACTTTTCCAAATGCCAAGGTAATTCGTCTGGAACAGAATTATCGTTCTACACAAACTATTTTGAATGCAGCAAATGCGGTTATTTCCAATAATACCGAAAGAAAAGGAAAAACTCTTTGGACAAAAAATCCTGCCGGGAGTTTGGTCCATGTACATTCCGCTTTAAGTGAGCAGGATGAGGCGGATTACATTTCGAAAGAGATTCTGGACGGTGTTGCAAAAGAAAGAAAATTCAGCGATTATGCGATCCTTTATCGTATGAACTCGCAGTCCAGTACGCTGGAACGTCATTTCGTAAAATCGGGGATTCCTTACCGGATTATTGGAGGGCTTCGCTTCTATGAACGCAAGGAAATTCGCGATATGATTTCTTACCTAAGCGTAATCAATAATCCAAATGATGAAATTCGTTTGAGAAGAATTATCAATCAGCCAAAACGCAGTATCGGGGATAAAACAATTGCACAGGCAGCCGAGATTGCAGCTGCATTGGATCAGTCCCTATTTTCGGTAATTTCCAATGCAGACCAGTATCCTTCTTTAAGCAGATCGGCTCCGAAACTTCAGCAGTTTTCCGCCATGATGAATGAACTGATACCGGCAGCGAAAGATCCCCAGATTGGTCTTAAAGAACTTTATGAATTAATGTTAGACAAGACCGATTACATAGCAAGTCTGAAGGTCGGTGTAGAAGAAGGAGCACAGGAACGGCTGGAAAACATCAATGAATTAAGCTCCAATTTGCAGCAGTATGAAGAAGATAATGGAGAAGAAGCTTCTCTGGAAGGATTCCTTGAAGAAGTTTCTCTGATGACGGATATTGATAATTATGACGGAGAGGCCGATTCCGTTGTTATGATGACGATGCACTCGGCAAAAGGGCTGGAATTTCCAATCGTATTTCTGCCAGGATTTGAAGAGGGAATTTTTCCGGGCATGCAGGCAATTTATAATCCGCACGAGATCGAAGAAGAACGGCGCCTTGCTTATGTGGCGATTACCAGGGCAAAGGAAGAACTTTATATTCTGCATGCGAATAGCCGGATGATATTTGGTACCACTCAGCGGAATCGTCCCAGTCGCTTTTTGGAAGAGATCCCGGCAGAGTTGACCGAAAAGACAGAGTCAAGATCTTGGAAAAAGCCCGAAGAAGGGACATCTCTCCCGATTTCCAGAAAGGACAGTCAGAGAGCAGATACAGTAGCTTCACGAAAGTTTGGCCCTTCGCAGTCTTTGAAGAGCCATCCTACAGGTGTAACGTTTGCCCCCGGAGATTCCGTGCGCCATAAGACTTTTGGACATGGAATGGTATTGTCTGTTGCTCCAATGGGAAATGATATGCTTCTTGAAATTGCATTTGATTCCATTGGAACAAAAAAACTGATGGCGAATTTTGCTCGTTTGACAAAAGAATAAAAAAAGAAGCGGCAGATTTTAGAAGTCTGCCGCTTCTTTCTTTTAGTTAGAATCCTTATTGCATCCACACTCGCTGGCTTTGGGCGGGAAAAATTCGTCGGTAGGAAAGTCGATCTTCTTAAACATTTCGCAGGGGTCGTCACTATTGCTGTTGGCGCATTCTTTTGCCGGGAAGCAAAAATCATAAGCTGGGATCAGCATCTGAACGTTGCGCACAATTTGTACAATTGAGAACAATCCGATTGTAATATAAATGTTCCTTGCGCATTCCGCATCAAAGTCGCCGCCAAATTGTTTGCTGATTTCTTCTGGTACCTGGCAATTGCAGCCGCATCCAGGGCGAGCATCGCAGACCCGTGCAGAGAGGCCCACAGGATCTGCAACCTGTACAACAGCTTTCGGAAGAACTTTTCCATTTTCCGGTGGAACGCTATCATCACAAGGATGACCGGATGTAAAGAGTTTTACATTTCCATCACTGCCATAAAGGATTGCCTTTTTGGTGAACAGGGAAAGACCGTTTACCGAAACAGGGCAGGAAGCTGGTGCCGTATAGACATCAACGCAAACATCAAACACAAAGGTCATATCAACAGAATAAAAACCTTTGTTAAATGGGACTGGCTCCATATTGACATAAGTTGTGATCACATCCACATTGCGCAGACGGACACTTGCACAGTGCTCTATCGTAGGGCGCTTGCTGGTAGCAAAGAATACCTGTAGATCTTCCAGGCAGTCTTTAGAACTGCATGAGTCGTAGACGCGCTGAGCATCAACACAGACGGCTTCTTTAAAGCAGCCGTTTTGCTGTACTTCATTGTTTTGTTGCATATAAAATCCTCCTATCAAAGCATCATGGAGTTCGCTTATCCCATCTTATGAGATTTTCGAAAAATGGTGCGAAACTTTATAAAAAGAATTTTAGGTTGAATGAGTAGTCGGAATTTGATATAATAAAAATAAAAATGGGAAAATAGATATCAAAAGGAGGACTTTCGATGGCAATCGTTACATTGCTTTGCTATACGCCTATGCCTGAAAAGCTCGTCGCCAGTGCAGCGAAACTTTGCTATTCTCCGACGAACATCCAAAATATTCAGGAAGGGCTCGACGAAGAAAAAACTTCGCAGTTTGTGAAAATGCTGGCTGATTTAGGCCATGATAGCCCAATCGAACATGCTTCTTTTACTTTTGGCATTGAAGGCGTTTCTCGTTCTCTTATGGCTCAGATCACTCGGCACCGGATTGCAAGTTTTAGTGTTCAGAGTCAAAGATATGTTGCAGAATCTCATTTTGAATATGTGATTCCGCCGGAAATCGAATCCATCCCGGAAGCAAAACAAGAATTTTTGAAAGCCATGGAAGAAGACCAGGAACATTATGAGCATCTGACAGCTGTTTTAAAAGAAAAGCATGAAAAAGAGTGGCTCTCTAAAGGATTCTCTCCGAAGCAGGCGGCTTCTAAAGCTCAAAAACAATCGATTGAAGACGCACGTTTCGTTCTTCCAAATGCCTGCACGACAAAGATGATTTGTACCATGAATGCACGCAGTCTTCGCCACTTTTTCTCTTTGCGTTGTTGTAATCGAGCACAGTGGGAGATTCGTGATGTAGCAATTCAGATGTTGGCACTTGTTAAAAAAGTTGCCCCGGATCTTTTTGCTGTTTCAGGGCCTTCTTGCGTGCGTGGAGCTTGTTCCGAGGGGAAAATGTCCTGCGGAAAAGCAGAGGAAATGCGCTCGTATTTTAAAGGAATCGGGGAAGAATAATTGGCTGGAAAACTGATTGCAATAGAAGGCCTGGATGGAAGCGGAAAAGAAACACAGACAAAGCTTCTTTGCGAAGCCCTGTCTTCCCGGAAAATAGTATTTCAGAAGATTTCTTTTCCAGACTATGAGAGTCCTTCCTCGTCTCTTGTAAAGATGTATCTTAACGGTGATTTTGGAAATCAACCGGGAGATGTCAATGCTTATGCGGCTTCGTCTTTTTATGCGGTAGACCGGTTTGCTTCTTATAGGCGTTATTGGAAAAAAGCGTATGATCGGGGGGACCTGATCATTGCGGATCGGTATACAACCAGCAACCTGGTTTTTCAGCTTCCGAAAGTTGAAAAAGAAAAATGGGGCGAATTTCTTAAATGGCTGGAAGACTATGAATATGAAAAATTAGGACTGCCGAAGCCGAATCTGACTTTTTATTTGGAAATGCCCGAAGAAGTATCAGAGCAGCTTTTAAATGAGAGATATCATGGGGATGAAAGCCAAAAAGATATCCATGAGAAAGATTGTTCTTTTCAGCATGCCTGCCGTGAGTCAGCTGCGTTTGCGGCTCAGACTCTTCAGTGGCAGATTATACATTGTGTGGAAAACGGCCGCTTGCGTACTCCGGAAGAAATTCACCGCGAGATGACCCAAAAGATAGATAAGGAGTTTTCAGCATATGCTATCGTTTAATTATCCTACGTTGGAAGACCGAATATGGTTACAGCCCATTTTGTCTCAAAGCGGGTGGATGGGCAGTGAAGCAGCTTTTGGAACGCTGTTTTTGTGGAATCATACTTATCATTCGAAAATTTGTCGGCATGAAAATTTTGTTTTTCTTTGTTCTGGAAAGCATTGCTGTGCGTATAATTTTCCAATTGGGGAGAATCCCTATGAGGGAATGGAACTTTTAATTGAAGACGCAAAAGAAAAAAAGATTCCATTTAAAATGTGGGGAATTACGCAGCCAGGCATAGAAGAACTGCAGCGTGATTTTCCAGGAAGATTTGAATATGATTTTGATCGGAATGGCTCCGATTACATTTATTCTACGAAGGATTTGATCACATTATCAGGGAGAAAATATCACAGCAAGCGGAATCACATTGCTAAATTTGAGCGTTCTTACGCATGGCGTTATGAAGAGATTACTCAGGATAACATGAATGATTGCCGCGAAATTGCGATAAAATGGAAACAGGATAATGATGGACCTGAAGCAGAGATGGAAGCTTTGGAAAAAGCATTTCAAAATTTTGAGGCGCTTCATTTGCAAGGTGGATTGATTTATGTAAATGAAAAGCCAGCTGCTTTTACGATTGGAGAAGAGATCAACGCCAAAGTGTTTTTGCTGCATTTTGAAAAAGCACTTCCATACGATGGCCTTTATGCAGTGATTAATCATGAATTTGCCCAACGTCATTTGGAACAATACGATTATGTAAACCGTGAGGAAGATATGGGATTAGAAGGCTTGAGGAAAGCAAAGCTTTCTTATCAACCAGCCTTTTTACTGCAGAAATATGCAGTATCGTTAAAGGAGCCCGCAAAATGATTCGCTTTGCTGATTGGTCTATGCTAAAAGATTTGATTTTTCTTTGGCAGATTGCGTTTCAGGAAGAAAAAAGAGCGGCAAGATTTTATTTTACGAATTTTTTTCATCCTGAAGAATGCCTTGTAGTGGTAGAAGAGGGAAAACCGGTTTCGATGCTGCAAATGCTTCCGGGGAAAATTTCACTTCGAAATGATCAAAAGGTATCAGCTCAGTATGTCTTTGCCTGTGCGACCCTTCCGGAATATCGTGGGCGAGGGCTAATGAAGCAGCTGCTTAGTAGGGCAGAGCAGGTCGGATTTGAAAGAGGAAATTGGTACTCTGTTATTTTGCCTGCCAATGAGGGACTTTATCATTTTTATGAGCTTTCTGGTTACAGCACTTGTTTTAAAGTAGGAAAAGCGGACTTTTCATATGAAGAGTTGAAGAAAATTTCCGATGGCTTTTTGCCGCAAAATAATTTACCGGATATTCCAAAGCTCAATCAGGTTCGAAATCATATTTTGAGAGAAGTTCCGGGGTCTATACTTTGGAACAAACAGGGGTTTTGGAGAGCCGTGCGGTTCGGAGAGGTTTATGGGTCTCATTTGATTGCGCAGAAAAACGCTTATGCACTTGCTTATGCGGAAAACGATGATTGTCAGATTTCAGAGTTAATGTCCTCTCGATCGGATTTTCCGCAGCTTATGGCATCAGTGCTTGCTAAAATGCCTGCGAAGACTTATCATTTAAGAATGCCGATAGGTCCTTTTTCTCAGCTTGAAATTCCATTTGGAATGGGAAAGGCGCTGAAAGAAAAAACGCTTTCCGAAGTCGAGGGAGGATATCTTGGGTTGGCGATGGATTGAATTTTGTTTGGAAGGAGTTAACAGATATGATTCTTCTTTTTTTGGCGGATGGATTTGAAGAAACGGAAGCATTGGTACCGGTAGATTTGCTGCGTCGTACAAAAAGTGAAATTAAAATGGTTGGCGTTGGAAAAAAACAGGTTACAGGTTCCCATGGAATTTCTGTTATGACCGATATAACAACGGAAGAACTAGCTCCATATTCCGATTCGACAGAAATGGTCATTCTTCCCGGGGGAATGCCGGGGACACTCAATTTGGAAGCATCTAAAGAAGTTAAAAAAGCCGTGCTGAATGCTTTTCAGAAAGGGAGTTTTATTGCTGCAATTTGTGCCGCACCATCTATCTTAGGACATTGGGGCCTTTTGAAAAATCATACGGCGGTCTGTTATCCGGGCTACGAAAAAGATCTGGGTTGCAAAATTGGCAGTCAATCTGTGGTGTGCAGTGGGCAGTTCATCACGGCAAAAGGTGCTGGGGTTGCTCTTGATTTTTCGTTCCAGCTGATCGAAGCTCTTTGCGGGAGCAAAAAAGCTCTCGACATTAAAAAATCAATTCAATGCCGGTGAAGAATATTAAAGCGCTGAAAATTAGTCTGCGGCAGCATTACAGGGAATACCGGGAAAATCTGGATTCTTCTCAAAAGAAGGCTTTAGACTATGAAATGCATCAGCGCTTATGGAAATTGCCCGCATATCGTAAGAGTCAATTAATTTTTACTTATGTTAGTAAACCTATTGAAGTTGATACGCATATTTTAATTGCTACGGCGCTTAGCCAGCATAAATCGGTAGCAGTTCCTCGCTGCATTGAGAACAATGAAATGGAATTTTATGAAATTCATTCATTTGATGATCTTACGCCCGGGAATTTCGGGGTGTTGGAACCGCTCCCGGAAAAATGCCGTAAAGTTACAGATCTTTCGCAGGGACTTTGTATTGTCCCTGGATTCAGCTTTGATTCGAATGGATTTCGGCTTGGCTATGGAAAAGGCTATTATGACCGTTTTTTGATGAAATTTGCAGGGAATACGGTAGGACTGTGCTATAGTGCCTGTGTACAGTGGAATTTACCGCATGGCTATTATGATCGACCGGTCGATGTGTTGGTCACAGAAAAGTATATCAGGCGCATATCACATGAAAAGTTTGCTGGAGGTAAGGCATGAACGACGAGAAAGAGAAACAGCAGAAGGATGATGAATCTCTGAATAGTTTCAGTGGAGATGCAGCCGTCCGTGCAGAAGCGGCCAGAGAGGCCGGCGAAGAAAAGCGGTCTACACAAGCACATAAAAGACGAAATCATCAGAAACGGAAGGAAAATCGCCGCTTTTTCCGCTTGATCTGGTGGGCCATGATTATTATTGTCAGCGCAGTTGTTGCAAAATATATGCTGACCGGAATGAATGATCTTCTTGCAATCGGAAGAAGTTCAGCAACCGTGACGGTCGAAATTCCGGAATCTGTGACGGAAAAAGAAGTTTCCATGTCACAAGATAATATTCAGAATTTATCTTTTCAGCAAATTTCTGCTGCAAAACAGAGTAATCAAGAAGTAACCCGTCAAATTGCTCAAATCCTACAGAAAGCCGGTGTGATTAACGAACCGGATTTCTTCTGTTTATATTCGAAAATCAGAAAAGCTGACGGTAGTTACCGAAATGGTTCTTTTGAGGTAAAAACAGATTTGGATTATGAGGGAATCATTAATACAATTCAGTCCACGGTAAACCGGAAGGATATCGTAAAAGTGACGGTCCCAGAAGGGCTCAATGCAATGGAATTGGGGACTTTATTGGAACAAAACGGAATTTGTAAGCAGGAAGATTTTTTGAAAGAACTAAATACCGATGCTTTTGACTCCAGCTATACGATGATTAATGATTTAAACGGGATTTCTGGAAAATATTATAAATTGGAGGGCTATCTTTTCCCAGATACCTATCAATTTTATCAAAATGAAGATGTTCAGAACATTGTGCAAAAGATGCTGCAGAATGCAAACAGTCAATTTACGCAGCAGCTGCAGGATGAGGCAAAAAATCAGGGGTATACATGGGACCAGATTATTACATTGGCTTCGATTATCCAAGCGGAATCTGCAAATGAAGAGGACATGTATAATGTTTCCTCTGTCCTCCACAACCGTTTGAGCTCCGGTAAATCGCTGAATATCTATACACTGGACTGCGATTCGACGAAATACTATCCTTACCGGACAAAAGATGATGTTCCAGAAGATCAACGTAACACCTATCTAAGTAATTACAACACTTATCAGCTGCGGGGACTGCCTGCGGGCGCTGTGTGTAACCCGGGACTAAAAGCAATTCAAGCAGCTTTGCAGCCTAACAAGACCTCTTATTATTATTTCTGCCATAATCAGACAACAGGACAAGCCTATTATGCTTCCACTTATGCAGAGCATCAGGCAAATCTCCGGACCGCGGGGCTGCTCTAATGAAGAGAAAATCAGAACTCCTTTCTCCTGCAGGAGATTTTGAAAGTTTGCAGGAAGCAATTCGTTACGGGGCAAATGCTGTTTATCTTGCCGGAAAAGAATTTGGAATGCGTGCGGCGTCTAAAAATTTCGGCGACGAGGAACTAATAGAAGCGGTTCGATTTGCTCATGCACATGGGGTTAAAGTTTATCTTACCTGTAATACCATTCCAAGAAATGAGGAACTCAGACGGATTCCAAAATTTCTTGAGAAAGCACAGGATGCAGGCGTTGATGCATTTATTATGACGGATTTTGGTGTGATGGAGATGGCAAAGAAATATGCACCGAAAGTTGCACTGCATATTTCCACACAAGCCGGAGTCGCCAATTATGCAACTGCAAATGCATTTTATCATTTGGGGGCTTCGAGAGTGGTACTCGCTCGGGAACTTTCCATCCCAGAGATCAAGCAGATTCGAGCGCATGTTCCGGAAGATCTCGAAATTGAATGCTTCGTGCATGGCGCTATGTGTGTTTCTTTTTCAGGAAGATGCCTTCTTTCCAACTATTTGACCGGGAGAGATGCTAACCGTGGTGCTTGTGCACAGCCCTGCCGTTGGAAATATGCTTTATGTGAAGAAACACGTCCGGGAAAATATTTCCCGATCGAGGAAGATAAAGATGGTACGTATTTGTTGAATTCGAAGGATATGTGTATGATCGACTATCTTCCGCAACTCTTGGAAGCTGGTGTTACCAGCTTAAAAATAGAAGGGCGGGCAAAGTCTCCTTATTATGTGGCAGCTGTTACGAATGCATATCGGCGAGCTTTAGAGGATGCCGTGAATGGCGTTCCATTAACTGCATGGGCGGAAGAAGAACTTCATAAAATTAGTCACCGAGAGTATTCTCATGGCTTTTATTTGGGGCAGGAGCCCGGACAAAGTTTGGGAAGCAGTGGATATGTTCGGGAATATGAAGTAATTGCGGTCTGCGAGTCTTATGAAAATGGAACGGCGGTTTTAAAACAGAGAAACCGATTTTTTGCTGGTGAAACAGCAGATGTAATGGAACCCGGAAAAGCACCATACCTTCTTCCATTGACAGAACTTTATGACGAGAATGGAGAACCTCTCCAAAATGCAAATCATGCAGAAATGAAAGTCCTTTTAAAAACAACAACTCCAATTGCGCCCGGCGCTTTTTTACGTCATAAACTTTCATAAAATAGAATTATAGATTATAAAACACCTTCGAAGTGGAAAAACTATCCTTCGGAGGTGCTTTTTTATGGGAAAAAGGGTGGTTTCGTTATTTGCAATTTTGATGATCGGTCTGTCTATCTGTATTATTCGTCTCTATGGACTGACGATTCAGAACGGTACTTTGGCACAGGCAGCTTCAAACCAGCAAAAATACACCTTGCAGATTCGAAGAGAGAGGGGAATGATTTATGACCGAAAGATGAAGCCACTGACAGAAGGAAACACCGAATATCTTGCGGCGGTTGCCCCCAGTACGGAAACAGCGGCAGCGTTGAGTAAAATTTTGCCACAGTCTAAAATTAAAAGTGTCTACCAGCTTTTAACGGAACGAAATCCTTTTCTGCTGAAGCTCGATCAAAATATTTCAGCACCCGGAGTGACAGTCTTTCCCCTTAAAAGTCGCTATTCGAGCCCTGCGCTAGCAACGCATTTAATTGGATATGTAGATGAGGGCGGTATGGGTGCTGCGGGAGCAGAAAAGGCTTTTGATGATTCTTTGGCTCAAAATGAAGGAGAACTAAAAATCACCTATCGAGTAGATGCTCTTGGACACATTCTTCCAAGTGAAACGGCGGAAGTTACGGATACTTTGTCTCAGGATTCTTCCGGAGTTGCCCTTACACTGGATCGAGACATTCAGAAAATTACACAAAAAGCAATGGATAGAAAGATCAGTAAAGGCGCCGCAGTGGTTTTAGATGCAGAAAATGGACAACTGTTAGCCTCTGTCAGCCGCCCTGATTTTAATCCCGATGACGTATCATCCGTCATGAATGCTTCTAATAGTCCGTTGCTCGATCGCACGATTTCATCTTATAGCGTCGGTTCTGTGTTTAAATTAGTTTCGGCAGCGACTGCTTTAGAAAACGGTGCAGATCCGAATGAAGAATATAACTGTACCGGAAAAATTGAAGTCGACGGACAATCGTTTGCTTGCTATAATGGAGAAGCACATGGAAAAGTAAATCTTCAAAAAGCAATCTCAGAGTCTTGCAATGGATACTTTGTGCAGCTCATGCAGAAAGTTCCGCAGGAAAAATTCTTATCAATGGCACGTTCCCTGGGATTTGGAGATTCTTATGAATTATTGCCGGGCATTTATAGTTCTGCCGGGACTCTACCTTCGCTTGATACGTTAAAAATTCCTAGAGCGCTCGCAAATTTTTCTTTTGGACAAGGAGAACTGACCGCTTCTCCCATTCAGATTGCGGCGATGACGGAGGCAATTGCTTCCGGCGGACTTTATAGAAAGCCGGTGGCCTTTTTGGGAACAGTGGATCAGGCGGGAAATTTGACTGCAAATTCGGTGCAGCAGCCAAATAGAGTCATGTCTCAAGAAACATGCTTGATTCTTAAAGATGCGATGAAACTTTCCGCATCAGAGGGAACTAGTAAACTAGGAAAACCTGATTTTGTAGAGGTGGCGGCAAAGACGGCCACTGCTCAAACAGGGCAGTATGACGGAGATAAAGAAAAGGTTATTAGCTGGTATACCGGATTCTTTCCGGCAGAGTCCCCCAAATATGTGGTTACCATTATGGCCGAAGATGGCGATGGAGGCGGTGCAACCTGTGGCCCTGTTTTTAAAGAAATTGCAGACGAATTATATCCGAAGAATTGACTTTTATCGCGGGAATGCTTATAATTTAAAAAGATATGAAAAGCGATGAAGGGAAATAATTCTTTTTAAGACATTGCAGAGATTCTGCCGCATGGTGAGAGGCGGAAATGTTACAGAAAGAATGAGCCGTCCCAGAGCTCCTTGCGGAGAGCAAAGGCGTTTTATCTGCGTTAAAGGTAAAAAAGCGGTAACTGTCTGGATTCTAAAAAGGCAGTTGCAATTTGGGTGGTACCACGGACTCTTCCGTCCCATTGTGGGCGGAGGAGTCTATCTTTTTTTAAGATGATTAAAAGGATGGAGAAAAAGTATATGGAGTGGACTGGATTAAATGAAATCCGCGAAAAGTATCTGGAATTCTTTGAAAGTAAAGGGCATTTGCGGTTGCCTAGCTTTTCTTTGATTCCTAAAGATGATAATTCGCTTTTACTGATTAATTCCGGCATGGCACCGATGAAAAAATATTTTACAGGGGAGGTAACTCCACCGCGTAAGCGCGTTACAACCTGTCAGAAATGTATTCGCACCGGCGATATTGAAAATGTCGGGATCACCGATCGCCATGGTACTTTTTTTGAGATGCTGGGCAATTTTTCTTTTGGCGATTATTTTAAACACGAGGCGATTCCATGGGCATGGGAATTTTGCACGAAGGTCATGAAAATGCCGGTGGATAAGCTGTGGGTCACCATTTACCTGGATGACGACGAAGCTTTTGATATTTGGACAAAAGAAGTCGGCGTTAGCCCGGATCATATTGTTCGTCTCGGCAAAGAAGATAATTTTTGGGAACATGGTTCCGGCCCTTGTGGTCCCTGCAGCGAAATTTATTTTGACCGCGGAGAAGAACACGGCTGCGGAAAGCCTACTTGCGGCCCGGGTTGCGAGTGTGATCGCTATGTTGAATTTTGGAATGTCGTATTTTCGCAGTTCGATTCCGACGGAAAAGGAAACTATCCGCCGATGGAACACCCGAATATTGATACCGGCATGGGGCTGGAACGTCTCGCCTGCATTATGCAGGGAGTCGATAATCTGTTTTTGGTGGACACCATTCAGAGTATTTTGCAGCATGTATGCCGTATTGCTAAAGTTGAATATGGAAAAGACAAGAAAAAAGATGTTTCCATCCGCGTGATCACAGACCATATTCGTTCTACTGTTTTCATGATTGCAGATGGTGTGATGCCTAGTAATGAGGGACGCGGTTATGTTTTGCGTCGTTTGCTGCGTCGGGCAGCCCGTCACGGAAAGCTTTTGGGAATTAATCGTCCATTTCTCTCTGAAGTTGCGGAAACTGTAATTGAGCAAAGCAAAAAAGCTTATCCGGAACTTTCTGAAAAGCGTGCGATGATTCTGAAACTTGTTTCGGTGGAAGAGGACAGCTTTAGCAGGACGATTGATCAGGGGATGCAGCTTTTAAATCAGTTGATCGATGATAATTCGACAAAATTGATTTCCGGAACGGACGCGTTTAAATTAAATGATACCTATGGGTTCCCTCTGGATTTGACAAAGGAAATTGCTGCGGAGCGTGGAATTCAGGTTGATGAAAAAGCATTTTTTGAATTGATGAAGGAACAGAAAGAACGTTCCAGATCCGCCCGTAAAAACGCTGGAGCAGATGCATGGGCCGGAGAAAATAATCTTTTAGACGATTTGTCTGAAACAAAATTCTTAGGATATACAGAAGATTCTGTAAATGCAAAGATTCTTGGAATCGTAAAAGATGGCGAGAGAGTCAAAAATGCGACTGCCGGAGACGATGTAACGCTGATTCTTGACCGTACTACTTTTTATGCGGAAAGCGGCGGACAGGTAGGTGATACTGGGCTTATTACTTCTGCCGATGCGATTGTTAAGATTCAGGACACCACAAAAAATCACGCAAAAACTTTTCTCCATTTTGGCCACATCGACGCAGGAAGTCTTCAGGTAGGAGATACGGTTGTAACTGAGAGAGATCAGAAACGCCATCAAGCCATTATGCGAAATCATACGGCAGCTCACCTATTGCAGGCCGCTCTTCGCAAGGTACTGGGAGATCATGTGGAGCAGGCTGGACAGCTTGTGAATGAAGAACGGGTGCGTTTTGACTTTACACATTTTTCAGCTTTAACGGCAGAAGAACTCTCAAAAGTGGAATCGCTGGTCAATACCGTTATTTTGAATGCGGCTCCTGTTACTTGCAAGGAAATGCCGATTGAAGAAGCAAAAAAATTAGGAGCAATGGCGCTGTTCGGCGAGAAATATGGAAAAATTGTTCGTGTTGTTTCTGTTGAAGATTTCAGTAAGGAATTTTGCGGCGGAACACACGTTGATAATACTGCAAAGCTGGGGCTCTTTAAGATCGTTTCAGAAAGCAGTGCAGCTGCGGGAGTCCGTAGAATTGAAGCTGTTACAGGATTTGGAGTTTATGAGCTCTTAACAAATCTGCAAAAGGAAATCAGTGAAGCAGCTTCTGTTATGAAACTAAACAGTGCTGTCGATTTGCCTTCTCATGCAGAACAGATGATGCAGCAAATAAAAGAAAAAGAGAATACGATCAGCGAACTTTCCGAAAAGCTTGCTGGATTTCAAATTGACGGTTTGTTTGCAGGAGCGAAGATGATTAACGGCGTACGGGTATGTACTGCAATGTTTTCCGGTACCGATTCTGCTACCTTGAGGACCATGTGTGATAAAATTCGCGACAAGGCTCCTGATATGGTTGCCGCTTTGATTGGAATCAATGAAGGGAAAGCTTCTGTAGCGGTCACAGTAGGAAAAAATGCAATGCAGCGCGGTGCACATGCCGGGAAGATTGCCAAGGCGGTCGCAATGATTGCCGGAGGCAACGGCGGCGGACGGCCTAATTTTGCAATGGCTGGTGCGAAAGATCTGACAAAATTAGACGAGGCACTAAAAGCGACTGACGGAATCGTGCAGAAAATGCTGAAACCTGAGGAATAAAACTGATAAAATGATTTGATGATAAATAAAATCATCTGGTAGAAAGGAGGAAAATCTAATGGATTGTGTATTCTGTAAAATTGTATCGGGGGAAATTCCAAGCAAAAAAGTATATGAAGATGATCTCTGTGTTGCTTTTTGTGATTTGGATCCGCAGGCGCCGGTTCATATTTTAATTATTCCGAAAGAGCATATTGAATCTGCAGCTAAGATCAATTCTGAAAACAGTGGAATCGTAGCACATATTTTTGAGGTGGCGGCGAAACTAGCTGTAGAAAATCATTTGGATGCTGGTTGGAGAATTGTTTGCAATGTTGGAGCAGACGGCGGTCAAACAGTTCTGCATCTGCATTTTCATTTGCTCGGAGGACGTT
Source organism: Caproicibacterium sp. BJN0003 (assembly GCF_026314295.1). Classification (NCBI taxonomy): domain Bacteria; kingdom Bacillati; phylum Bacillota; class Clostridia; order Eubacteriales; family Oscillospiraceae; genus Caproicibacterium; species Caproicibacterium sp. BJN0003. The sequence goes on from NZ_CP111108.1 coordinate 1,108,142, forward strand.
CTATGAAATGGCCTCCCGGCTGAAAAATCAATCATTAAAGATTATTAGAGAAAGGTCTTGCTTTCATTGAACGAACAGATCGAAAAAAATGGGCTTGCTTATTATAGAATGACGATCGCCGGCTGCGTACGCGATCTTCCGATCTGCCCAATCGGAGAACATATGGATATTGCCGGATTTGTAATGCTCGGAGATGTTGAGATTACAGAACGTTCTGCAGAGGAGCTTTTAAAAAGGTGCCCTGAGCACGATGTCGTAGTGACTGCAGAAACGAAAGGAATTCCGCTTTGTTATGAAATGGCACGGCAGGGATGCGGCCGTTATATTGTAGCCAGAAAAAGTGTAAAAGCTTATATGCGCAACCCAATTCATGTAGAGGTGAAATCCATCACAACGGATCATCTGCAGAAGCTGTATTTGGCAGAAGATGATTATACCGGTCTTAAGGGGAAGCGTGTACTGATCGTAGATGACGTTATCAGTACAGGAGAGTCTCTTAAAGCGATGGAGGAGCTCGTAGAGAAATTTGGCGGAAATATTGTAGGGCGTGCTGCCGTATTGGCAGAAGGCGATGCGAAAGACCGCAAAGATATTATTTATCTGGAGCCTCTGCCATTGTTTGCAAAGTGATTTTTTGCTGGCAAACAAGGAGGAATTTTTATGAAGCGGCCGCTTGCGTTAGTAGGTTTTACATATCTGCTGGCACAGGTGGCTGCTGTTTTTTTAAAGAATTATTCGCTGACGGCCGGGCTTTCTATTGGATGTTTTCTATCTTTTTTTATTTTGGTGCGGATCCCGTCTTGCAGAAAAACTTATTGCTTTCCGGTAGCATTTTTGACCGCTGCGGTCGCTTTTACCATTTTTACAGTCAGCGATTGGAATATTTCATCTATTAAATCGTTCGATAATCGAGAAGTAACGGTAACCGGAACAGTTATGGAGACGCCGGAACTGTCCAACGAGAAATTTTATTATATAGTGAAGGTGGATTCCTGCGAAGGAACAGACACAAATGAATTGATTGGAAAAACGATTCGCCTTTCGTCAAAACAGGCACTTGGTGCAGAGAGTTTTGATACTCTAACTTGTAGGGCGCATTTTTATCCTACTTCTGATTCCTTTTCATCGTGGTCTAAAGGGATTTCTTTAGAAGGCTATATTTTTGAATATATGCCTTTTTCCTATGAGACACCGCAGAACTATCCTTTGACTGCATTTCCGATGAAGCTGCGGGAGCAACTGCTGAGCAATATATGGGATCATCTTTCAAAAAAGGCAGCTGGCCTTGGAGGAGCATTGCTTTTAGGAGATAAGGTTTCTCTTAGCCAGGAAATTGTGGATGATTTTCGATTGGCTGGAGTCATCCATCTGATGAGTGTTTCGGGATTTCATATGGGGATTATGACGCAGCTCTTTTTCTTGCTTTTGACATTTGTACCGATTTCGCGCCGCCGAAAAAATCTTTTTGCAGTATTTGGAATTTGGCTTTTTATGGCGGTTACAGCGTTTACTCCTTCCGTTCTCCGCAGTGGAATTATGTATTTGATCATGCTGATTGGAAGGTTCTTTTATCGGCGCGCGGACAGTTTGAATTCGTTGGGATTTGCCGTCTTCCTAATTTGCTTGATGGATCCTTTTTCGGCAGCCGATCCAGGATTTTTGCTTAGTGTCAGTGCAACGCTTGGAATTTTGCTTTTCGCTTCTCCACTCATAAAGTGTTTTCTGCATTATTTACCAGAAAAGATGCGAAGCAATAAATTTTTAAAAAAATTCAGTGAGATTCTTTCTATAACGATTTCTTCAATGCTTTTTACACTTCCTGTTATTCTGATTTATTTTCACACGTTTACTCCGGCATCCTTCCTTTCAAATTTCTGTCTGATTTGGCCGGTAGCACTTTTTCTTTATACAGTTGCCGGTACCGCAGTTTTAGGGGGAATTCCGGGTGTGAAAATTTTAGCAGTTCCGTTTTCATGGGCAGCAGAGCACCTTGCAGATGGAATTTTAAAAACAGTACATTGGATTGCATCTTTGCCGTATGCTTCTGTTTCAGTATCGGAGGAGTTTTCTCAATTTTTTCTGGTATGTGTCTTTTTGCTGTTTGGAATTACGTTCCTTTGCTTTTGTTCAAAGAAAAATCTACAGGCAGCGGGGATTTTATCTGTTTGTATTTTGTTTGCAGGAATTTTTGGGTGTCAACTGGAAAGTTATAATGCCACGTGGGTCACATTTGTAGGGGGAGGAAAAGGGACCAGCCTGATCTTCACCAAAAATGGGAAGAGTGCAGTAATCGGATGTAATACAAAAAGCAGACTGATTGATTATGCCCTTCGAGAGCAAAATACAAAAGAGGTTTGCTTCCTTACTTATTTGACGAAGAAACCCTCAGAAGAATGGGCAGCTTCTGATCTGATCTCAAAATGGGAGCCTGATCATGTATTGCTGCAGCCAGCCACATATTTGGAGGATTCTATTCGACTTGCCTTGCCAAACGCCGGAAGTACTCATACGTTTGGAACTGCTTCTCAGATTGAGCTATGGGATCAAATTCGAATTACAGTTGTTCCTGGTGCAGCTTTTGCAACCATAGACGGTACAAGATTTTTAATTTGTTCCAAAGGGACGTCACTTGATTCTTTGCCCGAATCGTTTCAAAATGCAGATTTTTATTTTGGAGTTGATCTCCCAAAATCTTCAAAACCATTTCAGCCAAATAACATCTTTTTAAATCATTATTTGTCTTCTTCTCTGCAAAAGAGCAGCGCTAAATTGAATGTCCCAGTTTATATTACAGATGGAAATGGGAATTTTGTTTTGGAGATGAAACCGGATAATACGATTAAAATCAGGAGGAGTGCATAATGCCGATTGTCTCAGAGCCAAATTTGCGAAAAATCACGGAACAGAATCAACTGTCAGGCCTTTATTTGCTTTATGGGGAAGAACCGTATTTGGTATCCCAATGGGCAAATCGGATCATCAAAAAAGCGGTGGGGAAGGATGCGTCAGACTTTAATTTTCAACGCTTTTCCGGAGATGTCTCTGCAGATGATCTTGGAGATGCTTCAGAGGCACTACCATTTATGGCAGATAAAAAGTGTGTGGCAGTTTCAGATTTGACTTTGGACGGGCGTACGCCAAATGAGATGAAGAAGCTGGAACAGTTGCTATCAGAAGTTCCTGAGACAACGGTTTTGTTAATTTATCAGCTTTCTCAAAATGTTTTGTCGGCAAAAGATAAAAAATGGAAGAAAATTTTAGACCTTTGCAAAAAGAATGGAACTGTTGTAACATTTCCGAGAAAAAGTCAACAGGAACTCTCAAAGATCCTTTGTACCGGGGCCTCTAAACGTAACTGTACGCTTTCTAAGTTTAATGCAGATAAAATTATTGCATCTGCGGGAACTGATCTGAGTACGCTCCTTCAGGAATTGGAAAAGCTCTGTGCTTATACAGGAGAAGGAGAGATCACGAAAGAGACAATCGATCAGCTGGTGACTAAAACGCTTGAAGTTCGTATCTATGATTTGAGTAAATGGATTCTTGCAGGAAATTATGATAAGGCTTATCTTTTGCTGGATCAATTATTTGCACAGAATGTAGAACCGATTTCTCTGCTGTCCGTGTTGTCCGGTACTTATATGGATTTGTATCGAGTGCGCTCAGCAATCGAAAGCGGAAATCGTGCTTTGGATGTGGGAAAATATTTTGACTATTCAAGACGGGAATTTGTACTGACTCGCGCAGAAAGAGAAGTGCGTGACCTTTCCATGTCGGTTTTGCGCAAAAGTTTAGATGTGCTGGAAAAAGCGGATTTAGCGCTGAAAAGTTCTCGAGGAAATCGCAGAATTATTTTAGAAAAAACGTTGGCGGAATTATTGCTGACTGCCAAAGGAGACTAAAAGATGATTCATATCAATGAAGCAGTTGTAGTGGAGGGTAAATATGACCAAATTAAACTATCTTCCATAATTGATGCATTGATTTTACAAACACATGGTTTTCGGATCTTTCAAGATCGAGAGCAGCTTGACCTTTTGCGTCATTTGGCAGAAACAAGGGGACTTTTGATCCTCACGGATAGTGATTCGGCTGGATTTCAGATCCGTAATTTTTTGGTGGGAGCAATCGGACCCAAATATATTAAGCATGCTTATATTCCCGATGTTTTCGGGAAAGAACGCCGAAAAGAAAAGCCGGGAAAAGAAGGAAAGCTTGGTGTAGAAGGAGTCCCAAAAGAAGTTATTTTGGAAGCGCTGCGCCGTTCTGGCGCAATTGATGAGCAGTCTAAAGCTTTAAAAACGCCGGAAGATCAAATTACAAAACAGGACTTGTTCTTTTTAGAATTATCCGGTTGTGACCAAAGTGTGGAGAAGCGTAGGCAGCTTTTAAACTATCTGCAATTACCAGAGCATCTTAGTACCAATGCGTTACCTAAAGTTTTAAATGCGTTTTTTACAAAATCTGAATTTGAACAGATATGCGCTCGGATTTTTTAAAAAAGTAAAAATCCGGTTGACAAGATATGATAGGAAGTGCTATACTATTTTAGTCGCTGAGATGCGCGAGTGCTGGAATTGGCAGACAGGCACGTTTGAGGGGCGTGTGTTGTATGACGTACGGGTTCAAGTCCCGTCTCGCGCACCAAAAAATCCACATACAGGTTTAAACCTGTATGTGGATTTTTTCATTTTTTTATGTTATATTTACTTTAAATGGTTATGTAACCGGCATGCAAGGGGGGTAAGGCATGAAGAAGCAAATCAAAGATTTTATTTTGAGCTTAGGCGCGGATGTGTGCGGTTTTGCGAATATCGACCGCTTTTTAGAAGCACCTGCAGGGTTCCACCCAAAAGATATTTTCCCGGATTGTCAATCGGTCATTGTATTTGGGATTGCTCTTCCAAAGGGGTTGACAAAGGTCGACCCGAGACTCATATATGGCTATTTTAATAACAGTACCTGTCCGAATGTTGACCGGGTAGCATTTAGAGCAGCAAAAGAAATTGAAAGGCTTTATGGTGGGTATGCTGTACCGCTTCCCTCAGACGATCCTTATGAATATTGGGATTCGGAAAAAATGGAGGGGCGTGGATTGATATCCATGAAACATGCCGCCGTGCTCGCCGGGCTTGGAACACTGGGCAAAAACACATTGCTTCTAAATGAGGAGTACGGTAATTTATTGACGCTGGGAGCAATCCTTACGGATCTCAACCTTGAATCCGATCCACTTGCCAAGAGTATCTGTATTGATGGTTGCAGTCTATGCATTCAAAGTTGCCCAACTCAAGCCTTGAATGGTCGCTGTACAAATCAGGCAAAATGCAGGCCAAATACATATGGAACCAATGCCAGAGGCTTTAGTGTTGTCAACTGTAATAAATGCAGAACAGTTTGCCCCATGCGATTTGGAAAGAGAAAGCAATAAAAGGATCTGAACTTATGAGCATGCTTTCCTTGTTGTCTAAGGGTAATTATAATTAATTTTCGAAGGCAAGGAGATCATATGGAAATCATTACTGTTACAAAAGATAATTTAGAGCAAGAGCATATTTGCTGTGCCATTTCAAATAACAATGATTGTCAGGTTTCCGCAAAAAAGTCTTGGCTTGCAGAGAGATTTTCTGATGGGCTTGTCTTTAAAAAAGGCAATGTACGAGGCAAATGCTTTATTGAGTATATTCCTGCTGAAAAAGCATGGTCACCCATTAAAGCAGATGGATATATGTACATAGATTGTCTTTGGGTATCGGGAAAATTTAAGGGGCAAGGCAATTCTAACCTTCTACTAGAAGAATGCATTAAGGACAGCAAAGAAAAAGGAAAACAGGGACTTGTAGTTTTATCTTCTAAAAAGAAAATGCCGTTTCTTTCAGATCCAAAGTATTTAAGACATAAAGGTTTTGAATTAGCTGATACGGCAGCGCCGTTTTACGAGTTATTGTATTTGCCTTTTGGAAAGGTATCTGACAAGCCTCGCTTTAAGGACAGCGTTAAATCGCCAAGAATTGAAGGACAGGGTTTTGTACTTTACTATACATATCAATGCCCATTTACAGCAAAATATGTGCCTTTGATTGAAACTGTTGCTAATGAGAAGAGCATTCCATTTAAGACCGTTCGCTTTGAAACTGCAGAACAGGCGCAGAATGCTCCTGCTCCCTTTACTTCTTATAGTTTGTTTTTTAATGGAGAATTTGTAACACATGAAATCCTTTCTGGTAAGAAATTTGAAAAAATCATTGCAGAAAAAGGATTGTAAGAAAATAGCTTAAAGTGTTTTGTGTAGTTAAAACTATGTGCCTAAATTGAGTAAATGACAAAGAAGATGGGGTACACCTTATTTTGTTCGGTATACTCCATCTTTTTAATGCTTTTTGTCTTTGATTTATTCTTGTAGGACGGCAGATAATTGTGGTCTAAGAGAAATATTTTAAAGGACAAAACTTTGTATTTATACATTGATAAATTATAAAAAACAATAAAAAAGAAAAGCAATTCGTTAAAAAACGAATTGCTTTTCTTTTTGGCGGAGAGGAAGCGACTCGAACGCTCAATGCCTTGCGGCACACCACATTTCCAATGTGGCTCCTTACCATTAGAATACCTCTCCAAATGGTAATTGCTTGTCTTTTTATTGGCGACTTTAATATTATATCGAATGTTTAAAGAAAAATCAAGTCTAATTTTTTGTTTTTTGAAGAATAATACTTGCAGAGCTGTTTTGGAAGGAATAAACTAAAAGAATCAACAATCAAAATGGAGGGCTTTCAATGGAACGCACAGAAATTAGATTTTTCTATCAGAAAGCGGAATCATATCAGGATGAATCGGTTACTGTTTGCGGATGGGTTCGCACGATTCGAAGCAATAAGCATTTAGGATTTATTGAATTAAACGATGGAAGCTGTTTTAAAGGAATTCAAATCGTTTTTGAGGAAGACAAGCTTTCGAATTTTGAAGAGATTGCTAAGACAAACGTAGGAGCAGCGCTTCGGGTAATTGGAAAATTTAAGCTGACTCCACAGGCAAAGCAGCCCTTTGAGATTCATGCGTCTCAAATCTTTGTTGAAGGAATTTCTACGCCCGATTATCCGTTACAGAAAAAGCGTCATAGTCTGGAATATCTGCGTACAATTGCACATTTGCGCCCGAGGACGAATACTTTTTCTGCAGCATTTCGGATACGTTCTGCAGCAGCTTATGGAATTCATAAATTCTTTCAGGAAAACGGTTTTGTCTATGTGCATACGCCTTTGATTACGGGCAGCGATTGTGAGGGAGCCGGCGAAATGTTTCATGTAACGGCTCTTGATCTTAACAATCTTCCTAAAACGCCGGAAGGGAATGTTGATTACCATCAGGACTTTTTTGGGAAGCACACTTCTTTGACTGTATCCGGCCAGTTGGAAGCGGAATGTATGGCATTGGCTTTTGGAAAGGTTTACACATTTGGTCCAACTTTTCGTGCTGAAAATTCTAATACAACGCGCCACGCGGCAGAGTTTTGGATGATTGAACCGGAAATTGCTTTTGCAGATTTAAAAGAGGATATGGATTTGGCAGAAGCAATGATGAAATCAGTTATTAAATATGTGATGGACACTTGCCCGCAAGATTTGGAATTCTTTAATCGGTTTGTGGACACACAGCTTTTAGATCGTCTAAAAAATGTAATTACGTCTGACTTTGTGAGAATTTCCTATAAAGACGCAGTTGATCTTCTGAAAAAGCAAAATGATCAGTTTGAATATGCGGTTTCTTGGGGAAGCGATCTGCAGACGGAACATGAGCGCTATCTGACAGAGCAAATTTTTAAAAAGCCGGTTTTTGTAACTGACTATCCAAAAGAAATCAAAGCTTTTTATATGCGACTCAATGAAGATGGAAAAACAGTTGCAGCTTCTGATTTGTTGGTGCCTGGAATTGGAGAAATTATAGGGGGAAGTCAGAGAGAAGAGCGTCTGGATCTTTTGTTGGCGCGGATGAAAGAGCTGCATATGCAGGAATCGGATTATGATTGGTATCTGGATTTAAGACGCTATGGCGGAGCAAAGCACGCCGGATTCGGGCTTGGATTTGAGCGGCTGATCATGTATCTTACAGGAATTCAGAATATTCGTGATGTACTTCCTTTTCCAAGAACGGCAGGATCTGCTGAATTTTAATCTGCATTTTTTAATAGCCTAATTGCCCATATTCTTTACATTTTTTTCTCAAACTATGGTTTAACTGCAGGATTTTAATTTTTTACTTGCATTTTCGAAAGAATTATTATACAATAATTTAGGTTTTCACAAAGTTACAATAGTTAAGGAAACGATGGGAGAGATGCTTTGATGGAATTTCAGTCAATGTCTAAGCAAGAGTTATCAGAGCTTTATAACAACCTGATGGCAAAATATCAGAATTATCAAGATCAGCATTTGAATTTAAATATGGCACGCGGAAAGCCCAGCACTGCGCAGCTGGATCTTTCTATGGAGATGCTGGATCTACTGAATTCCAAATCAAATATGAAAGCTTCCAGCGGAGAGGATTGCCGCAATTACGGCGTTGCAGACGGTTTGCCCGAAATGAGAAACCTCTTTGCCAATTTGCTTGGAATGGATGATCATAATATTATTGTCGGGGGAAACTCCAGCTTAAACATGATGTTTGATGCGATTTCCTGCTGTATGACACATGGATTTCAAGGCTGCAAGCCGTGGAGTCAACAGGGACATTTAAAGTTTTTGTGCCCGTCACCAGGATATGACCGTCATTTTGCAATTACAGAGTATTTTGGCTTTGAATTAATTTCAATTCCAATGCTTTCTACTGGTCCTGATATGGATGAAGTGGAAAAATGGGTATCGAATGATCCGACAGTCAAAGGAATTTGGTGCGTTCCGAAATATTCGAATCCAACCGGCATTACTTATAGTGATGAAACAGTGCGCCGCTTTGCTGCACTAAAACCTGCGGCTGATGATTTCCATATTTTCTGGGATAATGCTTATTGCGTACATGATCTTACGGATACGCCCGATCATTTGCTCAATCTTTGGCTTGAGTGCCGCAAATTGAATAGTGTTGATTTGCCTATCTTTTTTGCGTCTACGAGTAAGATTACTTTCCCGGGTGCAGGTGTAGCGGCAATCGCTGCCAGTGAAAAAAATCTGGAAGTCTTTAGAAAACATTTTTCTTATCAGACGATCGGTCCTGATAAGCTGAATCAACTGCGTCATATTGCTTTCTTAAAGGATATTGACCATGTAAAATTACATATGAAAAAGCATCGTGCGATTCTGCAGCCCAAATTTGAAGCAGTCGAGGCTGCTTTCGATAAAGAACTCACTGGAAAAGGAATTGCAGATTGGACTCATCCTAATGGAGGTTATTTTATCAGTCTTGATGTAATGGAAGGCTGTGCAAAAGAAGTTGTTTCTCTTTGCAAAAAAGCTGGAGTGATCTTGACAAATGCAGGAGCGACCTTCCCATATGGTAAAGATCCCAAGGATACCAATATTAGAGTGGCTCCATCATTCCCACCGATTGAGGAACTAAAGACCGCTGCAGATTTGTTGTGCCTCTGCGTACAAATTGCAGCTTGTAAAAAGCTATTAAAATCCAAATAAATATTTTTCTGTGAATTTTCAGTAAAACAGAAAAAGCCACAAAAAGTCGGGGACTCTAGAAGATGTCCCCGACTTTTTTAAGATGTATATTTGAAATTGAAAAATAGAAGAATTGACTTTTTGAGAGAATTCCTATACAATAAATAATTGCTTTGTAATTTATTTTAGTGAGTCATACAAATCAATGATGTAGGAGGATCAGGCGATATGAAACGAGTGAAAAAACCCATGTTTTTCATTGTCGCAATTCTCATCTTTCTCTTTACTTTTTCATCTGCTTTTGGCCTGTACAAATTAGATGGAGATACGTCAACAACGTACATAAAAGGTGTTGGAGATATCCGATGGGGAATTGATATTAACGGCGGTGTAGAAGCTACGTTCTCTCCGGATACGGAAGGAACAACAGCGACAAAAGAGCAGATGGACTCTGCAAAATCTGTTATTGAGACCCGTTTAATCAAAAACAATATTACAGATTATGAGCTGTATGCCGACTACAATCATGAACGGATTATTGTTCGTTTTCCATGGAAAAATGGAGAAGTGACATTTGATCCGGAAGAAGCAATCAATGAGCTTTCTGCAACAGCACAGCTGACTTTCCGAGAGGGAAATCAATATTCCAATCAGACTACGGATGACAACGGTAATATTGTTAAGACCGGTCCGACTGGCACAACGGCTTCCAGTATTCTGTTGGAAGGCAAAGACGTAAAATCTGCCAGTGCTGCAGTCCAGAATAATGAGTCTACCGGGAAACAGGAATATGTGGTTTCTCTGGAATTTACGGATGAAGGGGCTCAGAAATTTGCAGATGCAACGAAAAAAATTGCAAATGAAGGGTCTACACTTTCCATCTGGATGGACGATACCATGATTTCGTATGCGAGTGTAGATAAAACGAAGTATGGAGAAACTGGTATTACTGGTGGAAAAGCCGTTATTCAAGGTTCTTTTACAGCAAAAGAAGTTTCGACACTTGCAAATCAGATCAATTCCGGTGCTTTGCCGTTTAAGCTGAATACAACTAGCTTTAGTACTGTCAGTCCGGTTTTGGGGACAACTTCTCTGCAGGCAATGCTGATTGCAGGAATTATCGGGTTCGCCGGGATTTGCCTGTTTATGTTGTTTGTATTTCGCTTGCCCGGCGTTGTTGCCATTATTTCTCTATGCGGTCAGATCGCACTTTGCTTTGCGGCCGTATCGGGATACTTCCCATTTATTAACAGCTTTACTTTAACATTACCTGGCATTGCCGGCATTATTCTTTCCATCGGTATGGGCGTCGATGCTAATATTATTACAGCAACCCGTATTAAGGAAGAGATTTGCGCAGGGAAGAGCATAGACAATGCAATTCGTGCCGGTGATGAAAATAGTTTTTGGGCAATTTTTGATGGTAATATTACCACAATTATTGTATCTGTTATTTTGATGTTGGTCTTTGGCCCAACGAATATCCTTTCTTCTTTCTTTGGTCCAAGTACAACCGGATCGATTTATTCCTTTGGCTACACATTATTGATTGGCAACATCGGAAACTTTATCTTCGGCGTCTTTACCACCCGAACAATGACGAAGTCTTTGTCCTCCTTTAAATGTTTCCGTAAGCGCTGGCTTTTTGGCGGCGTTTCTGAGAAAAAACTGGCTGCTAATCCTGAGACTACTGGAATTTATAAATTCCATATTGGATTTAGTGAGAACAAAAAAATTTATATTGCCTTTTCACTTTCTTTGTTTGCAATTGGAATTATTTGTAACGTGATATTTGGCACACAACTGGATATTCAGTTTAAAGGTGGTTCCGTGATTAAGTATTCCTATCAGGGAGACCTTCAGTCCAATGACATGGAGCAAGTTGCAAAAGATATTACCGGAAAAGATGTGACGGTTCGGCTTTTAGGAGATATGGCTGGAGGATCGCAGCAGAAGAGTGTTTCAATTAGCTTTGCGGGGACCGATAATATTACAGTTGATCAACAGACGCAGATTGCACAGGCTTTGAGTGAAAAGTATCCTGACTCTCAATTTACAGTTGTTGAATCCAGTTCCATTAACCCAACGATGGGAAGCGATTTCTTTAAGAAGTGTATTGTTGCATGTATTATTACGGTAGTACTGCTTGTTTTGTATGTGTCTATGCGCTTTAAAAAGATTGGCGGATTTCCTGCCGGAACGATGGCAATTGTTGCTTTACTGCATGATGTCCTGATGATTTATTTCACATTTATTATTTTTAGGATTCCGATTAACGATAACTTTATTGCTGTTGCTTTGACAATCCTTGGTTACTCACTAAATGATACGATTATTATTTATGACCGTATTCGTGAGAATCGTCGACTTTTGGGAGGGCGTGCTTCCTATGCCGAGTTAGTGGATTTGAGTACGAATCAAACTTTGACTCGTTCAATTTATACCGCTTTGTGCACGTTCTTTGCAATCACTTGTGTGTTTGTGTTAGGGTCAATCTTCAATCTACCTAGTGTTACTACATTTGCGCTGCCTATGATGGTAGGGGTGCTTTCCGGCTGTTATTCTTCTGTTTGTATTGCTGGCCCACTTTATGTAGCTTGGGAAGAGCATAAGAAAAAGAAGAGAATTGCCGCAAAAGCTGCTAGTGCAAATTCACAGACCAAAAAATAAACTCTAAGATTAAGAAAAAGCAAGGTCCAACCGCTCCTTTGATCGGTTGGACCTTGCTTTTTTATTTTTTCGATTTTCCCCATGAGTCGTAGTAAACCATAGTATCCAAAGGCCTTCTAGGACGAGGTGCCGGGCGTGCTTCTGCAGAATATCCAATCGGAATAATTCCACATATATATTGATTTTCAGGAATTCCTAAAATTGGGTGGACGTCTTTTTGATCGAACCACCCGGTCCAGCAGGCCGCAAGGCCATCATGCTCCACTTCCAGTAAAAGATTTTCAATGGCAATGGCAGTGTCGCGAATAATTTGCTTTAGTTCCGGTTCTGGGCTGTTTTCATCGAGATGAAAGGGACCGTCTTTTTTTCTGCAGGTAATATCTGCAGTACAAACCAACAGAACAGGTGCTTCTTTCATCCATCTTTGATTATGATCTGCGGAAATTAAAGCATTTTTGATGGCTGCAGACCGGACAACAATAAAATTCCAGGGCTGTGTATTATCCCCGGAAGGAGCAAGCCTTGCACTTTCGATTAAATCAAGAATTTGTTTGTCTGTAACATCGCGGGTAGAATATTTTCGAATACTTCTTCTGGATTCAATTTCTTTTAGCATTTTGATTCCTCCTGTTACAAAAATAGAAAAGCCGCCGAAAAATCATTAGAAAATTCGGCGACTTTGAGTTTAATGATTATTTTGTGACTTGTTCGAAACATGATGAATATGCATGGAACCACTATTGGCTTTTTCGGCGCTGTGAGGGTGTTCCATTGCATTTCGATAATCCTGCACCATAATAGCGGCAAGCGCTTCACAGGTTAATCCTGCCGTGCTTCTTCTCACCAATTTTCGGAGAAGACCTTCGCCTTCTAAGTCAAGCTGGCTCAGCATACGCAGTTTGTCGCCCAGCTGAGAGGCGTGTTCAAACAAAAATCCGTTGACGCCTTCTCTTACTAGTTCAGCATTCGCACTGCTTTGTTCCAAAAGGACTGGAAGACCGGCCGCCATTGCCTCTAGAGGAGAAGCTTTGATCGCGGCAGACTTGCTGGCACTGACAAATGCTCTGCAGCATGAGAAACAGCGGTTCAAATCATCTTTTGAAAGGTCTCCTGCAAAAGTTACTTTTGAAGAGATTCCAAGCATTTTGGCACGCTCTGTCAGAATTGCAGAATCAGGTCCGCTTCCGGCAATGATCAGGCGAAGTCGATCCTGCACTGAAACACTGGAATTCCAATATTGAAGTAGTTCATTGACGCCGCAGTCTCCCATTAATCTGCCGGCAAAAACAAATGCAGTTTCGTCCGGCTGAATCTGCAACTGCTCACGCATTTCCAGATCGATTCCGTGGATTGGAGAAAAAGTCTCAAGATCAACGCAAAAAGGAGATCGATGCATTTTACAGTGAATATCAAGTTTGCGAAGAATCTCTTTTGTTTTTCCGGAAGGAACACAAATGGTATCGGCAGCAGTGCACAGCTTTCGTAAAGTGCTGCGAGCTTTCATTTTGAGAAGACTGTCATAAATGCGGTTGACACCAGCATCTTCGGTCGTATCATAAAGATTCAAAAGAGTCAGCACAAACGGAAGCTGGTTTGTTTCGGCTACATGAAGCGCAGAGAGTCCCATATCATCTGCTGTTACTGCGTGAATAATGTTGGGACGAAATGCTTCCATAATATCGTAAACCGGAGAAAGCATACTCGATTTTACAGAATACCCATAATAATTTGAAGACACCTTTGCGGGACAAAAAATAGTATCATCTTGAGTATAACAATCATCTGCTTCCGGATCGCAGGTAACCAATAAAACAGTGTGTCCTGCACGGGAAAGGCTTTTTTTCAGAATTGATACATATGCAGATGCATCACTGTGCGCATTACTTGCTCCGGAAAATAATGCAATTCTCATTGGGAGTCCTCCATTTATGCTAAATGTACAAAAAATTTTTCGAATTATTTTTAAGCGCTTCCATTATAACACGATTTCTGTTTTCTTAAAAGAAAATCTTTTGGTTTTGACTTTAAACTTATCCATCTATGCGATATAATGAATCTATTGTAAGTTTATTAGAAAATAATTTTTTTAGGACGTTACAATAGGAAAAGAGGGTGTTAAGATTGGCAGAAAATTTTACGGTTAGTCTTTCAAAAATCATTCAGGAAATTTCTTTGAATATTGTTAGTATGCCCTGTAATCCAGATGAAGTCTTGATTTCTTCAAAAGATGTGAATCGTCCAGGATTGGAACTCAATGGTTTTTATAAGTATTATGATACCACTCGCATCATTATTATTGGAAATGCCGAGACTGCTTTTTTAAATGATTGTACACCGGAGCGCCGAGCAGAAGTATTGGACAAAATTTTTTCAGCTAAGCCGCCGGCTGTTATTATTGCGAGAAATTTAACTCCGGCACCGGAACTTCTTGCTGCAACAAAGCACTATCAGATTCCTGTCTTAGAGACATCAGATACGACAAGCAGTCTTGTCGCAGCTTTAGTTACTTATTTAAACGAAGAGCTGGCACCTCGTGTTACGCGTCATGGAGTTTTGGTGGAAGTTTATGGAGAAGGAATCCTTTTGGTGGGAGACAGCGGCGTTGGAAAAAGTGAAACCGCAGTAGAACTCATCAAACGCGGTCATCGGCTGGTTGCAGATGATGCCGTAGAAATTCGTCGCGTTTCCGTAGAAACTTTAATTGGTCAGGCACCAGAAAATATTCGTCATTTTATCGAACTTCGGGGAATTGGAATCATCAATGCCCGCCGCATTTTTGGTATGGGTGCTGTTAAAATGAGCGAAAAATTGGATATGATTATTAATCTGGAACTTTGGAACAATGAAAAAATCTATGACAGAATGGGCCTTGATAATGAATATACAGAGCTTTTGGGAGTAAAAGTTCCTGTGTTGACAATCCCGGTAAAGCCGGGACGAAATCTTGCTGTTATTATTGAAGTTGCCGCAATGAATAATCGTCAGAAAAAGATGGGATATAATGGGGCACAGGAATTGTTAAAACATCTTGGAATGGACCCCGATATGATGAAACAAAAGGAAACAAAATTAGATTTGTCGTTTTAAATATTGGAAAGGACGAATGAATGAAGATTATCGCTGATTTGCATACACATACAGTTGCTTCTACGCACGCATATAGTACTTTGCAGGAAATGGTGACCGCAGCCTCTGAAATGGGGCTTTCTGCAATTGCTGTTACAGATCATGGAGTGGAGATGCCCGGCGCGCCTAAGGCTGGTACTTGGTATTTTTCCAATCTCCGATCAATTCCGCATCTTTACCATGGTATATTAGTCCTTCGCGGACAAGAAACCAATGTGCTCAATATGGAAGGGGAGATTGATCTCGAAAAGGAGGCGGAGCCATGGATGGATTGGGTTGTTGCCTCCATTCATCCGCCATGCTTTCGAAGTGGAGAAAAACAGAAGGATGTAACAAGCGCATGGCAGGGAATTGCAGAGAACCCTATCGTAAACGTAATTGGCCATTGCGGAGATCCCCGTTTTCCTTTTGACTACGAAAAGATGATTCCGATTTTTCGAGATGCAGGAAAATTAGTTGAACTAAATGAAGCTACTTTTTCTGTTCGGTCACAGTCAACTTCAAACTGTAAAAAGATTATGCAGTTATGTAAAAAATATTCAGCACCGATTGTTGTGAATAGCGATTCTCATTTTTCGGCGAATGTAGGAAAATTTCCGCAGGCTTTAGCACTACTGCAAGAACTGAATTTTCCGGAAGAGCTGATTATTAATTCAAATATAGAACGATTGAGAAAATATTTGCAGTGTTATACCCGTGTCTTTGAGGACCATGCCCTATCTGAAGGAGGATTTTGATGGAAAAGCTAGAAATATTAAAACGCACGGCCCAAAATGTGGGGTGTGAAGTAATAGAAAATGAACAGATGAGTCGCCATACTACTTTTCAAATTGGCGGTCCGGCGGATTTGTTTATTACGGTTTCCAATATTATTGCATTGAAAGACGTGATCAAGTCTGCAGGAGCATTGGGAATTCCGTTGCTGCCACTTGGAAACGGAAGCAATCTTTTGGTAAGTGATGATGGAATTCGCGGTGCAGTTTTAAATTTAAATGGAGATTTTCGAAAAATTTCTTTAGCAGATCCTGTTACCATTAATTGCGGAGCAGGAGCTACTTTGGCAAGTCTTTGCAATTTTGCGCGTAAAAATTCGCTGTCCGGACTTGAATTTGCATGGGGAATTCCAGGATCTGCCGGCGGTGCAGCCTTTATGGATGCGGGGGCTTATGATGGTCAGCTGAGCGATGTGCTTTTTTCAACTACGCATGTAACTCATTCAGGGAGAACAGGCTTCTTGATGGGAGAAGAAATGGAGCTTGGATATCGTTCCAGTGCCTATCAGACGAATGGATGTTTAATTACCTCTCTTGTTGTGCGCTTAAAGAAAGGAAATCAGGAGCAAATTTCCATGCAGATGGAAGAACTTTTGAAACGGAGAAAAGCAAAACAGCCTGTAGAATTACCAAGTGCTGGGAGTACGTTTAAGCGCCCTGAGGGGCATTTTGCAGGGACTTTGATTGAACAATGCGGATTAAAGGGTGCTAGAGTTGGAGGCGCTATGGTCAGTGAGAAGCATGCTGGCTTTATTGTCAACATGGGAGGGGCTACCTGTACAGATGTGCTGTCTTTAATTGAAGAAATTCAGAAAACGGTTTTGCAGCAGACTGGCATTTCTCTGGAATGTGAGGTCCGCTATCTCTCTTAGAAAAAGGAACACAAAGAGGAGGAAAAAATGAATTTTATTATTGTTACCGGTCTTTCAGGCGCTGGAAAATCGCGTGCGATGCATGCAATGGAAGATATCGGATTTTATTGTATTGATAATCTTCCGCCAAAATTAATTTCCCCTTTTTATGATCTGTGTATGCAGGCACAGCCTCAGATTTCACAAGTCGCAGTGGTAACGGATATCCGTGGCGGAGATATGTTTTCCAGCCTTTTTGAAGCCCTTGACAACTTAAAAGAAGAAAACAAACCATATAAAATTCTGTTTTTGGATGCGAACGATATTGTTCTTCAGAATCGTTTTAAAGAAACTCGCCGCAAGCATCCTCTGAGTGAAGATACCCACGGGATTGAGCAGGCGGTAAAATTGGAACGGGAAATTCTGCGTCCGGTGCGGGAACGTGCGGATTATTTGATCGATACTTCACTTTTATCTCCAGCACAACTCAAGCAGCGGATTGACAGCCTTTTTCTTGACAATGCTTCCAATGCATTGAGTATCCATTGCGTTTCTTTCGGGTTTAAATATGGAATGCCAACAGAAGCGGATCTGGTGTTTGATGTGCGGTGCTTGCCAAATCCTTATTATGTGGAAGAATTGCGTAACTTGAATGGACTCGATGAGCCTGTTCGCGCTTATGTGATGAAATGGGAACAAACGCAGGGATTTATTAAGCGTTTGCTCGATTTGATTGATTATATGATGCCGCTTTATTGCAGCGAGGGGAAGAGTCAACTGGTCATTGCAGTAGGCTGCACCGGTGGGCATCACCGCTCGGTAGCGATTGCACAGCTGCTTTATGATCATTTGATTGCACAGGGAATGCATGCTAGTGTGAATCATCGTGATATTCAAAAGAATTAGGAGGGAAGCAGGACGTGTCTTTTGCTTCTGCAATTAAATCAGAACTAAGCAAACAAAAAACTTCGCGTATCTGCTGTCGTACGGCAGAGTGCTATGGTATTTTGCTCTTTGGCCGTTCTTTTTCATTGAATGGAATTTCGTTTACAACAGAAAGTCCTGACGCTGCGCATTGTGCGTCACAAATGATCGCACAAGTATCCGGAGCTATCGTCGAGACGAAAAGAATTCTTCGCCGTGCTGAACACACGGCGTTCGTTGTATCAGTGGAAGATATTGAAGATCGCCGAAAGATCCTAAACATGTTCGGCCATGATGGAAACGAGATCCATTTACTTCTTAATCATGCGGTTTTGGAAAACGAATGCTGCCTGAGTGCTTTTCTGCGGGGGGCTTTCCTTTCCTGCGGAACCGGAGTCGACCCTCAGAAGGAATATCGTTTGGAGTTTGTAGTACCGCATTTTCACCTTGCAAAAAGCTTGAGCGCAATTTTGGCAGAAGTTCCTGAACTTGCTTTACAGCCGATCATTTCTAGGCGGCAGGGAGCTTATGTCGTTTATTTGACCGGCGGAGATCGGATTTCTGATTTTCTCACTTATCTTGGAGCTGTTCAATCCTCTATGGAAGTGATGCAGGCAAAAATGCTCAAAGAGGTCCGAAATAATGTCAATCGGAAAACAAATTTTGAGACGGCCAATATTGGGAAAACAGCATCTGCTGCGGCTTTGCAGATTGAAGCAATTGAACGCTTTTTGAATTTAGGCGGCTGGGCTGCTATTCCGGAAGAATTGCGGGAACTTGCGAAAAAGCGCTATGAAAATCCGGAGCTTTCTTTACGAGAGCTTGGGCAAAGTCTAGAAACACCACTTTCTCGTTCTGGCGTCAATCATCGTTTGCAAAAACTAATTGAGCTGTCGGAAAAATTACAAAAACATTGATCTTATAGAATCGGAGGTACCATTTTTTGTTTACTCATTTACATCTTCATACAGAATATAGTCTCTTGGATGGTGCCTGTCGGATTGAGCAACTGCTGGATCTTGCGGCCGAAAGAGGAGATAAAGCGGTTGCCATTACAGATCATGGGGTCATGTATGGGGCTGTTAATTTTTATAAAGCCGCAAAAAAGCGTGGAATTAAGCCAATTATTGGCTGTGAAGTGTATGTTGCACAGAGAACTCGTTTTGATAAAACGAATGAACTTGATGGTCAGAGCTATCATTTGGTACTGCTGTGTGAAAATAATACAGGCTATCAGAATCTGATTGCGCTTGTCAGCCACGCATGGATCGAGGGCTTTTACAATAAGCCGCGGGTGGATCTTGAGCTTTTAAAACAGCATCATGAGGGAATTATTGCGCTTTCTGCCTGTTTAGCTGGAGAAATTCCGCGTGCTTTATCGGCTGGAGATTATGGGGAAGCAAAAAAAGCAGCATTGCGGTATTCTGATATTTTCGGAGAAGATCATTTTTATTTAGAACTGCAGGACCATGGTTTGCCGGATCAGAAACGAATCAATCCGTTTTTGATTCGCCTTTCGAATGAAACAGGGATTCCGTTAGTGGTGACAAATGACTGTCATTATCTTACAAAAGAAGACAGCAAAATGCACCATGTCCTTCTCTGTATTCAAACGAACCATACGATTGATGATAAAAATGGGATGGAGTTTGGCAGCGAGGAATTTTATTATAAAACGGA
The DNA here is from genome assembly GCF_026314295.1 of Caproicibacterium sp. BJN0003. Classification (NCBI taxonomy): domain Bacteria; kingdom Bacillati; phylum Bacillota; class Clostridia; order Eubacteriales; family Oscillospiraceae; genus Caproicibacterium; species Caproicibacterium sp. BJN0003. Next base: position 1,127,768 of record NZ_CP111108.1, read on the forward strand.
AGAAGAAATGCGGTCGCTTTTTCCGGATCATCCTGAGGCGGCGGACAATACAAATAAAATTGCAGAGCGATGTAATGTGACCTTTGAATTCGGAAAGACAAAACTGCCTCATTTTGATACGCCGAATGGGCAAGAGAATTTTACGTATTTTCGGGAAAAATGTTATGCAGGACTTCATCTTCATTATGGAGAAAATCCGGCTCCTGAGATTGTACAGCGCCTCGAATATGAATTGGGCACGATACAGAAAATGGGCTATGTAAATTATTATTTGATTGTCCATGATTTTGTTCGTCATGCAAAAGAAGTCGGAATTCCGGTGGGCCCTGGGCGTGGGTCCGGTGCGGGAAGTTTAGCGGCATATTGTATTGGGATTACTGGGATCGATCCGCTGAAATACGATCTGCTGTTTGAACGCTTTTTAAATCCGGAGCGTGTCAGCATGCCGGATTTCGATATTGATTTTGCAGATGATCGTAGATCTGAGATGATCGACTATGTAGTTCAGAAATACGGTGCAGACCATGTGGCACAAATTGTTACTTTCGGCACTATGGCAGCCAGAGGCTCCATTCGTGATGTTGGAAGGGCAATGGGGATCCCCTATGCTACTGTAGACGAAGTGGCAAAGTTGGTGCCGAATGATCAGAAGATGAAAAATATCACTCTGCAGAAGGCACTGGAAAGTTCTCAGAAGCTGAGAGAACGATATGAAGCAGATGAGCAGATTCATGAGCTAATTGATATGGCTCGCAAAGTAGAAGGAATGCCAAGAAATGCTTCTACTCATGCGGCAGGCGTCGTGATTACGGATCAACCAATTGCAGAATATGTTCCGCTTGCGAAAAATGGGGATTCTGTTGTTTGTCAATATACGATGACAACACTAGAAGAACTGGGCCTTTTAAAAATGGATTTTCTGGGGCTGCGGAATCTTTCGGTTATTCATGATGCAGTCGAAATGATTCATGTTCATGATTCGGATTTTTTGATTGATAAAATCCAGACTGATGAGCAAAAAGTGTTTCAAATGATTAGCGCTGGTGCGACAGACGGTGTTTTTCAGTTCGAATCTTCCGGAATGCGCAGTATGATTATGCAGCTTCGACCGGATTCTCTGGAAGATTTGATTGCTGCGATTTCTCTTTATCGTCCCGGGCCTATGGAATCAATTCCACGCTATATTGAAAATCGACACCACCCGGAAAAGGTGACTTATCGCCATCCGCTTTTAAAACCGATTCTGCAGGTGACCTATGGTTGTATTGTTTATCAGGAACAGGTTATGCAGATTTTTCGTTCCCTTGCTGGATATAGTCTTGGACGAGCAGATATTGTGCGCCGTGCAATGAGCAAAAAAAAGCATGATGTCATGCAGAAAGAACGTGAGATTTTTATCCATGGACTTGTTTCGGAGGACGGTACAATAGAAGTTCCCGGATGCCTGCGCAATGGGGTCCCGGAAGAGACGGCTCAAGCAATTTACAGCGAAATGGAAAGCTTCGCTTCTTATGCGTTTAATAAATCTCACGCGGCAGCATATGCGTATCTTGCATATCAGACTGCCTATTTAAAATGCTTTTATCCAAAAGAGTATATGGCAGCACTGATGACCAGCGTTTTGGATAATACGAATAAGCTTTCCAAATATATTGCAGAGTGTGATCGGTTAAAAATTCGCGTTTTGCCGCCTAGAATTAATCAGAGCATGGTTGGATTTACTGTTTCGGGAAACGATATTCGTTTTGGTCTTCTTGCTGTTCGCAATCTTGGTCGCGGCTTAATAGAGACAATCATTAAAATGCGTCAAGAAAATGGGTCTTTTCTTTCTTTTTATGATTTTTGTAAAAGAACCTATGGACTCATAAATCGCCGTGCATTGGAAAGCCTGATAGAGTGTGGTGCGATGGATGATCTGGATGGAAATAGACATCAGATGGCATCGGCAGTAGAATCAGTTTTAGCTTATTTGGATTCGGATCACCGAAAAAATCTGGATGGACAGATCGGATTCTTTGATCTTGGAGAAGAAAAGAAGCAAGAAGAATTTCATTTGCCTAAAGTTTCTGATTATTCTGCTTCTGAAAAATTATCTCAGGAAAAAGAAGTGACTGGAATGTATCTTTCCGGACATCCAATGTCTCCGTTTTCGGATTGCTATCGTCAGCCTGGAATCACCAAAATAGGGGAGATCATAGATGATCTTCAGGAAGAAAGCGGTCAGTATCATGATGGAGACATGGTATGGCTCCTCGGAATTATTACCCGCAAAAAATTAAAGACGACAAAGAAAAATTCGACCATTGCTTTTCTAACGTTTGAAGATTTATATGGGTCGATTGAAGTTTTGGTGTTTTCAAAAATTTTGGAAGAGAATTTTTCCCTTCTGCAGGAAGGAATTATTTTGAAGATTTATGGAAAAATTAGTGCAAGAGAAGATGAAGCCCCAAAGTTGATCCTTGAGTCTTTGGAAAAAGTATCGGATCCAAGCCAAGTAGAAAAGTTAGCAGAATCGCCCAAAATTTCTACTGAGCCTTCTTCGAAACATCATCCCAAACCCGGGCTTTATCTTAAAGTAGTAGGGGAAGAAGATCCAAAATGGATTCAGGCAAAAAAAGATCTGGCAATTTTTAATGGCATTGTCCCTCTTTATGTAGTTTTTCAAAAAGAGAAGAAGTTTTTCCGAGCACCTCGATCTATGGCCGTTGACGTCAACGAACCTTTGCTTCGGGAATTGCGCAGACTTCTTGGAGAGGAAAATGTTGCCTTTGTGGAACAGTGATTCATTTTTCTATATAGAAGAGATAAAAATCCATATCTTAAGTCGTTGTATTTTTAACAACTTTATATTATAATAAATTAAAGTAAAGTAAAAACCGATTAAAGCAAATAGGAGGACTACCAAATGGGAGCGAAATCAATTGCAGTTTTAACAAGCGGCGGAGACGCCCCTGGAATGAATGCAGCTGTTCGTGCAGTCGTACGTACCGGACTTTATTTGGGGATGCGTGTAATCGGTATAAAACGGGGATATAATGGACTTTTATCCGGTGATACAGTGGAAATGAATCTGCGGAGTGTTTCGGATATTATCCACCGTGGTGGAACAGTGATTTATACAGCACGCAGTCCGGAATTTAATACGCCGGAAGGCGTAAAAAAAGCGGCTGATATGTGCCATAAACTCGACATTAGCGGTGTAGTCGTTATTGGCGGTGATGGTTCTTTTCGTGGTGCAAGAGATTTAACGGGAGCTGGAATTCCCTGCATTGGTATTCCAGGAACAATTGACAATGATATTGCGTCCAGTGAATATACCGTTGGTTTTGATACTGCAATGAATACAGTCGTTGAAATGGTTGATAGACTGCGTGATACAACAGAGTCTCATGACCGCTGCAGTGTTGTAGAGGTTATGGGGCGTCGCTGCGGAGAACTTGCATTGCAGTCCGGCATTGCAGTAGGTGCAACTTCTATCCTGGTCCCAGAAGTTCCTTTTGACTTTCAGCGAGACATTGTGGATCGCATGAAGTTTACACAGAAAGCTGGAAAGCGCCACTTTATTATTGTTGTTGCAGAAGGCGTTGGTGGGGTAGAAGAGCTAGGAAAACGAATTAAAAATGAAACAGGAATTGAAACGAGAGTAACGATTCTTGGGCATGTGCAGCGCGGTGGCTCTCCGACTCTGCGGGATCGTTTAGTAGCAAGCGAAATGGGATATCGTGCAGCAAAGCTACTGTATGAAGGTAACAGCAACCGTGTCGTTGTTATGCAAAATGGAAAAATTATTGATTTAGATATTACAGAAGCTTTGAATAAAAAGCGTGAGTTTAATATGGAACTCTATAAGATTGCTCATGTGATCTCAATTTAAATTGAGATCGTTATGAAATATTCCTTCTTTCAATTCTATTTTTTGCAAAAAGGCAAGAGTGGCTTATCAGATTTTGGTAAGCTGCTCTTGCCTTTTATAGCTCAGTATTTTAAATTAAAATAAACATCAAAAAGCCCCAAAATCCATATGGATTCTGGGGCTTTATTGGAGCTGCTAATGCGATTCGAACGCATGACCTCATCCTTACCAAGGATGTGCTCTGCCAACTGAGCCATAGCAGCAAAATGGCGACTCGGAACGGGATCGAACCGTCGACCTCTAGCGTGACAGGCTAGCGTTCTAACCAGCTGAACTACCGAGCCAAATGGCAGGGGCAGAAGGATTCGAACCCTCGGCACGTGGTTTTGGAGACCACTGCTCTACCAGCTGAGCTATGCCCCTATTTCTGCGAAGTGTCATCAAGTGAAGATTTTCCCCCGCGACGCGAGTTTTATAATAGCACTTAATGATAAGGTTGTCAAGCAGGTTTTTACAAAAAGCTCGCTTTTCGACAGAACAACAGAAACTTCTGATACAGGCTTGACATTTCCACTGAAAATCAGTATAATATTTTTCATGTAATATGATTACAAATACCCCTGCCTAGTCAGCGGATGGGAGGGAAAATAAATGGCTGAGATCCGAATTAAAGAAAATGAGTCTCTGGATAGTGCCCTCAGACGGTTCAAAAAGCAATGCGCAAGATCTGGCGTGATCGCAGAAGTCCGGAAACGTGAGGCTTATGAGAAGCCTTCTGTTCGGCGCAAGAAAAAGTCCGAAGCAGCCCGTAAACGCAAGTATCGGTAATTTTATTCCGAATGCGTTGTAGGTTTCAGAGGTATCCAATAGAAAGCGGGCCTAAAAGGCCCGCTTTTTTATCGAAAATTTACTGGACAGAAAGGAATCCACTTTGATAGATACGAGATATTCAATGCCTACTTTGGGAGCAGATAAAGTGACGGATATTACTCCGGAGGTCCTTCATAAAATGAAGGTCTCATCAATTATCCTGGATGTAGATAATACTTTATCAGCGCCCGGTAAGCAAACACCATACCCGGGAACAATTGAATGGGTTCAAAAGATGCTCAAAAATAATTTTCAAATTATCATTCTATCCAATAATTTTAAAAGACGAGTTTCCCCCTTTGCAGCTAAATATTATCTGGATTCTTTGTCATTAGGTTGTAAACCTCTTCCTTTCAGTTATTTTGCTGCTATGAGACGTTTGCACTCTTCCAGACATAATACCGTTGTAATCGGAGATCAGGTCTTCACCGATATCGTTGGTGCAAATCTTGCCGGCTTGCGGTCAATCCTTTTGACACCGCAGACTCTGGAAAGCAAACGCTCGTTTGTTTATCGGCGCAGCAAGGAAAATCGGATTCGAGAGTATCTTCGAAAAAATGGCTTGTATATTTCCAGTAAGGAGTGAGGAAAATGGCTAATAAAAAGAAAATTTTGTTTTTATTAGGGCCTAACTTAAATATGATCGGCATCCGCGAAAAAGGTGTTTATGGGGAAGAAACTGCTGAAAGTATTTATCAGCAGGTAAAAGATCTTGCGGGGCAGATGGGCTATGATTTGGATATCTATCAGTCAAACCATGAAGGAGATCTGATTGATCAGATCCATGCAGCACGCGGCGTTTATAATGGCGTAATTATCAACGCTGGAGCTCTGACTCATTATAGCTATGCTTTACGCGATGCGATCAGCAGCGTAAGAATTCCGTTTATTGAAACCCACATGAGCAACATCTACGCACGTGAAGAATTTCGCCATTTGAGTGTGATTGCACCAGTTTGTGCAGGACAAATCTCTGGCTTTGGAAAGACCAGCTATTTTTTGGCTCTGCAGGCTTTAAAAGATTTGATTTAACCTGCTTTTGAGGAAAAAGAGCTTGAATTTTTCACGGAAATAATATAAACTGATAAGAGTAAATAAAATAGTGGAGGAATATCTATGATTTCTGCAGGTGATTTTCGCAACGGCGTTACGTTCGAAATGGACGGCCAGGTCGTTTCGATTATTGAATTTCAGCATGTAAAGCCTGGAAAAGGCGCTGCTTTTGTCCGTACTAAAATCCGTAATGTGATTACCGGTGCTGTAACAGAGAGAACGTTTAACCCAAATGATAAGTATCCAACTGCTTACATTGAGCGTAAACCGATGCAGTATCTTTATAAAGATGGAAATCTTTATTATTTTATGGACACCGAAACTTATGAGCAGATCCCGATTAATGAGGATGTTCTTGGTGATGGATTTAAGTTCGTAAAAGAAAATATGGAATGCAAAGTGCTTTCTTATAAAGGAAATGTATTTGGCATTGAGCCGCCGAACTTTGTAGAACTTAAAATTACAAAGACAGATCCTGGCTTTAAGGGTGATACCGCCACCAATGCGACAAAACCAGCTACTTTGGAGACTGGTGCAGAAATCAAAGTTCCTTTGTTTATTAATGAAGGCGAAATGATTCGCATTGATACCCGTACGGGTGAATATATGGAGCGCGCGTAATCCAAACTATTTTTGGTAGAAAATAAATGATTTATTTAAAAGGAGGCACATCATGACAAATACGGAAAGAGTTGCTTATATTCGTGGCTTAACAGAAGGTTTGGAATTGGATGCCGATAAAAAAGAAGTCAAAGTGATTAATGCAATCATTGATTTATTGGATGATATGGCGTTGTCTATTACCGAAGCAGAAGATAACATGAATGATATGGCAGACCAACTCGATGCTGTCGATGAAGATCTTGGCTCTTTGGAAGAGGATTTCTACGAAGATGACGAAGATGATGACAGTGATGACGAGGACGATGACACCTATTATGAAGTCACTTGCCCTAATTGTAATGAAACGGTTTGTCTGACAGAGGACATCCTTTCAGACGGACATCTTGATTGCCCCAATTGTGGCACACCATTGGAATTTGAACTTGATGACAGCTGTGACTGCGGCTGCTGTGATACCGAAGATACAGACGATTCTGAAGATAAATAAGTAGGACTTTTTCTTCAAGGAGGCGTTGCTTTAGCAGCGTCTCTTTTTTTGATAGACTTGACTAAATAATGGAAATTAGATATACTTTAAGTGTAATTTGTATTATATGAGGCAAGTTGGAGGATTTATGGAACCGATTTCAAAAGAAGAAAAAGACTTATCACTTTTTTCGAAGGTGTTTCTTTTTGACCGTGTCGATGATAAAATTGTAAAAAATTGTTTTTACGATGATGCTTGCAGATGCTTCCACTATGGGTGTGGGGAATTGATTCATGACCCTAAGGGTGTTATTTTAGTGCTTTCAGGTGAATGGAAAGCTTTTCGCAGAATTGGAAGAGATACCAAATTATTTTTAAAAAGATTTCAAAGCGGCGACTTGTTCGGAGTCGGATCAGCTTTTCGAACAGAAGAAGCTCCTTCGGATTTATATGCCGATAAAGCTGGACATTTGTTGCAAATACGACGAGACTGTTTACAGCGCTTATTTTGTGCTGAGCCAAAATCAGCTGAAAATTATATCGTTTATTTATCTGACCGTGTTACCCATTTAACCGGACGCCTTGCGGATTGTTCCAGCCGTACGGGAGAGGGCAGATTAAGTGCATGGCTTTTATCTCTTTATATTCGCGCAGGTCGTACTTCCCCAGTTCAGCTACCATGCAGTCTGACAGAACTGTCGGAAATGCTAAACATCAGTCGTGCTACTCTTTATCGCTATCTTGATGTATTAGAAGAAAATAAAATTATTCATCGGATTGGAAGGACAATTTATTTTTTGGAAGCGGAAAAGTTATTGCAATTTTCACCAGCTTCGGAACTGAATTAATGTTGATATTTGCAAGGAGAATTTAATCATGACCTGTAAAAAAAGAATTTTGGCTTTGGCAAGTGCTTTTCTGATGTTGATTTCTACTGCTGGATGTGGTACTACTAAAGCGGACTCCCAAATGGCTTCTTCAGATTCTTCACAGATAAGTGGGACAAAGGTACACGTTGCAACATTAAAAGGGCCAACTGGATTTGGAATGCTTCAGATGATGGATCAGGCTGCCTCTGAAAATTCTTCTTACGAATTTTCTGTTGATACTGCTCCTGATGAAATTGTATCTGCATTGGCTTCAGGGAGTGCCGATATTGCCGCTATTCCAACAAACTTAGCCGCAACACTTTATCAAAAGACTTCTGGAAATATTCAGATGGCGGCAGTTAACACCTTGGGAGTACTTTGGCTTGTTACAAATGGAGAAACGATTTCTTCTATTCAGGATCTTAAAGGAAAGTCGATTGAGGCTTCTGGAGAAGGTGCGATTCCTGAATATGCATTAAATTACATTCTTCAAAAAAATGGATTAGAACCAGGGAAAGATGTTACAATTTCCTATTCTTCTGAACACAGTGAACTGGCAGCAAAAGTCATTGCTGGAAAAGTACCGATTGCAGTTTTGCCGGAGCCTTTCGTCACACAAGTGCTTGCCAAAAACAGCAGCGTAAAACGTTCATTGGATTTAACCTCAGAGTGGGGAAAAGCTACTTCGGATGGAAGCATTCTTTCTATGGGCTGCTTGGTTGTACGCAAAGAATTTGCAGAGAAAAACCCACAAGCAGTACACGATTTCTTAAAATCATATGAAGCGAGTACACAATTTACAAATTCTTCTCCAACCGAAGCTGCAAAATTGGCAGAAACTTATCTTGCAATTCCTGCACAAGTTGCAGAAAAAGCAATTCCAAACTGTAATATTGTTTATATTGACGGGCAGAAAATGAAAGACAGCATTCAGCCGTTTTTACAGGTTTTATATGATTTTAATCCGAAATCGGTAGGAGGAGCACTTCCGCAAGATGACTTCTATTACGTCGAAAACTGATTATCGCTTTTTAAAAAAAATTTTTGCAGTTTTATTTTGGATTTTACTGTGGCAGGTAGCAGCCCAACTGATTGGGCAAGAAATTCTTTTAGTATCGCCTATTTCGGTGGGAAGAAGAATTATCGAGCTGGTCGTTCAGCCAATATTTTGGCAGTCTATCACAGCTTCAATAGGATGTGTCTGCTTGGGATTTTTGTTAGGTGTTATCTTCGGTGCAGTTCTTGCATATCTAACGACACAATTTTCGGTGCTTGATTTTTTATTCTATCCACTTCTCAGCGTCATTAAGGCGACTCCGATTGCGTCTTTTATTATTCTAGCTTTGGTTTGGCTATCTGCAAATCAAGTCCCCATATTGGCGTCTTTTTTAATGGTGTTACCCATTATTTGGAGCAATCTTTCTGAAGGAATCCAGAAAATAGATAGCAATTTAGGTGAGGTAACAGAAGTCTTTTCTCTTTCTAAAAGCAGAAAGCTTTTGTTGTTTTATCTTCCCTCAGTACTTCCGTATTTTTCTGCGGCCTGTACAACTGCATTGGGACTTGCTTGGAAAGCAGGTGTTGCCGCGGAAGTTCTTGCAAATGCAAAAAGGTCGATTGGCGGAAATATTTATGCTTCGAAAATTTATCTTGAAACGACTGACTTATTTGCATGGACCGTTGTTGTTGTAATTTTAAGTGTAATATTTGAAAAACTGATTCTTTGGATCATGAAAAAGATGCTTCAAAGATTTAATTTGCAGGGAATTTTATGAAATTATCAGTTAGCCATTTAAATGTTTCTTTCGGAGAAAAAGTTGTAATTCGGGATTTTAGCATGAATTTTTCTTCAGGCAAAATTACCTGTTTGACGGGCCCTTCAGGCTGTGGAAAAACAACGTTGCTGCGTGTTTTATGTGGGCTGCAAGAAACTAAAACCGGTGTGGTTGACAATCCCTTTTCAGTAAGTTTCGCATTTCAAGAAGACCGACTTTTTCCATGGCTTTCGGCGCAAGATAATATTGCGGCTGTTTTGCCGGGAAAAAGGAAAGACACAAAGACAGAAGCGAAAAGTTGGCTAAAAAGAGTCGGCTTAGAAGGAGAAGAAGAAAAATTACCTGCTTCTCTTTCGGGTGGGATGTGTCAGCGTGTTTCACTGGCTCGTGCATTAGCAGCAGATCGAGAATTGCTGCTTTTAGATGAACCTTTTCATGCAATGGACGCAGCTATTAAAAAGCAGTGTATGGATCTGATTCGTTCCAGCTCAAAAGGAAAGACTATTATTTTTGTGACGCATGATTTGGAAGAAGCAGAACAATTTGCTGATGAAATCTGTTTTTTTTCCGGTATCCCATTAACATTGGAAAGAAGATCATAAAAAAGAGGACATATTCCTAAAAATAGGAGGATGTCCTCTTTTGACTTATATTTGTCTGTTCCAGTATTTGCGGTCCAATGATCGGTATTGTACTGCTTCTGCCACATGACGGGGTAAAATATCTTTCTGTCGGTCAAGATCCGCAATCGTTCTTGAGACTTTTAATACACGGTTATATGCTCTTGCAGAGAGCCCTAACTTTTGAAATGCTTTTTTTAAAAGTACTTCTGCCGGTGGGGTCAGTCTGCAGGCTTGCTGTAAAAATTCAGGCGTGATTTTTGCATTTGACCGGATATTAGTGCCGGAAAATCTTTGGTTCTGAATTTCTCTAGCTTCCTGCACCCTTTCCTTTATTGCACTGCTGGGTTCTGCCTTCTGCTTACTAGCTAAAGCTTCATAAGCAACAGGCGGAACCTCAATATGAAGATCAAGACGATCGAGTAGCGGCCCACTAACACGGTTTAAATAGCGGCTGACCGCTTGAGGAGTGCAGATGCATTCTCGGGTCGGATGGCCATAATATCCGCATGGACACGGATTCATCGCAGCAACCAGCATGACAGAACAGGGATAGCGAATACTACCGCTAACGCGGGAAATTGTAACCGTGCCATCTTCCAAAGGCTGACGAAGCGCTTCAATGGCAGTGTGATTAAATTGTGGGAGTTCATCTAAAAAAAGGACCCCGTTATGTGCAAGTGAAAGTTCTCCAGGATGAGGAACCTGTCCACCTCCCGATAATCCCGCAGCAGAGACGGTATGGTGAGGGGATCTAAAAGGCCTTCTTTGAATCAAGGAGGAACCTTCTGGCAGTTCGCCCGCAATTGAATAAAGTTTCGTCGTTTCAATTTGTTCTTCAAAGCTCAGATCGGGTAAAATAGAAGGCAGACATTTTGCCAGCATGCTTTTTCCGGAACCGGGAGGTCCAATCAAAAGAATATTGTGCCCACCGGCAGCGGCAATTTCCAAAGCACGTTTTGCCTGTTCCTGCCCACGAACATCCGCAAAATCGGGGAATCCCTGTTCCAATTTTAAAGTGGGAGTTTCCGGATCTTGTGGTGAAATTCTAATTTCTTTATGCAAAAATTTTAAAAGCTCTTTCACATCTTCAATGGGATAAACCTCCATGCCTTCCACAACAGCAGCCTCGGCTGCATTCGTTTTCGGCACAATGATTTTTTTAAATCCTGCCTCGAAAGCGGCAATTGCCATAGGAAGGACTCCTTTAATGGGACGAAGCTCTCCAGAAAGAGAAAGCTCTCCAAGGAATACAGTATCACGAAAATTTTCTTTTAATTGTCCGGAAGCGCAGAGAAGAGCTATAAAAATTGGCAAATCATAAATAGAGCCTTCCTTTTTTTGGTTTGCCGGAGCTAGATTTACAATGATTTTTCCGGTAGGGAAGGAGAGCCCGCAATTTTTAACTGCAGAACGGACGCGGTCTCTGGATTCCCGTACAGCAGCATCCGGAAGCCCAACAATTTCAAAGGATGGAAGTGCTCGGCTTACGTCTGCTTCTACATAAACAGGGAATGCAGTAAACCCGTAAATTCCCATACTACATATCTGAGTGACCATTTTTTACCTCCTCCGGATAAGCTGCCTTTATTATACAACTTTTCCTTTGGAAAAAGGTAAAAAAAGCTCATATTTTGTGAGATTTTATGAATCCTTTGCAATATCGAAAGAATTTTTGGACAACTAGAAAAATATTTGTTGACTTCACTTAAGAAATGCTGTATGATAATGACAGTTTTTCAATTGGATGTTCATGAGGTGTAAAGCGTGAAAACGAGTGTGAAAACGCCGGAAAAGGGGCTTTCTGATATTGAGTTGTCAGCTTTAATAAAAGCCGGGAATCCAGATGCGTTTTCAGAACTTGCAGAGCGCTATTTATCCTTGGTGAGGATCAAGGTCCTGCCTTATCGTTGTGCAATGTTAGATGGGGACGATCTTTGTCAGGAAGGTTTAATGGGACTTTATTCTGCCGCTTGTAGTTTTCAACCGGAAGGAACAGCCTCTTTTCGAACATATGCGGCGGTTTGTATCGAAAATCGTATTTTATCTGCTTATCGCAAAGCAACAAATGATAAAAATCGTTTATTGAATGTTTCGGTTCCGCTTTTTGAGAAAGAAGGGCTTTTTTCTCCTGAAGAAGAAAATCCGGAAGCACGAATTATGGCAATGGAAGGATTCGAACTTCTCAAGCATAAAATTGAAAAAAACTTATCTAAAATGGAACAAAAAGTGCTAAGGTCATATCTTAATGGGAACAGCTATTCTGAAATTGCAGTGCAGTTAAAGATTACTGCAAAAGCGGCTGATAATGCTCTGCAGCGTGCCCGCCTTAAGCTTAGACAAACATTTTAGTGATAGCTTTCTTTTTATATGCCCTAGTAGCTTAAGTTAGAGCGTTGTTAATCAAAGGCGACGGTGTGAACCCGTCTAGGGGCAAAATCTTATCATCCAAAGCGAGGTAAAATCAAATGTACGAAGACAAGACTCTCATCTGCAAGGAATGTGGCGCTGAATTCGTTTTCACCGCCGGTGAACAGGAGTTCTATGCTTCCAAGGGATTCGTAAATGAGCCCCAGCGTTGCAAGGCCTGCCGTGATGCCCGCAAGAATGCCGCTAGACCGGCACGTGAGATGTATACCGCAATTTGCGCAAACTGCGGTAAAGAAGCAAAAGTGCCCTTTAAACCGCGTGAAGACCGTCCTGTATATTGCAGTGAGTGCTTTGCAAAGATGAAGGAGCAGCAGGGTTAAGTTGATTCTTTAATCTAACCATCATCCAAATGGTGTCTCAGACAAAACCTGAGGCACCATTTTGTATTGCAAAAGAAATTTTGGAGTATTATAATAAAAGAAAAAGAAATCGAAAAAGTGTGGAGGAATCTCTTATGAAGATTACCAAAGATACCATTATTGGAGATATTATTGATATAGACCCATCAACGACTCCTTATTTTTTAGAAATGGGAATGCATTGTCTTGGATGCCCTGCTTCTAGAGGAGAAACTCTTGAAGAAGCGCCTGTATGGTACATGGCATCAATCCGGACGAACTGATTGAAAAATTGAACCAACATCTTTCTAAATGAAATCTTTCAGATAATTGCCTAACGCCGTCCGACAGATTGTTTTGCCGGACGGCATCTGATTATAAGGAGCGAAAATACAAATGGGATGTCCTTTTCCTAAGCTTGGAGAACGTTTGCAGCTTTGCGCCTCTTTTGTTCGTTCTGGGGTTAGACTATGTGATGTTGGAACAGATCATGGTTATCTGCCGATTTTTTTAGCAAAACAGGGAAAAATTCTTTATGCGGTTGCTTCAGATATTCGTTCAGGCCCCCTTCAAAATGCCCAAGAGAATCTTTCACGCTATCATGTTTCTGATCTTGTGGAGACTAGAATCTCTGACGGGATTTTGAAAATTGGAGAAGATGAGGCAGATGATTTTGTGATAGCCGGCATGGGCGGCGAACTGATCATGAAAATTCTATCACAGAAATCATGGGTTAAAAATCCTCAGAAGCATTGGATCTTACAGCCAATGTCAAAAGCTTTTGAACTGAGAGCGTTCTTATTTGAAAATGGATTTTTTACGCAGCAAGAAAAAGCTGTCATTGATGATAAAAAAGTCTATTCTGTTATGCTGGTTTCCTATGCACCGGAGAAAATCAGCCGTCATCCAGGAGATTTATATATTGGGCAAATTTGTGCGGATTCCGAAGCCGGAAAAGCTTACTATCAAAAGGAACTGGAAGATTTGGCGAAGCGCCGCAATGGAGCAATGATTTCTCATAAGAAAGCAGACGAAGAAAGATATGCTGCCGAAATTTTGGCGATTCAAAAGTTGGAAAATCTTTAAAAGGAGAGGATTATGATGACGAAAGCACTTGATGTTTATCAATATATTGACAGTTTTGCTCCCTTTAGTGGGGCAATGGATTTTGATAATCCGGGGCTTCTTGTCGGAGATGGTTCCGAAGAAGTCTCTACTGCAATTTTGGCTTTGGATATTACTCCGAGCGTAATAGAAGAAGCAAAGCAAAAAGGTGCCCAACTGATCATAAGTCATCATCCGGTTATTTTTACGCCCCTCAAAAAGCTAATTCCAGGGACAGCTCCTTATGAATTGGTTCGTAACGGAATTGCTGCTATTTGTGCGCATACCAATCTGGATATGGCGCATGGCGGAGTCAATGATTGTCTTGCCGATCGTCTCGAACTGACCAACATCAGAACATTAAAAGAATATGCACCGGGATTCCGAGAGGCATTGATGGGGGATTTAAAAACACCAATGGCTCCTTTTGAGTTTGCAAAATTTGTAAAAGAATCATTACATGCCGACGGTCTTCGCTATACAAAAGGAGATAAACCAGTTCATACAGTTGGCCTTTGCAGCGGCGGCGGAATCGACCTACTCGAAACTGCTATGCAAATGGGATGTGATGCTTTTGTAACGGGAGAAAGTAAGCACAATTTTCTGGTGGAAGCTGATTCTTATCATTATACGTTGGTCGATGCCGGGCATTTCTTTACAGAAGATGTTGTCATCGAACCTCTCCGTGAAAAACTAGAAACCCGTTTCCCAGAAGTCTGTTGGATAAAATCGGTCGTTATGAAAAGTCCGGCTTTTTATATTTAAGGGGGAAGTTTAACGCATGGCCTTAGATGGCGCATTTTTACATCATTTAAAACATGAAATTGAAGAAACGGCATTGGGAGCAAGAGTCGATAAACTTTATCAGCCCAATCGGAATGAAATCGTTTTGATCCTGCGCTCCAGAGAAGGAATCTGGAAATTGCTGCTTTCTACCAGAGCAAACAGTGCAAGAATTCATTTTATCTCTTCCATTCCAGAAAATCCAAAGGTTCCGCCGATGCTTTGTATGCTCCTGCGAAAGAGACTTGTTGGAGCAAAACTAGTTGGAATCCGTCAGCCGGGGCTAGAACGCGTTCTGCTGCTCGATTTTGATGCGATTGATGAATTAGGAGACCCTGTCTGTTTAACGCTTGCTGCGGAAATTATGGGCCGTTACAGCAACTTGATTTTAATTGATGAGAATGGAAAAGTAATCGATGCTTTAAAGCGGGTAAACGCAGAGATGAGTTCTGAACGTTTAATATTGCCGGGAATTACCTATCAGCTGCCGCCACCGCAGGCAAAGCTTTGTCTTTTGGATTTTTCGCCAGAAGAAATCATTCAAAAAATGGAATCCCTGCCCGCCGATATGGAACTTTCAAAAGCCCTTTTGAAAAGTATACAAGGGCTTTCTCCAATCGTATGCAGAGAACTGCAATTTCAAATCGGCAGGGGACAGGAGCTTTTTAATCACACCCTTTCTAGCGAGATGAAAGAACGTACAGCTTTCTTTTTGGGACAACTAAAAGAAACCGTACTCCATTGTTCTGGAATTCCATATATGATATCCAACAATGAAAAACCGTTCGATTTTTCCTTTTTGCCAATTCATCAATATGGAACACAAGCGGTACTCAATCAAAAAGAAAATTTTTCTGTATTGTTGGATGATTTTTATGGAGAAAGAGATCGCGTAGAGCGAATGCGGATAAAAAGTCGTGGTTTGCTCCATATTCTCTCCACTTCCTCAGATCGGTTAAGCAGAAAGATCAATACACAGCAGGGAGAACTGGAACAATGTGCAAAACGCGATGAGTTGAGACTTTGCGGAGATTTGTTGAGCGCAAATTTGTATCGGATTGAGAAGGGAGCTTCTTCCGTTGAGATTGAAAACTTTTATGAAGAAGCAATGCCAATTAAAACGATCTCTCTGGATCCAGCCTTAACGGCCAATCAAAATGTGCAGAAATATTATAAAGAATATCGAAAAGCACATACGGCAGAACAGATGTTAACTGTCCAGATTCATGAAGCAGAAAAAGAACTTCGTTATCTTGATACCGTTTTTGATGAGCTATCACGAGCAGAATTGGAACGGGATCTTAATGAAATTCGTGCAGAGTTGATGGAACAGGGATATATCAGAATTCCAAAAGGGACAAAACAAAAGCAACCGAAAGAATCGATTCCGTGGAAATTTATGACCAGCGACGGACATTCTGTTTTGGTGGGGCGAAATAACCATCAAAATGATTTGCTTACTTTAAAAAAAGCTCATAAAAATGATTTATGGTTTCATACACAGAAAGTTCCAGGCTCTCATGTGATTTTGGAGACTTCTGGGGAAGCCCCTTCCGAAACAGCCATTTTGGAATGTGCTTCTTTGGCAGCTTTTTACAGTCACGCGAAAGACTCTGCTCAAGTCCCTGTAGATTATACGCTGGTACGCTATGTCAGTAAACCGCAAGGAGCAAAGCCTGGTATGGTCATTTACAGAGAGCAGAAGACAATTTACTGTACTCCTGATCCAGAGATTGTAAAACGACTGAAGAAATCTTAAATTCTTTGAGAAAGGATTTTTATGATGGATGATAAACAAAGAGAAAGTGATTTGGCCAGAGCTCATCAGCTGCGTGATGAAGTGATGCAGGGCCTTCATGCAGGAGAACCCGCGGAACGCCTGCTTCTGAAAGCAATCGAGAGTATGGCACTGACTGAAAATGATACTGTTTCTTTTGCAGAAGCAAAACAAACTATGATCGCAGTTTATGGGGATGCTTTAGCGCAAAAAGTTCCCCTGGAGATTGAATTGGAAGAGTTCCAAAAGCGCAGAGAACGAATTAAAGAGTCATATGAGCGCTTTCAAAATACAGAGGAACCGGATACTCTTGAGCGAATGTTGAATGCAATTCGTACCCATGATCATCGAATTGAGTATTTAAAAGCACGTTTAGCAGACCATTCGCAGGAACAGGAAGAATAAGATAAAAAAACAGCTTTTCATTAAAAATGAAAAGCTGTTTTTGCTTATAGATTATAAAGATTTAATTCTTTTGAACAGCACTTTGAATTGCTTTCAGCGTATCATTATAATCTGCCTCTGTTACAAGAACCGAAATATCTACATCGGAAGTCGTAACGATTCGAAAATCGGTGTTAATAGAAGAAAACGCTGCAAAGATTTTTGCAGCCATGCCCGGAGTATTTACCATATTTTCGTCGTAAATATTAATCTTGCAGTTGTTGCTGCTGATAATAGGTTTAATTTGTGCTTTCTCTCGTAAAGCAGAAGTGAATTTTAAAATTTTTCCGAGATCTTCATCCATGATGGTAAAGGAAATTGCAGTAGATCCCCCTTGATTTGGCGAAAAAGAAATCATATCTACATTTACGCCTAAATCTGCGATCTTTTCAAAAACCTTTGCAATAAAATCAGGGTCAACTGGACAGTTAAGCAAAGTCACAAGAGTAATCTCACTAATAGTGGAGATTGATTCATTTTCACGCATTAAAATTGCCCCCCTTCTTTTAAAAGATCAGACATCTGATAAAATCCGGCTGGTTTTCCCGCAAGGAAGCAAGCAGCGTTAATTGCACCGATTGCAAAAATCTCTCTCGATTGAGCGGAGTGGGTCAATGTAATTACTTCGTGATGGCCGGCAAACATTACTTCATGTTCTCCAATAATGGTTCCACCTCGAATAGATGAAATGCCGATCTCACTTTTCTCACGTTTCTTTCTCTGAGAGTGGCGATCAAAAACATAATGAGTTTCATCCCGAACAGAAGAAATACCATCAGCAATCATTAATGCTGTTCCGCTAGGAGCATCTAATTTTTGGTTGTGATGTTTTTCGATGATTTCGACATCAAAATCAGTCCCGAGAATTTTTGCAGCTTTTTTTGCAAGCTCGATCAGCAGATTGATTCCAATCGACATGTTTCCAGACCGAAAAATAGGAATTTCCTCAGAAGCTTTTTTGATTTCTTTTTCCTGTTCCTCACTGTATCCGGTTGTGCAGAAAACGACCGGAATCTTTTGGGCTTTTGCATAGGTTAGTAGGGAAGAGAGTGCTGCAGGATTAGAAAAGTCAATGATAACATCCACTTTTTCCGCTACGTTAATTGGATTCGAATAAACTGGAAATTTGCAGGGGGCAGAAGTTAAATCAATCCCTGCGACTACTTGAGCATTTTTTCGATTTTCCAATTCCTGAGCAACTACTTTTCCCATGTGACCATTACATCCACTGATCAGAATTTTCGTTCCCATGATTTTTTTACACATCCTGTTTCATGAATTTTTCAGAGAAGAGAAAGACTTTTTAAAGCATTTTTTAAAAGTTCTTTTTTGGATTCATCCATTTCTGTCAGTGGTAGCCGACAAGGACCGCAATTCATACCCATCATTTTCAGAGCTTCTTTTACAGGAATTGGATTCACATCTGTAAAAAGTGCATTCATAAGTTCCAAATATTTTACTTGAAGTTCATTTGCCTTTTTTAGATCTCCCAACAACATTGCTGCACATAGATCGTGCATCTCTTGCGGCATGCAATTTGCAAAGACTGAAATAACACCTTTGGCGCCAAGAGCCATCATTGGCAGAGCTTGGTCATCGTTGCCGGAATACACATTTAATTCATCTTGACAGAGTGCAATGGTTTCAGAAACAGCAGAAATATTTCCGTTTGCTTCTTTTACACCATTGATCATTGGTAAATAGCTGAGCGCTTTATAGGTAGACGGTAAAACGTTTAACCCTGTACGTGACGGGACATTATAAATAATAATTGGAATTTGAACTCGTTGGGCCAAAAAAGTATAATGTGCAATTAGACCTTTTTGTGAAGTCTTGTTGTAAAACGGAGTGACTAGAAGAAGTCCATCTACGCCGAGAGCTTCCGCTGTTTTGCAAAGCTCCAACGTTTTTTCCGTAGAATTGCTGCCCGCTCCGGCAATTACAGGGATTTCCCCCCCAATTTTGTGAACGGTCAGATCAATGATCTTTGAATATTCTTCAGAAGTCAATGTTGGAGATTCACCGCTGGTGGCACAAGTAACAATTGCATCTGTGTGATTTCGCAGGTGAAAGTCCAGAAGCTGCTCGAGCTGCCCATAATTTACAGAACCATCTTCATGAAAAGGGGTAACAAGGGCGACAGCAGACCCGGTAAACAAAGGCTGCTTCATAATTCAATTAATTCCTCCAATAAAAGTGGCATTCGAAATTTCTTCGAACACTTAGTCGAGATAGCCTTTTGCGGCCAAAAGTTCTGCCATTAAAACTGCGCCTCCGGCTGCTCCGCGAAGCGTATTATGGCTGAAGCATACGAATTTAATGGTATATTGCGTATCCGGACGAAGACGTCCGATAGAAACAGCCATACCATTTTCCAGATTACGCTCCAGACGAGGCTGAGGACGATCTGGTTCACGGAAATAGTGAAGGAACTGCTTTGGAGCACTTGGCAGATTTAGCTCCTGCGGAGCTCCCTTATAGCTTTCCCAACGCTCAATGATTTCTTCTAGAGAAGCTTTTTTCTCAAAGCTGGCAAAAACAGCTGCCATATGACCATCCGATACCGGAACACGCAGACACTGACTGGTAACGCTGGGAGAAGTTGCTTCTACAATTTTTCCGTTCTCCACATGACCCCAGATCTTCATAGGCTCCTGTTCGCTCTTTTCTTCCTCACCACCAATGTATGGAATCACATTATCAATAATTTCCGGGAAAGTCTTAAATGTTTTTCCGGCGCCTGAAATTGCCTGATAAGTGCAGGCCAGGACCTTAGTAACATTTAAATCCATCAACGGATGAATTGCAGGAACATAGCTTTGCAGGGAACAATTTGACTTTACACTGATAAATCCACGCTTTGTTCCAAGGCGTTTGCGCTGTGCGTCAATTACCTGTGCGTGATCAGCATTGATTTCTGGAATGATCATCGGAACATCAGGAGTATGGCGATTCGCACTGTTGTTGCTCATAACAGGGCATTCGTGTTTGGCATAAAGCTCCTCGAGCACTTTTGTATCTTCTTTTTTCATATTTACAGCGCAGAAAACAAAATCCACAAGAGCCGTTACTTTATCAACATCTTTTTCTGCGTCAAACACAATCATTTTTTTCATGCTTTCCGGCATCGGGGAAGAGAGAAGCCAACGGCCTGCAACGGCTTCTTCGTAGGTCTTTCCTGCGGAGCGGGCACTTGCTGCAAGAGCAGTTACGTGAAACCATGGGTGGTTTTCCAAAAGCGTTGCAAAACGCTGCCCAACCATCCCGGTAGCGCCTATGATACCTACTTTGTACTGTTTCATAATGGACCGAAACCTCCTAAATTTTAATGATAGAGAATTCTTTTTTATTCTTTTTATTAGCAAAACAAAATAAAAAAAGCCGGACAAAGCCGGTCATCATTTTAGTCTCTGATACTGAACGAATTCGAGATATCTTCCCGAATCCGATAGCACTCCATCACAATGATGACAGTTGAGTTGCTTTCGCAAACGACACAACCAGAAAGCTTGTTTTGCCGCAAACAATTTTCTTCGGCAAACGACCCTTTTTGAAAGCCTCTTCGGAAATTCGGCAGTCCTACTCTTTCATACTCATGCAGTTTGCGCCTCTATCAAGTATTTATTTTACCATGGCTTGATATTGATTGTCAATTTATTTATAATGATAAAAGATTATGACATTTCACAAATTTTAAAAAGAAATTTTGGGAGTTGTCGGTAAGGAGATTAAATAAATATGCCACTTGATTTAAAAGACTTAAAAACAAAGGATTTTGCTTATGATCTGCCCAAGGAATTGATTGCACAAACGCCGATTGAACCTCGGGATGCGTCCAGATTAATGGTGCTTGATAAAGAGACGGGAAAGATCGAGCATGCACATTTTCATGATATTGTTAACTTCCTTCATCCCGGAGACTGTTTGGTCCTAAATGATTCTAGAGTTCTTCCAGCGAGAATCTATGGAATTAAGGAAGATACTGGTGCAAGGGTAGAGTTCCTTCTTCTGCGCAATCGTGGAAATGATATTTGGGAGGTCCTCTGCGGTCCCGGAAAACGAGCAAAGCCAGGCTCGAAGTTTACATTTGGGGACAACCTTTTAAAGGCGGAAGTCCTCGAAATTATCGAAGACGGTAATCGCCTCGTGAAATTTAGTTACGATGGAAGTTTCTTTAGCATTCTAGATCAGATTGGACAAATGCCTCTTCCGCCTTATATCAAAAAGAAATTGGAAAATAAGGAACGCTATCAGACTGTTTATTCCAGAGAAGTCGGTTCTGCAGCGGCGCCTACAGCCGGACTCCATTTTACAAAGGAACTTTTGCAGAAGGTTCGTGATATGGGAGTTAAGGTGGAATTTGTTACGCTGCATGTTGGATTAGGAACTTTTCGTCCGGTCACAGCAGAACATATCACAGACCATCAGATGCACTCTGAACATTATGAGCTTCCTAAAGAGACTGCTGATGCGATCAATGAGACAAAGAAAAATGGCGGACGTGTGATTGCAGTTGGGACTACCAGCTGCCGCACTTTGGAATCAGTTGCTACAAAAGAGGGATGTATTAAGGAAAGCGAAGGCTGGACTGATATTTTCATTTATCCAGGTTACCAATTTAAAGCTCTGGATGGATTGATTACCAATTTTCATCTGCCGGAAAGCACGTTGATTATGCTCGTTTCTGCTTTAGCCGGGTACGACCACATCATGAATGCATATAAAGTAGCGGTAGAGGAAAAATATCGTTTCTTCTCTTTTGGAGACGCGATGTTTATTCACTAAAAAATAAAAAGGAAAACGATATGTATCAGCTTTTAAAACAGGAGGGTGCCGCACGGCGTGGACAATTTACTACTGTGCATGGAACTGTACAGACACCTGCTTTTATGAATGTTGCGACAGACGGTGCGATCAAAGGAGCCGTTTCTGCGCTCGATTTAAAAGAACTTCATTGTCAAGTACAGCTTTGCAATACTTATCATCTGCATTTGCGCCCAGGAGATGATAAAGTTAAAAAACTCGGCGGACTTCATAAATTTACTCAGTGGGATGGTCCAATTTTAACAGACAGCGGTGGATTCCAGGTTTTTTCTTTAGCGAAGCTCCGCAATATTCAAGAGGAAGGCGTAACATTTGCGTCCCATATTGACGGACATAAAATTTTTATGGGACCCGAAGAAAGCATGCAGATTCAATCCCATCTCGGGAGTACAATTGCGATGGCATTTGATGAATGTATGAAAAATCCGGCAGAATATGATTATGCCAAAAGATCGACAGAGCGTACAACTCGCTGGTTGATTCGTTGCAAAGCGGAAATGGAACGGCTTAATTCTCTTCCAGATACGATCAATCCGCAGCAGATGCTCTGGGGAATCAATCAGGGAGCAACTTACAAAGATTTGAGAATTGAGCATATGAAGGCAATTCGGGAACTCGATCTGCCGGGGTATGCAATTGGTGGATTGGCTGTCGGAGAAAGTGCCGACGTTATGTATGATATTATTGAAACAGTAGAACCCTATATGCCGAAAGATCGTCCACGTTATCTAATGGGGGTGGGGACACCGGCTAATATCCTAGAATCTATTCGGCGCGGTGTTGATATTTTTGACTGCGTGATGCCTACCAGAAATGCACGGCATGGCCATGCATTTACAATGCAGGGAATTCGAAATCTGATGAATGCAAAGTATGAGCTGGACACACTGCCGATAGAAGAAGGCTGTGAGTGTCCTACCTGTCGTCACTTTACGAGAGCTTATGTGCACCATCTGATGAAGGCTGGAGAGATGTTGGGAATGCGTCTTATGGTTCTTCATAATCTCTATTTCTATAATACACTGATGGAAAAAATTCGTGATGCGTTGGATAAAAATGAATTTGAACAATTTTATTCAAAAGTTTTGCCTTCTATCAGCATTCGAATTTAAAAACATCTTGCAACAAGCAACAATCCTTGTTATAATAATTTCATTGTGTTCCTATATTTTTGGAGGTGTAAAACAGCATGGATAATACTTGGTGGATATGGGTATTTTATGGCCTAATTATTTTCGGTTTCTATTTCTTCCTGATCCGTCCACAAAACAAGAAGAAAAAGCAAGAAGATCAGATGCGCAAAAGTGCTGAGATCGGTGATGATGTTACAACAATCGGCGGCATTGTGGGCAGAGTAGTCGGAGTAAAAGATGATGACGATTCTCTGATCATTGAAACTGGCACAGACCGTGTAAAAATGCGTGTAAAGCGTTGGTCAATCGGCAGTGTGGATACAATTCGCAATGAGCCTGAAAAGAAAGACGATAAAGCAGATAAAAAAGCCAGTAAAAAATCTGATAAATAATTATGAATAGCCCGTACGCTTTCCGCATACGATTGTAACAGATCGAGCGGGAGGCGCTTTTTTATGTCACATAAAAAGAGAGTAGTAGCTTTTTCATCGACTTCACCGGCTTTGACCATTTTCCGTGCAGTTCTGTTTGGTACGATATTCGGAACAATTTTCTGTGCTGTGCTATTGCTGATTTGTGCATGGGCAATTACCAACATCGGACAGATTCCGCAAGACTATCTTCAAATGATCATCTTGGGGGTTTCCGGAGTCAGTGCCTTTTTAGCAGGGCTAGTTGCTGCGAAAGTTGGGAAAAAGCGCGGACTGATTTTAGGTGCTATCTGCGGAGTTGTGCTGTTTTTAATCTGTTTGTTAGCAGGAATGCTTCATAGCCAGGTTGAAAATGCGACAGCTGTTCTTATGCGCCTGATTATTATGAGCTTGGCGGGAGCTTTGGGTGGCTTTGTAATGGCTGGAAAACCTACAAAAATCAAATAGGGACTTTCTTTTAGCCTGAAATTATGGTACAATTAGAAAAAATAAGTCGAAAGGTTGGTATAACATATGAAACAGATTAAAACTTTAAATCAGGCTAATTTAAAAGAAAGTGCTGTTAAAGGCGGATGCGGCGAGTGCCAGGCTTCCTGCCAGTCTGCCTGCAAGGTTTCCTGCACGGTAGCAAACCAGAAATGTGAGAACAAAAACCGGTAATTAACCGCTATTTTAAACAAAGCATTTCAAAGGGACAGATTTCTGTCCCTTAATTTTTGTAATAATGGAGTATCGTTTTATGATCCATAAGTATGCTTTAAATGGCTATAGAATTGTTCTGGACACCAATTCTGGCGCAGTTCATCTTTTTGATGAAGCACCTTTTGCCTTGCTTGATTATTGTGATGATCAGGTACCGGACAAGCTTCCACAGGAAGCAATTGCTGTTTTGCAGCCAAAATTCGGGAAGAATGTTTTAGAGGAAGCCCATCAGGAACTTTTAGAACTGCAGAAAATGGGACAACTTTTTTCTTCCGACGATTATGCGCAGTTTGCAGGGATGATGCGTGGAGCACCAATTAAGTCAATGTGTCTAAATGTGGCGCATGACTGCAATTTGCGCTGTGAATACTGCTTTGCGGCAAAAGGTGATTTTGGTCGTGGGCGTATGTTAATGCCACTGAATGTTGCGAAAAAATCAATCGATTTTTTGATTGCAAATTCAGGAGATCGCTATAACCTCGAACTGGATTTCTTTGGCGGAGAGCCTCTTATGAACTTTGATGTTGTAAAAGAGACTGTTCGTTATGCTCGATCTTTAGAAAAAGAGCATCATAAGAATTTTCGTTTCACGATTACGACAAACGGGATTTTGCTTGATGATGATAAAATTGATTTTATTAATCGTGAAATGTCGAATTGTGTTCTTTCAATCGATGGACGAAAAGAAGTAAATGATCGTCTACGTGTTCGCGCTGATGGAAAAAGCGGATCGTATGATGCAATTGTGCCGAAATTTCAAAAACTGGTTGCCTCCCGTGGAGACAAGGATTATTATGCCCGCGGCACTTTTACAAAATATAATTTAGATTTCACAAAAGATATTTTACATTTAGTAGATCTAGGATTTGATCAGATTTCAGTAGAGCCTGTTGTATCAGATCCAAAACTCGATTATTCAATTAAAGAAGAAGATCTTCCCAGAGTGTTTGAAGAATATGATCGGTTGTCTCAGGAAATCATCAAACGCAGAAAAGAGGGAAGAGGGTTTAACTTCTTCCATTTTATGATTGATTTGAATCAGGGCCCCTGTGCAATCAAACGTCTGCGTGGATGCAGCTGCGGAAACGAATATGTAGCTGTTACACCAGAGGGCGATATTTTCCCTTGTCATCAATTTGTAGGAGACGACAAATGGAAAATGGGAAGTGTTTTGGATGGAACCTATGATCACGCAATGAAGGATCGATTCGCTGCAGCAAATGTATATGCAAAATCAGAATGCATGAAATGTTGGGCAAAATTTTATTGCAGCGGTGGATGCAACGCAAACAACAATCAATACGAGCATGATATTTTGAAAGCACATAAAATTTCTTGTGACCTTGAGCAAAAACGTTTGGAATGTGCAATCATGATTCAGGCAGCAATGGCGGATTTTCATTCAGAATCATAAAATCCATTTTTTAACAAGATATAGTACTAAAAATACACGTGCTGTGCCAGATACGCAGTACGTGTATTTTTATGCAATTTTATACATTTTTTGAATTTCATAATCAAGGTTACATAATTCTAAAATAGGTTACATAATTATTATTACATAAATTAATAGGAAATGCATAAAAATTAAGGAAATGTATGAAAAGGTGTTGAAAAACGCTTTAAAATGGTATATAGTAAGTAAATACAAGGGATTGGAGCTCTCATCAAGTGTTATTTTGGTAAAAAATCCCCACTAGTTTTTAGATAACATATTTCGGAACAATGATTCATATATCTTTTCTGGACAAACAAAGCAGAAAGGATGTATGTGCATGAAAGCCGTTATTTCTTATAATAAAAATCGGATTAATCTCAGCGTGATTTCAGAGGCACTTCATAAGTATCATCGTTTGGCTCTTTGGGCCGTTATCTTACTTGCAGGAGTCATCTGTGGAGCGTTGTTGTCAGTCAAATTAGATGTTTCTCATCTGCAAAAAGTGGAACAGCTTTTTGCTAGCAATTATTCTTCTTTGACAACAGAAACTGCTGGGCAAAAATTTGCGTCATCTATTTCTGCTTCATTCTTATTTGTATTTGCCTGTTTTTTATGCGGGCTTTCCGTTTGGGGAGCTTTTTTTATTCCGATGGTTCCATTTTTCAGAGGGATTGGAATTGGAATTACAGGTGGATATTTGTATTTGATGCGCGGAATGCAGGGCTTTTTATTTTATGGCTTTATTTTGTTGCCAGGTGCTTTTTTCAGTTGCTTGTCCGTCCTTTTTGCTTCTAATTTTTCTTGGAGCTTTTCTAAAAGGATTTCTTCTGCAGGACTATTTGGGAAAGAAGCACCACCGGAGCTTTTAACATACTTTCAGCAATTTGGAATTGTTTTGTTACTATCGATTATCGGCGCAGCACTTGATACAGTATTATCGGTTGGGTTTTCTGGAAAATTTATTTTTACATGAAAATTTGATTTTATGATTTTTAGAGAGAAAGGAGAGTGAAAAGGATGAAGGATTACTGTGCGGAATTTAAAAATTACTTGGTAAAGGTAAAAAAGGTCTCCAATAATACTTTGGATTCTTATCTACGAGATTTACAAAATTATTTGGAGTTTTTAAAAAAGCAGAAAACACTTCCTGCTGATGCTGATTCCGCTACAGTAGATAAGTATGTAAAATACTTAAAAGATTCCAAAAAATCGAATGCTACCATTACTCGTCATATTGCTTCTGCACGTTGCTTTTATCAATTTCTGATGATCAATGGAAGTGTGAGCGAAAATCCGGCGAAAGGGATTAAACTGGACAAACCGGAAAAAAAGCTTCCTCAGATTTTAAGCGGTGAGGAAATCGAATTGCTCTTGTCGCAGCCGAATGCAAAGGAACTAAAGGGCTGCCGCGATAAAGCAATGTTGGAACTGCTTTATGCCACGGGAATCCGTGCCTCAGAATTGGTAGACTTAAATGTGGAAGATATTAATTTGCATACAGGCGTTCTCTGTTGCCATAGCGGGAAAAGTGAGCGTGTCATTCCTGTTTATGCGCAAGCAGTGACAGCCATTTCGGATTATATTTTCCGTGTCCGTAGAATGATTATTTCTCCAGATGGCGGACAGGCACTTTTTACGAATCTAAATGGGCATCGTTTAACACGCCAGGGATTTTGGAAAATCGTAAAAGGGTATGCGGAAACTGCCGGAATTACAAAGGAGATTACGCCATATACGCTCCGTCATTCTTTTGCACTTCATCTACTCGAAAATGGTGCGGAATTGAAAGATATTCAGCAGATGCTTGGTCATGCTGATATTTCTTCCACACAGGTTTATGTTCGTCTTTTAAATGATCATTTTAAAGAAGTTTATAATCATTGTCATCCTCGTGCAAAGCTTGGATAAAGATCGCAGGAAAACGGGGAAGAGAGGCTAAAAAAATCAGAGACGGATTTTCCGTCTCTGATTTTTTTGTATTTTATTCTATTATTTATGATCTGATTTGGGTTTAATATGTGCCAAGGGATTTGACTCTGCAGCCTGTTCCATTTGTTGATCAGACAAATGCGTATAAATTTCTGTAGTTCCAAGATTTTCATGGCCTAAAATATCTTTTAAAACTCGAATATCCACATGACCTTTCTGATACATGAGGGTCGCTGCTGTATGACGAAGCTTATGTACACTATATCCAGGTCCACCTAGATCAATATCTGCCAAATATTTTTTGACTAATGCTTGTACTGTTTTAGGACTAATACGTTTATGCTGCCGGCTAATAAAAAGTGCCGTTCGATCAATCAGATGATCTTTTGGTCGAACCGCAATATAACGATTAATAGCATCCTGGCAGGCTTCATTTAAATAGACAATTCTCTCTTTATTACCTTTACCGATAATCCTTAAAGTTCCGCTGTTATGCCGGACATCCGTAAGATTTAGCCCAACTAGTTCAGAAAGCCGCATTCCACAGTTTAAAAATAGAGTTAAGATACAGTAATCACGTTCCTTATAAGGCCCTTTTACTGCTGACAGCAATTCGATGCTTTGTTCGAGAGACAAATATTTAGGAAGTCTTTTTGGTGTTTTGGGTGTTTCTAATTCTTGAACAGGATTGATTTTGAGCTGATTGGTTTTATTAGTCAGATATTCAAAAAAAGTGTGCAAACTACTAACTTTACGAGAACGTGCTGCAGCATGATTATGCCGCGTGGTTTGTAGATAATGAAAATACTCATAAATTTCTGTTAAATCAACCGTTTTTAGGAGTTCAAGATCAATATCAGAAATTGAAATTTTTTCAAATGAAGTTTCTGATGGAACCAGTCCGCGACTAGATTTTAAATATCTAAAAAAAGTACGAAGATCGAAATAATATTCCTGTACGGTTTTGGGCGACTTTCCTTTGATCGCTTCCAAATAAATTAGAAAGCGTTTTAAGATATCCGGCGCATCAGAATAATCAAAAGCCGTTTGATCCATTTTCCCCCTCCTTAATTATACAAAATATTCATTTTGTATAATTGGATTATAAATTATAAAAAGCAAATCTTAAACGCCGTCGAGCATAATTTTCATTTTTTCATCTTTCCTATGTATATCCTATCTCCAAAATCCTCATACTTTTATAAAATTCGAATATAAAAAATGAGGTGAATTTTATATGCTCGTTCATTGCGATGTAGACTGCACTTATCAAAAAGATGGATATTGTCAGATAGAATGTCCTTATCAGCCAAACGGCTGTGTTCACTGTGTTTATGTGATGAAACGCTCTGACTATGAAAACGGAGACTGTATTAACCACCCAGAGCCCCAATCGCCTGGCGAATATTTTTCACGCCAATAAGTTCAATTCCGCTGTAGCGCCCTTCTAGGTTCTTTAAACAGTTTGCCGGAAGGATACAACGTTTAAATCCCATTCTTGCACATTCGCTGACTCGCTGGTCGGCATGCAGGACCGATCGAATTTCTCCGGCAAGACCGATTTCTCCAAACACGACGGTATCTTCCGGAACCGGCAAATCTTTTAGACTGGAAATCAGAGCAATTGCAACCGCAAGATCACAGGCAGGTTCTTCTAACCGCAGACCACCAACCACATTTAAATAAGCATCCAAATTGGAAAAATAATATCCCCCGCGCTTTTCCAATACCGCTAAAAGTAAATTCATACGATTATAGTCAAACCCGGTAGACATTCGTCTTGGATTTCCAAATCCTGTTGTTGTAACAAGCCCTTGTATTTCTGCTAAAATAGATCTGCTTCCCTCTAAAACGCACGTTACGCAAGTTCCCGATACATGGGTTGGCCGACCGGAAAGCAGCGCCATAGAAGGATTGGAAACCTCTTGTAGTCCATGGTCTCCCATATCAAAAACGCCAATTTCATTAGTGGAACCATAACGATTTTTTACCGCCCGCAGAATCCGATAGCTCATTTGACGGTCGCCCTCAAAATATAATACCGCATCTACAATGTGTTCCAAAACCTTTGGTCCTGCAATTGCACCGTCTTTGTTAACATGCCCTACCAATATAGTGGGGATCTCCAGCTCTTTTGCTGTTCTCATATATAAGTTTGTGCATTCACGAACTTGCGTGATGCTACCTGGAGCAGAATTTAATTCGGAGAGATTCATCGTTTGAATGGAATCAATCATCACAAGGTCCGGTTTCGTTTCGCGAATCTGCTCTGTAATTAATTGAACGTCCGTTTCAGTCAAAATCAAAAGATTTTCCGAATGAACTTGGAGCCTGGAAGCCCGCAATTTAATTTGTCGGCTGGACTCTTCTCCGGATACATACAAAATTCGGAGTGCTTTCCCTAAATGCTCACAGATCTGGAGTAAAATCGTACTCTTACCGATTCCAGGTTCTCCGCTGATTAGGATTAAAGAACCTTTTACAATTCCTCCTCCTAATACACGGTCGAGCTCCCCTACCCCAGTTTGATATCGCGTTTCTATATCGGTGCTGATCTCAGAAAGAAGCTGTGGATGTTGACGGCCTTTCATCGAATATAGCGTAGATTTTGGGGACACATTTCGAACAGGTTCTCTAATTTCTTCGTTCATTGTATTCCACTCGCCGCAGCCGGGACATTTTCCATACCATTTTGCGGATTCATACCCGCATTGGCTGCAGACATAGATACTTTTGGATTTTCCAGACATAATATTCCTCACAAATCAAAATGCTCAAATTTTTAATTGCTTTTAGTTTACTACAAATGATTATTTTCTTCAATCCCCAGAAGAAGTCTGATCAGAAGGACTCGTTAAATAAGCGTTGATGCCCTCAAAAATTGCGCAGGCAATTTTTTCCTGATATTCCGAATCATTTAAAAGTTTTGCTTCTGAATCATTAGAAAGAAAGCCGCATTCTACTAAAACTGCCGGACTTTTCGCGTGCCAAAGAAGATAAATACTGCTGGTGGCCGGCTTTAATTGACGATCATTATCCGGTTGAACAGAATTTACAATGCTTGCCCGAATGGATTCTGCAAGAGTTTTACTTTGTGTATCATTTTTGGAATAAAAGACTTGTGCGCCACTGTATCTGCTTTCGCTAAAATAATTTTGATGAATACTGATAAAAATAGCGCCAGGAGTTCCTTGTAAAATAGCAAGTCGCTGATGGATATCAGAGGTTTTGCGTTCATGTATGGTAGACAACTTAGGATCGCCTAAAGAAACATCGCTGTCTCGAGTCATGATTACCTGATAACCAGAGTCGGATAGTTTTTTTTGCAGCATTTGAGTAATTGCCAGATTCAAATCTTTTTCAGGCAGCTGGGATTTTCCAGTAGCGCCTCCATCTTCCCCACCATGCCCTGCGTCAAGGATAATCGGTGGATTAGGGTCGACTTTTGCCGCTGCAAGTTTGGCTGCTTGATGATAGGAGCAAAAAGTCAACGTTAAAAGCCCTGTACAGCAGAGAGCCAAAGCCAAAATAGTCAATTTATTTTTCCGGGAATGCTTCATTTTTTTCACCGCCCGAAAAAATATATGCGTTAAAAATAGCAATCATACAAAAAGCAGCCTGTTCTTTTGCAAAACAGGCTGCTTAAAAAATATCCATTTAAGTTAAAATTTAGAGAGCATCTTTTTCTTAATTCGGCTATGCAACAGGATACTTGCAATACAAGAGAAAAACTCTGCAATTGGGAAAGCATACCAAATTGACGGCAAAGAATGTGTTAATACAGACAATAAATAGGCAGCCGGAAGTAAAATGCAAAGTTGTCTTAATAAAGAGACTAAAAGGCTGTAAGTTCCCTTCCCTACTGCCTGAAATTCGCCTGAGAACGTGATTCCAATAGCAGCCGGGATAAAGCAGAGGCTGATCGTTCTAAGCGCAGGAACGCCTATTGAAAGCATCACATCGGAAGCATTAAAAATTCCCAGCAACAAATTTGGAATTGTCCAAAACACGACGACGCCGATTATCATAATGACCACAGCAATCATGGTTCCATAGCGAAGGCAGTCTTTCATCCGTCTTTTATTTTGTGCACCAAAATTATATCCTATAATCGGCATGATCCCCTGATTCAATCCAAAAACAGGCATAAAAACAAAAGATTGCAGTTTAAAATAAACACCAAAGAAAGCAACTGCCGTTTCGGTATAGGACATCAGAATTGCATTGATTCCCATGACCATCACAGAACCAATAGACTGCATCACGATTGCAGGCAGTCCAACTTCATAGATGTTTTTAATGATTCTTTTATTTACATGAAAATGGTGAAAAGAAACAGTGATTTCGTGTTCTTTTTTTGTAAGAACGATAAGTGCTACGATCATTGAAAGAATTTGTCCTAAGACAGTAGCAATTGCTGCACCGGCTACACTCATTCTTGGGACTCCAAATAATCCAAAGATAAAAATAGGATCCAAGATAATATTGGTAACAGCGCCAATCAGCTGGAACGTCATTGGGTACAGCATATTTCCGGTTGCCTGTAGAGACTTTTCAATATTGACTTCCACAAAAACTCCAAAGGAAAAGAAGCATACAATTTGCATATACTGTGTGCCCATTTCAATCACTTCTGGTGTACTCGTAAACAATCCGATAAACGGACGTGAAAAAAAGCCAACAATAAAAAAGACAATATAATTTAAAAGGCCTAAAAGAATTCCGTGTGTAGCTGCAGAATTGGCTTCTGAAAAATTTTGTTCGCCGAGGCGCCTTGATACTAGAGAATTAATTCCGACCGCAGTACCAATTCCAAGAGCAATTAGCAGACTTTGAATTGGGAACACCAAAGAAACAGCAGTTAAAGCATCTTCACTGATTTGTGCAACAAAATAACTGTCTACTACGTTATAAAGGGCCTGAATCATCATAGAGAACATTGCTGGCAGTGCCATTGAAATAATCAATGGAAACATTAATTTCGTTCCCATTTTATTTGGTGTTAAGGGTTGTGTTTGTTCGTTTGTTTGATCAATTATTTCGTTTTTTTCCATATAGTTCCTCCCTAAAATATGTTACTTCATTCATTTTATGTTGACAGTATTCAACAAAACACGATAAGCATCTACCAAATCATGAAAGCTCATACGGCAATTAGCGGGACTTGTAGAAGGCAAAGCAATTGCATGAATTTTAGTCTTTGGATAAACGAGGCTTTCATATAACTGAAAAGCTTTTTGTCCTGTTGTATAAATCGACTGAATTTCTGTTTCTTTTAGTAAAACTGAAAAATCATTAGGAACAGGTTCCGTAATTGATTGATCAGAAGCACCGCAAATTCGACAAGATTTTAAAACATCCCATAAAGCAATTCGATGTTGCAAAAGAAAAGAAGTTTTTTCTGCATTAGAATTCGGAACAGTTTCGCCAAAAATTTCGGCTAAAACGCGCCAGAAACGATTCTGTGGATGCCCATAATAAAATCCTACCATACGGGATTTAGGGGAAGGCATTGTCCCCAAAACCAAAGCTCTACATTCTGGGCTCCAGACTGGCTCTAAAGGATGTATGATTTTTTTAGGAACCATGATCTAAAATCTCCTCAAATTATTAAAAAAAGACCAAATCTCGAAAGAGATTCGGTCTTTTCAGTGGAGGCGTCACCCAGATTTGAACTGGGGATCAGGGTTTTGCAGACCCATGCCTTACCGCTTGGCTATGACGCCAAAAATGGAGCGAACGACGAGGCTCGAACTCGCTACCTCCACCTTGGCAAGGTGGCGCTCTACCAGATGAGCTACATTCGCAATGGTGCCTCCGGGCGGAATCGAACCACCGACACGGGGATTTTCAGTCCCCTGCTCTACCGACTGAGCTACAGAGGCAAGTGGCGACTCGGAACGGGATCGAACCGTCGACCTCTAGCGTGACAGGCTAGCGTTCTAACCAGCTGAACTACCGAGCCACTGATGGTGGGAACAATAGGACTCGAACCTATGACCCCCTGCTTGTAAGGCAGGTGCTCTAACCAGCTGAGCTATGCTCCCAACAGAGCGAATACTTTCGTATCAGCGACTTATATATGATACTATATCTTGCTTTATTTGTCAATAACTTTTTCCATGTTTTTTACAGATGATTTTTCAGAAACCACCAAAATTCGTTCTGTGTGATTTGTCGGAGCGTTAAAAGTAAAATCTTCATAAACTGCGCGCATCTGCAAACCTGATAGTTCTAATAAAGAACGAATGTCATCGATAGAATAGGCATATTCGTAAAAATTTTCATGGCTTCGATGATAAATTTGCCCTTCCCTTTTAAAGAAATCCAGAGAAATAGAGACTCGATTTTCACGTTCTTCATAAAGATTCTGCCAGATACAATAAACAGGATCGAGATCATAAACAAAAGTATGATCCGCTAAAACATGCTGATGCTTGTATGGCGTATTCAAATCAAAAACAAAATATCCATTTGGCTCCAGAAACAGAGAAACTTTCTGAAAAGCTTTTAAAAGTTCTTTTTTTCCGGATAGATGATTTAAGCTATCCAAAGTACAAAAAACAGTATCGATCGTCCCATAAAGATCTAAATTCTGCATCTTTTGGCAAAGAAATAAAATTTTCTCTCCCGCTGCAGCCACTTTTTGTTGCGCAATCGAAAGCATATCAGGGCTGGCATCGATTCCATAGATGTCAATTCCCATTTGCTTGAGTTCCAAGGTTAAGCTGCCGGTACCACAAGCAAGGTCCAATGCAAGTTTAGGAGTATGCCCAAATTGTGCCAAAACCCGGCGCAGGTATTGTGCCAGCGCCGGGTAATTAACATCTTTCATTAAATAATCGTAATAATTTGCAAAAGCCGAATAACTCATTTTGATTTTATATCTCCGGTCTCTGATTCACTTTTGGGGACATCTTTTATTCGGCCAAAAACCAAACTATAACCGTCGCATCCATAATGCAAAGACCGATTGACACGACTGATCGTTGCAGTAGAAGCACCAGTTTTTTCTACAATATCACTATAAACACGTTTTGTGCTAAGCATATGAGCCACCACAATTCGCTGAGACATTGCTTTAATTTCTGGAACAGTACAAAGATCCTCAAAAAAATTATAACATTCTTCTGCGGACTTTAAAGATAAAATTGCTTCAAATAAAAAATCGACATTATCGTCTTTTAATTTCGAATTCATTTTTTACTCACTCCTCGTCTTCCTGAATTTATATTTTAGCACAGAAAAGGGAAAAAGTAAATCGTTCAGCCATTATAAATCATTGTGAATAAGATCCTCATAGGTTTCCCTCTTTACAGCAATACGGGTCTTTCCATCATGAACCATCACAACGGCAGGACGTGGAATTCGATTATAATTAGAAGCCATGGAATAATTATAAGCTCCAGTCGAAAGGACCGCCAATAAATCGCCCGCTTTACACATCTGCAGAGGAGCATCCTTCTGAATCAGATCCCCTGATTCACAGCATTTTCCGGCGACAGTGACAATTTGCTTTGCAGGCTGGTCTGCATGATTTGCTACAATGACAGTATAATCGCTCTGATAAAGCGCATAGCGCGGATTATCAGTCATACCGCCATCGATAGAAACATATGTACGAATATTAGGAATTTGCTTTACAGCTCCAATCGTGTAAAGTGTAATCCCAGCTTCTCCTACAATAGAACGACCTGGTTCGATATAAATTTTTGGCTCTGTAAAGTCGTATTCTTTACACTTTTGGCCGATCGCTTCTGAAACTTTCTCCATATAAGACTCATACGGGAGAGAATTGTCGGAGGCAATATATTGAATGCCAAAACCACCTCCCAAGTTTAGCTCCGGTAACATGACGCCGGTCTCTTTACGAATCTGCTGCATAAAATCCATCATAACCTGAGCTGCCAGTACGAAGGGCTGTAATTCAAAAATTTGAGAGCCAATATGGCAGTGCAGTTCCAAAAGCTTCAAATTTTTCGCATGAATTGCCATTTTTACGGCCTGCATGGCTTCGCCGGTCTCCAACGCAAATCCAAACTTGGAATCAATTTGTCCGGTCCGTATAAACTGATGAGTATGTGCATCAATGCCAGGCTTAATCCGTAAGGAAACTCCAACTGCCTGATGAAGTTTTCCTGCCATTTCGTCCAACATCTTGAGTTCATCCATATTATCAATAACAATGTGCCCTACACCCGAATTAATTGCGTAAGAAAGTTCATCAGGCGTTTTATTATTTCCGTGCATTTGAATTCGTTCTGCCGGAAATCCTGCTTGTAGAGCTGTGTACAATTCGCCTCCAGAGACAACATCCAGTCCCATTCCCTCTTCATTGACGATCCTGCACATTTCCTTGCAGCAAAAAGCTTTGCTGGCGTAAAGTGGCATTCCATTCCCATGATAGCATTTTTTAAAAGAATTCTGATACATTCGGCAGATACTGCGGATTTTATCTTCATCCATTACATAAAGAGGTGTTCCGTATTCCTGTGCTAATTTTGTAGTATCAATCCCACCAATTGTCAGATGTCCCTGCTGATTTACAGCTAAATGATCAAAATTCAGCATAAAATTTCATTGCTCCTTATTAATTTCCTGCAAAGATGGCATTAAGTTTATATTTTCATCAATGCATTTTCGCAAAACTTCCACACCTTCTCCAGTTTGAGAAGAAAAGGGAATCACTCCTATCTCACGTTTCCCAAATAATTCCTGAAACATTTTTAAATTGAGAGCTCTTTGCGTTTTATTCAGTTTATCACTTTTTGTTATAGCAATCAAGAACGGAAATCCAGTATTCTCAAGAAAAGACACCATATCCAAATCATCAGCCGATGGCTCGTGACGCATATCAATAATCTGGATAATCAGTCGGATATCGCGCTTCATTGAAAGATATCCTTCTACCAATTCAGCCCAACGCTTTTTTTCAGAAAGTGAAACTTTTGCATAACCGTATCCTGGAAGATCCACCAATCTACAGTTGTCAAGCCGATAAAAATTAATGGTTCCTGTTTTGCCTGGCTGTGAGCTTACTCTAGCCAGCGATTTTCGATTTAATAGCTTATTAATCAACGAAGATTTACCAACATTTGATTTTCCTGAGAATACAATTTCTGGCATCGTTGAAAATGGGAGCTGATTTGAGCGACCAAAAGAAGCTTCAAAATCAGCAGTTTCAATCTTCATTTGAGATATCCTTTCTTATTGTAAAGGGACAGGCTTTTTGGTTAGCGCAACATTTAAAACCTGATCGATTTCTTCGACAGGAAGGAATTGAACTGATTTTTTAACTTCCGTATCTACTTCTTCCAAGTCCGGAACATTTTCAGATGGGATCAAAACCGTTTTAATTCCTGCGCGGTAAGCTGCCATTGTTTTTTCTTTTAACCCACCAATTGGCAAAATCCTGCCAAGAAGAGTAATTTCACCGGTCATAGCAACATCGTGACGAATTGGAATACTGGTCAAAGCAGAAGTGATTGCAGTAGCCATCGCCGCACCGGCACTAGGACCGTCTTTCGGGATAGCTCCCTCTGGGGCATGGATATGGATATCATATTTACTATAAAAATCGGTTCGAATTCCAAGCGATTTGGCTCTTGTACGAATACAGCTGATGGCGGTTTTTGCCGATTCCTTCATAACATCGCCAAGGCTTCCGGTTAGTTCAATTTTTCCGCTGCCATCCATGACCGCAACTTCAATTGGCAGCATTTCTCCCCCAACTGTTGTCCAGGCCAATCCATTTACGAGTCCTACCTGATCTTTTTTATTCTGATTTTCTTCTCGAAATTTTTTAGGGCCTAAAAACTCTTCGAGATTTTTTGGGGTCACGTGAATGACTATTTTAGAATTTTTAACAATTTTTATTGCACTTTTTCTGCAGATTTCTGAGATCATACGTTCCAGTCCGCGGACTCCGGCTTCCCTTGTATAACCATCAATTATCGCATGAATAGCAGATGCAGAAATTTTTAGCTGATCAGAATTAATCCCGTTCTTTTTCAGCTGTTTGGGAATTAAATGTTTTCCTGCAATATGAAATTTTTCCTGATGGGTATAGCTGCCCAAGGTAATAACATCCATACGGTCGTAAAGCGGAGCAGGAATTGCAGAAGCGTCATTTGCAGTCGTTAAGAACAATACATGACTGAGGTCAAATGGTAAATCAATATAATGATCATAAAACGTTGAGTTTTGATCTGGATCCAATACCTCTAACAAAGCACTGGAAGGATCTCCTCGAAAATCATTTCCGAGCTTATCAATCTCATCCAAAAGAAGGAGCGGATTATTGACCCCGGCCTGTCTGATTGCATTAATGATTCGTCCCGGCATAGAACCAATATAGGTTTTGCGATGCCCCATAATATCGGATTCATCCCGAACACCACCTAGCGAGACTCTAATGTATTTTCGCCCAATCGCTTCCGCAATCGAGTGTGCAATACTAGTTTTGCCGACTCCCGGAGGTCCAACAAGGCAAATAATCTGCCCTTGCATTTTGGGGTTCAGCTTTTTAACCGCTAAGGATTCTAGAATTCGCTCTTTTACTTTCGTTAGTCCGTAATGATCACGATCCATAATCTTTTTCGCTTTTGAAAGATCAATATGTTCTTTAGAAGAACTATTCCATGGTAAAGAAAGACAAGTATCCAAATAGCTCAGAATAACGCTGGCCTCATGAGAACCTTCAGGCATTTTAGCCATTCGATCGCATTCTTTTAGTAATTTTTCCTGCTGTTCTTTCGGCATACCAGCCTCTTGAATGCGTTTGCGCATTTGGTCGGCTTCTTCTGCAGGGGTATCGTCCTCCCCCAGTTCGTCAGCGATTGCACGCATTTGTTCCCGAAGATAGTAATCTCTTTGATTCTCGTCAATTTGCTCTTTGGCCTTTTCCTGAATTTTATTTTCCAGGGTCAATACTCGAATTTCATCTTTCAATATGCGCGAAAGTTTTTGCAGTCTACTAAAAGGAGAAAGTTCTTCCAAAAGTTGCTGCTTTTGTTCATAATCAAAATTGATATTTGCGGCAATATAATCTGCAAGATCACCGCAATTCTTTTTTTCTAAAACACCGATCACAAGATCCGGAGAAATTTGCGTATAGTTTCGAATATACTCTTCAAACTGTGTACGAACATATCTCATCTGTGCTTCTTGCCGCGGAGTGACCTTTTTTGTCACCTTTGTGGGAAGGATTGCAACTTCAGCAGAAAGATATTCCGTATTGCCCTCTGGCATGGAAATGATTTTCCCACGAGAAATTCCTTCGACGATCACTCGAATTCCCTCATCAGAGCGCCGAATTACCTGTCTGACTTTAGCAATTACACCGATTGAATAAAGATCGTCTTTACCTGGATCATTAACAGTTAGGTCTTTTTGAGCGACCAAAAAGATCTTTTGCTCTTGATCCATAGAGTTCTTTAGCGCTAAGATGGATTTTGGGCGTGCTACGTCAAACTGCAGAGACATTCCAGGAAACACGACAAGCCCCCGTAATGCCAAAACAGGAATCAGAGGATGTTCAGCACTAACTAATTCGACTTCTTTTTGTGTTTCATTGCTCATTGTAAAACTCCTTATTGAAAAAAGCTGCCGCAGGGGAAAATCAGTTTATTCCCCACTTACAGCAGCCTTATATAAAACAAAATAATTAAGCCGTATCTCTGCGCCCACGTTTTTTGTTGGCGGAACGCGGAATTGAAATCTTAATTTTTACCGGTTTCCGGTCTGGGTTACGAACAATTTCAGGGTCTGCTCCATTCTCGACTGTATCTTTGTTAACAGTTATCTTCTCGATTGTATAGTCGGAAGGTACATTATACATCAATCTTGTCAGAATGTTTTCCATCGTAGAACGTAATCCACGCGCGCCAGTATGACGTTTAACGGTCATTTGTGCAATAGCAAGCAGGGCGTCTTCGGTAAACTCCAGATCTACTTGATCTAGCTGAAAAAGTTTTTGATACTGTTTGACAAGGCAGTTTTTCGGCTCTGTCAAGATACGAATCAACGCTTTTTCATCAAGGCCACTCAAAGCTGTAATAACCGGCAGTCGACCTACGAGTTCCGGAATGATTCCGAATCTCACGAGATCATGAGGAACGACTTCAGACATCCAATCATGTGCATCCAGTTCCGCCTTGCTGTGAACTTCTCCACCAAAGCCTAGCGAAGTTGAAGCACTTCGACGTTCAACAATTTTGTCAAGGCCATCAAACGCACCACCGCAAATAAACAAAATATTTGTTGTGTCAATTTGAAGAAATTCCTGCTGAGGATGTTTTCTTCCTCCCTGCGGAGGAACATTTGAGACAGTCCCTTCCAAAATTTTTAAAAGGGCTTGTTGAACTCCCTCGCCGCTAACATCACGCGTGATAGAAGGATTTTCTGATT
The DNA here is from genome assembly GCF_026314295.1 of Caproicibacterium sp. BJN0003. Taxonomy (NCBI): domain Bacteria; kingdom Bacillati; phylum Bacillota; class Clostridia; order Eubacteriales; family Oscillospiraceae; genus Caproicibacterium; species Caproicibacterium sp. BJN0003. Next base: position 1,167,638 of record NZ_CP111108.1, read on the forward strand.
TGCGAGCAATTTTATCAATTTCATCGATATAAATGATGCCATGCTCTGCTCTTTCAATATCGAAATCTGCTGCCTGAATCAAACGCAAAAGGATATTTTCAACATCTTCGCCCACATAACCGGCTTCTGTCAATGTAGTTGCATCTGCAATGGCAAAAGGGACATCCAAAATTTTGGCCAGCGTCTGTGCCAACAGTGTTTTTCCAACTCCGGTTGGTCCAAGCAGAAGGACGTTGCTCTTTGTCAGATCAACATCATCACTATGCCCATAGTAAATACGTTTATAGTGATTATACACGGCTACTGAAAGTGCCATTTTTGCACGATCCTGACCGATTACATATTCATCAAGACATTTTTTAATTTCCCGAGGTTTCAGCAACTCTTTTGTTGCACCGGATTCTAAGTCTGTATGGCGCGTTGAGAGATTCATCTCATCGTCAAGAATAGACTTACATAGTTCGATACAAGAGTCGCAAATATAAACTCCAGGACCTGCAATTAGGCGGCGAACTTCACTTTGTGGTTTCCCGCAAAAAGAACAGCAAAGTTCGCGATCTCCAAATTCTTCATTTGAGCCCAAACAATCACCTGCTTATCTCTGTTTTATGATCTTTGATAATTTTATCAATCAAACCATATTCCAAAGCTTCTTCCGGAGTCATAAAATGATCCCGATCGGTATCACGCATAATATTTTCGATCGGCTGACCAGTACGCTCTGCAAGGATTTGATTCAATAATTCCTTTTTCTTTGCCAAGTAACCAGCATGAATCATGATGTCAGATACTTGTGACTGAGGGACGCCTCCGCTTGGCTGATGAATCAAAATATCAGTGTGTGGCAGTGAAAAACGTTTTCCTTTTGCACCGGCTGCAAGAAGGAAAGCGCCCATACTGGCAGCTAATCCCATACAGATAGTAGATACATCACATTTAATGTACTGCATCGTATCATAAATTGCCATACCAGCTGTTACAGAACCGCCGGGGCTGTTGATATAAAGACTGATATCCTTTGTAGGGTCCTGTCCTTCCAAATATAACAGCTGTGCTACTACTAGATTGGCGGAAGTATCCGTAACTTCTTCTGTCAGCATAATGATGCGGTCATTTAATAAACGGGAAAAAATATCATAAGAACGCTCGCCATGGTTTGTTTGTTCAATTACATATGGAACTAAACTCATTTAAAATTGCCTCCAAACTTCATTAAAAGATTAGGCAAAAGAAAGGCAGCTTATTCAGCTGAAGCTTCTGATTCTTTCTTTTCACTTTTTTCTTTTGTTGCTTTCGTTTTTGAAGACTTGGCTGTTTTTTCTTTTGACTTTGCAGCAGATTTGCTGTCTTCGCCTTCTGTAACAATTGCATTATCCCGGACGAAATCCATTGCTTTTCCAGCTTTTAAGTCTTTGGAAAGATCTTCTGCAGGAATTGCTTTCTTCACTTTATCAACATCAAGATGATATCCTTCAGCCAGCTTCTGGTATTCTTTTTCAAGATCTTCTTCCGTAGGCTTTGCATTTTCGAGCTCGGCAATCTTTTCAAGTGCCAGACGCAGTTTTACCTGACGCTCAGCCTGCGGACGCATATTTTCGCGCATTGCTTTTTCATCCATACCGGTATATTTCATGTAGGATTCCAAATTGAGCCCCTGAGACTGCAACCGATAAGCAAATTCGTTGATATCCTCATTGATGCGGTTTTCAAACATTGCTGCAGGAATTTCTCCTTGAAGCAGTTCAACCATCTTATCAATCAGCTGATTGTCAACGTCATCTTTTGCAGCATTTTCGCGGCTCTCAGTCAGCTTCTTTTCAACATCTTTCTTATATTCATCCAGAGTATCAAAATCGCTGACGTCTTTTGCAAAGTCGTCATCTAATTCCGGAAGCTCTTCTTTCTTGACCTCGTGTACTTTGATCTTAAAGACAGCTTCTTTGCCCTTTAAGCTTTCTTCCTGATAATCTTCAGGGAAGGTTACGGTAATATCAAATTCATCGTTTGCTTTATGACCGACGATCTGATCTTCAAATCCGGGGATAAACTGTCCGGCTCCAAGATTCAAGCTGTAATTTTCAGCTTTGCCACCTTCAAAAGCTTTTCCATCGACAAAGCCCTCAAAATCGATCTCTGCAATATCGCCGTTCTGAGCAGCACGATCTTCTACAGTGACCATTCTGGCGTTCCGTTCCTGTATTTTCTTTAGTTCAGCAGCAATATCATCTTCAGTGATTTTTACAGGAGGCTTTTTTGCTTCAATACCCTTGTAATTTTCAATGGTAACTTCTGGTTTTGTAGTAATGGTTGCTTTAAAAACAAGGCCTTCTTTTTCAGCAGAGACTAAGTCAAAATCAATTTTGTCCTCAATCATTTCCAGATTAGCAGCTTTTACAGCTTCTTCCAGAGCGCTGGGATAAACCTCATTGATGGCATCCTCATAGAAAACATTTGCGCCATAATATTTTTCGATAAAAGAACGTGGAGCTTTTCCTTTACGGAATCCCGGAATATTAATACGATTTTTCTGCTTTTTATAGGCATGATCAACTGCCTTTTCAAAAGTATCTCCGTCAACTTCAATTTCTAACTGATAGCGGTTAGTTGCAACCTGGTTGGATGATTTCAAACTCATTTTAATTTCCTCCTGCGAAATAGCAAATTATCTTGATAATTATAACATAGTCGTTCTGTTTTTTCTATACAAATATGGAGAATTTATAATTTGTTTAACATTTACCGTACTAAAATCGGACAAAACTTCAAATAATCGCAAGAAATTAGATGCATTTGAATGCCTTTATAATTTCCTGTGATTGCACGCCGCATTGCCTGACTACCGTGAATATGTCCAAAATAGCATTCTTTGATATGGTTTTCCAAAAGGACGTCCAAAATTTCAGTACATTCATTTCCGTCATAAACCGGCGGATAATGAAGAAAAGCAATCGGAGTTCCTCCGAGCTTTTTAGCTTCATCAAGAGAAGTCTTTAGTCTGCCGACTTCTCTGTTAATCACTTTTTGATCTTCTGGTGTCTCTGCATTATAGAGCCATCCGCGCGAGCCAAAGACAGAGATGTCTCCTACTAATTCAGCGGAATTGTGAATGATTTTTAAAGTGGAAAACCCATTCTCAATTAAAAAGTTTTCCATCTTTCTGCGCGTAGACCACCAATAATCATGATTTCCCTTGAGAATCAGTTTGGTTCCCGGAAGCTGATTTAAATAAGTAAAATCCGCTTTCGTATCCTGCAAATTCATCGCCCAGCTAATGTCTCCGGCAATTACGACGGTATCTTCCGGTTTTATAAAAGAGACCCAGTTTTTTTGAAGACGTTCCGTATAATTTTCCCATCCGTGAAAAACATCCATAGGTTTGTCTGTTCCCAAAGAAAGGTGTAAATCAGCAATTGCAAACAGCGACATATCCGGGCTCCTGTCTTTTTTTATTCTGCATCTGAAAATTTCAAAACTTCCTGTTTCATTTCTTCCGGATGACAGCTTTCTGTAAAACGAACTTTTTTATCAGACAGTGCCTTGATTGGCTCTGGAATTTCAGTGTCGCTTAATTCCGAAAGTTTTACTGCCTTCTGAAAATCGTTCTCAGAATCATAAGGTTTTTCTAAAATAGCACTTAAAACGTTATCTGAAAATTTATAAGGACTAGCAGTTGAAGCGATAATTGCAGGAATCTTTTCATCCTTTGTCTCCGAAAGATATTGATGATAGACGTTTACCGCAACAGCAGTATGTGGGTCGCACAGATAATGTTCATCGCAAAACAGATTATGAATCGTTTGTTTTGTGTTTTGATCACTGCAGCAGCCTGCCCAAAAAAGATCTTTTAAAGAAACTTTTACAGAATCAGTTACTTCATACCGTCCTGTTTTTGAAAGAGAATCCATCCACTCGCGAACCTGACAATCTGATTTTGTCAAATGACTCAACAGACGTTCCAAATTGCTGGAGATCAAAATATCCATGGAAGGAGAAATTGTTGTATAGAACGTTCTATTTCGATCATAAATTCCAGTGCGAATGAAATCGGTAAGAACATTATTGGAATTGCTTGCACAGATCAGCTTATGGACTGGGAGTCCCATTTGCTTTGCATAAAAAGCCGCCAAAATATTCCCAAAATTTCCAGTGGGAACAACGACATTGACCTGTTCGCCCTCTTTAATCCTTGATTCTTTTACTAAATCACAATAAGCAGAAATATAATAAACGATCTGAGGAAGAAGACGTCCCAAATTAATAGAATTGGCGCTTGAGAACATTTCTCCGCATTCCGACAATTTTTGACGGATTTCTGAATCAGTAAAGAGTTTTTTTACTCCAGACTGCGCATCATCAAAGTTTCCGGCAATTGCACAGACAAAAACATTTTTTCCTTCTTGAGTAACCATCTGGCGTTTTTGCATGGGGCTGACCCCATCTTCCGGATAAAAAACAAGAATTTTTGTCCCCGGAACATCACGGAATCCTTCTAAAGCTGCTTTCCCAGTATCTCCGGAAGTAGCGACCAAAATAATTGCCGTTTTATTTGCTTGAATCTTTTGAAGGCTCTTTGTCAAAAGATGAGGCAAAAGCTGAAGTGCCATATCTTTAAAGGCACAAGTCGGTCCATGCCATAACTCCAAAAGATATAAATTAGCGCTATCAATATTTACAAGAGATAACGGCGCAGGGCCACCTGGAAATTTTTCTTCTGTATAAGCTCTTTTTACGCAATCTTCAATTTCGTCTGCGCTGAAATCCGTAAGATACATAGAGAGAATTTTCTGAGCACGTGTTTGGTAATCTGCATTTTGCAGAAAAATAAAATCCTGCTGTGTCAATTTTGGAAATGTTTCCGGAACAAAAAGTCCTCCATCTTCACAGATTCCTTGCGCAATTGCCTGTGCGGAAACTGCCTCTTGCGAAAAATCTCTTGTGGACCGATATTTCATATCAGATTGCCACTTCCTTTCCGTAATAATAAAATCATTTTATTCGCTTTGGAATGCGTTTTCAAGATACTGAATTTTCCCCACCGTATTATTCGGTCCAACTTCAATTCCAACAGCATCAAACCTTGGCTGAAGATCAGAAGGATATTGTAAAAGCCAAGTTTGAGCGGTCATAATCATTTTGTGCTGCTTTTGCGGAGTAATCGCTTCCATTGGGGATACCATTGCATGTTTTCGCCGCGTTTTTACTTCTACAAAACTGATGATTTCCTTATTGCAGGAAATAATATCAATTTCTCCATACCGGGAATGAAAATTTCTCGCTAAAATTTTCCAGCCGCGTTTTATTAAGTAATCTGCAGCTAGTTTCTCTCCCCAATCTCCAAGTAAATTAGCCATTTGATTCACCGAGAATCTTCTTTAAAAAGCTAGTGCGATGAATTGGGCAGGGACCATATTGAAGCAGTGCCTTAACATGCTCAGCGGTACCATATCCCTTATTTCTCGCGAAACCATATTCCGGATAAAGCTCATCTAATTTGATCATCAAACGGTCACGGCTCACTTTTGCCATAATAGACGCAGCGGCAATATTTTCACTGCTGCCGTCTCCCTTTATAATCGTGCGAACTTCTATCCCGTCACCAAGAAAAGGTGTACGATTTCCATCAACTAAAGCAAGATCTGGTTTTGTCGGCAATGCTTCCACCGCACGGCGCATCGCAAGAAAAGTCGCCTGCAAAATATTGATTTCATCAATTTCTTGTTCGGTTGCAAATCCGACCGCCCAGCCAACAGCTTTTGTTTTAATAACAGCGAATAACTCTTCTCGCTTTTTAGGCGACAATTTTTTGGAGTCGTTAACTCCCGGAATCACACAACCAACTGGCAAAATTACTGCGGAAGCAAAAACAGGTCCGGCTAAAGGGCCACGTCCGACTTCATCTATTCCGCAAATTTGTTGGAAACCTTCATTAGAAGCTTCTTTTTCATAAAAGAGCCAGTCTTTTGAATCTTTGCTTTCTCGCATTATTTGCTTTCCTCCGGAAGTTCCAAAGTAATTCGTCCGATTTTAGCACTTCTAAATTCGTCCAAAATCATAATAGAAGCTCGCTCTGTATCAATTTCCCCGCCGGAGATCAGCATCCCACGCTTTTTCCCAACTAGCTGTAAGATCTTCCATCCTTCTAACTTCTGTAAGTCTGTCTCATCCAGCTTATAGCGGGAGCAAAGTTCCTGCGGATAGATACGCACTAAAAGTTCCAGCAATCTCGAAGCAAGCTGTTCCGTATCCAGAACGTCGTCTTTAACGGCTCCTGTAAAAGCGAGATGTTCTCCAACAATCTTGTCTTCAAATTTCGGCCAGAGAACTCCCGGAGTATCCAGCAAATCAAATCCTTTGCCGATCGTAAACCATTGGTTAGAACGCGTAACACCAGGCCTGTCCTCCACGTTGGATTTGCTGGATTTAGAAAGGCGGTTAATCAAAGAAGATTTCCCGACATTTGGTACTCCGACTACCATGATTCGAATGGTTCTTCCAACCATGCCCTTTTTCTGCCATGCAGAAATTTGTGGCGCCAGAACTTTTTTTACTAAAGGAATAAATTCATTTAAGCTTTTTCCACTTTTGCAGTCCAGCGCAATGGCAGGAATGTTTTGTCCTTCAAAAAAGTGAATCCATTTCTTGGTGGCTGAAGGATCAGCCATATCACTTTTATTCATCAAAATAACACGTGGCTTTTTTTGAATCAGTTCTCCAAGAATGGGGTTTCTGCTGCTGATCGGAATGCGGGCATCAATTAATTCAGCCACTGCATCAACCATCTTCAAGCTTTTTTCAATTTGCCGCCGCGTTTTCGTCATATGTCCCGGAAACCATTGAATTGACTGTGCCTCACTCACGAAACAATTCCTCCCATCCGATCAAAAGGAAATATAATGAGCATAGCCTTGCCGATTATATTTTTCTGATCAATAAATCCAATATCAGCACTCCGACTGTCTTTCGATACGGAGCGGTTATCTCCCAAAACAAACACATGTCCTGAAGGGACGGTCAGCGGAAACTGCAGATCAGATTGCTGATCGGTGCGGTTGTTCCCTATATACCTAGTTTCATCCAGTTCGACTCCGTCAACAGACACTTTCCCCGAAGTACGATCAATATCCACGGTCTGATTTTCGGTTGCAATGACACGTTTAACCAGAGGAACTTCTTCAGAACCATTCGGCGCAATTACCACAACATCTCCGTTAGTGGGCTTTGTATAAATTCCGGTTAAAAGAATGCGATCCCCAGAATATAAATTTGGAATCATTGAAGTACCATACACTTCTGCCACACGGAAAAACGCAGAAAAAAGCAACGTCACTATGATCAGAGCTGCAATGACTGCTTCGACCCATTCATAAATACTAATTACTCTGTGATTTTTTGAAGTGTTTTCTATATTGCGCTTCACTTTCTTACTCCTTTACGGAACAAAACTTTTAAAAGTTTAAAGATACAAAAAAGGGACACTCTCATGTCCCTTCTCATCTTTTCGATTGTTTATTTTACGATTTCACGAAGTTTTGCAGCCTTGCCCACGCGATCACGTAAATAATAAAGCTTTGCTCTGCGGGTATGGCCCTTGCGAACCAGCTCTACAGATTTTACATTCGGGGAATGAACTGGGAATACACGCTCGACGCCAACCCCATAAGCGACGCGGCGAACGGTAAAGGTTTCGCTGATTCCGGAACCTTTACGTGCAATGACAGTTCCTTCAAACAACTGAATACGTTCACGATTTCCTTCGCGAATATTCACACTTACTTTTACAGTGTCGCCCACTTCGAATTTTGGGGGCTCTGCTTTAATGGAATCCTGAGAAATTAATTTTAATGCGTCCATGATTTTCCTCCTAAAGATTAGACATTCATGCAATTTTCTGCAGAGGACTGTCCGTTTTCAATGTCGTTTACGACGGGCATTGAACTCCTCCGGGGAGTCCGGAGATTTCCAAATGCTTTTATATTTTAGCACAAAGTGATTAAAAAGGCAAGAATTTTTTATAGTTCATACAAATCTTTTGAAGCTATTGTCATAAAGTTCAGTCCTTACAATTTCAGCCTGTTTCGAAAAAGAAAATTCTTTTTCGGCACAAGTTAAAATAAGCGAGGGATTCAGATTAAACTGATTTCCTGCCGGTAGTAAAACATTAATTAAAATTCCTGTTTCTGTTTTCTTAACCGAAAACTTTTGAATCTCCGGACGAATATCCAGATCAATCCAACCGCTTTTTGTGTGTTTTGGCGCAACCAGATGTTCTTTTTTCATCATGTCCTGAAATTGTTGAGAGAGTTCATCCGGATTATCACAATCAATTTTCATTTCATAAGAGGCAAAAGTAATTGCCGATGATTTCATAACAGGTTCTGTCACATCAAGGATCGGCAAATCTCGCGGTAATGCTTTCTTCAGTCGTTCTTTAATTTCCTCATTACTGATCTCGCCTTCTATTCGAAAATCAAAGCTCTCGCGAAGTCCATAAAATCCAAGGCTCAGCGGAAGTGCAAAGGTTAAATACGCATGAGTGTTAAAGCCTTTCGTATACCACAACGGTATTCTTGCGCGCTGTGCTGCCCGGGCAATACAGCGGCTTAAATCCAGATGAGAAATATACCTTGCCGCGCCTATTTTCTGGAACCAGACTCTAACGCTTCTCATAGCAGATTCCTCCTCCGAAGCGTGCTGCCCCGCATGCAGAACAGGATTCTCTGCAGTTTGGCGTTGTCGCTGCGCAATATGCTTTCTTGCATTCGTTGATTAAAAATTCTTTTTTAATTCCATAGTCAATGTGATCCCATGGAAGGATCTCATCAAAACTTCTTCTGCGATTCGCATAAAAAGCAGGATCAATCCCACAGTCTTTAAAAACAGACAGCCAGTTTTCCAGAGAAAAATAATGATCCCAGCCATCCATGCGCATATGGCGCTTATTTGCTTCTAAAAGTGCTTTTCCAAGCCGACGATCTCCCCGTGCAAAAACAGCTTCTATTAAGCTGGTAGACGCATCATGCCAATTTGGCGTGATTTTATGAGAATGAACGGACTGTACCAAAACATGCTGCTTTTCGAGCATCTGCTCCATGGTATCCTGCGGTTCCCATTGAAACGGTGTAAAAGGCTTTGGAATAAACGCAGAAGCACTAACCGTTACTTTAACGCCCTTCCCTTTTGGCTTATTAGAATTTTCGTAAAAAGTATCCACTACTTTTTGAGCAAGCTGTGCTATTCCTTCTACGTCTTCTAAAGTTTCGGTAGGAAGGCCCAGCATAAAATAAAGCTTAACGGTTGTCCAACCACCGGAAAATGCAGTGTTTACCGTTTTTAAAAGCTGCTCTTCTGTAATGTTTTTATTGATCACATTCCGCATACGCTGCGTTCCGGCTTCCGGTGCAAAGGTAAGTCCGCTTCGCCGCACGGATTTAATTTTATTCATCATCTCATTTTGAAATCCGTCGACTCGGAGGCTCGGCAGTGAAATGCCAATTTTCTCATCTTTCGTCCACTCAAGAAGCTTATCCAACAGCGGATTAATCTGAGAATAATCACTGGTACTCAGTGAAGACAAGGAAACTTCATCATATCCTGTGCTTTCACAAAGGTCCCTGCATTGACGGTTGACCGTATCCGGACTTTTTTCCCGAACCGGACGATATAGAAATCCGGCCTGACAGAACCGACAGCCCCGAATACATCCACGAAACACTTCCGAAACTGCACGGTCATGAATAATTTCGAGAAATGGAACCATGCATTTATCCGGAAAATAGCAATGGTCCATATCGAGCATCAATCGCTTTTCGACCGTTTTGGGTGCTCCGTGAGTTGGCGTGATCGCTTTTACAGTACCGTCCTCATGATACTGCACATCATAAAAGGAAGGAACATAAACGCCTTTAATCTTAGCGGCAGCTTCCAAAAATTCTTCTTTCCCGGCACCGCGCTTTTTATATTCCCGATAAAGGTCACAGACCTCTAAATCTACTTCTTCCCCTTCTCCAACAAAAGCAAGATCAATAAAATCCGCAATTGGCTCTAGATTGCAGACGCACGGTCCCCCTGCTACCACAAGATTCTTAAGCCCTTTTCTGTCTTTGGACAGCAGAGGAATCCCGCCGAGTTCCAGCATATTAAGAACATTGGTATAACAGAGCTCATACTGCAAAGTAAATCCAATAATATCAAATTCAGAGAGTGCGTCACCGCTTTCCAGAGCGCAAAGAGGTGTATGTGTCTCTCTCATGAGCTCTTCCATATCTGTCCAAGGTGCAAATGCACGTTCACACCATAGATAATCCGGAAGATTCAGTTCGCTATAAAGAATTCGCAGCCCTAAGTGAGACATTCCAACTTCATAAATATCCGGAAAGCAAAAGACAAATCGCAAATCGATATTTTTTAAATCCTTTTGAATACTGTTGAGCTCTCCGCCTACATAACGTCCCGGTTTTTGAACTTTCGGAAGCAAAGCTTCCATTTGTTTATTAATCACAGAAATCCTCCCAAAAAGAATTCTCTTTATTATATCCTGCTTTCCGAGAGTTTTCAAGCGGTTAGCGTTTTACTTCAACAGCAGAAATGCCATTAAGTAAACACTACAAAGCAATAAAGAAAAATTCCATTTAGATCGAAACAGAACAATAAAGCCGAGGATACCCAGCGGAACAAGGATGCAAAAGGAAATTATTTTTAAAATCTTCTCGACTGTATTTTCCGGGAAATAGAGACAAAGCAGAGAAAAAAGGGCCTGCCCCCCATCCAGAGGAATGATGGGAAGCAAATTAAATAATCCCAAAGCCAGATTCATCTGTGCAAAAAGGGTCTGGTTTCCCAGCAAAAAAAGAAGTCCTCCAAGAAGAAGATTCACTGCCGGACCAGAAAGGTTCACTAGACAATCTTTTTGATAAGAAGTTTTTTCCGATGATGCACTGATTTCTGCTCCAAATGCTGTCAGACAGATTTTTTTAGGAATTCTCCCACAGAGAATCATCATAAAGATGTGGGAAAGTTCATGAATTGCAGCTGCAAGCAGACCATAACTTAAAAATCCGGTAGTATCCAGCATCAGCAGAAAAGAAATCATCAGCAGAAAAGATATTCTGATCGTAAATTCACAATGACAAATGCGAAATCTCATATTTGACTGTTGCTGTTATCATAGGAAGGAAATACTGGAATCAGCTGGCGTTCCCAATCTTTTACCTGATCATTCGGTAAAACATTCTGTTCCGCCTGCAGCTGATACCAACTGCGTACCTGCCCATAAACGGGTTGATCTACAGTTTTTAAAATAATTGCCGCCAACAATGCACCAACACAAACGATTAGCTGAACGACCCGTAAAATCTTTTCTCCTTCTTTCATAAAAAGCACCTCCTCACTTTTATCTTATGAAAAAAAGAGGACGAACATGCAAAGAGCAGGAAAAGCATTTGGGCTTTTCCTGCTCTTTTAAAAAAGAAATTTATTTTTTTGACTGGATATACTTATCAATAGAAGCTGCAGCTGTTTTTCCGCCTCCCATTGCAAGAATAACCGTTGCTGCACCGGAAACTGCATCGCCTGCAGCATAGACTCCTTCACGGGTGGTCTTCATGGAGTCATCTACCACAATGCAGCCTTTCCGATTGGCTTCGAGCCCCTCGGTTGTAGAACGAACCAGCGGATTCGGACGATTTCCGATTGCCATGACTACACAATCTACTGGAATTTCATAATTGCTGCCCGGAATTTCAATCGGCCGGCGGCGGCCGGAAGCATCCGGCTCTCCGAGTTCCATCTTAATGCACTCAATTGCTTTTACGTGACCACTTTCGTCTCCAAGAATCTGAACCGGATTGCGCAGAAGATCAAATTTTACGCCTTCTTCTTTTGCATGGTGAATCTCTTCTTTTCTGGCCGGCATTTCCTCTTCGGAACGACGATAAACGATCGAAACTTCTTCGGCTCCTAACCGTAAAGCAGTTCTGGCAGCATCCATAGCAACATTTCCACCGCCTACAACAGCAACTCGTTTTGGTTTAATCATAGGAGTATCATAATCGGGATTATAAGCTTTCATCAGATTGACACGAGTTAAAAATTCATTTGCAGAATAAGTACCGACTAAATCTTCTCCGGGAATATTCATAAAGCTCGGTAATCCTGCTCCAGTCCCGATAAAAACTGCCTCATAACCCATAGAAAAGAGTTCATCTACATCCAATACTTTTCCCATAACCATATCGGTTTCGATGGAGACGCCAGCTTCACGCAAACTGTCAATTTCTTTCTGAACAGTTTCTTTCGGCAGACGGAACTGCGGAATTCCGTACATCAGTACGCCTCCAGCTGTATGAAGGGCTTCAAAAACAGTCACTTTGTATCCTTTTGCCGCGAGATCTCCTGCACAGGTAAGGCCAGCCGGGCCAGCACCGATTACAGCTACCTTGTGACTATTTTTAGAAACTGATTTCGCAACATCTTTTCCGTGCTTCATATGCCAATCCGATACAAAGCGCTCCAAACGGCCAATTCCAACCGGTTCTCCTTTGATTGCACGTACACATCTTTGTTCACACTGGGTCTCTTGAGGACATACACGGCCGCAAACTGCCGGAAGAGAATTTGTCAATTTAATTTCATTGTAGGCTTCTTCAAATTTTCCCTCTGCAGCATAAGAGAGAAAAGTAGGAATGTGCACCCCTACAGGGCATCCGCCGACACATGGACTGTTTTTGCAGTTGAGGCAGCGCTTTGCTTCTTCTTTTGCCATCTCTTCTGTGTATCCAAGACAGACCTCTTCAAAGTTATGCCGCCGTACTTTAGGATCTTGTTCTGGCATTGGAGTTTTTTCCATTTGCATGTTTGGCATTTTACTTTACACCTCTCATCAATCTGCAATTTTCTTCTCTTGCTGCAGCACGTTCCTGATCATAATAGGTTTTAGAACGCTTAATGGTTTCGTCAAAATCGACCTTAAAGCCATCAAAGTCAGGGCCATCTACACAAGCGAATTTTGTTTCTCCGTCTACCGTCAACCGACAGCACCCGCACATTCCAGTACCGTCAATCATAATTGGGTTCATGCTGACAATTGTCGGAATTTTATATGGTTTCGTAACGTTTACTACTGCGCGCATCATGACAAGAGGCCCTATCGCGACAACCAGGTCATAATCGGCACCATCTTCAATGTTTTTCTGGAGAGCATTTGTGACAAATCCTTTGTTTCCGTTACTGCCATCATCTGTCATTAAGAACAGGCGACTTGAAGCTTTTTCCATTTCATCTTCCAAGATAATTAAATCTTTATTCCGAAATCCTGCGATGACATCCACTTTTGTTCCCATTGCATGGAGTGCCTTTGCCTGCGGATAAGCAATTGCACATCCTGCTCCGCCGCCGATTACCGCAGCGCGCTTATGTCCACTCAATTCGCTGGCTTTTCCCAAAGGCCCTACAAAATCTAGGATCTGGTCTCCCACATTCAGCTGATCCAGCTTCATTGTCGTTTGTCCAACGATCTGATAAATAATCGTAATGGTTCCGTTTTCACGGTCATAATCCGCGATTGTTAAGGGAATTCGTTCGCCGTACTCATCTACTCTAAGAATAATAAACTGTCCGGCTTTGGCTTTCTTTGCAATGAATGGAGCCTTCACGACCATCAATGTCATGGAGTCATTGAGTTTCCGTTTTTCTATAATTGGAAACATATGCTTCACTCTCCTTTGTTTATTTTTAACTGCGCAAAAATAAGTTGTAAAATAATTAACATACTCTATTAGTATACCCTGATTTGCTTTTTTTTCAATAAAAAAAAGCGATTTAATACACAAAATGTATTAAATCGCTAAAATTTTAGTTTTGTATTGATTTTTTTATAAAATGATGCAAATTAAACCGTTGCAGCCATCATTGATGATTCGTTCAATGGTTTCACGCAGCTTATCACGTGCATCCTCTGGCATTCTGCTGAGCTTATTATGTAAACCTTCATTTACAACTTCATGCAGATTCTTTCCGAACAGATTTGATTCCCAGATCTTTCCGGGATTTTCTTCAAATTCTTTCAGCAGGTAAGTAACCATCTCTTGACTTTGTGCTTCGCTGCCGACGATTGGAGTAATCTCTGTTGTAATATTTGTTCTAATCATATGGATTGCCGGTGCGGAAGCCTTTAAACGGACTCCGTACTTTCCACCCTGGCGAATAATCTGAGGATCTTCCAATGACAATTCACTGATTTCAGGCATTACAATTCCATAGCCTCCGGCTTCTACATCATGGTAGGCATCTTTCAGCTTGTTATACTCTTTCTGCATATCTGCAAAACGAAGCATACAGGATAATAAATCTCCTTCATTTTCGATAGAGAGGCCAGTCTTTTCGCCCAATACCTGATAGAAAAGCTCTTTTTGGAGATGAATTTCAATACGGGCTTTTCCGGTTCCAAGATCAATTGATTCTGTCTTTGCACTCTCAACATACTCGCAACCACAGATTTGCTGTGTAAGCGGCGTAATGTCTCTGATCCGGCTAATTTTAACCGCATTTTGTTGAATGGAACCATAAACCGCACTGCGCAGCCAATGCTCTTTTTCCAAAGCAGAAAGCCATTTCGGCATATCCACTTTAATTTCTTTGACAGGAAATTCAAAAAGAACTTTAGAAAGGATTTCACGGATTTGTTTTTCGTCGAGTTCCAAACAGTTGACAGGTAAAACCGCGACTTTATATTTTTGCTCCAGTTGAGAAGCCATTGCTCTTGTTTCTTCTGAGCTTGGATCTACGGAATTCAGCAGAACAATAAACGGTTTTTTAATCTCTTTTAATTCTTTGATGACACGTTCTTCCGCTTCTTCATATTCTTCTCTCGGAAGATCGCTGATAGACCCATCTGTTGTGACAACCAATCCAATCGTAGAATGCTCCGTGATTACCTTTTTTGTACCGATTTCAGCTGCCATATTAAATGGAATCGGATCTTCATACCATGGTGTCATCACCATACGCGGCACGTCATTTTCGATATACCCCAAAGCACTCGGAACAATATACCCGACACAATCGATCATACGAACTGAAAAGGCAGCACTCTGATCAATTTGAATTCGGACAGCCTGCTCCGGAATGAATTTTGGCTCTGTGGTCATAATGGTTCTGCCGCCCGCAGACTGTGGAAGTTCATCGACAGCACGATCTTTTTTCGCTTTCTCCTGAATATTGGGGATCACGATTGTATCCATAAATTTTTTGATAAAGGTGGATTTTCCGGTACGCACCGGTCCAACCACGCCGATATAAATATCGCCATTTGTTCTCTGGGCAATATCATCGTAAAGATTACGCTCTTCCATTTGAATATTCCCTCCTCTCTCACATTGGAATTAATAGCATGCCGGACGCCGATGTAGCGTCCTCTGGCAAATCGTTTTCTTTTCTGATAGCAGAGAGGCTGCTACAATAGGCACGTGCAATAGACCAAAGGTTTTCTTCCTCCGACGCAAAATAGAGACTAAGTGCTGCGGTATGATCCAACACCTTTGGCTTACTTTCATCCAAGGCTGCATCCGTAATCAGATTAATCGTCTTTTGCTCATAAAGTTGGGCCGTGATTGCAAGTTCAGCTCGCAGGTCAATGCCAGCATCCGTCAAATGATAACTTAGGTCCGTCAGAAGCACTTGTGCAATGCACTGGATCGTCCCTGTTCCTTCAAATGATTTGCTGAGAGAAAATTCTGTTGTCCGTTCAAAGTAAAATGGAGTGTTTTCTGCGTTGACCGCCAGTACACAAATATTCATTTTGCCTGAGAATTTTAGCTCTCCATTTTCAACAGTGCCTGATACGGTACAGGCCTCGTTCCAAAGATCAAGGACTTTGGTGATAGGACTTTCTCCCTCTATCGAAAATTTATGGGTACAGGTATCTGAAAAAAGCTGTTTTAGACTCTCAATCTCCTGCTGCTTTTTTGTAAGCGTTAGTTCACAGGTACGGGAATAAGCATCCTGTAAAATGGATTTTTGTTGCTCTTCATAACAAGTAACAGATGCAGTTAAGCGAATATGCGTTTCAAAAGTAGTAAGTTCACCTGAATAATCCGTATGAATTTGAACGGTGACAGACGAAACCGAAACTTCCAAAGAATAGAGGCTATCTTCTGTCATGGAATCACAGGCGATCTCCTGGTCAAACGGCATCGTGTACTCCATTGTTTCCGGCGGCATACTCTCTTCTGCAGAAGCATAAAGAATTTTCAGGCGAACTTCTCCACTAATTTGCAGTCCATCTGCCATCGGTGTCTTTTCTTTGCAGAAGCACACCGCTTGAGTACGAAGAATCCGATCTGCGGGCAGTTTTCCCTGCGGCAGTTCCAGATTATCTTCCAAGGTGAATGGCTGCCTGAAGCAGCCGGAGCCAGTAGTATACTGCAGATTTTGGGGCAATTCCTCTACACTCTCTTCATTTACAGAGGAAACAGCTTCTACATTGCAAGCTCCATAAACACGAGCGCAGATAGAAAAAGCTCCATGGATGTCCAATCGACGTGGACTTGTAGCCCGACAGTTAACGTATTCCATCTTGAGATACGCATAAATTCTTGGATTTTCCACGGTACGTTTTAAAGAAATGGTTGATAAAAAAGAATCCTCCATCTCATAGCTGCGGACAACCATTCCACCCGAATCCAGATAAAAGACACGTACAGTGTAAGTTCCTTCCACTTCCAGATGATCCCCGGAGGCACTGCAGGATGAAATAGCCGGGCATACCTGACATTTCAAAATCTTCTGAATATCCGGACAATAATCGGGAAGGCTGACGTCTACATCCACTGGCTGTTCCTGACAGCCGTTATAAACCGCTTCACTTGCGGTGAGTACCTCACGGTTCAGCATGTTCGATCTCTCCTTTTTGTAATTCTGTGTCATTCATATTCAAATAACTTGTAAAATATGAATCCTCTGTCCACAAAATCTATTACCAAATAAAAAAAGACTCCTTTTTTAAGGAGTCTTTTTTGTTTGATACAACATTTTTTCTTTAAAATTCAGGAATGTACGGGCTCTTTGTCGATATGAAACAGATGCCTAAGGAGAAACGCCAAAAACTTTGAACTGTGGACAACAACAATTTTCAAGATAATCCCTCCCGTAATTTTCAGCGATGAATCAACGCAGCGCCGAGACAAACAATAATGATTGACATAACAAACAAGGTGAATCCAGACGGAAAACAGCAGGCAAGTGTCATACCTAATCCAAATGCGACTGCATAACAGGCACATTTCCCGTCTTGAAAACAGCGTGGTCTGCGCATTGTCTCACCGCCCTTACTGGTTTGTTACTCCAGTATATACGGCAAAGGAAAAAAAGGTGAATCTTTTTAAACGCGATCTAGAACAAATATAATCGCGTGGCCGCTGTGAAGAGTGATAGAAGCATCATCATTAATTAATACATTGCTAGTGCCTCGTGGATCGTTAGAAACCAGTACTCCCTCTTCCAACCGATATTTCATTCCTCGATAAGTGACAGAACACATTCCAGTCCCAAACGGAAAAACAGAAACAGTAGCACCTTTCATTTGACGAAGCAGCATACGTCCACGAGTCATGATAAAGATGTGCGTATGATCCATTACAATTTCGCCCTGACGTCCCTGAGAAGAAATATATTCCAGGGCGCAGTAATTTGCATAGGTATGATCTTCTCTGCCGCCAGCAGCCCCAAAAAGGACAAGTGACTGAAATCCTCTGCGGATTCCTTCTTTTACAGCACTCATCATATCGGTATCGTCTTTTTCTTTTTGCAGACGAATTACTTCTACATTTGCTGGAGGCTCACATTTTGCCGAATCAAAATCTCCAATGACAAGATTGGGTAAAAGTTTTGCTGCTTTAGCAGTATCCAATCCCCCATCTGCACAAATAATAAAGCTATTTTTAGGATCATACTTTGAAAAAACTGATAGGTCTTTCATCGGCGCAGAACCGATAATCAAACATTGTTTCATTTTCGTTTCCAGTCCTTTATTTCCTTAATCTGTTCATACATCTCACAATAACTCTGATGACGTGATTCTGAAATTTTCCCATCTTTTATTGCTTTTAAAATCGCACAACCTTTTTCACAAACATGCGAACATCCTTGAAATTGGCACTGATCGATATAGGGAATAAATTCTCTGAAGCAATATTGAAGCTCTTCTTTTTTTACCGGAACATACCGTTCCAATTGAATAGAAGAAAATCCAGGAGTGTCCGCAACATACCCGCCGCCCGGAACAGGGAGCAGCTCAACTTGTCTAGTTGTATGGCGGCCTCGTCCTAATTTTCGGCTAATTTCTCCTGTCTCTAAATTTTCTCCCGGCAGGAGTTGATTCAGCAACGAGCTTTTTCCAACTCCCGTATTTCCAGTCAATGCTGTCAATTTTCCTTTTAGGATAGACTTTATAGGCTCAATCCCAATTTTTTTAGAGGAAGAGACCTCAAAATAAGGGATTCCAACATTAGAATAAACATCAGTCAAATTTTTGGCACTTTGAAGGTCTGATTTCGTAAAAATTAAAATCGGCTGAATTTTTTGTGCCTCTGCCGCTGCAATTAATTTGTCAATTACCAACATATTAGGATTGGGATCACAAACAGAAATAACAATTATTAACTGATCCAAATTTGCAATTGGCGGACGAATCAATTTATTTTTGCGCGGCAAGATTTCATGGATCGTATAGCTCTGTTCTTCCCCTTCCAATAAAATCACGCTGTCCCCCGCGAGTGGACTGATTCCCTCTTTTCGAAAAAGGCCGCGTGCTTTACATTCGACGAGATCTTTGTTTTGTGTCCTCACATAATAAAATCCGCCGATTCCCTTTTCTATAATTCCTTTTATTTCTCTCATCATTTTTAAGCTTTAATGCGAAGAAGCAGAGGAATTACTGGAGGGATTATCAGAAGAGTGACTGGAGCTTGGGGAGGAATTGCCAGAAGAACTGCTGGACGGTGTTTTACTACTAGTTGGCTGTGAAGTTTGAGGTTCTGTATAGGGGTATTCCGCAAGCGTACTAAAGTTTCCGCTATCAAAGTCAAGACTGATCTTACGATAAATATTTCCACCTAAAGAAACCGTTAAAATTTTTGTTCCGGTTTCTCCTGAAAAAGACTGTGTCCAAGTCGAATTATATGCAGGATTAACGGTTACCTGTCCCTGCAAGACTCCATCCAAATAATAGGATAGATTAAGGTTGCTGCTAACGCTGGGCAAAGAGACTGTTACAGAAATCTTTGTTTCCTTTTTTCCAGTGCTATAGACCAGATTCACTTTACTGCCTTTATCTACAGAAGTTCCTGCTGCAGGACTTGTTTCCAAAATCGTATTGGCCGTTTCTTTTCCGTCTTTGGCAGTAACGGTACCAACCTGAAGTCCTGCCGAAATCAATGCCTGTTTTGCATCAGCTACTGTTTTCCCTGTTACGTCCGGAACTTGTACAGTATCTGCCGCTACAATTACAGTCAAATGCACATCTGAACCCTTTTTAACGGTCATATCGGCATTTGGGCTTTGGCTCACGATCGTACCTGTCTCTTTTGTGGAATCTGTTTTGGTCTCCTCCACAAAATTAAATTGTCCATTATATGCTTTGACTACATCGTCATATTTTTGGCCAACAAAGTTCGGAAGCTTTACTTCTGAAGGAGTTCCGCAGCTCTTAAAAACACCGGCGACCATCAGAATCACTGCAAGAATAACAACTCCCAAAGCAATCCCGCCAATAATAAACGGTGTTTTTTTCCGTTTCTTAGCTTTCGCATTATTTTGTTCCGGATGCTCTACATAATTATATCCATCATCATAAGAAGTAACAGAAGCAGTATCCTTCAAAGAATTAGGCGTTGCGTAATCATTATTTCTTTGAATATATTTATATTCAAAAACCGCATCCGGGTTTTGGCGCAGTTCTTTAAGGTCCAGCAGCATCTCTGTTGCAGTCTGATAACGCTGAGCAGGATCTTTCTGCATCGCATGCAAGGTGATCTGCTGCAATCCAAGAGGAATATCCGGATTAATCTCCATTGGGGGCTGTGGTTCTGCCTGAAGCTGCATAATCGCAACCGAAACTGCATTTTCTGCCTCAAAAGGCAACTGCCCGGTAATCATTTCATAGAGCATGACACCGACGGAATAGATATCTGCTTTTTCGTCGGTAAGATCTCCTCTTGCTTGTTCTGGTGCAATATAGTGAACAGAACCAATGGCCTTATCCGTCATTGTCCTTGTCTCACTGCGGGCAAAACGAGCAATGCCGAAATCAGTCACTTTAATCGTATCATCAGGCAAAACCATAATATTCTGCGGTTTAATGTCCCGGTGTACAATCCCCTTCTGGTGGGCATGCTGCAGCGCACGCAAAATCTGCGTGGTAAAATACAGCACTTTATTGAGATCTATAACAGTTTGACGGTCCAAATATTCCCGAAGGGTAATTCCATCAATATATTCTTCGACGATATACTGAATCTGATCTCCAAAGCTCACGTCATAGACTTTAATAATATTGGGATGAGAAAGCAGTGCAATTGCCTTACTTTCATTTTTAAAGCGGCGGATAAATTCCGCATTGTCCAAAAACTCATCTTTCAGTATTTTGATTGCAACTGTACGCTGATCCAAAGTATCATAAGCACGATACACAAGTGCCATTCCACCAGCGCCAACCAATTCCTGAATCTCATAGCGGCCGTCCAATCGTTTGCCGGCATATTTATCCATGCTAGAAAATCCTCCTTCCTTTGAACTTAGTTTTCGATAATAGAAACGGTAATATTATCCCCGCCGCCATTTTTGTTCGCTTCTTCAATTAATTGATCCGCTAAATCTTGCCCCTGAAACTTTTTGGCAAAATCCATAAGGACTTCTGGCTCCACACAATTTGAAAAGCCATCCGTACAGAGTATTAAAAGGTACCAATCCTGAGGCAGTGTTATTTCACAGTAATCCGTTTGTATCTGATCTTCAACCCCAAGTGCTCGTGTGATAATATTCTTCTGTGGATGGTTTTTAGCCTGCTGTAAAGTCAGATCTCCGCTATCTACCATTTCCTGAACCATCGAGTGATCTGTTGTGATCTGCTGAATTCCGTCTGAATCCAGCAGGTATGCACGGCTGTCCCCTGCATGAGCGACATGTGCTACCCCATCATAAACGATTGCAGTTACCAACGTTGTTCCCATTCCTGAAAGCTGCGTATCTTCTGCTGCACGTTCATAAATCGCTGTATTGGCATTATACGCTGCAGAAGTCATTAGATCTCGCAATCCGTTATCTGTAAACTTCTGAGTTTCTTCAAAATAGTGAAGATATTGCTCTGAAATAGACTCAACAGCCATACTGCTTGCAACATTTCCACCATTTGCGCCGCCCATGCCATCACAGACAACAGACCACGCCAGATTTCCGTCCGAAGTGAGTCCAAAGCGGCAATCATCCTGATTACTGCTCCTCACTTTTCCGATATCTGTTCTTCCGCACACTCTTATCATAATTCAACCTCACTTTGGTACCTGCGGCGTAACTGTCCACAGGAGGCATTGATATCAGCGCCCAAAGTCCGCCGGACTGTAGCTGTGATTCCCGCTTTGGCAAGAATCTTTATAAAAACCTGCTGCCTATCTATCATACTCTTTCGATAGCTTGTCCCGGAAACAGTATTGACCGGAATCAAATTGACATGACACAAAGTGCCCCGCAGCCGTTCTCCTAATTCTCGCGCACAATCATCACTGTCATTTAGGCCGCTGATCATTGCATATTCATAGGAAATTCTGCGTCCGGTTGTTTCACTGTAATAGCGACAGGCTTTGAGTAAATCTTCAATGTGCCAGCGCTGATTGATCGGCATTGTCTGAGAACGAATGGCATCATTTGGCGCATGAAGAGAAATAGAAAGTGTTAATTGATATTTCTTCTCTGCAAGATCATAAATCTTATCGACGATCCCACAAGTAGAAAGAGAAATATGCCTCATTCCAATATTAATCCCATCCGGGTTGGAAATCAACTCTAGAAAACGAAGAACATTTTCATAATTATCAAGAGGCTCCCCCATTCCCATCAAAACCACATTTGAAATGCGTTTTTGTCCATCTCGCTCTGCAGTTTGTATTTGTGAAAGCATTTCACTGGGGGTCAAATTTCTAGAAAAGCCGCTCTGACCGGTAGCACAGAATGTACATCCCATTCTGCAGCCGACCTGTGTTGAAATACAGATTGTTCTTCCATAATGATAATCCATCAATACGGATTCAATCAGTTCTCCGTCATGCAGGCGAAATAGGTATTTTTTTGTACTGTCAAGTTTGGAACAATAGCATTTCTGGATTACAGCATCTGCTATGTAGCACTTTTTCTGCAAAGTTTCTCTTAGGGATTTACTAAGATTCGTCATCTCTGAAAAAGAGGTAACTCCCTTTTGCAGCCATAAAAATATCTGTTTTGCACGAAATTTTGGCTCTTTAATTTCGGCCAAATACGTTTCAAGCTCTGGTATTGTCATGGATTTTATATCAATCAGTTCCAATTTTTTTACTCCCGCTGACGGATAAAGGCTGAAATAAAAAATCCGTCCGAATTATGCATTTGTGGGAAAATCGTCCATTCGTTTTCCGGCTCATTGATTAAATGGGAAAAGCCTTGCGGTAAATTAAGCGATACCGGAGAAAATTTCGGATGAGACTGTAAAAAGCGTTCAACTACCGCATGATTTTCTTTTGGATTTAAAGTACAGGTAGAATAAATCATTTTCCCTTTATACTGAACAAAACCTGCATTATTACATAATATACGGTACTGCAAGCTGGGTAAACTGTCAAGAGTTTTGGCGTTTTTATAGCGAATCTCAGGCTTTCTGCGCAAAATTCCGAGTCCAGAACAAGGGGCATCACATAATACACGATCTGCTAAAGGTAAAACACCTTCAGAATTTTCAGCATCTCTTACAGAGGCCGATATACAGGAAAGATGAAGCCGAGAGGCACCGGAAGCAATCAAACGGACTCTCCCTTTATATAAATCATAAGCTTCCAAAGTCCCTTGATTTTGCATCTTCTCTGCCATCGTAAAGCTCTTACCGCCTGGTGCCGCACAGACATCCAAAATTCGTTCTCCTGCTTTTGGGTCGACCATCTCACAACAAAGCTGACTAGAAAGATCTTGAATATGAAACAGCCCTTTTTGAAAAGATGGACTGGCTTCGAGGGAACCGGTATTTTTCAGCAAAATTGTTCCTTCCAAAAAAGGAAAGATTTCTGCTTCAATTCCTTCTTTTTCGAGGTTTTCACATAATTCTTCCCGGCTAATCAACGTTGTATTGACCCGGGCAAAAATAGGCGGTCTGTTTTCCAACGTCTTCAAAAGATCTTCCGTTGTTTTCTGACCATAAGATTTTTCCCACATACGAATCAGCCACTGCGGACAGGAATACCGAACACTGAACGAAAAAATGCGATCCCCTTTGGGCTGTGTATTGAGAATCGTTCCTTTTTTTCTCAAAAAATTCCGCAAAACACCATTAATAAAACCAGAAGCTCTTTCTTCCCCCGTCGTTTTTGCAAGAATGACTGCTTCATTCACTGCAGCGGATTCTGGAATTTTATCTAGAAATAAGATTTGATAAACTGCCATTTCCAAAATCAACAAAACCGGAATCTCCATTTTTGCAATTTCAATTTTAGAAATCTGCGAAATAATATAATCTAAAGTCAGCTTTCGTTCCAACACCCCATAAAAAAGTGCAGAAGCCAATGCGTTTTCACGCGGTTCCATTTTCGAATTTTTTAAGGCTTTATTCAATACGAGATTAGAGTATCCTTCATTCACTTCCACTTGTAAAAGCGCTTGAAGTGCTGTACTTCTTGCCGTCATCTGTCATTTCCCCGTCTGCTTCCTGAAATTGCCAAAAGGCGTAAAAGCTGCATCAATGCAGTAAAACTGGCTGCCAAATAAGTAAGCGCCGCAGCCCACAGTACTTTTTGCGCGCCGATCAGTTCAGGTCCATCTAAAATTCCGCCTTCATCCAATACTTTTAGTGCCCGACGGCTCGCATTTAATTCTACCGGCAACGTTACAAACTGAAATAGGACAACTAATCCAAAAAGTAAGATTCCAATATCAACGATAAAGCTATATTGAACCGGTAAAATCAATCCAATAATGATCATGGGAATTGACGCTCTGGAACCGACCTGGGTAACCGGAACAAGTGCTGACCTAATTTTATTGGGCAAATATCCCTGTGCGTTCTGAATACTATGTCCTGCTTCATGCGCTGCAACACCGACTGCCGCAATAGAAGTATTGCCATAAACGCTTTGCGATAAACTAATTGTGTTATTTCGCGGATCAAAATTATCCGTCAAATTTCCGCCAATCTGGCGAACCACAATATTGGCTCCTCCAAGCCGAGCTACTTCTTGTGCTGCTTGAGCTCCTGTTAGTCCTTTAGAAGTTGGAATCTGTGAGTATTTGCGAAAAGTGGAATTTAATTTGACCTGTGCATACAAAGTCAGCAAAATTGCTGGAAGAAGATAAAGCATGGTCTGATAATTATAATAATAAAATCCCATAAGCGCCTCCTAAAAAGGTAAAACAGTACCGGTAGAAATCAGGTGTCCCCGTAAAAAATCAGAAGCATTCATTCGCTTTTTTCCCGCAGCCTGTACTTCTAACAGCTGAATTGCAGTTCCGTTTCCGCAGCAGACTACAAAGTCTTTCAATATCTGACCTGGTTTCCCGTTTCGTTTTTCGATCACTTTGCTTTTCCAAATTTTCAAAGGAATCTCTTCGAAAACAGTAGAAGCTGTCGGCCATGGATTCAATCCGCATATTTGGTGATGGATCTCGAGTGCATCTTTATTCCAATCAATCGGGCTCATGGTCTTGTCCAGCATAGAAGCATAAGCAGTTGTCATCTCCCCCTGCGGCTGAGGAATAATATTAGGCAACTCTTCAATCGTTTGGAGCAAGAGGTCTGCTCCCAGTTCTGCCAATCGATTTCCCAATTCTCCAGAAGTTTCATTCTGACCAATGGATGTTTCTGCTTTGAGGAGCATGTCACCTGTATCAAGCCCCTCTGCCATAAACATTGTGGTAACACCGGTAATCTTATCTCCATTTAAAACAGACCATTGAATCGGTGCTGCCCCGCGATATTTCGGCAGCAAAGACGCATGAACATTGATACAGCCCTGCGGTGGAATCTCCAAGACCTTTTTCGGAAGAAGTTTTCCATAAGCCACCACAACTGCAATATCCGGATGAAAACTGCGAAACTGTTCGGCAGCTTCTTCTGTTTTCAAGGTCGTCGGCTGTAAGACCGGAATTCCTGCTTCCTGCGCTAAAGCTTTAACCGGAGACGGTGTTAATTTCTGTTTTCTTCCGACCGGCTTATCCGGCTGCGTATAAACAGCACAAATCTCATGCTTTGAATTTAGCAGCTTTTGCAGGCAAGTCTTTGCAAAATCAGGTGTTCCCATGAATAAAATCCGCATTGTACCACATCCATTATCCTTAGTTTATGTGTATCAGAACAAAATTATCTCATTTTTGCTAATTCTTCTGCAGTCAGCATGCGAATTGCGTGACTTTGAAAGAGAATTCCATCGAGATGATCAATCTCATGGCAGCAAGCAGTAGCCAAAAAATCCGATGCTTCCAAATCGAAAGGTTTTCCAGTACGATCCTGTGCATGCACTTTTACATGCTTTGGGCGTTTTGTCAGTGCATATTGTCCCGGAAAAGAAAGACAACCTTCTATTGTTTCCTGCTCCCCTTCCCGAAGCGTAAAAACCGGATTAATCATTTCAATTTTTCCGTCACCGACATCAATTACTACAATACGACGGCGTATCCCAACCTGAGGGGCTGCCAAACCGACACCATCTGCTTTGATCATCGTCTCATACATATCGTCTAATAAAATATGGAGACGTTCATTAAATTGCTCAACTGTACGACAATGTGCCGTTAACGTGGGTTCTCCCTCTTTTAAAATGTTTCTGATTGCCATGATAAAGACCTCCTAAAATCTATTATAACACATAACATGGATTGATCTGTGCAAAAACGGTGATTCCGCGAAACTCATGATTTTTTCCAAATAAGATTAAAAGCCTTGAAATCATTTCGCGAAAGCGTTTACTATTACGACATTTTATCATTAGTTTATCCCGGTATTTATCACTTACCCGTGGGATAGAAGCTGGTGAAGGGCTCAAGACGCGCAGGGGAAGTTCCGAATATTCATTCAAAGCGATTGCCTGTAATTTTTCTAAAAAAGAAGCACTGCATTTTTTGACTGCCTGCTCATTTTTTCCAATAAATCCAACCACACAAATATCCGCAAAAGGCGGATAAAGCATTGCCTTTCGAATTGCAATTTCGGATTGATAAAAAGCAGGATAATCTTGTCTTTTGGCAAGATCTAAAATGGGATTCTCTGGGGTATAAGTCTGTATAAAAGCTTTGCCGCGCAAATTTCCACGGCCTGCTCTTCCGACTACCTGCGTCAATAAATCAAAAGTATGTTCATAACTGCGAAAATCATCACAATAAAGCGCTTGATCGGCAGAAAGGACGCCCACAACAGTTACATTTTCAAAATCAAGTCCTTTTGCTACCATTTGGGTTCCTACAATCAAATCGTATTCATGCCTTCGAAACTGATTCAATTTTATTTCATAAGCGTTTTTACTCATCGTCGCATCGGTATCTAAGCGCAAAATTTTTGCCTCAGGCAATAGATTTCGCAGTTGCTCCTCTGCTTTTTGTGTCCCAGATCCTCCAAAATGAACCTTTTCCTCATGGCAAGATGGACACTCTTTTGTAAATGGAACGGAATATCCGCAATAGTGACACATTAAGCGACCGTTTGCACGATGATAGGTTAATGAAATGCTGCAGTGCGGACAAGTAATAACATGCCCACAAGCTCTACAAGAAGCGAATGTATTATATCCCCGGCGATTTAAAAGCAAAATTGCTTGCTCCCCTTTCAAAAAAGCTTGTTTTAATGCCTCTAAAAGGGGGCTGCTAAGAATCGTGGTATTTCCGGCTTCAAATTCCCGATTCATATCACAGATTTCTACCTGCGGAAGAATCGCAGTTCCAAAGCGCTTCGAAAGTACATCAAATCCAATTCGTTTCTTCTGCGCAGCATAATAGGTTTCGATTCTGGGGGTAGCAGAAGCAAGTAATAATAGCGCATGATGATAAGCACAGCGAAAATGGGCAATATCCCGCGCATGGTAGCGTGGAGACTGCTCTGACTGATAAGTATCTTCTTGCTCTTCATCTAAAATGATTAGCCCGATTTTTGAAAGTGGCGCAAATACCGCAGAACGAGTTCCAACCACGATAGAAGCTTTTCCGTCCCGTACTCTTTTCCATTCATCCATGCGTTCCCCCATCGAGAGTCCGCTGTGAAATACTGCAACCTGAGAACCATATCGGCGATGAAAAATTTCAATCATTTGTGAGGTTAAAGAAATTTCAGGGACCATCAAAATAACGCCTTTTCCATCCTGCTGTACACGGTCGATCAGCTTTAGAAAAATACTAGTCTTTCCGCTTCCTGTAATTCCATACAAAAGTGAACTTTGGGTCTTGGAAGAATCATACAAGGACTTTAAATGTTGGTATGCGGTCTCCTGCTCCGCTGATAAAATAAGCTCACGGTTTTCCATCTCTTGATCAGCAGATTCATAAGGGTTTCGATAAACAGGATTTTCAAAGAACTCACAAATTTCCTTTTTCACCAGATTGTCAGGAACTGCAGGTGTAACGCCGGTATAATAACAAATTTCTTTTACAGATGCTGCTCCTGCATCCCGTAATACTTGGACCACTTCTTTTTGACGAGCGGTCAAGCGAAAAGGAAATTCCTCATTTTCCGGATCTTTTAACCGAATCATTTTCTGCGTTGCATCGCTAATTTTTTGCACTGAATCCGTTTTATATTCTAAAACTCCTTTTAAAAAAAGCTCTTTCAAAACAGATTCTACATTCTTTGTTCCTTTTAGCACCGCAAAAAGCTCTTTTTCCTCAACCGGCTTTCCAATCTGTTGCAAAAGCCGAATGATCTCCTGCTCCTGCTGCGAATAGGAAGGAAGTGATTCTTCGGAAACCCTTTTGGTAAGAGAGAAAAAGCGTTTGATATGATATTGGAATCCAATTGGAAATAGAAGTCTTGCAGCTTCATATAACGTGCAAAAATATTGCTCTTTTATCCAAGAAACCAGGAGCAGCCCCTCATTTGAAAGAAGCGGTGCCGAATCCAGCACCGCTTCCAATGGTTTTATCTTTATGGAAGGTTTCTCTTTGCTTTCTTCAGTCGCAAGAATCATTCCCTGCCGCTTTGCACTGGCGGTTCCAAAAGGGACCAATACGCGGCATCCCGGTTTTGCTGTTGGCAAAAGAAAATCCGGAATCAAATAATCAAAAGGCTGATCAAAATGATAGACTGTTTTTTCAACAGCAACCTTTGCAAGATACATTTGTTGCTCCTGTTTCACAAAATCATTTTTGTTCTGAATCGTTTTCTGACTCAAATTTCGGCTCCGCTTCTTCTTTTGCGGAAGTATTGCCCTCTTTGCCTGGGACGATTTCATATTTATGTTCTTGTAATTCGCGCACAGCCACTTCTACCGGCTTTTCAACTAAAATTTCCTCTGGATTGTTTTCAGCTTCAGCAACGATCTCTCTGGCACGTTTTGCAACTCCTACGCAAAGAGAATAACGGCTTTGTCCTTTTTTTGTCAATTTATCAGCAATTGGTTTAATCATGGTTTTCCAGCATCCTTTCAATTAAATCCTGATTTCGGCTTGATCTCATTTTTTCAGCATGAATAATCTGGGCAAGCTCTTCTACAGCCTGTTCAATATCATCATTGATCAAGAGATAGTCATAATGAACAGCCTGCGAAATTTCTTGTTTTGCAGCTGCAAGACGTTTCTCTACAACTTCTTCTGTCTCTGTTCCGCGTCCGCGAAGCCTGGATTCCAGAACCTTTAAGGAAGGCGGCAGATTAAAGATTCCAACACTTTGGGGAACTTTTTTCTGAATCTGTGCTCCCCCCTGCACCTCAATTTCCAAGAATACGTCTTTGCCTTCATTGAGCCAATTTTCGATGGGCTTTTTAGGAGTTCCATAGCAATGATCACAATATTTTGCACTTTCCAAAAGCTCATCATTTTCCTGCATCGATTGAAATTTTTCCTGACTGACAAAATAATAGGAAACTCCATCTTTTTCTCCGGGGCGCGGATCTCTGGTCGTAGCAGAAATAGACAACTGAGCATTTTGATATTTTTCAAAATAACGTTTTAAGACTGTCCCCTTTCCGCTACCAGAAGGGCCAGAAAAAATAATCAGCAAACCTCTATGATTCACTATGACTCAACTCCTCTTCTTCAGCTGTTTCCTCTTGGCGGTCTTCCCCGCGCTTTGCAACTTTTTCAGGAACAAGTGCACAGAGAATCACATGCTCACTATCTGTGATAATAACCGCTTTTGTACGTCTGCCATACGTCGCATCAATTAAAGTGTGCCTCTCTTTGGCATCGGCAATAATTCGTTTGATCGGTGCAGATTCTGGGCTGACAACCGCTATAATGCGATCTTCCGCAACAAGATTTCCGTATCCAATATTAATTAATTTCATCTTGCTTCTTTTTCACCTTTTCTATTCGATGTTCTGAATCTGTTCCCGAATTTTTTCGATTTCTGCTTTAATATCTACTACAAGATAAGCAATTTGTGTATCGCATGCTTTGGAACCGATTGTATTTGCTTCTCGGTTCATTTCCTGCACCAAAAAATCCAGTTTTCGGCCAATCGGCCCTTCTGAATCTAAAAGCTTTTTAAACTGATCAAAATGGCTGCGCAGCCGGACTGTTTCTTCCGCCACGGCCACTTTATCTGCAAAAATAGCAGCTTCCGTCAAAAGGCGTTCCTCATCAACAGTTGTATCCCCCAATATTTCATGCAGTCTGGCAATCAACTTTTCATTGTATTCCGCCACTGTTTGAGGAGAACGTTCTTCGACTTTCTGAACCATCTGTAAAATACACTCTGCGCGGGAAAGAACATCTTTTTTAAGATTAACGCCTTCTGCTTCCCGCATAGCAAGCAAAGCACCAAGGGCACCTTCTGCAACTTCTTTAACATCATTCCAGAGCGCTTCTTCATCTTCCGGCTCATGCTCAACTGTTAGAATATCCGGATAACGCGAGACTGCCATCACAGAAATATCGTCCCGAAGATCATAGCGGTCACGCAGCTCTCTTAGAGACTTTAGATAGCTTTCCGCAAGCGGATAATTAACATGTACTTGCGCTGCGGTATCCTGCAGC
Source organism: Caproicibacterium sp. BJN0003 (assembly GCF_026314295.1). Taxonomy (NCBI): domain Bacteria; kingdom Bacillati; phylum Bacillota; class Clostridia; order Eubacteriales; family Oscillospiraceae; genus Caproicibacterium; species Caproicibacterium sp. BJN0003. The sequence continues at coordinate 1,198,034 of NZ_CP111108.1, forward strand.
GTTTCAATAGAAATAAAGGCCTCTACCTTTCCTCGAAAAAGTTTTTGCTGAAGATATGCTTTTAGTTTACTTTCCAAGAAATCATATCCACGGCTGATACGAGAGGAAAACTCAAAATAGCGGTGATTAACCGACTTGATCTCTACTGAAATTTCTCTTCCGTTTTTTACGGCTTCCATTCTCCCGAAGCCTGTCATACTTTTTAGCAAAATGACCATCCCTATGCTGTTTTTTAAGAGAAATGATTTTCATATTATTTTACCAGAAATCAGGCAGTATTGTCAACTAAATAAAAAATCCAGCTCCAATAGCTGGAACTGGATTTAAAAAGTTCGTCTTAGACCGGATGAATTTGCTGTGCAGTATTTGCATGTGCAGCATCAATCCCATATTTCTTTTCTGCACGTTTCTGGAAGAATTCTTTTGCAACCTGTGGGAACTGTGCATAGGAAAGAACATCTTCTTCCTGCTCCATCCACTGTGCGCACTCTTGTCTGAGGGTTTCGAGTTCCGGTTTCAAAAGATCTGCCGGGCGACAGGTAATTCTTTCGCGATCACCAATAATAGATTTTGCGAAAGCATCGTCAATCGGCACCGGTGTAGTACCATATTTTCCTGCAATCAAATCTTTAAATTCTCTTGTGCACATTCTATAACGCTGTCCGGTAATCACGTTAAAAACAGCTTGTGCTCCTACGATCTGAGAAGTCGGCGTAACGAGCGGCGGGTATCCGGCATCTTTTCTAACACGCGGAACTTCCTGCAGCACTTCATCCATGCGATCCGCTTTGCCTGCCTGCTTCAGCTGAGAGAGCAGATTTGAAAGCATACCGCCCGGTACCTGATAAACAAGCGCTTTGGTGTTCGTTGCAAGCATGGACTGATCAAGGAGGCCACTTTCAAAGTATTTCTTGCGCAAACCCATGAAGTACTCACGAATCTCATTGAGCAATTTTAAGTCAAGACCGGTATCATAAGGAGTCCCCTGCAAAGCTGCGACCATGGACTCTGTCGGTGCATGTGAAGTGCCCAGTGCCAACGGAGACATTGCAGTATCGATCAAGTCAGCTCCTGCTTCGATTCCTTTAAGTAAGCACATAGAAGCCAAGCCAGAAGTATAATGCGTATGAAGCTGAATCGGAAGATCGACCGCTTTCTTTAAAGCGGTCACTAGTTCTGAAGTTGCATAAGGAGTCAGCAAGGCTGCCATATCTTTAATACAGATAGAATCTGCACCGGCATCCGCAATTCTCTTTGCATATTCGACATAATAATCCGTTGTGAACACAGGGCCAGTGGTATAACAAATTGCTACCTGAGCATGTGCACCCTCTTTTTTTGCCGCCTTAATAGCAACTTTCAGGTTCTTAATATCATTGAGTGCATCAAAAATACGAATGATATCAATACCGTTTGCAACAGAACGCTGGACAAAATACTCCAAGACATCATCAGCGTAATGACGATAGCCCAGCATATTCTGGCCACGGAACAGCATCTGAAGCTTTGTATTCGGACACATCTTACGAATTGTGCGCAAACGATCCCATGGATCTTCATCCAAGAAGCGAAGGCAGGCATCAAACGTAGCGCCGCCCCAACACTCTAGGGAATGAAATCCGACCTGATCCAGTTTTCCAAGGATCGGCGTCATATCCCCGATAGGCATACGGGTTGCAATTAAAGACTGATGTGCATCGCGCAGGACCGTTTCTGTAATACCAATTTTTTTTGTCATTATGGTTACCCCCTCAGCAAATAATTACAAGGGGAGCACCTGCGTCAACAGTATCCCCTTTGTTTACACACACGTTCTTAATTGTTGCATCATGAGGTGCAACAATTTCGTTTTCCATCTTCATAGCTTCAAGCATTAAAAGGACCTGTCCTGCTTTGACAGAGTCCCCAGGTTTAACATTGATACTCATCACATTTCCCGGGAGCGGGCTTTCAACTGTTTCTGCATTCCCAGAAGGCTTGGCAGCGGATACTGACGAAGCTTTTACCGGAACTGGAGCAATAGGAGCAGCAGCCACGGGAACAGGAGCAGCTACCGGGCGAGGCATCGGCACGGGCTTATACTGAGGAGCCGGTGCAATGACTGGAGCTGCAGCAAACGTTCCATTAACCTCTTCCACCTGAACGTCATAAGCAATTCCATTTACCGTGATTTTCAGATTTTTCATGCAAATAAGTCCTCCTAAACTTTCAAAAGATTTCAATACAGTGCATATATCTTATGACTTGTTGCGATCTCATTTAAAGCTGAATATTATTGTGCTTTTTCGGAAATGTATGTACACGTTTTCCAGAAAGCATCGTCAAGTCCTTTTGAATTTGGCTGCGGGTCTCTTCCGGCTCAATCACATTTTCAATTAAGCCCTGCGCTGCTGCCTGCAATGGAGAAGCTTCTGTTGCTCGATATTCTTCAATCATTTTTTTGCGATCCGAAATAGAATTTTTCGAATCTTTCAGCTTATCATTCCAAAGAAAAACAGCGGCTGTCTCGGGAGCAAGTGCAGAAATAACAGCTTGCGGCCATGCAACGACACTGTCTGCATTTGCACCTTTTCCAGCAACTGCAATATACACAGGGCCATAAGCATCTCCAACCGCAATGGTTACTTTAGATACAGTCGCTTCCGCATAGGCACTGCTCAGCATAGAAGCTGCACGCAAAGATAAAAATCCTTTCGCATTTACAAAAGAAACAACTGGAATACTAAATGCATCACAAAAGCGAATAAACCGTGCGGCTTTTACACAATCATCTTCGGTTAGTTCTCCATCATAAGAAACCAATCCTACAGTTGTTCCAATTCCGACTCCAGAAAAAGCCGTAAAAACATCTTTCCCAAAATCCGGAGAAAGCTCCATAATGGAATCTTTACTGGCAACTGCTTTTGCAGCTTCTTTTGCCGTATTTTCTACAGACGGTACAGAAACTGCTTCAGATTCTTCCATAAAAGCAGCCGGTTCCAAATTATTGGACGGCAGTTTTATAATCAATTGACGAACAGCCTTTATAGCTTCCTCTTCGGAGTCTTTGACAAGCGCCACAATGCCATTTTCAGCAGCTTCCTGAGAAAACCCGCCCTCTCCGTTTGGTGCAATAGTAAGCTGTCCTTTTTTACTCATCACTATAAAGTCCGCACCTGCTGCAATCATTGCTGAAGTTCCAATGCAAGGGCCCAGGACCAGCGAAATCTGCGGAACAACACCGGAAAGATTATTTGCATCGCGCAAAATCTCCCCATAAGCGGAAAGCAAGTCCCCTTTTTCTACCAGCTTGCCTCCAATGGAATCAAAAATGCCTACAATCGGAGCTCCTGTTTTTACTGCCAGCGCATAAATTTTGCGAACTTTTTCTGCCTGTGCCTTACTCATAGCTCCACCATTTACATCGCTATCTTGGGCAAAAGCATAAAGAGGGCAACCCTCAACTGTTCCAAATCCGGCGCAAGCTTCCGTATAAGTTTCTCCTGACTTGGAAAAACGACCAATTTCATGAAAAGTACCTTTGTCAAACAGGGATTCCAGAAGTTGATGACCTCTGGTTTTACCTGCAGCATCACAGGCTTGCTTTAAATCAGCATTGCCGGCAATACTCATTCTGATTCCTCCCGTCATGTGCCTTCAAAATTGATCAGACACAATTTTGATTTCTAATCATCATTGCTATAACAAAATGATTATAGACGATTCTGTTTCGCTTGGCAAGTATTTCAAATAAAACAAATTTTTAACGATTTGGGTTGTGCTTAAAAGTTTTCTTATGAGAAGAGGGAGACTCCCTCTCGTTTTTTGAAGATGACCCATGCTTTGCTTCGTTTTGAAGACCGTTTAACTCTTCTGCAGTAAGATAACGCCATTCTCCGGGCTTTAACATTCCTAAACGAACAGGACCCATCGCAATTCTTTTTAAACGCGCTACTTCAAGGCCCATTGCTTCACACATCTTACGAATTTGGCGGTTCCTTCCTTCGTGCAGAACAATTTCCAAAACGACTCGTCCCGGTTCTGTTTTCAGCACCCGGACTTGAGCCGGAGCCGTTTTATACCCATCAATTTCCATTCCAAGCTCAAATTGAAGAAGCTGTTCTTCAGTAATGGTTGGGTGCACTGTTACTCGATAAACCTTAGGTACATGCTTAGAAGGATGTGTCATTGCATTTGCGAAATCGCCGTCATTCGTCATCAAAAGTAATCCTTCACTCTCTCGATCAAGGCGTCCTACAGGATAAACGCGTGTCGGTACATCCTGCACTAATTGCGCAACGCATTTTCTTCCCATTTCGTCCTGCATAGTAGTAATGAATCCTCTTGGTTTATGCAGCATCAAATAAACTTCATTCACACGAGTATTGAGGAGCCTTCCTTCTACAGAAATCTGGTCATGCTTTGGGTCCGCCTTATCCCCTATCACAGCAGTTTTTCCATTTACTTGAACTTTTCCTGCTTCTATCATAGATTCCGCTTTTCGGCGTGAAGCAACCCCGCTGTCTGCAAGGATTTTTTGTAATCTGATTTTTTCTGCCATTTTGATTTCTCCTCATTTTTCGTTCTTTCTGATTTTACGGAAAGCAAGACATCCAAAATTGTTTTATTCGGTCAAAGATTGATTGTTTGCTTCTTTCTTCAGGCACATCCGAATCTGCAAGAATCGGAGTCTGTGAAATAATCTGTCCATTTAACCGATAGACGACTCTCCCAACGCACTGCCCTTTTTCAATCGGAGCATACAAAAATTGCGGCAATTCAACTGTGCGTTCCGGGTAACTATCTTTTGGGAGAACAACTGTATCCCCTATTTGGCCCCGTACTCCTATCATTGTCCCACCAGTCGCAGAAGGGACCTCGGCCGTAAAAGACCGATCATCAAAAGTGATGGACTGAAGCTTCTGAAATCCTTCATCCAATAATTTCTGGTGATCATTCCAATCATCCGGCGCATTTAAAGTGACTGCTACTACACGTACCCCGTCACGTTCTGCCGCAGACACTAAACAGCGTCCTGCCTTTTTAGTGAACCCGGTTTTTACTCCAATACATCCCTGATAAAAACTTAAAAGCCGATTATGGTTTGCATACATCCGTTTGATTTGCGGATTTATAAACTCTACTTGAATTGATTTCTGTGAAACAATTTTCTGAAAAGCAGAATTTTTCATTGCTGCACAGGTAAGTTTTGCCATATCAGCCGCAGTCGAATAATGCGCATCATCATCCAGCCCGGAGGGCGTAACAAAATGCGTATGATCCATATCAAGTTCTCTGGCTCTTTGATTCATTCGTTCCGAAAATTTTTCTGCACTTCCGTCAATCGCAATCGCAGCTGAATTTGCAGCATCATTTCCGGAAACGCTGAGCATTCCTGCCGCAAGGCTGCTCAGACGCAGCTGCTCCCCCGGCTGAAGTCCCATGGAAGAGCCTTCCACTGCCGTCATTTGTTTTGTAATGGTTACCACTTTATCATCTTCGGCGGCCTGTTCCAAAGTGATCAAGGCTGTCATGATTTTTGTAGTGCTTGCCATTGCGCATTCCTGATTTTCATTCTTTGCCCATAAAACTTCTCCGCTATCTGCATTTACTAAAATCGCACTTTCTGCTGAAACAGAAAGTTCTTCTGCATTAGCGGGAATCAAAAAAGCAGCTAGAATAATCAGAACGATTCCAATTCTCAAAAATCCTTTTTGATACAAAACAACCACCTGCCACTGAATCATATGCAGGCGGCTGCTTAAAAATGTTGTTTAAAAATTAGACTTGAGGATCTTCAATTGGATTTTCTTCTGATGCTTTTTCTTTTTTAGCTTCCTTTTTTTCTTTGCTTTCTTTTACAAAACTGCTGATTTTGTCGACGACATCTGGTACCATTCCAACAATTCTGTCAGCGGAAGAATTATATGGATCGATCTGCAGCATTTTAACATTTCCATTGCTGATCGTAATAAAAGCAATAGGAGAAATTGTTACGCCTGCACCGGCACCGCCTCCAAAAAAGCTCTTATCCGTTTGCACTTTGGAAGCAAAGTCTGAGCCGCCCGAAGCAAATCCATAACTAATCTTTGAAACAGGAATGATAATAGTTCCGTCCGGAGAAGTAATGGGATCTCCAATGATGGTATTGATATCCACCATTTGTTTGATTTTCTCCAGCGTTGTCCCCATAAGTCCTTCAATTGGATGCTCGCTCATTTGATACACCGCTTTCTTCTAAAATAAATAATTTTATATTTTCTCCATTTTTCGAAATTTTATAAAATGAAACAGAGTTTGGACTGCTGCAATCAAAAGCCAAATCACTAATACATGAAATTTCAATTCGAAGTTAACAGAAGATTTTTTCTTGTCAAAATCAGGCGCTACCGACACTGTAAACTGATAAAACTTAGCAGCTTCTGTCAGCATTGCCACAGCAGGATAAATCACTGCGCAGGCTTGTCCATAAAGGATTGCGGTCTCTGCTGCATCCTCTGTTGAAACGCTCACTTCGCAGATTAATTTCTTAATATGAAAATGTGTAAGCAGTTTTTTAATCGGCGCTGTAACCTGTTCGATAAACTTCTTAATAAGATCAAGCATTCCGCCAAGTCCGCGTTCTTTAAAAAGATTCTTCCATTTGGATTGATCTTTTTGAGAATCTGTATCCTCTTTTTTCTTCTTTGGTTTTGCTGGCTCTTTTTCTTTCTGACCGGCCTTTTCTTTCGATTTTTCAGGTAGAAAAGTATAAGTCAAAAATAAAAATCTAATTTTTGCACAAAAACTTTCTTGATAAATCATCGTGACATAAAGAGGAGAGAAAAGCAAAATCAACAGAATCCCTAATATGATCCAAAGGACTATCATATCGTTTCTCCACTTTTCATTTCTAATTCATCTAGTTGAGATTTCTCCACCGGTTCTGTGGCATCATCTTTCGTTTCTTTCTGTACAGAAGGCAATTGTTCCAAAGAGGAAATTCCAAAGCAACGTAAAAAAGTAGAAGTCGTTCCATAAAGAAGAGGTCTTCCCGGAAGCTCCAGTCTTCCGCGTTCTTCGATTAATCCTTTCTGCATCAAACTTCCAAGGACTCCTGAACAATCCACTCCGCGGATCTGCTCTACAAAAGCCTTTGTTACCGGTTGATTATAGGAAATAATCGCAAGGACTTCCATTGCTGCCTGAGAAAGCGGTGTATTGCGCCGGATTTCCAAGAGAGACCGGATCTGAGAAGCAAACTCCGGTCTGCTGCACATCTGAAAAGAATCCTCTAATTGAATGATCTGGATTCCTCCCTGACGGGTATTAAAATCCGTCATTGTGTCTTCTGCAACTTTTTGAGCCTGCGTTTGTGTGAGATTTAAGACTTCAGCAATGCGGGAAACAGAAAGAGGATCGCCGCTTGCGAAAAGAAGTGCTTCTATTGCGGAAATCAGATCTTGTTTTTCCATGGCACTCTTTTTCTCTCCTTTACGATCGTTACTTTCGCAGAATTATGATCTCCATCCACCCGAATTCGTTTTCCCCGAACAAGTTCCAATACCGCCAAAAAAGTTGCAACCAATTCTGAACGATCATTTTTGTGAACGAAAAGTTCCCGATAAGACATTTGAGGCTTTTTCCAAAGACTGCGCAGGACAAAAACGATCTGTGAAGCGACAGAAACGATTCTATGAGAAACAATTCCAGAAAAGCTTTCTTGAGAAGGTTTCTGAGAAATTTGCTTTTTCCCGAGTGTATTTACATATGCATTGTAAAGTTCTTCTGGGAGATGATGTCGGCGATAGGTATAATCTGGCTCAATTTCTTCCGGTACCCGCACAAAGTAATCCATTTGAAACTTTTCTTTCAAAAGAGCGGCAACGCGCTTACATTCTTCATATTCTAACAGTTGCCCGCTTAATTCCGCTTTCATCTGGTCTGCTTCTTCGTGCTTTGGCAAGAGGTAAACGGTTTTAATATAGACAAGGCGTGTGGCCATCTCTAAGAATTCACTGGCCACATCCATATTTTCAGCTTTTGCTGCATTAATTTGAGCCATATACTGATCCAAAACTTCAGCAATTGGAATATCACAAATATTCAGTTTGTTCTTGCGAATCAGATAGAGTAATAAATCCAAAGGTCCTTCAAAAGCCTCTAGCTGATAGGTTAGCTTTTCCATCTTTCCCTCGTTTTATTAATCATTATACAAATCCAAACAGCCGAAATGGAAGATCTGCAACCGCATTGATTCCATTGTAAAACAAATTATTCAGAAAAGTGAGCGGAAGGTCCAAAAATCCCATAAAAAGGACCATAATCAGAATCAAAGAAATCACATTTTGATATTTGTAATAATTATACAAAGCCTGAGAAGAAAGAAATCCTCCAACAATTTTAGAACCATCCAGCGGTGGAATCGGGAGCAGATTAAAAACAGCCAAAGAAATATTAATTCCAATATAAAAGCTAAAAAACTGCCACACCGGCGTTGCCAAATTCATGTGAAAAGGCAGGACTAAAATCCGCAGCACCAAAGCACCAACAAGAGCCGCAATTAAATTAGAGAGAGGCCCCGCTAAAGCAGTCAGTGCCATATCACGTTTTGGATTTTTAAAATTCCGAGGATCTACCGGAACAGGTTTTGCCCACCCATATCCGAAAAGCAAAAGGCAAAGCGTCCCCATTGGGTCCATACTTGCAATTGGATCCAATGTTAGGCGTCCTTGATATTTTGCTGTGTTGTCACCCAGTTTCAAGGCGACCCATCCATGTGCACATTCATGTAGCGGAAGAATTAAAAAGATAATGAGCAACATGGCAAAAATGCCAGAAATCAGCGTGCTCATATTCACTCCGTTGCCGCTCATGATACTTTGAATCATGTTGAAAAGCATATTGGGCTACACTCCTTCATTATTTTGTTATTATAATACATCAGAAGCTAAAAAACAAGGACTTACAAAAGCGGTGCAAAAGGAATCGAAAAAAACACTTGCATTTTAAGTTGGGGTCTTGTATAATAACATTGTTGTGTAAAAATTCATTTATCCATATATAAAAGGAGGTGCAGACTCATGGCAAAGTGTGAAATCTGCGGCAAGGATTTAGTGTTTGGTATTAGGGTTTCCCATTCCCACAGACGTTCCAATCGGACTTGGAAACCAAACGTCAAACGTGTGAAAGCAGTGGTAAATGGTTCCCCTAAACGTATTTATGCCTGCACCCGTTGCCTGCGTTCCGGTAAGGTTACCCGCGCTGTTTGATGCATCATTTTTAAAATTGAATTTGTTAAAAAGGGGCTTCTTTTTAAGAAGCCCCTTTTTCTTTTATATTATTATGAATTATGCTTTTTTATAGACAACTTCTTCTCAGTGCCATTCAAAATTCTACTGATATTCCCGTGATGGCGAATAACAATCACTGCCGCCATACAGAGGGTTGCCACCGATGTAACAAGGACAAAGCGAAAAGGCATATTTCCTGTTTTATACTCAAAGAAATAATTAATCAAAAACGTCCCAACAGGATACATGATCGCTGCTAATATTGATGACAAAGAAACGATCTTAGAAATTACAAAGGTAGCTAAGAACACTACGATTACAACCAGAAATACGCGCCAGTCAATCAAGGCAATAATTGCTGCAGTTGTCAAAATACCTTTTCCCCCACGGAAACCAAAATAGATTGGAAACATATGCCCAAAAACGCAGGAAAAACCCGCGATATAGGTACCATACTGAACCATTTCGGGAAGTAACACACCGGACGGCAGCATCATGGAAAAAATCAGCTTTCCGATTAGGACCGAAGCTACCCCTTTTAAAAAGTCAAAAATAAACGTACAAATAGCTGCTTTAGGCCCCACGGAGCGCAACACATTTGTCGCTCCTGCATTTCCGCTGCCCATTGTTCGAATATCTTTTTTTTCAAAAAATTTTGTAAAAATAATTGAGAAGCTAAGACTTCCAAGCAAATAAGAAATAACTGCTACAATTAGACTTGGAGCAATCAAATCTGAACCATTCATTCTTTTTCTCTCCCCCTTAAGAATCTCCGCGTTCACGGATAATAAAGCGAATCGGAGTTCCTTCCAGTCCAAAAGTCTCTCGAATCCGATTCTCCAGATAACGCTGATAGGAAAAATGGAATAATTCAGCCGAATTGACAAAGCACACAAAGGTCGGCGGATTTGTACTTGCCTGTGTCATATAATAAATTTTCAAGCGCCGACCTTTATCGGTAGGCGGCTGTACACGTGCCGTTGCCTGAGCCAAAACATCATTGAGCATGCCGGTTGCAATCCGCATCGAATTTGATTTTGCAACTTGTTTAATCATACTAAAGAGCTGATCAATTCGCTGTCCGGTTTTTGCCGAAATAAAAATGATCGGCGCATAGTCCATAAAGGAAAAATCATTCTGCAGACTTTTGCGAAAGGACTCCATTGTCCGCCCATCTTTTTCAACGGCATCCCATTTATTAACTGCAATAATACATCCTTTTCCGCTTTCATGAGCAAGTCCAGCAACTTTACTGTCCTGTTCCGTAAATCCCTCGGTCGCATCAATCATAATAACGCACACATCAGACCTCTCGATTGCCATTTGTGCCCGCAGAACGCTATAGTGTTCGATCGTATCTGTAACCCTGCTCTTTCGACGCAAGCCCGCAGTATCAATCAAAACAAAATTGCCATAAGAATTCTCTACCTCTGTATCAATGGCATCTCTTGTTGTTCCGGCAACATCAGAAACGATACAGCGATTTTCTCCAACGATTTTGTTTATAAGGGAAGACTTTCCGGCATTTGGCTTTCCGATAACAGCTACATGAATCGTATCGACGGCGTCTTCTTCCTCTGTTTCCTCAGGGAGCAATTCTATGACCCGGTCGAGAAGGTCGCCAGTACCATGTCCGTGTACTGAAGAAACTGCAATCGGATCTCCTAATCCCAAGTTGTAGAACTCATAAAATTCCATCGGGGGCTCCCCAACAGAATCCACTTTATTAACGCACAAAATAATCGGGCGACCGCTTTTCATCAGCATTGCTGCAATATCTCGATCCGCTGCCAAAATGCCGCTATGGATGTCGGTTACAAAGACAATCACATTTGCCGTATCGATTGCCAGCTGTGCCTGTTCGCGCATTTGTGACAGTAAAAGATCACTTGTTTTGACTTCAATTCCACCTGTATCAATCAGGCAAATCTTTCGGCCATCCCATTCGCACTCTCCATAGATACGGTCTCTTGTTACACCCGGGGTATCTTCTACAATAGAGAGGCGAGCTCCGATCAATTTATTGAATAAAGTGGACTTGCCTACATTTGGCCGTCCTACGATCGCTACTACCGGTTTAGACATCATCTTTCCTCCCTAATACTGCATTCAAAAGTTCCCATCCATCATTTGGTACTAAACGAATCGGAACTTTTAATGTTTTTTCAACTTCGTCAACTGAAACATTGTCCAAAAATAAATCCTGCTCATGCCGAAGCATCACAGTTGGCAGCAAAAGTTCGTCTCCCAAATCTTTTCCCTGAAGCTGGGCAATCAAGTCCCGTCCTGTGATAAGCCCCGCCACGGTAATGGTAGTCCCAAAAAAGTCGTTGCGAATTGGGATTACCTGACAAATTAGATTATTACATTTTCTTTGAAATCCGTCAAGCAGTTCCTTCAAAAATGGAGCTGCTGCTATTCCGGTTGCAAGTGTTATTTTTCTCATTTGAGAGGGCTCTTTAAAATCTTCTGCTGCCATTTCAAATTCTTGTTTCTGAGAAGCTAAAAGGCCAACACCATTTTCCAGCTGATCAAAATCGCCGTAAAATTCGGCATTTGGGATTGGGAGATTCGCGTTTAAATAAAATTCATCTGCTGCATAACAAATACGATTCCCATATTTTTTGAAAAATCTCTCTCCCCATGCTTCTGCCTGCCCTATCACCTCTTTTGCCTGCTGCGGTGTATAAGGGACGAGTGGATAAAGCCCATCCCGATATTTCGTCACCCCAAGAGGGACTAATGCAATGCTTTGAACCGCGGGGACACAGGAAGAAAGATCTTTCAAAGTTCGTTCTAATTCTTTCCCATCATTAATGCCTGAACACAACACCAGCTGACAGTTAATCTTTGTATTGGCTTTTGCCAAACGATACAAATACTTTAAGGATTCCCCTGCAAGACGATTTCCCATCATTTTACAGCGCAATTCCGGATTTGTAGTATGGACAGAAATATTGATCGGACTGATATGCATTTGGATAATACGATCCACTTCGCGATCACTTAAATTTGTCATGGTAATATAATTGCCAAACAAAAAAGAAAGACGTGAATCATCATCTTTAAAATACAGTGTTTTCCGCATTCCTTTTGGAAGCTGATCAATAAAGCAAAAAATACAGCGATTGGCACAAGAATGTTGTTGATCCATTAAATAAGTTTCGAAATCGAGTCCGATTGGCTCATATTGCCCCTTATGGATTGAAACTGTGCGAACAGAATCTCCCCTCTTCAAAACCAACTCCAAATTCCGATTAGTCTCATAAAAGCGATAATCTAAAACATCAATGATAGGATGTCCATTAATAGAAATCAACTTATCCTGTCCTGTAATCCCTGCCAACGCTGCTGGAGTATCAGCCTGCACTTCTTTAATAAAAACTGCCACTTCTGTATTCACCCCCCTCATCAAAAATTGCTCGGCCAAAAAAATAGAGAAGGATTCCTCCTTCTCTATCATTTCCGGAAATCACAGAAGCTTAAGCCTCTTTTTTGATTACTTCTCTGCCATTGTAATAACCGCAGTTATTGCATACCCGATGAGCGAGCTTATATTCTCCACATTTTGGGCACTTCATCAGAGCCGGAGCGCTAATCTTCCAAACATTGGAACGCCGTTTATTTTGTCTTGCACTAGACAATTTCGCCTTTGGTACCGCCATCTCAGCACCTCCTTATTTTACTCTGGTCAATTTATCAATTTTTTTAGAACCTCAAGACGAGGGTCTATTTGATGAGATTTACAACCGCATGTCCCATGGTTCAAATTTTTCCCACAAATCTGACATAATCCGCGGCAATCTTCCTTACAGAGAAATTTAGTCGGCAAAGAAAGCAAAAGATCTTCCTCTGCAAGCGCTGCTAAATCCAAGGTATCATTCTCTGTAACAATGTACTCATCGCTGTCTTCTTCATTTGATACACTTCTCACGAGCACGTGAGAAAAAGGCATTTCCATGTCCTTTTCGATGGGTTCTTCGCAGCGGTCACACAAAACAGAAAGATGATAAAAAATCTTTCCGGTCAGTTGTAAATAACCGCTTTTTCCAACGACTGTACCCTTTACCGTAACTGGAGAGGAAAACGGATGACACTGATTGTACTCGACTTTTGATAAATCAATCATTTCTGAAAAAGGAAGGTTTCCTTTCTCTTCCGCAAACAATTTTTCTAAATTCAAAAGCATTTAAACACCTCAGCACATTGCGCTACATTTGTTTATTATATAAGTATTGATAGTGTTTGTCAAGACAAAATCCACAAGATTTGCGCGCTTTTGCAGAAGAAGCATCGCTTAAACGAGAAAATTAGACCTCTTGAATGAATTTCTGTGCAGCTTCTGGAATTTCGGAATGATCTGCAGAAATCAAAAATGTAAATTTCACATCTGCCAAAGAAGACAGAGCATTTACTTTTTCTGCAAAAGGAACCAAAGCTTCCAGATCGGGTCCCATGATTTTGAGAGTGGAATCAACAAACACATCTGTCACATCATAATTTCCAGCACAAATACCACTGATAAAGCCCAAAAGCGCATCTGCACCTTTAATCCCATATGCTTCGATATCAATCAAACGTGCAGCGTGATCGACATCATAGGTAAGCCTCAGCCCTTTTTCAATGACAATAACATTGCCTTTTGAATTTTTAACAGCCTCGTTTGCGCGATCGATCAGTTTTTTGGTTTTTCCGGAGCCTTTTTTGCCAGTAATAAATGTAATCATGGTAGAATCCTCCTACTTTTTCGTTCTATATTTTATCTTATTTATCGTGATGAAGCCTTACTTCCAGAGCTTCCTTTTGTGCCTCATAACCAGGCTTACCTAAAAGAGCAAACATGTTCTTCTTATAGCTTTCGACACCGGGCTGATTAAAAGGATTTACTCCCATCAGATAGCCGGAAATTGCACACGCTTTTTCAAAGAAATAAATCAGTTGTCCAAGAGAATCTTCGGAAAAATCCGGGACGTGAATGACTCCATTTGGAACCCCTCCATCTGTATGCGCAAGGACGGTTCCTTCAAAAGCTTTTTGATTGATATAAGACATGCTCTTGCCTGCAAGGAAATTAAGTCCATCTGTATCTTCGGGATCATTTCCGAGATAAATTTCCTTCTTAGCATGGTCAAACAGTACAACCGTTTCAAAAATAGAGCGGCGTCCCTGTTGGATATACTGTCCCATCGAATGCAGATCTGTTGAGAAAACAACAGAAGCTGGGAACAATCCTTTTTGGTCTTTTCCTTCACTCTCTCCGAACAGCTGCTTCCACCATTCGTTCATCATTGTAAAACATGGTTCATAGCTTACAAGGATCTCGATTTCTTTCCCCTTGCGATAAAGCAGATTCCTTGACGCTGCATACTGATAACATGGATTTTCTGAAAGCTCCGGATTATCATAAGCTTCCCGTGCTTTAGCAGCTCCGGTCATCAAAGCATCAATATTGCATCCTGCAACCGCAATCGGCAAAAGTCCTACTGCAGTCAAAACACTGTAGCGTCCGCCGACATCGTCCGGCACTACAAAAGTTTCATAACCTTCTTTTGTTGCCAGCTGCTTTAAAGTGCCGCGTGCCTTATCAGTCGTACAGAAGATGCGCTCTTTTGCGCCTTCTGCACCATATTTTTTCTCAAGAAGAGCACGCAAGACTCGAAAAGCAATTGCCGGTTCCGTTGTAGTTCCGGATTTAGAAATCATATTAATGGAAACATCTTTTCCTTCACAGATTTCCATGACTTCCGCAAGAGCAGTTGAGCTGATACTATTCCCAATAAAATAGATATCCGGTGAATTCTTTTTCAGTGCATTGTAATTGTTCGATTTTAAAAATTCGATTGCTGCACGAGCTCCCAGATAGGAACCCCCTATACCGATTACTAGGAAGACATCCGTATTCTTACGAATTCGTTCTGCCGCTGCCTTAATGCGGGAAAATTCTTCTTTGTCATAGTTTACAGGAAGATCCACCCAGCCGAGAAAATCATTGCCGAGACCTGTTCCGTTGTGCAGGATCTGATGTGCAAGCTTTACTTGAGGGGCAAGCGCTTCATATTCCTGCGAAGATAAAAAAGAATCAAAGTAACATGTGTCATAGCGAAGAGACAATTTTAATTCCTCCTTGCGCTTTTTGATTGTTTATATTTTACAATATCTTGATGAAATTTGCAAGGCACGATAGCATAATTCGTGTTTGTTTCCTGTTATTTATCAGAGAAAGAAAATAAATTTTGGAGAAGCAGGTGAAAAACAGGCATTAATTCTGCTTTTTCAATATCTTTTGCTGCTAAAATCGGTACTGATCCAACAGTTTCGTCCCCAATCGAATAAGTAATCTCCCCTACCTGCTGTCCCTTTTGAATAGGAACCTCTAAAAATTCGTCATAAGAGACTGTTGACTGTACCTCTTCCCCTTTTCCTTTCGAAACTAACGCACTTCCCGGATTTGCAATTGTAACAGGAACTTCATTCTCCATTCCATTCTGAATTTCTAAAGGCTGATAGGCTTCTTCCGGAACTTCTAATGCACTCAAAGACCAGTTTGCAAATCCATAGTTTAGCAAGGTTGCTGCACTATTAAAACGATCTTTCGTATTGGAAGCACCCAAAACGACTGCAATTAAGTGCATACCGTCACGCATTGCTGTTGCCGAAATACAGCTACCAGCTTTGCTGGTAGTTCCGGTTTTAAGTCCAGTGATTCCTTTATAGCTCTTCAAAAGCTTATTCGTATTAACGAGCTGCGTTTTTCCATCCCTTAATGAATCCATCCATGTACCGGTATAATCAAATATCTTCTGGTGCTTCATCAGTTCCCGCGACATCACTGCAACATCATAAGCACTGGTCACATGACCATCTTCATCAAGGCCATTACAGTTTTTAAAGGTCGTATCGTTCATACCGAGCGCCTTCGCTTTTTCATTCATCTGAGCAAGAAACGCGTCTTCGCTTCCGGCGACAAATTCTGCCAAAGCAACTGCTGCATCATTTGCACTTGCGATTACTGTCGCTTTGAGCATATCGTCAACGCTCATCGTTTCTCCCTCTTTTAGCCAGATATCTGACCCTCCCATAGAGGCAGCATGTTCACTGGCTGTGACCTGGTCGTCCAAATGGATCTTGCCGTCATCAAGAGCTTCCATCACCAAAAGGAGCGTCATCACTTTTGTAACAGATGCGCAAGGACGCTGATCATGTGAAGCTTTTTCATACAGCACCTTTCCGGTCTCAGCTTCCATTAGGCAGGCACTTGGGGCTGGCAGTTCTTCATCTGAAAGTGCATAGGCATGCAGCGAAAATGCCTGTAATACAAAAACGACTGAAAGAACAGCAGCTAAAATTCTTCTTTTCTTCATTTTTAGGACACCTCCTCGCTTTTATTTCTATGCAGGAGATTTCCATTTTAATATTAGAAAAAGCCAAGTTCTTAAACAGAACTTGACTTTTCTATTATTATACTTTCCGAACAGAGATTCCTCGTCCGGAAAGATATTCTTTTAACTGTGGAATACTGATTTCTCCAAAGTGGAATAAACTTGCAGCCAAAACAGCGTCCGCCTTTCCTTTTGTAAAAGCGTCATAAAAATGTTCTAATGCCCCGGCCCCACCGGAAGCGATTACAGGGACGGAGACAGATTCGGAAATTGCCGCTGTTAAAGCAAGATCATATCCCTTTTTCTGTCCATCTTCATCCATGCTGGTCACTAAAAGTTCTCCTGCTCCCAACTCGGCTGCCTTTTTTGCCCACTCCAACGCATCTATTCCTGTATCAATACGGCCGCCGTTGATATAAACAGTCCAGCCGCCTTCTGCTCTCCTTTTTGCGTCAATTGCACAAACAACACACTGACTTCCAAATTTTTTGGCAGCTTCCTCAATCAGTTTTGGGTTTCGAATTGCAGCAGAATTTACCGAAACTTTATCAGCGCCTGCTCTTAACAGAGCTGTAAAGTCTTCTACTGTGCGGATACCGCCACCAACCGTGAATGGAATAAAAATGTGATCTGCCACAGAGCTAACATACTGCAGCTGCGTTCCCCTTGATTGAGCAGAAGCCGTAATATCCAGCAAAACCAGCTCATCAGCTCCTTGATGATCATATTCAATTGCACATTCCACTGGGTCTCCAGCATCCCTCAGATGAATAAAAGAGGTTCCTTTGACCACTCGTCCATTTTTCACATCCAAACAAGGGATAATTCGTTTTGCATACATTAAGCATTGCCCTCCCCGATCATTGAAACAAAGTTTTCCAAAATTTTCAGGCCTACCTGTCCGCTTTTTTCAGGATGAAACTGAGTCGCAAATAAATTGCCGCGCTGAACAGCAGCATCAATCTCAACTCCGTAAGAGGTGGTCGCAATGACTTGGTGGCGTTTTTCCGCTTTTAAGTAATAAGAATGTACAAAATAAACATAAGAATTTTCTGGAAGATTTTCAAACAAGCCTGTATGGCACTTAAGATCCAAACTATTCCAACCAATGTGCGGGATCTTAAGACCTGGACCGTCTGGAATTCGAAGAATTTTTCCCGGAAGGATCCCAAGTCCTTTAACTCCATCACTTTCTTCGCTGCTTTCAAACAACATTTGAAGTCCCAAGCAAATTCCTAGAAAGGGTTTATTCTGTTCGATAAAGTGATAAATTTCAGGAACCATCCCTGACTTTTGAAGACTATTCATTGCATCTCCAAAAGCACCTACTCCGGGTAAAACCGCTGCATCTGCACGTTGTAGCTCCTTCGGATCAGCTGTTACCTTGACTTCACAGCCAATATAGTGAAAAGCTTTTATTACACTTTGCAGGTTTCCGGCTCCATAATCGATCAAAGCTATCATTTTCACGCCCCCCATATTGCGTTTATTTTAACATGATTTTTCAAAAATCGCAATTTCTTTTCTAATATTCTAAAATGATTGACAAACTATTTAAAAAGTTTTAATATAAAAAACATTGTTCTTGAATTGTCTGGAGGGAAAACTGTGGACTATTTTGCTCTGTTTGGAATTGCCGTTGGCCTTTCAATGGATGCTTTTGCAGTCAGCATCACAAACGGTGCCGTCACAAAAAAGCTGCGCTTTTCTTTTGCTCTGAAATTAGCCTGCAGTTTTGGATTATTTCAGGGGATCATGCCTATCATTGGATGGCTGGTCGGAATTACCGGCGCTTCTTTAATAGAAAGCGTTGATCATTGGATTGCCTTGATCCTTTTAAGTATTATTGGAATTCAAATGTTAAAAGAATCCCGCCATAAAGAAACAGCTGTTTGCTACCAAAATGATTTATCATGGAAACAAATTTTAGTACTTGCCGTTGCCACCAGCATTGATGCTCTTGCAACAGGCGTAATTCTTCCGAATGCAGTTGGTGCCTCAACACCTCTGTTAATGCTTTTAGCTGTCAGTATTATCGCAGTCGTAACATTCTTTTTTTGTCTCATTGGTGTTTATATTGGAAAAAAGTTTGGTCCTCTTTTGAGCAACCGTGCAGAACTTTTCGGCGGAATCGTTTTAATTGCAATTGGAATTGAAATTTTCGTTGAGCATATGTGGTTTTCCTAACATTATTTCCCGGAAAATAAGATGATCGGTTTTCAGTAAAAATCTTTTTGCTGAAAGCCGATCATTTTTTAAGTATTGTCATTTTGAAAATTTGGGGCACATTGATAGCGTTTATATACTTCACAAATTCTTTCTTGCATCTCATGACGCACGATTGTTGGGGACAAAACTGTCATTACCCCACTGTACTGTAAAAGCCATTCATAAAGTCCATCACTAATACTAACATCTGTACGGGCTGTAAATGCATCCCTACTGTGATCGCACTCCAAGAATTCCAAAGAGTCGCCAAAACGATCTAACATGATTTCTAATGCAGAATTTTTGCAGCGAATCAAAAGGGTCTGCCTTTCCCCGTTGTACATGTAAAAAGAATGCCGCAAATAATCATCTGCATCAAAAGTTCCACGATAAGAACAAACTTCTTCAAATGGACGCGCCGGCTCCTCCAGAATCTCCACCTTGTGCATGCGATCCAAGCGATAATTCGAAACAACATCATATTTTTTATAATTACAAGCTAAATAATATTTGTCATGACTCCATAATAAAGCATAGGGACTCAGAATAAATTCTCGTCCAAAGTCAAGCGTTACTCGGTTGTGCCAAAGGATCTGATGCTGATATACCATCCGAATTTTCTTTTTGGCACGGATTGCTTTTTCCAGCGTATCAATTGTATAAAAAATTTCTCCATTTTTACATTTATAAGTTCTGTCAAAACTGATTTGACGGCACATATCTTCCGCCTGATGTACACTCATCAAGCTTTTGAGGTGATCAATAAGCTGTTTCGTCCACTCTTCTGTTATAAATGGAGCGCTTAAAACAGCATCCATCAGCACACGTACCTCCGCGGTTTCGAATGAAGACGACTCTGCGAGGTAAAAACCTCTTTGGCTTGAGCCATTAGATTTTATAAAATCATACCCAGCATCTTTTAAAGCTTTTAAGTCTCTGCCGAGTGTCTTACGGCTACAGGAAAGACCTTCTTGTTCCAAAAGTTTGCCGACTTCTAAAAGGGTAATCGGATGATCCTGATCTGAATTCTTTCTGAAAATTTGAAGCATTTTTAATAAACACAATTTTTCTTTATTAACATTTGAATCCAATTTATTTCGCTCCTACTTTTATTTGCTTAATTTTACCATATTTTTAAAAATACAACAATGCCCGACAGGATAAGTGATTTCTTGTCTTTTAGCAGCAAACCTGATATAATATAAAACAAATAATTAAAGTAACCAAACGTGGTAGGAGGTTCTTTTGGAATGGATTTTTATGAGGAATATCAAAGCAAACTGACAACTGCTGAAAATGCAGTCAAGGTTGTCAAATCCGGTGACTGGGTGGATTATGGATGGTGTCTCGGGACTCCTGTTGTTCTCGATAAGGCTTTAGCTGCACGCTACAATGAACTGACGGATGTAAAACTTCGTGGCGGCGTTGTCATGCACCCCTTGGAGATTGCCAAAGTACCGGATGCGCCAACCCATTTTACGTGGAACAGCTGGCATATGAGTGGAATTGAACGTAAAATGATTTCTCTCGGAATGGCATATTACAGCCCTATGCGTTATTCAGAGCTGCCTCGCTTTTATCGCGAAAATCTGGATCCAGTTGACGTTGCCATGATTCAGGTTGCTCCTATGGATGAACATGGCTATTTTAACTTTGGTCCCAGTGCTTCACATATTACTGCAATGTGTGAAAAAGCAAAAACGATTATCGTTGAAGTCAATCAAAATATGCCTCGCTGCCTAGGCGGTTTTAACGAAGGAATTCATATCAACAAAGTAGATATGGTTGTAGAAGGTCCAAACGATCCGATCGACGCAACTGGTGCAGAAGCTCCTGCTACTGAAATTGACAAAGCTGTTGCAAAACTGATTGTAGAAGAAATTCCAAATGGAGCCTGCCTGCAGCTCGGAATTGGCGGCATGCCCAACGCCGTTGGCTCCATGATCGTTGATTCTGATCTGAAAGATCTTGGCGTTCATACAGAAATGTACGTTGATGCTTTTGTAAAAATTGCAAAAGCCGGAAAGATTAATGGGTCGAAGAAAAATATTGATTACGGGCGTCAAACTTATGCTTTTGGTTCTGGTTCCAAAGAAATGTATGAATACATGAATAACAACCCTGCACTGATGAGTGCACCTGTTGATTATACCAATGACGTTCGCACAGTTGCAGCTCTTGACAATTTTATTTCCATTAACAATGTAATTGATGTTGACCTTTATGGACAGGTGAATGCAGAATCTGCTGGGATTAAGCAAATCAGTGGTGCCGGCGGACAGCTTGATTTTGTTATGGGCGCCTATTTAAGTCATGGCGGAAAGAGCTTTATTTGTTGCTCTTCTACTTTTACCAACAAAAAAGGAGAAACTATTTCCCGTATTTTACCGACTTTGAAAAATGGCTCTATCGTAACAGATACCCGTTGTAATATTCAATGGCTTGTTACCGAATACGGAAAAGTAAACTTAAAGGGACTTTCCACTTGGCAGCGCGCTGAAGCAATTATTAGTGTTGCACATCCAAAATTCCGTGATCAATTAATTAAAGCTGCTGAATCACAGAATATTTGGCGCCAGTCTAACAAAATTTAAGCTCATTTTTCTATAAAAAAGGCCCTTGCTTTTCATCTTTTTCAAATGGCGATGAAAAACGAGGTCCTTTTTTAATCATTTTTTAATTTTACAGTAACTAACTTTTGTATATTTTCCGGTAAATTAAGAATACATTAATAAAAAGCCGCCCTTCTCCCAAATGGGAAAAAGGCGGCTTTTTATTCTCTTACTAAGAGAATTAGGAAGAAGGAGTCTTATTTGCTTGCTTCCAAAGCTTTAATTGATTCAGTCAGCATCGGAACGACTTTAAACAAATCGCCAACGATACCATAAGAAGAAATGTCAAAAATAGGAGCATCTGCATTCTTATTGATAGCAATAATGCATTCGGAATCCTGCATACCAGCCTGATGCTGAATTGCACCGGAAATACCAAGTGCAACATAAATACGAGGATGAACGGTCTTGCCTGTCTGTCCGACCTGATGATCGGAAGAAATCCAGCCAGCATCAACAACTGCACGAGAAGCGCCTACGACGCCGCCCAATACATCAGCCAGATCCTGCGCAATCTTAATGCCCTTTTCAACATCTTTGCTGATACCACGTCCAACGGAAACAACAATATCAGCGCCGATTAAATCGACCATCTTCTTGGCTGCTTTCTCAACATCAAGAACCTCTACATGGATATCGTCCTTTTTAAGGGCAACATTCAGATTCTCAACAACAACCTTCTGTGCACCAGCCTCATCATAAGGCTGAGTCTTCATAACGCCCGGACGAACAGTAGACATCTGCGGACGAAAACGCGGGCAAATAATGGTAGCCATCAAGTGGCCGCCAAATGCCGGACGAGTCATCTTCAAATTGGTATTGTTCTCAAAGGGAGTATGATCAACATCAATGGTAGAAGTCGTCTTTAAAAATGCCTTATATTTTTCGGTGTCTACATCCAGATGGGTGCAGTCAGCGGTCAAACCGGTATGCAGACGAGCTGCACAGCGAGGTCCAAGATCACGGCCAATGTTGGTAGCACCAATCAGGAGAACCTCAGGTTTCTTCTCTTTGACAGCATCACAGATTACTTTTGCATAACCGTCTGTTGTATAGGTCTCTAAGAGCTCACTATCACAAACATATACACGATCAGCGCCGTATCCGCCAAGACCCTTGACGTACTCTTCTTTAATATTATGACCAAGCAAAAGGCCGCAAAGCTCTACGCCTAGGTCATTGGCCAGTTTACGGCCTTCGCTGAGCAGCTGATAAGTGGTACTCATAATTACGCCTTCGCGCTGCTCACAAAATACCCACACGCCCTTAAAGGCGGCGGTGTCTTTACTATTAAATTCAGCCATTTATTACATCTCCTTTCAATTAGATAAGGTGTTTCCCGTCCAGAATACCAACGAGCTTGTCGCAAGTTGCTTTATCTGCGCCTTCCAGCATTACGCCGGCACCTTTAAGCGGAGGCGAGAAAGACTTATACACATTGGTCGGAGATCCTTTAAGGCCAATTGTATCCAAATCAACCAGCGGATCATCTTTCAATGCCTCATAGTTGAAAACATCCAAAGGCTTGGAATAGCATTCAAAAATGCCTCCAACACTCATATAACGGGGCTCATTCAGCTCTTTAATGCAGGTCAAGAGACACGGAGTCTGAACTTTCAGCATCATAAATCCGTCTTCCAGCATACGCTTTACGACAAGATCTTTGCCTTCAACTTTAATATCTGCTACATAGGTAACCTGAGGCATACCAAGCTTTTCAGCGATCTGCGGACCAACCTGTGCAGTATCGCCATCAATAGCCTGACGGCCACAAAATACGATATCATCAGGACCTACGCCGATCTTCTTAATCGCAGCAGCCAGAATCTGGCTGGTTGCATAGGTATCACTGCCGCCGAATTCACGTGCAGAAACCAAAACCGCACGATCTGCACCGCGGGCAAGGATTTCACGCAGCATTCCCTCTGCCGGAGGGGGTCCCATGGAAACAACAATTACTTCGCAACCTGTTTTTTCTTTCAGCTGAAGAGCAGCTTCAACTGCATTCATATCATCAGGATTGGTGATTGTTGCCATGGAAGAACGATCCATAGTGCCATCTGCTTTAACAGCAACGACACCAGAGGTATCCGGGACCTGTTTTACACAAACAATAACTTTCATGTCGAATATTTCCCTCCAGTTCCTTATTTCAAGCCGAGATAGCCAGAAATGACAATGCGCTGAACCTCGGAAGTACCCTCATAGATCTCAGTGATCTTTGCATCACGCATCATGCGTTCAACAGGATACTCACGGGTGTAGCCATATCCGCCGAACAGCTGTACGCAACGGCGGGTAACATCACTAGCAGTCTCAGCAGCTACCAATTTTGCCATAGCGGCGTCAACGATATAAGGCTCATGGTTCTGCTTCTTCATTGCGGCGGAATAAACCAGCCACTTTGCAGCTTCGGTCTTTGCATACATATCCGCCAGCTGGAACTGGGTGTTCTGAAACTGAGAAATACGTTTACCGAACTGAACACGCTCTTTGGTGTATTTAACGGTCTCTTCAATTGCGCCTTCTGCAAGGCCGAGAGCCTGAGAAGCGATGCCGATACGGCCGCCATCCAAAGTCTCCATAGCAATCTTAAAGCCCTGACCCTCTTTGCCCAGGAGATTCTCCTTAGGCACAATGCAGTCCTCCATAACGAGCTCTGCAGTAGAAGAACCACGAATGCCCATCTTCTTTTCAGGCTTGCTTACAGAGAAGCCCTTGAAATCACGCTCTACGATAAAGGCTGAAATATCTTTAATTTTGCGGCCTTTTGCATTGAGGTGATGACCGGTTACAGCAATAATAACAAATACGTTTGCTACACCAGCATTCGTGATGAAAATTTTGGAACCATTTAATACATAATGGTCTCCTTCGAGAACAGCAGTTGTCTGCTGACCCTGAGCATCAGTACCAGCGCCAGGTTCGGTTAAACCAAAGGCGCCAATCCATTCGCCAGAGCACAATTTTGGCAGATACTGTTTCTTCTGCTCCTCAGTGCCGTGCTCATAAATTGGAGCACAGCAAAGAGAAGTATGAGCAGAAACAATAACACCAGTAGTGCCGCAAACTTTGCTCAGTTCCTCAACGGCCATTGCATAGCTGAGAACATCTCCGCCAGCACCGCCGTATTCCTTTGGAAAATAAATGCCCATCATGCCCAGCTTGGCCATCTTTTCCTCGGTCTCCATAGGAAAGCGCTCGTCTTCGTCAACTTCCTGCGCCAGGGGTTTTACTTCGTTTTCCGCGAAGTCGTGATACATCTTACGAAGCATCTCTTGTTCTTTGGACAGGTGCAAATCCATGCATATACCTTCTTCCTACTATAGTTGTGTTACAAAACGGAATCATAAATATCAGAGACAGCACTGTCTGCTGGGATACTGACAGTAATATACTGATTATCGATTCCTAAATAAGCATCGGGATACGAATTATTTGTGATAATCGTAAAAACCGACACCGGTCTTGCGGCCGAGTTTTCCGGCGCGGACCATCTTTTTAAGCAGCGGATGAGGACGATATTTTGGATCGCCGGTCTCGCTCTGCAGGACCTCCATAATGGCAAGACAAATATCCAGGCCAATCAAATCGCCCAGAGCCAGAGGCCCCATCGGGTGATTTGCGCCCAGCTTCATTGCCGTATCAATTCCTTCAACGGAAGCTACGCCGTCTGCATAGATACCGATTGCCTCATTGATCATCGGAATTAAAATACGGTTTACAACAAATCCGGCAGCTTCTTTTACCTGTACCGGAGTTTTGCCGATCTTTTCGGCAATTTCAATAATCTTCTGAACCTGCTCATCAGTAGTCGTCTCTCCTGCAATTACCTCAACCAGCTTCATAACAGGAGCCGGGTTAAAGAAGTGCATTCCTACGACAGGACGGTCAAGCCCATTGGAAATTTCAGTAATCGAAAGAGAAGATGTGTTACTTGCAAAGATTGCATCTTTCCTGCAAATTGTCTGCAGCTGTTTGAAAATATTTTTCTTGATATCCATCTTTTCAAGAGCAACTTCAATCACTAAATCACAATCTGCAACAATCTCATTTGTGCCGGTGCTGATTTTCGCAAGGATTGCATCTGCAGCGGCCTGTTCCATTTTTCCCTTTGCAACACGGCTGGAAAGATTCTTCTGAATTTTTCCTTTACCGCCTTCTGCCCATTCTGCTTTGATATCACAAAGAGCAACTTCAAATCCTTCTGTCTGGGCAAAAGCCTGAGCAATACCGGAGCCCATAGTGCCGGCACCAATTACGCCAACTTTCATGATTGTCTTCTTACCTCCAAAAATTATTTATAAGAAATCAACCTATTTATGATGTAATAATCAAAAGAAAAACATTTAAAAAGCTTTCTGAAGATAACAGATAAAATTACTTATTCTCAAAAGGCTCATGCTTTCTCTTTTCAACGAAGGCTGTCATACCTTCTTTTTGATCGCAGCTCTCAAAGCAACTGCTAAAGAACTGCTCTTCCAGAACAACAGCTTCATCCATATTCATCTGAAGTCCCTTATTTAAAGCCTGCTTGCTTGCACGCACTGCAATTGGAGCATTTACCGCTATTTTATTTGCCAATTTCATAGCAGCAGGCATCAGTTCCTTCTGCGAATAAACTGCATTCACCAATCCCAGCTGATAAGCACGGTCCGCCTTAATCTTTGTTCCGGCATAAATCATTTCCTTTGCCATTCCCTTTGCGATTAAGCGAGCCAAACGCTGCGTACCGCCGAATCCGGGAGTAATCCCCAAACCGGTCTCAGGCTGGCCAAAAACAGCATTCTCTGAAGCAAGACGAATATCACAGGAGAGACTTAACTCACAGCCGCCGCCAAGAGCAAATCCATTAACTGCAGCAATAACAGGCAGCGGAAATTTAGCAATTTTCCGGAAAAGTTCATTTCCCTTTTGCCCGAATTTCACTGCCTCACAGCGTGTCATTTTGCTCATAGCCGCAATATCTGCTCCGGCAACAAAAGCCTTGGTGCCAGCTCCCGTAATTACTACACAACGAAAATAGTCCTGATCGATCTGATCAAAAGCAGCATTAAGGTCGTCCAAAACTTGATCATTCAAAGCGTTTAAAGCCTTTTCACGGTCAATTGTAAGGACTACAACCATTCCCTGCTGTTCGAACTTTACATAGCTCATTTTGTTTGTTCCTCTTTATTTATTGTAAGCCTTTACAATCGTTGCGCAACCCATGCCGCCGCCAATGCACAATGTGGCAAGACCATATTTAGAATTGCGTTTCTGCATTTCATGTAAGAGGGTAACAAAAATACGGCAACCGGAAGCTCCAACAGGATGTCCCAGTGCAATTGCACCGCCATTTACGTTTACCTTACTCATATCAAACTTCAACTCGCGAGCAACCGCAACAGACTGTGCTGCAAAAGCTTCGTTTGCTTCAATCAAATCCATATCGGAAACTTTCATGCCTGTTTTTGCCATTGCTTTCTTTGTAGCAGCAACTGGTCCAATACCCATAATAGCAGGATCAACACCAGCAAGTGCTCCGCCAACCCATTCGACCATTGGAACAACGCCGAGTTCTTTGGCTTTCTCTTCGCTCATAACGACAACTGCTGCTGCACCATCGTTAATTCCGGAAGAGTTTGCTGCAGTAACAACACCATCGGGCTTTTTAAAGGCCGGAGGCAGTTTGGAGATGCCGTCAGCAGTTACGCCTGCACGCGGACCTTCATCGGTATCAACAATAACAGTTTCCTTCTTCTTCTTTACTTCAACAGGAACAATTTCATTCTTGAACTTACCTTCTGCCTGAGCTTTTTCACATTTCTGCTGGCTCCATGCAGCGAACTCATCCAATTCGCGGCGGGTCAAGTGCCAACGCTCTGCAATATTCTCGGCAGTAATACCCATATGATAGTTATTAAAAGCATCCCACAGTCCATCATTGACCATGGTATCAATGATCGTCGCGTTGTTCATACGATAGCCATAACGAGCTTTGGTCATTGCATAAGGAGCCATAGACATGTTCTCCATGCCACCGGCGATTACAACATCTGCATCTCCTGCAAGGATCATATCAGCAGCCATATTGACGCTATTCAGACCAGACCCACAAACAACATTCAAAGTAACCGCAGGAGTCTCAATCGGCAGTCCTGCATTTAACGTTGCCTGACGAGCAACATTCTGGCCCTGAGCTGCCTGAATAACGCAGCCCATCAATACCTCATCAACATCTTTTGGCTGGATGCCGGCACGCTTAACTGCCTCACGAATTACGATCTCACCTAATTTCGCTGCAGGTACTGTAGAAAGGACGCCGCCCATTTTGCCCACAGCGGTACGGCAAGCACCTGCAATGACAATCTTCTTCGACATAGTTTTTTCCTCCATTTCAATTTTGCAAAGAATGGTTTTTCGGATATCGAAAACACGTCTATCATTTTTTGTAAACAAAAGTTGTATTTTCTCCATAAACACAGCTTGTCTGCACAAAAACATTTAAGACTTGCACGGCAGAAATAATTTCTTTGGGACTCATAAGAGTCCCAAAGAAAATTATTATTGTTCCCGATCTTCGAAAGCCCTCACCGAATTATTATACCATAAAACAAACAGGCTGGTAAAGTTTTTTGATAGAAAAGTTACATTTTCGGAATGGTTTTTCAAAAAATCGGGTAAAATAAATTCATTTTTTGCGAAAACTTTTTTAAAAAAAGAACAACAAACCTGTTTTTATCTAAATTTGTTCAATTCTTCTTTTTAAAGCTGTCCTTTAAAGACACTGAACGGTTAAAAATCAGATGATCTTGAGTAGAATCCTGATCTAAACAAAAGTATCCCTGCCTCATAAACTGAAAGAACGCCGGAGCTTTCGCTTGCATCATCGAAGGCTCTACCTTGCACTCTGTGAGAATCTCCAAAGAATTCGGATTGAGCAATTCCAGAAAATTTTCCTGCTCCGGTTCAGGTACCGTAAAAAGATTATCATAGAGACGTACTTCAGCGGGAATTGCCGTATCAGCGTCAAGCCAATGAATCGTCCCTTTTACTTTGCGCCCGTCGGGTGTATTTCCGCCACGGGTAGCAGGATCATACTGGGCCAGAACCTCTGTCACATTCCCATTAGAATCCGTCTTACAGCCTGTACAGCGCACCACATAGGCAGTCTTTAGACGCACTTCATTACCAGGGAACATTCGAAAATATTTCTTGATCGGCTCTTGCATGAAATCTTCCCGCTCGATCCAGAGATTTCTGGAAAAAGTCACAGTTCTGGTGCCATCTTCTGGACATTCCGGATTATTTTCGACTTCAAACGTTTCACTTTTTCCTTCTGGATAATTGGTAATCGTTAGTTTTATAGGATGAAGCACCGCCATTGTGCGGCGTGCATTTTGATTCAGATCTTCTCTAAGACAATGCTCCAAAAAGCTGAATTCCACTATAGAATTCACCTTAGCAACTCCGATTCGTTCACAAAAATTGCGAATAGAAGCCGGTGTAAAACCACGGCGACGCAGTCCGCAAAGCGTTGGCATTCTAGGATCGTCCCAGCCACTGACATAATGCTTTTCTACCAACTGACGCAATTTGCGCTTACTCATTACCGTGTTGTTGATTCCGAGACGTGCAAACTCAATCTGACGTGGCTTTGCAGGTAAATCTACATGCTCAATCACCCAGTCATAAAGCGGTCGATGATCCTCAAATTCCAAGCTACAAAGAGAATGCGTAATTCCTTCGATTGCATCTTCGATCGGATGTGCAAAATCGTACATCGGATAAATACACCAGTCATTTCCTGTACGATGATGCTTCATATGATTAATTCGATAAATAACCGGATCTCTCATATTAAAGTTACCGGAATTTAAATCAATCTTTGCACGCAGCGTCATTCTGCCATCTTCGAATTCTCCTGCTTTCATTCTCGCGAAAAGATCGAGACTCTCTTCCATCGGACGATCCCGATAGGGGCTTACTGCCGGGTGGCTCAAATCTCCACGATTATTGTGCATCTGCTCCGGAGTTAACTCGCAGACATAAGCAAGTCCCTCACGAATCAGTTTAACTGCCAATTCATACATCTTCGGAAAATAATCGGACGCATAGTAAAAGCGGTCGTCCCAGTCAAATCCTAACCATTTAATATCTCGTTTGATAGAATCGACATATTCTACATCCTCTTTGGTCGGATTGGTATCATCCATACGCAGATTACACATACCGCCGTATTTTTCCGCTGTACCAAAGTCAATGCAGATTGCCTTGGCGTGTCCGATATGAAGATAACCATTTGGCTCAGGAGGAAAACGTGTATGGACTTTTTTTCCATAATCGCGTCCACCTTCTGCCAAATCCTCCTCGATCAGGGTATGAATAAAGTTTCCGGAATTTTCTTCCGCTGGCTCCACTATTTTATTATCACTCATGTGATTAACGCTCCTTACGCTTTCAGTTTTTCAAGACCCAGTGTTAGCCTTCTCAGGGATTCCTTTTTGCCTAAAACAGATAAAATCTCCATTGCGCCTCCAGGAGTCACCGTTTGTCCTGCCGCGGCAATTCTTACCGGCCACAGTAAAGTTCCATTTTTCACTTCTAAATCTTTCGCAAGCTGGAGCAGCTTGTCATGCAGAGAAGGGACGCTCCAATCTTCCAGAGACGATAGTAAATCAATCGATTTCTGGAGCATCACTGGGGCATTCTCTAAAGTTGCCTTGCTTTTTTTATTGATAAAAAAGTCTGTCGGATAATCCGGCAGTTCTTTAAAGAACTGCAGCATTTGAGGAACTTCGATAAATTTCAGGACACGAGGCTGAAGAATATCTGCAAGAATTTCAGTGTCCGGCAGATTCTCCCCAAAGACTTCTTTAAAATAAGGAGCTGCCTCTCGAATAAATTCTTCTTTCGGCATCTTGTGAATATATTCCCCATTCATCCAAGTGAGTTTTTCATAATCAAACACTGCCGGACTTTTGCTGATTCCATCGAGTGAAAAAGCACTGCATAATTCCTGCAGGGAATAAATTTCACAATTATCTTTAGGAGCCCAACCCAAAAGTGCAATATAGTTGACAATGGTTTCGGGCAAATATCCTTCCTTGATCAGATCAGCAAATCCGGTAGAACCATGACGCTTTGAAAGCTTACTGGTTGTCCCATCAGCATTACGGCCCATGATCAGCGGCAAATGCACATAAACCGGAATTTCCCAGCCAAATGCCTCATATAGCAGATTATATTTTGGTGTACTGGTCAGATATTCGCATCCACGCACAACATGCGTAATGTGCATCAGGTGATCATCAATCACATTAGCAAAATTATAAGTTGGATATCCATCTGATTTAATTAAGACCTGATCTTCCAACATTTTATTCTCAATCGTGATCTCTCCAAATACGGAATCGACAAAGGTGGTGCTGCCTTCCAGCGGCATTTTCTGTCGAATAACCCGCGGTGTACCCATATCTAAAAGCCGCTGCACTTCTTCTTTAGGAAGATTGCGGCAATGACGATCATAGCCGCCGAACGTGTTCTCTTGATGCAGAGATTCCAAACGTTCCTTCGTGCAGAAGCAATAATAAGCTTTTCCTTCCTCTACCAGCTTCTCAGCATAAGGAAGATAAATATCTTTCCGTTCACTTTGAATATATGGGCCGTATTCTCCTCCGAGATCCGGACCTTCGTCGTGCTGCAAACCGACTTGTTGTAATGTATGATAAATGACATCTACAGCGCCCGGCACCAAACGTTCCTGATCAGTATCTTCAATTCTCAGGATG